>JABABI010000310.1 GCA_014238335.1 Fuerstiella sp.
CGTGCTCGTGCATAATACGTGCACGCCAAAGGGATTGGTTAGGTCGTCGCTCCCGACACTGCCAAAGCGTTTTGCGAAAGAATTCGACGGCCCTGTCCGTTTTCGCACATTCAAGGCTGCCGAGAAAGTGCATCGGTCGCCGTGGATTCCAGACGAGCTTCCAGACAACCCTGGCCCGTGGTTCGGGACTCGGTCAACTGCGACAAAGCAGGGAACTGACTCCTTGTATCAAATCAATAAGTGGAACAATCCCAATGAAGTTCTGCGAACGTACGAATTCACCCAAGACGTCACCGTGTATTATGGAAAAGTGAAGGGCGGCACCGGGTATCAGGTGCTGTTTCCAAAGGACATCACGCCGGGAAGCGTGATGAACTACCTCGGGGAGGCACTGTTGAAATGAGTCATTCAGTCGACGAAATACTGTCCGGCATGATCGAGCTGCTTCGAGAATGCGGGTTGGACTCCAAAGCAGATTGGTTCCTTCATCGTCGTGATGTCCTACGTGATTCACTAACGGAGTCGGCTCAGTTTTCCGATGCAGTTCGAGAGTTGGATGCTGCAACCGCAGGGATGGGTGGATTCACAGATATTCCACTGACACCACGATCTGATCGTATCACGGTGCAAGACGCACGAGATAAGCAATGGGAACTCGCGGAAGGCCTCGGAGATGCAATTGAAAAACTGACGAGCCAGTGATGCCCCAAAGAATGCAGTGGATGAAGCACTCGCTGCTGGCAAAACTCGTGGTGCGGCGGCTCAACTGGATGTCAACGGCCAGAGATTGACTGACATTAGCCGAGTAGGGTCCGCTGTGCGGACCACGTTTGGTTCTGCCACTTCACCAGGTG
>JABABI010000311.1 GCA_014238335.1 Fuerstiella sp.
CCCTGCTCTTTCAGGATATTCTTGACGGTCTGCCGGCAGATACGGCGAATTCCCAGCTTACGGAGTTCACCAAGAATCCGCGTGTAACCGAAATCCGTTTCCGCAGCAATGTGACGAACCAATTCGCGCAGGTCACGACGAGGACGATTCCCCTTCACACTCTTCCGACCTCGTTCTTCTTCACGGACCCAGCGATGAAATGTGGCAGGAGTGACGATGCCGATTAGTGCATCGATATCTTTTCCCAGCCGTTTGCCCAACTTCAGCAGTCGACCACGTTCCTCCGGCGTCGTGTGGATCTGTTTCGGGATCCGCGCTCGCAGGATCCGGTTCTCTTCCTTCAGGTATTCGAGGTGATGAGCCAGAAGACGGTCCGTCGCGGTGGCAATCAGCGTCAGCAATGGGTGATAAAGCTTGCTCATCGGGGTAGGATCCGTCTTCGTCGTAACTCGTGATGTCATCGGGAGAAGGCGCTTCGTTTGTACCCCGCTATGAGCATCGTCACACCCGATTTAGCGGTATGAATGCACGGGCTGGCGGCATTGGAGGCGACTGGCCTGCAAGGTCCAGATAACCCGCCCGGATGCACAATGTCTCGCGTCCTGTTAACCGAGAGCGCAAAAGTTCGAAGAGGGTTCTCTACCTTCGAACCACCGGAAGGGACCCCAACTCTGTAAAGCGTTACTGTTTAACGACTTCCGAAATTGGGGTGCGCGCGCATTGTTACGAAGAGGGTTGTGTACGGGGAGATAGTAAGGAGTCGGGTGACGCGACGTCGCAGAAAGAGAACCTCTCGCTGAAGTGCTTCGGCGTCCATGTCGAGAACATCGATGGAGAC
>JABABI010000312.1:0-286 GCA_014238335.1 Fuerstiella sp.
GAAACGCAACCTTGGCCAGAGGCCGAAAACAAGGCTGCCAGCGGCGATCGTCCACAGGACAAACGCGGTGGCCTCGTACAGGTTGTTGACCGGGCAGTGCTGCAGCGAAAAGCCGCGCTTGGCCATGGCGACGGTGTGCAGCACGAATGCGACGGCGAGCAGGCTGTAGTTGATCCAGTTGTCCCGCTGGAAACCTCGCCGCCAAAGGAAGGCGGAGTACAGCATGCTGGTGCCGTAAACAACGACGGCGGACAAAAACCATTGACGTGCAGGATCCAAAATTCAG
>JABABI010000312.1:296-834 GCA_014238335.1 Fuerstiella sp.
GCGGCTTGGCCAAGCGCCGCAAGGCAGGGCAGTCTAGGCCAAAAACCCGCCGCATCAAATGAAAGATACCGCCCAAAGGGTGCGTTTTTAGGTGGCCTGTTTTTCGCGGGAAGCACTTTGGCCAAGCGCTTGGCCGAGATCAGCCGCAGCACTTTTTGTGCTTTTTGCCACTGCCGCAGGGGCAGGGGTCGTTGCGGCCGACCTTGACGGCGGTGCGCAACGGTTCGGCCCGGGAGACAATGTCGGTGGCTTCGTCCACCATGTCGGAGGCTTCGTTGGCGGCGCGGCGTTCCTCAGCTCCGAACGCGCTGGAGCTTTGGTGCACTTCCTGCATCGGGAGGTTTTTCAGGAAGCTCTGGAAGGCATCGACACTGGAGGCGCTGCGGAAGATGTTCTGGCAGATTTCGGTCCAGATGTTGACCTGCAATTCCTGGAACATGTGGTAGCCCTCGGACTTGTACTCGAGGATGGGGTCGCGCTGGCCGTAGGCGCGCAGGCCGATGCTGTGGCGCAGGCTGTCCATCTCGTAGAGGTGCTC
>JABABI010000313.1:0-219 GCA_014238335.1 Fuerstiella sp.
ACAATGGTATTGCGGCAATCCCCGTACTGCGTCCGCTTACTGATGAGCGTTTAGAGATTGATGTCACAGGATATTCCAACCCCATTGACCAGTTTGTTGTGTCAAAGTTGGTCAAGTTGGGGATCACACCATCCAAGCAATGTACGGACACAGAATTCCTGAGAAGGTTAAGCATAGATTTAACAGGCACACTTCCTTCTCCTGAAGAAGTTTTGTCAT
>JABABI010000313.1:229-810 GCA_014238335.1 Fuerstiella sp.
CCGATAAACGGACCCTTAAGATCAATGAACTGCTGGAGCGTCCATCCTACGCCGCCTGGTGGGCCAACAAGTTGTGCGACTTTACCGGCTGCAACCCGACTTCCATCAGTAGCCTTTTGGAAGTGGCCAGAGAGGACGGCTATATCAAGGCAACAAGATGGTACGACTGGATCTATGAACGGATTGCCAACAATGAATCCTACGTTGACCTGGTCGAGGGGATCATGCTCGCCGATATCTCGAGCGGTGTTGGGGAAGGAATGCCTTATTTCTGGACCCGCCAGAGCCTCGAAGAACCAAAGGACACCGCCATGTCTGTGGCCCACAGCTTTCTGGGAATCCAATTACAGTGTGCAGAGTGCCACAAGCATCCATTTGATCAATGGACACAGAACGACTTTGTGGATTTCTCAAGTTTCTTTGACACTCCCATGTTGAAGAAAGGCCGCAAGGGAAGATCTTCAAAAGGCTCGGCCACACCGGAAAAGGAGTTGAGTCTTCTTCGCAGCCACACGGTCAAGGTTGGGCAGAGCGATCCGCGCGAACCTATCATGGATTGGCTGCGGAAAGAGGATAACCCC
>JABABI010000314.1 GCA_014238335.1 Fuerstiella sp.
CGCTTCGTGCACGTGTTGAGCGGCAACCAGTCGTGGGACCACCATCACGGCATAAAAAACTCGCTGCCCAAGGCTTGCAAAAAAACCGACCGCCCCATCGCTGGACTGATAAAAGACCTCAAAGGACTTGGCCTGCTTGACAGCACGGTCGTGCATTGGGGCGGCGAGATGGGCCGGTTGCCGGTGGTGCAAAACACGAATAATGCCGGGCGCGACCACAACACTTACGGCTTCAGCATGTGGCTCGCCGGCGGCGGCTTCAAGGCCGGACACATTCACGGCGAGACCGACGAGTGGGGCCATCGTTCCGTGCGGGACAAGGTGAATCATTACGATTATCACGCCACGCTGCTGCAACTGTTCGGCCTCGATCATGACCATCTCAAATACAAGCGGGGCGGCCGGGTGCAGAGCCTCATCGACGGCCAACCGGCCCGCGTGGTGGAGGAACTGCTGGCATGAACAACCCGGGCGAAGCCTTCAACCGCCGCCGGTTTCTCCGGCACAACACGATGGGCATCGGCGGCCTGTCGCTGGGCTGGCTGCTGAACCGCGACAAATTGCTTGCCACTCCGCCGGCGGTTCCGCGTGGAGAACAGTCGTTCGACCTCACGCCAAAACAGCCGCACCACACTCCGAAGGCGCAGGCGATGATTTCGCTCTTCATGCAGGGCGGGCCAAGCCAGATGGATCTCTGCGATCCCAAGCCGATGCTCGACGAATGGGCCGGCCGGGATATCCCGGTGAAACTCAAGTACGACAACGCAGCCGGGGCCAGCGCTCAAGTGC
>JABABI010000315.1 GCA_014238335.1 Fuerstiella sp.
GCTTAAGTCACATCGACTCGCTGGATCCGAAACAGGGCAAGTCCAAAGGCCCGGCCAAGGCGATTAATACATCAGCCGACTTCCAGGTCACCGATTTCTTTCCGAAGTTCGCTACAGTCGCAGATCGCGTCTGCGTGATCCGCTCGATGGAAGCGAAGATCGGTGTCCACAAGCCAGCGCAATACTATATGCGGACGGCTTACGAACCTCGCGGCACAATACTACACCCCAACCTCGGGGCCTGGGGTTCTCACTATCTCGGACGCAGCAGCAAGACCTTGCCATCAAGCGTCTGCGTCAACCGCCGTTCCGACCAGGGGAACGGCTTCTTTCCCTCCAGCTACGCACCGCTCGCAATTGGAGATCCCAACCAGGGGATCAGCGACGTCAGATCGATCGGCGACAAATCGAATGCAAACAAACGACTGAGATTGCTGAACGGAATCGACGCCGACTTCCGCAGGAAATTCAATGACAAGGGCGTCAATGCCTACAACGGCTTCTATGACGATGCCCTCGCATTGATGAAGAGCAAGGAGCTGAGAGCTTTTGACCTGTCGGGCGAGTCTGAAGAACAACGGGCAGCCTATGGCAATAACTCATTCGGTCAGGGGTGCCTGCTCGCTCGCCGACTGGTTGATTCCGGTGTCCGTTTCGTCGAGGTGAAGCACGACGGCTGGGATCATCACAAAGCGCTGGCCGACGAAATGGGCGACGTGGCGCCGGTCTTCGACCAGGCATTCGCAACACTCATCACCGACCTTGAACAGCGCGGGA
>JABABI010000316.1 GCA_014238335.1 Fuerstiella sp.
GAATCTCCATGGACGCTGTTGGGTCGTAGTGAACCAGCTCGGTAGCCTAGTGGTTAGAGCGTTCGCTCCGTGTCTGGGAGGCCCGGGTTCGATTCCCGGCCGAGTCAAACTAAATATTTAAAATTGGTAGTTGAAGCTCCCTTGTCAAACGCTCGACATATAAAGGGTAGTTCAACGCAAAAACTGGTTGACCCGTTGCCAGAATAATGTGACCGGGCGGGATATCATACGACTATGCCTTCAGTGTGATATTTCAGTGAGACAGCACTATAAAGTGGTTATCTGTTACAAGCAGGCACCTTCCTGATATGACTTGAAATGTGCTGAAAGGGACAATAAACACAATACAAACAAAATGTGTAAACCCTACCCCAATCCCCATCCCATTTCAATGTCTAATCTATTTCAGAAAACTACTTTCACTTTGAATATGGTTAAGCTCTACTTTCACTTTCCATTGGCAATTGGCAGTTGGCAATTGGCATTTGGCAGTTGGCAGTTGGCAGTTGGCATTGGCAATTGGCATTTGGCATTTGGCAATTGGCAGTTGGCAGTTGGCAGTTGGCACTTGGCAATTGGAAGTTGGCAATTGGCAGTTGGCAGTTGGCAATTGGCTATTGGCAAAAAAAACCTACTTTCACTTTCCATGTATTTTGTATTAACTGGCAATTGGCATTTGACAATTGGCAATTGGCAATTGGCATTTGGCAATTGGCAGTTGGCAATGTCGGTCTGAGATTTCCATAATTAGGCCCAAGTAATACAGATGGAATGC
>JABABI010000317.1 GCA_014238335.1 Fuerstiella sp.
GGAGAGTGTGCAGAAACGGGGAGAGTGTGCAGAAACGGGGAGAGTGTGCAGAAACGACACCTAACGTCCGCTTCAAGGGCCACTGCTGGCGCCCACGGATTTCATAAGCAACATAAGTAAATCATAAGCAAGTCATAAGTAAGTCATGACATAAGGTGCAGGACGGAAAAAACTTTTGAACGATTTGAAGTGAATCGACCACGAATCGACCACGAATCGACCAACTGTTATTGAATCGACCATAGGCCGCCAGAGCAATCTGGACGGCCACGCCATTTCTTACCTGTGGCGATGTCTGGCGATGTCTGGCGATACGCTGGCGATACAGGAAACCGTCACGGATTGACGTGACGGCCGTCATGACGGTTACGGACCATCCAACTGTTAACCGTTAACAGTTCACAGCCAGTGGTAATCGCCACCACCACCGGACTTGACGGGGCGCAACCTCCACAATTGTGGAGGTTAGCAGGACGTCAGAAACGGGCGGGTGGGCGCAACTTCTACAATTGTAGAAGTTAGCAGGACGTCAGGAACGGGCGCATGTAACGATCGAGCACGGCCGTCATGTCGCTATGCCGGGAAAATGGGACGGCATCGGGGTCATTGGGATCAGGTGGCTCGTATCCCTCTGGGTCGCCGTACGCGGCCGCTGGCGAGCTGTTCTGTCGCGTGAGGTAATCAACGGATTCCTTCAGTATGTGGTCATCTGAGACGGTTGGAGCCCGCCCGCCGCCCTTGATCTTCTGCCACAGCGTG
>JABABI010000318.1 GCA_014238335.1 Fuerstiella sp.
GCGTATCTCCACCGCAGAATGGCCACAGTTGGTGCAGTTCAGAATCAAATCAAGCTGCGCGCCGATGGTAGTACTTGAGCATTCCACCAAGCCGTTCACGGCATGCGATTCTACCAGCGACAGGACCCGCATGGGGAGCAGACTCAATGAGTTTATTACCGAGCCCCTGATGATTCCGCTCCGCGTGGTAGCACAAAAGGGGACACCCACATTTGCTGATCGCCGCTCAGCGAATCACGGTTTGTCGGGGCTGAATTCCACGACACAAACCTAGTGCATTGCAACAGTTAAGCGACAATTGACGCTCGAGTTACCAGTTCGGCCCAGGTCAGCGAACCCCGATGATCTCGGAGCGGAAACCAGTGCCTGAGTGCCTCTGTTTGGACCAGACCGCAGCTGCGTCGCATGATGCTGCACCTGGCCTGTTCTGCCCACATTATCCACTCTTTGACGGTGAGGTGTCACGTCAGCATTCCGTGATTGGGAAGAGTGGGTGTCCCCTTTGTTGCCCTTTGTTGTCGGCGAAGAATCAACCGGCTGAGATTGCGATGTTTCAGATTTCGGAAGTGCAAGAATCTCCTGCATTTAACGGTCGGCTGAGTTCTTTGACCCTACGGGTTAGAGCACCTGCTCGATCACTCGACCACGGCTGATGGGCAGCGGACGGCCGGTCGTGTCGTGCAATTCTGTGTCCGGAGAATAGCCCAAACAATGAAAGACCGTCGCCATCAAGTCTCGAGGCTCCACCCTTCCA
>JABABI010000319.1 GCA_014238335.1 Fuerstiella sp.
GTATACACCGGGCAGAAAGTCGTCGAGAATTTAAAATTGCTATAGAAAGTCTTGGTCTACGAGTACCAGAATCTGCTTTTTGTACTAATCTTTCTGAAGCTCGTTCCTTTTACGAGAAAAAGGGATTACCACTAATTATACGTCCTTCATTTACACTTGGTGGAACTGGAAGTGGGATCGCAAGAACAAAAGCAGAATTTGAAAATATAACTTGGAATGCTTTGAATATTTCTCCAGTTAAGGAAATTCTCGTAGAAGAAAGCGTCATAGGATGGAAAGAATTTGAATTAGAGCTAATGCGTGATACAGCAGATAATGTAGTTGTTATCTGTAGCATCGAAAACTTGGATCCTATGGGTGTACATACCGGTGATTCCATCACGGTTGCTCCACAGCAAACTCTAAGTGATAGTCAATACCAAAAAATGCGTAATGCAGCCATTGACATAATTCGTAAAGTTGGTATTGCTACTGGTGGCTCTAATATTCAATTTGCAATTAACCCACGTAATGGAGATATGATTGTTATTGAAATGAATCCTCGCGTTTCACGTTCCAGTTCCCTTGCGAGTAAAGCGACAGGCTTCCCTATCGCAAAAATTGCAGCTCAACTAGCCGTTGGTTATACATTAGATGAGTTAATAAATGAAATTACAAAAGTCACCCCTTGTTGTTTTGAGCCAGCTCTAGATTATGTCGTCACAAAAGCACCTCGATTTGCTTTTGAAAAATTTTCTCAAAGTGAAGATAC
>JABABI010000031.1 GCA_014238335.1 Fuerstiella sp.
CCAGTTCGTCGTCGTCGTCCAGTTCGTCGTCGTCGTCCAGTTCGTCGTCGTCGTCGACCTCGACCTCGACCTCGACCTCGACCTCGACCTCGACCTCGTCGACCATCAGTGCCGGTTCAGTCCGACCTTTGTGAAGGCCAGTCACTGACAGCTGACGGCACAATGGCTCTGCATATAAATCAACTATGGAATCCAGGAGTATTGACAACAACATTGTTCCAGCCCTCGATCGAGTCTTCAACAAGCCCCATTGAGTGAATTGGGGATCAATGAATTCCGATTGATAATCGGAGTGTCAATCTCTTGTCAAGCCCTTGCTGGATTTCGTTTATGGGAAATGCTGCGAATCCTTCAATTGAAGGCACAGACAAGAAACACCGCTCGGATCCGGAATTCTATTTCCGCACGTGACGCGAAACAGTAGGATCAACGATTCAACGGCTTCTCAAGAACGTTTTGTGGATTTTGAACTCATTGCATGAAGTCAACCGACAGCGAAATTTTACTTGACCATACTGCATTCTGGGTAGCTACGCGCGGACGTTGTTTTGGGCCATTTGATTACCAATGGAGCCCCGACCTGAGAGGTGTTGAGCTGACATATCAGGGCCTGAAGTTCGGCGAAATCTGTAGCCATGAAGAACTCTATGCAGATCTGGCGGAATTCAAACTGCCAATTTCCGTCTGTGAGGTCGCAGCCATCACGGCAGGAACATTGGCAGCCGGTGTGGCCGAAGGACGTTGTATCGAGCAGCGAGTGTCAAAGTTGCTGACTTTGCTGGAAAAATTCGGGTTCAGCCGCTTTCGTGTACGTAACGTGCAGTGAACACGCCGGCCTGAAAACTACGAGTCCAGTGACGTACGGCACACAGCGGCAGTGCTCAGCAGATCTTCGATCCGTGAATCGTTCTGCGCTGTCAGTGCAGTCCGAAAGTCCGCGAGCATTTGTTCGGCGGATTGGATCGCAG
This sequence comes from Fuerstiella sp., assembly GCA_014238335.1. Lineage (GTDB taxonomy): Bacteria > Planctomycetota > Planctomycetia > Planctomycetales > Planctomycetaceae > Fuerstiella. The sequence goes on from JABABI010000031.1 coordinate 969, forward strand.
CAATCACCTGCTCTCGGTTTCCGGCAAGAATTTCTTTCCATAACGCGGGGCTGCCTGCCGCAATCCGGGTCGCGTCGCGGAACCCGGACCCTGTGAGTGGCAGATTCTCCGATCCGACGACCGACGTCGTCACGGCTGCCATGACATGTGGCAGGTGGCTGGTCAGGGCAAGAATCCGGTCGTGTTCGCGTGGCGTCATCCGGGTGACGTGGCAGCCGATTCCTGACCAGAATTCTATAGTTCGTTGAATCCTGACGTCGTCGGTTTCCAAGTGCTGCTGTGGTGTGATCACGCACACACGGCCGTCGAACAGGTCCGCCTCTGCATTTTCGAATCCACCCGTTTCACCACCCGCAATCGGATGAGCCCCCACGAACAACTGGGCGCCTTTCCGGTCCATCATGACCTGGTCACAAATGGCTGATTTCACGCTGCCGGCATCAGTGACCAGCACATCTGTGCCGGCCAAAGAAGCAATTTCACGGACCTGTGAAGCGATCATACTGACCGGCAGACAGACAACAACAACGCTCGGGCCCCGCAGCATGCTGGCTGTCACCGCTGTCGCCCAGTCGTCCAGCAAACCGACTTCTTGCGCCGCTGCCAGCCGATTTTCGGATCGACCGACGCCGGTCACTCGACAGCCAGGGTGACGCTGACGAATCGCGGCGGCAATGGAACCACCAATCAGGCCCACACCGATAATGATCACACTGTATTCATTAAATTTCCTGGAAACCTGCGCCATGGGCGTCATGATAGGCTGCAGCACCGTCACTCGCAAATGGTGACGCGGAACACCACGGTTTTAAGGGTGCGGGCACACAATGGCTGCCATTCGACTCCATCCACATCACATGAAACTGCAATTCCAGCTACTCAGGACTCAACGGTCTCAGGATGGAATTTTTGCTGCAAGGTCGTCATTCAGCAACCTGCCCACGGGGGCGCCGTCGGCGAATCTGATCGGCCGACCGATAGGGGTAATAATCTCGTCGTCCCAGCCAATTCCCATGGCATGCATGATTGTTGCATATAATTGCGGCACCGTGATCGGATCAGTGGGATTAAGCCGGGCTTTCTTGCCCTGATCCTCGCTGACATGGCTGGCGGTTTCGCCGACAACAAGACCGCTCTGAAATCCGCCACCAGCTACAACGCAGGAAAACCAGCTGGGCCAGTGATCTCGTCCACCAGCACCATTGATGCGAGGATCTCTCCCGAACTCGGAGATACACAGCACAATGGTGGACTCCAGCAGGTCGCGCTCTCTCAATTCGGTTATCAAAGTTGCAAAGGCAGGGTCCAGGATGTCGGCCTGAGTCTTCTGGCCTTCGTGATTGTTAACATGAGTATCGAAGCCGTTCAGACACACTTCGATGGCCCGTACTCCACCTTCCACCAGACGACGTGCGATCAGGCAGCCTCGACCAAATCGTGAATCACCGTATGCTGTCTGAGCTGCAGACGGTTCCTCATCCAATTCGAAGGCCTTGATCTGATCCGACGACATCATCTTCAGGGCTCGCTGAATATTGTCCTGGTGCAGAGTTTCCTTTTCTGCAGTTGGACGTCCTTTTGTAAACTGTCGCGACAGCAGATCGAGACCTGTCCTGCGAAGAGCCATCCGGCTGTCAGAAACGCCAGCCTTCAGATTGATCAGCGACCGGCCCGGATCGAATACCCGAAACGCATCCCATTCGTTTCCAAGGTAACCACCACGGGGAAAGAAATTATCGCCGCCCAGGGAAACATGCTGTGGAATTTCGACGTTTAAATCGGGCAACTCGTGAGCGACGATCGCCCCCAACGACGGGTAGACCAGAGTTGGCTCAAGACGATATCCCGTCTTGACGTAAAATGCACCGCGAGCGTGATCTCCTTCCCGTGAAGTCAAAGACCGAATCAATGTAGCGTTGTGCATCTGTTCCGCCGACTGTGGCAGGAACTCTGATATCTGCAGGCCTTTTCGACTGGTGGGAATTGACTTCACCAGACCTCCGGTCGGAGTTCCCGGATGTGGATCCCAGGTCTCCAGCTGACTCATTCCGCCGTTCATCCACAACGTAATCAGTGACTTGGGACGTTCTGTGCTGCGTCTGGCGGCAGCTTGCGCTGACATAGCGGGCACAGAAATCGAAAGGCCACAAGCAGTCATCGTTCGGAGCACATCGCGACGACTGCATGCGTTCCCATTACGAGTTTTCATCTCATCGTCTTTCCAGTTTTAGTCTTCAAGGCTCGACCTGAAGTCGCAGACCGTATCACCAGCATGTCGCTTAAGCTCAGATCGTCTCAATCCCGAATTTTCCGGTAAAGGGACGGGAACAACCGCCAATCCACATACCGCGGCTTCATTTGTTCCAAGAAAAATCCGGACTGTTGAACAGTACCCAGTACATATCGCGAACGACCTGATGACGGGGACGCGCAACGTCAACAGCAGTATCGACGCCGTCTTCGACATTCTGGTCCGTATTCGTATCCGACTTTTCGGCGCCCTGTAGTTGCAGCACAAAGAAGTCGCGTTCCTCATCATTAGGCATTCGCGTCAGACATGCCAGAAAACAATTTTGGACAACTGACTCATCGTCGCCGGAATGTCGCATGATCTGACCAGCTGCTGAAAACGTCCCGGTCTCAGTGAACCCTCGCGTAAATCTCCCGTTCATTCGCAGCAATGCCTGAGGAATCGTCCCGCTCTGCTGCAGCAGTTCGTCATCCGCCGCATCGCCATATTCCTTCAGAAAGTCGTTTTCGTTCGTCAATTTTCCAAAACGAACGAACAGGTGCGACGCCTGATCGGTCGTACGAATGCGCCCCGCCTGGTACATCGATCCAATCATCTGCTCAGGGCGCAGGCGAACCAGAGGAAATACGGCCCACTCACGACTCATATGGGAGTACAGATCTTCGTCGGCCCAGGAGACGTCAGACCTCAGCCGAAAGGCATCGGATAAGGCGATTGTTCGAATCAGAAACTTCAGACTGCCGTTGTGACGACGGAATTCGCGGCCAACGACGTCCAGCAGATCGTCAACATCTTCGTCCGGGTGTGCGAGATCATCGACCGGATCGTGCCATGCCCGTCCGAACAGCAGCCCCCAGATTCGGTTTGAGATCGCTCGTTCAAAACGTCGGTTGTCCGGGTGCACAACCCAGGCCGCCAGCTGCTGTCGGCGAGAACCTGAAACGTCAGACCACTCTTCGTTAAAAGGTACATGAGGTTCAACCAAACGTCCTTCTTCTTCGCCCGGGTCAATAACTCTGTAGACCGTCGGCTCTCCCTGTTCGGTCGGTCGATCGATCACGCCACCAGGTGTCACTCGAGCCTGACCGTAGAAAGCCGCAAGTCCTTCGAAGTCCTGCTGCTTCCAGCTGTCGAACGGATGATCGTGGCACTGAGCACAATCGATGCGCTGCCCCAGAAAGGCACGCACCGTGCGGCCTGCCAGTTCATTTTCGTCAAGACCTTCGCCACCAATAAAAGCCGCTGTGATGAAGTTGGAAGCAGCCTCACTGGTCCACAATCCGTCTGCTGCAATCAAATCGGCGGCCATTTCGTGCCACGGACGGTCCATCGCCAATTGGTCACTCAACCAGTCTCGCAACCGGTCTCGCCGAAAGATGATGAACTGTCCCGGATCCACTCCGGTCAGAACGCGTTCGATCCGATCCGCAAAATACGTTGAAAATCTGGAATCTTCCAGCATCCGCAATAACCAGCGTTCGATGCGATCCGTGGATGTATCCGCTTTGAATGCCGTCACCTCTTCCAGCGACGGAATCGTGCCGTGCAAAGCCAGTGACAGGCGTCGATACACTGTCAGGTCATCTGCCAGTTCCGCAGGTTCAAGACCTTCGTCGCTCCAACCTTTGCGCAACCACTGATTGACGACTGATACCGATTCATCGATCCGTTCTTCCGACACCAATGCGGGGGGCAAAGAAGTGAGCGGCGCAATTTCTCCGGCTTTGACGACAAGCAACAGCAAAGCGACAACAGCAACGGTACAGAAAATAACGGCGAACGGCTTCATCGAAACGTGCCTCTGTGCTGGATTGTATCACTCACGGACCATTCGAATGCTCGACTTACCCCTGAGACGAATTAAACGGGACCAACGGCATGAAACTAATTCGGGCCGCAAATATTCATAAAACGGCAGCAGGCAGGCGTCTGCTGCGAGCCTCCGACTAACGCGATTGTGGACGTAAAATAAAAGGATCACTGAGCAACTAAGAATACGTTATCGCCATCACTCAAACGTCACAAATATGGGGAATTCGCAGTAAACGATCGTTTCCTGGCATATGTTTCCAGGATTCGTCACATTACAACGAACGCCACCGGGCAATACTTCAGGAGCCACCAGCATTCTCCCGCGTCGTCCTGTTTGGCGGTCCGATGCGCAGTTGCAGCCACTTTCTGTTGTGCCCAGTTTCTTGTGTTGTCGAAAGAACGTCCCATGGGCACCTCTTCACCGGAGGCCGAAAATTCGCTGAAAAGCCACGGATCGTTGGCCAGCGACGTCGATGTCCCGGTGGCAGAAGACGTCGTCGACAACGCTGCCTTAATGATGCCGCTGGGGCCTGGCGAGTTTCCTGGTGTGCGCAAACCATTCCGCAGTCTGTGCTGGCTGTTTCACGTTCTTCTGGGCATCGGCTTTCTGTTACCGCTGATGGCGGGGTTGGCGGCAATTCCCGGACTCAGCCTGCTGGCTCTGGGCGTTATGCTTGCAGCTCAGACGCAGGTAGCACAGAGTGGCCACCTGCGAGACGGGTTTCCGTTGTTGTCTGTTTCCACACGGATCGGCACAATTGGATTGATGGTGCTGCTGTTTCTGGCGCCAATCATCATGGTGTCGTCAGTTGCTGGGGACCAGCAGGTCGTTTCTCGGCTCTCCGGAATTCCGAGCAGCGGTTTGAGCACATTTACGTTGGTGCTGCAGGTTGTTATTTTTTCGCACCTGTTGCTGGCGATTGCCAACGGTGGTTCATTCGCGTGTTTTCTCAGGCCGATTCGCAACATTCGACAATTGCGCAAACGTATACGATCTGGAGAATTTGCTCCCGCAGTGAATCTGTGGGCGGAACGTCTGGCAACGATCTCTCAACCGTGGCATCACTTCGTGCTGGCCATAAAAGCCGTGGGCGGCGCTCTGTGCTGGTTGACCATTCCAACGGTACTGCTGGGTATGTCGTCCACTTCGCCGCACGAGGATCCGGGCCTGCCTGGGTTCCTTTCCTTCGTTGGCGGAGCATTGATGATTCCCGTAGCCGCCTGGCTGCCTCTGTTACAGGTGCACCAGGCCACAACCGGTCGTTTTAGAGCCATCTTCGAGGTGCGCGTTGTGCGCGAGATCATCAGTCGAGTCCCGATTCGATGGGCCATCGCCACCATCCTGTTGTATGCGCTTGCGATACCTTTATATCTGTCCAAGGTTGTACTGCCCCCCGCTGACGCTTACTGGCTGTTCACGCCATTGTTCATTCTGGTGATTTATCCCACTCGGCTTCTGATCGGCTGGGTCTATGGAACGGGCCTGAAAAAGGAACACCGTGCCAGTCGACTGGTCCGCTGGCCGACCAAGGTCTTTATGGTTCCACTGCTGGGACTGTACAGCTTGATTCTGTTTACCGTCCCGCTGATCAGTGAAGCCGGCCCCAAAGCGATGTTTGAGAACCATGCCTTCCTGCTGCCGGTTCCCAGTGGAGATTTCCAGTAGGTCCGGTCAAGTCCGCAGTCGGCAGCATGAGCCACAGAAGTATAAATTTATGCGAACACAGTCGCACTACAAATTATCCATCTTGATTGCCTGCGGAATACTCCTGCCGGCCACAGCGATTTCTTCAAGGGCTCAGGAACTGTCCTCGGACGAAGTCGGGTCGCACCAGTCGTCACGGCAATTCTCAGCAGCAGACGTTGTCGGAGCTCAGCAATTTGGTGAAACGCTGGGAGTAGCGGACTGGCTGGGGCCGCTCGCACCGGTCGCGTTGTCTCCGTTTTTCGGAATCGCCTGCCTATCGGGAATGGCACTTTACGGACAGGGCTGGATTGCCGCAGACAATGCGTTTCTGGGAGAAGGATCTCCACTTAACAACAGCGGCGTCTTCTGGACATTCCTGATACTGACGTTGATCACGTCTGTTCCTCGACTGACAAAAGTCAGTAAACCTTTTGCACAGGCTATTGATCAGGTCGAAACATGGGCTGGTATCATCACAATGTTGACTCTGAGATTCATGATTCGTGCCGAAACGCCAGACGTCGCCGAAATGGCCGTCATACAAATGGGCTTTGTGTCATTCAGCGTTGATTCATTGCTGATGATCGCCGCGATAATCAATATTGTGGTGATCAATACGGTCCGATTCCTTTTTGAGGTGCTGATCTGGATCACCCCAATCCCAACAGTCGACGCGATTTTTGAGGTGGCCAACAAGACTGTGTGTGCAGCGTTGATGGTCGTTTACGGCTTCAGTCCGACAGTGGCAACGGTGGTCAATCTTGCTGTTTTTGCAGTCGCGCTGGTGCTCTTTGGCTGGGCGTATCGCCGCCAGATTTTCTTCCGCGCGATTCTGCTGGACGCTGTGTGGGCCTTTTGTGCTCCGCCTAAAACGGTCTCAGAGAAACCACTCCTCGTGTTTCCCGTGTCAGCGATCGGACCAGTGCCAGCTCGCGCTCGGTGCACACTGGACAGGGCCGGCACCGGCTGGACTCTGAGGCACGATCGACTGTTTCGCAAAGATCTTGTGCTGGACATCTCAGGCGACGACTGCTCCGCAGAACTGCGCCCCGGGTTCATCACAAACTGTGTGCGACTTCGAGGCGCAACTGTTGCGAACCTGACGTTCAGCCGCTGGTACAAAGGTCTGCTGCCGGAACTTGCCGCCTCGCTGGAAATCACGCTGAACCAAACAGATACAGCAACCATCAGGACCAGCGAGGACCTTAAGGCGGAACTCGCGTAGGGCAATATCACGCGGAAAGGCAACGGTGGCACCCTACCGGTGTCGAACAGATCATCTCAGTTCCGTGCTGTTTGTTTCATTGGTTGTTCTACCAAATTGGCATTCTTTGCTGCTGACGTTATGCTCGGCGCTTTCTGTTTCCCCTGAACTGCTGCGAGCACCCTGAGCAATGACATTCAACTCACTTCGCCCGTTCGTCCTGTGTCTGCTCTTTGCGTTCGCCAACATGGTTACATCTGCCGAAGTCCCTCCCTCGGCGAAAACTCTGAAGGTGTTGATTGTTACCGGGGGATGCTGTCACGATTACTCTTTCCAGACGAAGGCGCTGCAGGATGCCGCGGCAGCACGAAATATCAGCGTCGACTGGACAATCGTGAATGAGGGCGGCAAAGGCACTTCAGCGCAGATCGACTTGTACAAAAACAAGAACTGGGCCAGAGAATTCGACGTGGTGATCCACAACGAATGCTTCGCGAAGACCACCAACGAAGACTACATTCGCAGCATCACAAAGCCCCATTTCGAAGGCACGAATGCGGTCGTGATTCACTGTGCGATGCACACTTACCGGGATACAAAGATTGATGACTGGCGACAAATGCTCGGCGTGACAAGTCGCCGACACGAGCACAAAAGCAACTACCTGGTCAAGAATGCCAAACCCGATCACCCTGCCATGAAGGACTTTCCAAAGGAATGGACCACTCCGAACGACGAACTGTACGTCATCGAAAAGGTATGGCCGAACACGGAAGTTCTGGCAACTTCTGTCAGTGAAAAAACGGGGGACCTGCACCCGGTGATCTGGGCTCACGAGTACGGCAAGTCACGAGTTTTCGGCACAACGTACGGTCACGCCAATGAAACGTTCGAAGACAAAGTTTTCCTGGACGTGGTCATCAATGGCTTACAGTGGGCGGCGGGGTCATAGCGATCGGTGAATACACCAGAGGCACTGCCCCGTGTCGGGGTTACTTTCGTCCGGTCGGCAGCTCCAGTTCAGCCCCGCTACTCTTCCTTCACTTCCTCGTGTGACGCTGGAACAACTTTCTGTACTTGTTCCGCTTCTGCCGTGGCATTCGCCAGTTGCTGTTCCAGCACGGCCGGATGTGTGAATTGATGAGAGTCAGCTATAGTCAATGGCGTCGGGCGGGCGTCGAGAGACCTCTGCCGGCGGCTTTTGAACAACGGCACTTTGAGATCGGCAAAACGCACGCCATCGTAAATCGAACCTCGCTGCAGAGGCCCGGCACCCATCACCCATGTATCTTTGGCATCACTTTTCGAAATCGCAGAACCGGATTGCCAGACGGGCATTCCGGTTTCCCGGTGATATGCAAACACGACGATCTTCGACGTGGACAGCGCCGAATTCCGTTTGCCGATACTGATTTCCGGAATGGCGGGCACGGGCAGACTTGAGACGACGGACGCTGCCTTGCTGATCGCGGTGCTGGCCGGCAGCCCGTAGGTAACTTCCAGCGAATCTGTGCCAAGCGCGCCAACGCGAGCTTCCAGAACGTAGTCGGCTTCCGACTTGCTTTCCCGAATCAGACAGCCGGATGTCGTGAGCTTATGTCGCAGCGCGCTGACGATGTAGCCTGAGTTAACAAACAGCACACCCTTTACAGGCTGGATATACGTCGTATCAAGAAACACCTTTCTTCCGGCCAGCACTGCGAAATCCAGTTGATCCACGGTGCGGTCGACGGAGTCGGACAACAGCAGTTGTTCAGTGCCCGTGCGCATCTGGGTTGTGCCACAACCTGCGACGATCAGCAGGAGGGTCAGAAGGAAGGATTGACGAGTGTCAGGACGCATGGGCGTTCAGTTGCGACATCAGGACGGCGTGGAATTCAGCCAGGGAATGGTCGGGAGGGGCCAGACAGTCTAGACGTTTGCAGCTTCGGCTGTTGTAATCCATTTAACCAATTTCGTCATGACGCCCGTTTTCCCTCTGAATTCACCTGTGGAATTCGGCAAAAAAAGCCGAAGTGGAATACAATCATTGGCCATCGCGGCCTTTGTCGATCAAAATAGAGCACAGCAGTCGTAACGCACGATCCTCCCGCCCCATACGACTCACCCCCAGTCGTCCCGCAAACAACACCTTCCTAAGGCAGACAGTGATGCTATCCGTGGCTGGTCATACCTTCCAACACTGTGATGGGATTTCCCGCCGGTCATTTTTGACTGCGGGCGCACTTGGATTCGGTAGCCTTGGTCTGGCAGACCTGCTGCGCGCGGAACAGGCAGCGGGAATCCAGTCGTCGCGAAAGGCTGTCATCAACATTCACCTGGACGGTGGACCATCACAGCTGGACACGATCGATCTCAAGCCGGAGGCCCCGTCGGAATTCCGTGGTGAGTTTCATCCGATCCACACGACATTACCGGGCGTACAGATCAGTGAACTGATGCCGCGAGTCGCCAGTCTCGCCGACCAGTTTGTCTTCATTCGAAGCCTTGTCGGTTCCGCCGGTCGACACCATGCGTTTCAGTGCCAGTCCGGCTTTAACGAAAAAGCTCTGGAAGCCTTTGGCGGTCGTCCAGCGATGGGCTGCGTGATTTCCAAACTGCTGGGTGCTCCGGACGACGTAACTCCGGCGTTCGTCGACCTGATGCAGGGACGACCACTCGTCCGCAATTCCGCACGGCCGGGCTTTCTTGGTCCGTCGTTCCAGCCGTTTCGTCCCGACATGTCGAAAACATTTCCTCGCGAGCTGGAAGCGGGCATGAAAAACGAATTGGCGCGTCTGGGTGACGATCAGACAGTCAGCCTGAAACTCAACCCATCGCTGTCGCACAACCGTCTCGACGACAGACGCAGCCTGTTGGCAGGACTTGATCAGCTCAAACGGAATGTCGATGCGTCGGGAATGATGGACGCCATGGACCGATTCCAGCAGCAGGCGGTTGGCATTCTGACGTCCGGAGAATTCGCCAATGCAATGGATCTGAGCCGCGAGGATCCCTCCACGCTGGCTCGGTATACTGGCCCCACGGTAAAACGAGGAACACAGTCGACGACCAGTGAGGGACCGAACAGTGTGCAGAAGTTCCTGCTGGCCCGACGGTTAATTGAAGCTGGCGTGCGTTGTGTCAGCGTATCAATCAGCGACTTCGACACACACTCCGCGAATTTTGATCGGCTGCGGCATCTGATGCCCATCGTCGATCACGGTCTCTACGCGCTGGTCACGGATCTTCAGGAACGCGGTATGCTGAACGATGTGACGATCGTGGCGTGGGGGGAATTCGGTCGTACGCCGAGAATTAACACTAAGGGCGGGGGCAGAGATCACTGGCCGCGAGTAGGCCCGGCACTGCTGGCTGGCGGCGGCATGAAAACCGGACAGGTCATCGGGTCGACTGACCGGATCGCGAGCACCGCCACGTCACGACCGGTTCACTACAAAGACATCGTCGCGACGTTGTATCGAAACCTGGAACTGGACGCCCGCAAGATCACGGTTAATGACCCTCAGGGCCGGCCTCAGTACCTTCTGGACGACGGCGAACCGCTGCCCGAAGTATGAGCCGGCTCAGCTGAATCAAATTACGTTCAACGTCGATCGCCGCAGAGGCTCGACTCCGGAGAATCAGAAACCCTGGACCCGATATGCTCAATATTAAAAGCCCAGCCCACCGAAGTATCTGCGACGGCATCAGTCGTCGTCGCTGCATCGAAATCGGTTCGCTCAGTGCGTTCGGCCTGTCACTGTCGCATCTGCTGAAAAATGAAACCGCACAGGCAGCGACAACTTCCTATCGGAAACGTTCGCCTCGCTCGGTCATCATGATCTGGCAGCACGGCGGACCTTCGCAGCTGGATACGTTCGATATGAAGCCCACGGCTCCATCCGAATACAGAGGACCGTACTCACCCATCCAAAGCAGTCTGCCGGGGCTGGACGTCTGTAACCTGATGCCCGAGCACGCCAAGGTGATGGACAAATGTACGGTCATCCGCAGCTATTCCCACGGTAACGGAGACCACTGGGCGGCAGCTCACTGGATGCTGACCGGACGGCTGGGGTCCACAGGGTCTGACCGCAGGCCACGACAGCCGTCCATGGGCGCTGTGTCGTCACACCTGCTGGGACCACGGCGTAAAGGCGTGCCCGCCACCATAAACATGAATGATGGCGGTTTTGGCTATCACGGCGCTGCGTGGCTGGGTGTGGCTCACAATCCGATGCGAATCGGTGAAGACAGCTATGGCAACGAGGCTGGACGGCTGCCGACGGCTGACGCTCGCAGCTTTTCACTTGTCGATGGTTTAACAACCGATCGAGTCATGAACCGTGCATCGCTGCAGAAGCAGTTCGACAGGATGCGTCGTGACGTCGATCAACAGGGCGTCTTCAGCAACATGGACGACATCGATCAGCAAGCCATGGAAATCCTGCTCTCCGGCAAAGCTCGCGAAGCATTTAACCTGGAGCACGAGGATCAGAAGACGCGGCAGCGATACGGCAACAGCTGGGGAGAACAGGCACTAATCGCTCGTCGCCTGGTGGAAGCGGGAGTACGTTTCGTGTCTTTGAACACGGGCTATTGGGACGACCATGGAAACATCAAGGGGCGACTGGATGACAAACTGCCGCGCCACGATCGCGCTGTGGGCGTGCTGGTTCAGGACCTGTATGAACGTGGCATGCTGGACGACGTGCTGGTCGTGACCGCCGGAGAATTCGGTCGCACGCCGAAAATTAACGGCAACGCCGGTCGAGACCACTGGCCGGGTGCTCAGAGTATTTTGTTTGCCGGCGGAGGTTTCCGTCATGGCCAGGTGATTGGCAGTACCAACGACAAGGCTGAACACCCGACGTCGCGCAAGATCGGCGTCGAAGATTTCTGTGCCATTGTTTACCACAGTCTTGGCCTGAAAGTCGACGACACCATCACCGATCTGTCGAATCGCCCTGTGCATCTTGTCCCTGCCGGTGAAGTGCCGCGCGAGATGCTTTGAATCAAAATCCAGCGAGACCAGTGTCTCAACAGAGCCTGTGGCGTTGTCTGTCCCGGCATTTCTCCGCCACAGCAACGGAAACGCGATGACATCTGACACCGTCGCAAAGACTCGCCCACTCGAGTTCAACGACGTTGCCGTTATTATCCCGGCTTTGAATGAAGAACAGTCACTGCCACTTGTGCTTCGTGATCTGCCAGCCGTTGCTGCCGTGATCGTGGTGGACAACGGCTCAAATGACGATACGGTACAGGTCGCTGCAGACGGCGGTGCAATCGTGGCGCAGGAACCGGATCGGGGTTACGGTGCAGCCTGTCTTTGCGGGATGCAGAAACTTGCCGACCTGATCGCGTGTGAATCGATTGCGCCACGCATTGTCGTGTTCCTCGACGGTGACTACAGTTACCATCCGGACGAGCTTTCTCTGGTCGTTGATCCTATTCGACAGGAGGCCGCTGATTTCGTAATTGGTTCACGGCTGACCGGCCATCGTGAAACCGGTGCCATGCCGCCGCAAAGTGTCTACGGCAACAAACTGGCCTGTTTTTTGATGTGGGTACTTTTTCGGGTAAGACACACGGATCTGGGGCCATTCCGAGCAATTCGATACGACGCTCTGAAGAACCTGGGAATGGTGGACCGCGACTTCGGGTGGACAATCGAAATGCAGATCAAGGCGGCAAAGCGAAAGCTGCGTACCGTCGAAGTACCGGTATCGTATCGCAAACGAGTGGGAGTCAGAATGATCCGGCACCGCTTCCAGCCGAACAGATCAAATTGCGACGTCTGATATCAATTGGGTGCGTGCTATCCGCCACGTGCCTTTGCCTGGCCACACTGTCTCAATGGTTCTCGTGGTACACACCGCCGTCAGGTCGCCCCGTCTGGACGTTTCTGGTTCTGATGACGCTGGCATTCCTGCTGCATTTTCGGGCATGGAAAATCGCTATCGAATTGAAAGACAATCGAAGCGCGGTGCGATGGATCGTTCTGTTCGGACTGGGATACAGACTTCTGTTGCTGCCGTCACATCCCATCCAGGAAATCGACATCTATCGTTACATGTGGGATGGGATTGTGACGGCTGACGGCCAAAATCCCTACCGCTTCAGTCCTGACGACATTCTGCACGCCGAGGCTCACGATTGTGCTGCTGACATGGAACAGCTGGTGAGGCTTCGTGACTCTTCCGACGCCGTCCATACGACCTTGAGTCGCGTTCATTTTTCGCACCTGACAACCATCTATCCACCCATCAGCCAGGCAGTTTTTGCGATAGCGGCGGCAATCACGCCACCGCGGGCATACGTGGAATCTCGACGTTTTGTCACAAAAATGTTCATCGTGCTGTTCGACGTATGGGCCATGTTCGGCCTGCTGGCACTATTGCAGCACTTTCGAAAACCGCCTGGCTGGCTGATCTGCTACGCATGGTCCCCTCTCGTTCTGAAGGAATTTGCCAACAGCGGACATCTGGATTCCATTGCAGTCGCGTCCACGATATGGGCCGTCGTTTTTTGGTCACGTGCACTGCGGCAGAATTCGGCGACCCTGTTGTCTGCCGCAGCGGTCTTACCCGGCCTTGCGGTTGGAGCCAAACTATCGCCCGTCGTGGCCGTGCCGGTGATCGCGGTCAGCGTGCTGCGACATTTTGGCATCCGACAGTTCATCGTCAGCGGCGTCCTGGTGTGTGTCGTTTCCGCTGTTTCACTTGGGCCGATGCTGGCAACGAGAATTGAAGCGGCGATTGTAGACTCCACAGCGGCCCCGACTCCCCATGTAATGTCTCTTTCCAGCGTCAGCGATCCGCCGTTGCCGACTGACTTCAAGGAAGTCACGAGCAGTACAGACACCGACGTAAAGCTCACAGAGCGGTTGCCGAGAGTTCTCGTTTATTCAGACGATCGGGACTCGTTGTCAGAATCTGCTGCGGAACAGCCACGAAGAGCGACCGGCGAAGGTCTGTCGACATTTATGAGTTCGTGGAAGATGAACGACTTCTTCTTTCTGATTGTCAACGAAAACGTAAGTCCCGGTTCCGCAGCATGGTTTTCTGTTCTGCCCGACGACGTAAAGCGTCGGTTCATCGTGCCTGTCGCCGAGTGGATGAATCAGTCCGAAGCACACGCAGCCTTTTTCGTTTCCCGCGCGGTTACGGCGGCGATTCACATGCTCATCACAACGTGGCTGGCGGCAGCCGCATGGCGTGCAGATTTACGGCAATTGCCTGGCCTGGTGTTTCTATCGTTGGCCTGGTTCTGGCTGCTGCTGCCAACACTCAATCCGTGGTACTGGATCTGGGCCATGCCGCTGCTGCCGTTTGTTCGCTTGCGGAGCTGGTTGCTGATGTCCGGCTGCGTCACTCTCTACTACTCACGATTCTGGCTCGAAAACACCTGGGGCACGCGAGTGATTCCAGGAATCACGTATGACGGAAAGACGTTCTTCAACTTTGTCGTGGTCTGGCTGGAATACGTTCCGCTGTTGATCATTATCTGCCTGGAATACTACAAACGCTCTCGCCGCCGATCACGGTCATCATCCGGGAAAGTCCGAACATGTTCGCGCACCACGGTGTCAGTTGCGAAAAGATAAACTCATTTCAAATGACATCCAGAAGCAGAAAACCATGACACACAAAATCGTACCGACGGGCGAAGCTACGGCGATTCTGCCAACACCAGGTTCGGCGACAAAGCCTATTACAGTGATCGGTACGGAAGCCATTCGAGGCACGTTTGATGACCTTTGCCTGCAGCAGGCAGTTAACTCACGATTAGCTCCGGGGGTAACGGATTTGGTTTTGAATCCGGACGCGCACTGCGGTTACGGTGCGCCTGTCGGATGTGTGATGACGTCACCAACTCACATCTATCCAGGTCCCGTCGGCGTAGACATAAAGTGTTCGATGAGCCTCTTGCAGCTGGATCTGCCGGCTGATCAGATCATCGACCGGTCAACTCGCCGTGCCCTCATTGACGCTGTCTGTGAACGAACACCGACAGGAGCCGGACGAGGACAGCGGCACGTGAAAAAGTCTCGGTACGTGGGCGAAGGCCTGGGACGTCAGCTGCTGGTCGAAGGGGCGTCAAAGGACGTCTGCCAGCAGCTGAGAATTCCGTACGACTGGACTTGGCACTGCGAAGATTCGTTCCACGTCGGACACGATGAAACTGCCGCTGCGCTGGCTCAACGACTGGCTAAACACCTCAATAATGACAACTTCAGCAAGCGATTCAGCAACAAGATGCAGCAGCTGGGTTCTTACGGAGGTGGCAACCACTTTGGCGAATGCGAAGTCGTGGAAGTACGCGACGACGATCGAGCTCGCAAGGTTGCGGATCGCTTTGGTCTGAAAGATGGCCGCGTGGCATTTCTGTCTCACTGCGGTTCACGAGGCATTGGGCACGATCTCGCATCGGGGCAGTTCAAAACGCTGCAGCGCCATTTTGAAACGTGGAACATTCCTCTTCCGGGCAACGACCGTCAGTTGGTATATGCGCCTCTGGGAACACTGGAAGCGGATGCCTATATTGACGACCTGTCGCTGGGTGCGAATTTCGCAACAGTCAACCACCTGTTAATCAACGCGCTGGTACTGGAGGCGTTTCAGGAAGTGATTCCTGGAGTACAGGGGAAGCTGGTGTACTTTATCAGCCACAACATTGCTCGGAAGGAGGTTGTGGGCAACTGCATTCCCAACAGCGCCGCGAACAATTCAGACAGTCGTTCCACGAAACCTGTGAAAATGGAGTGGGTGCATCGCAAAGGAGCGACGCGTGCGTTTCCGGCAGGACATCCTGGATTGAAGGGGACGATGTACGAAACGACCGGGCATCCGATTCTGCTGCCGGGAAATCCTCAGGCCGGATCCAGCGTGATGGTAGCTGACGAAGGAGCAGCAGCCAGCTGCTACAGCGTCAACCATGGCGCCGGACGTGCGCTGGGGCGCAAACGAGCGTTCCGGGAACTGGATCAGGCCGCGGTGGACAAGTCGTTCGACGATGCCGATATCCTGTCAAACTGCCGAGTTTACCCCAGGGATGAAGCACCAGCCGCTTACAAAGATTTCGACGAAGTCCTGCGATCCGTCAAGTCCGCTGGTCTGGCCACAGAGGTGGCCAGGCTGAAGGCCCGCTTTGTCATTAAAGATGGTGACAAGGCAGATGACTGATCGTGGTGGGCTTTGGCCGCACCCGTGCGAAGAGCACCTGAGAGTGTCGAAGCAGACAGACAAAAGTATCAGCGATAGCCGACTTGGGGTCCGCCTCCGGGCTTGTCCCGGTGGTTTTCAGGCTTCTGCACTATGTCTGCAGGAATGGAGAAAGAGTCGTGCAGAGGCCCGGGAACCACCCCGACCAGCGGGGTGGCGGCATACCCGCAAAGAAAACGGTGCGAGAAACCGATATAAGATTTTCTTCCTGACACCGCTGACGGGCCCAGTCGGCAGTTGTCAAAACAGAGTCCAGGTCTTTGGCAAAGGCCGGGACTCTCATGTCGACTGCCCGAAGTTCCGCCTTGTTATTCGGAATCGCTGCCTGCGGTGGAACTGCCCGTGTCACTGCCGCTGCTTCCTCCGTCGGCAGTTCCGCCTGCCGGATCTGCGCCGTCGCACCCGACGCTGGCCACGGCCATGAAAAGTGCGAACATGGCAACTGCAGTCTTTCGAGCCCAGTCGTTCAACATTAGCCTATCCTTCTGTTTATCGTTGTGATTGAATTGTCGAGCATGAGGCGCAGCCGCCGGCAGCCTGAATTATAGCTCATCGCGTGCAACTAAAAGACCGTAGCTGTGTGATCCACCTCACACTGTATAGTAAACCTGACTACATTTGTCGGGTTCAATCCCAACGCCAACTGGTCTCACCCTTCAGATTCACGATACGATCGGCAGGCCAGTGTCCACTGTGCAGCATGATAATCGTGTCGGCCGCCATCGAGAACATATCACGAAAGGACTCGCAGTCCAGTCCCGCTATGTGATTGCTCAGGAAGACGTGCTTCGCCTGCAGCAAAGGACTGTCAGCCGGCAGCGGTTCCACTTCGAAGACATCCAGACCGGCGCCACGAAGTTTTCCTGATTCCAGCGCCGCACAGAGATCAGGTTCGTCAACAAGCTGACCACGTGCCGTGTTGATGAGAACTGCCGAGTCCTTCATCTTGGCGATCGTCCCGGCGTTGATCATGCCTTTTGTCTGGTCAGTAACAGGAGTGTGCAGACTGATATAGTCTGACCGGGCATATAACTGCTCAAGCGAAACGACTTCAATGCCGTGCTGCTGCGCAAAGTCGACGGGGACGTACGGGTCAGACGCAATGACGTTCATGCCAAGTCCGATGCCACGAGTGGCCATCGCCTGGCCGATTCGCCCCAGACCCACGATTCCAAGTGTGCTGCCCATGACTCTTGGACGAGCCTGTCGACTCCAGGCACAATCACGCACGCACTGGTCGGCGAATGGAAATCCTCGAGCGATCCCCATCAGCAGAGCGATTGCGTGTTCCGCGACAGCATCATGATTTACACCAGGAGTAATAGCCACTGCAATGCCGCGGCGATCACATTCAGCAAGTTCGACCGCATCAAACCCCACCCCGGTTCTGGAGACCACTCGCAGATCAGGACAACTGGCAAGAAGCCCCGGTGTGTACGGTTCTGCTCCTGCTATTACAGCGTGACACCCCTGAAGCGCTGCGGCAAACGCGGACTCATGCCAAAGATCCAGGCCCCGGTCAACCACATGGCAGTCAAACCCAGCCGACCTCAGTAATTCAAAATGAGGACCTTCTTCACCACTGAGAGACGTGCACAGAACATTGAGCATTGACGGAGTTCCACATGAATCAGAAGGCAGGGTATGGACGACTGTGTCGTCAGCGACAGGAACATGATAGTGAATGCGACAGCGCGACAGAATGGGCGGACGGGCAGCAGGGCCTTTGTCATCCGCTTTTGACCGCTGTGCCATCCAACGCCACGGCTGTGCGAGCCACAATGCCGCCGGCAATGGCACCCGTCAAATGTCCGTCCCATGAAATTCCCGGTCCGACCGTCGGCAGCACTCCGACGATCAATGTGGCACCGTATGTGAAACCGACAAAGACAGCGATCGCCAGCGCACCGAGCCGTCCTTCCCGAAATCCTGCCACGATGAGAAATGCGATCAGGCCATAGATCAATCCACTGGCGCCCACATGGACAGTGTTTACAGTACCGAACAGCCACAGGAGGATGCCTCCCAGCACGACAATCTGCGGCACAATGCGATAGGTATTCGCTCGCGACCCGGCCAGCAGGCACAGCAATACAATCAGTGGTACGGTGTTGCCGATCAGGTGATCCCAGTCTCCATGCAGAAAAGGCATCGTAACGATTCCCGTCAGCCCGACTGCTGATCGCGGAGAGAGCCCGAAGCCGTTGAATTCACCTGGCAGAAGTATGTCGAGAATAAACACGGCCCAAATGATCGCCACGAAAACCGCGACTCCGTGCAGCTCGTCTACAATTCGATGTTTCATCGGACGTCCTTAATCACTTCAAGACGGAAAGGGCGGGGCACGGTAGCGAACGATAACCTCTTGCTGCCGGATCACCAAATTATTGCGCGCGGCAACTGTTCGCCGATGACAGCCCGTTCGGCGGCTTTCGTTGCCGCAATCGAAAACCCTGCTGTTCACGATGCTCGGGTGACGACGACAGTCTGCAATTCGCTGACAGTCAGGGCGTTGCGATTCGTTGGTACGACCCTGATGTGCAACGAACGATGACGATGCTCGGAAGAGAACAGGCGATGCGGGAACGCAGCTGAATGAATTCCCTGGCGTCTGCTGAATGGCAAAGTGCTGTGCAGGTTCGACACCGCTCACACTCAGGTTCTGAGCCCGATGCTCCGATTATTAACCGAGGCCGAACGTCGTAGGCAGGCTGACCAGAAGCCTGCATGGCTCGGCTACGCATCCTCGATGGTCACGACCTGCATACTCAACGTGCCGGCAGGAATTTCGGCCTCAAATTTATCACCGACTTTCTTGCCGATCATGGCCTGGGCCAGCGGGCTGGACGTCAGGATCTTCAGAATATCGCCGTCGTAGTCTTCTTCACCGGGGCCGACCATTTCGTAGACCTCTTCCATGCCGTCAGACAGATCCCTGACGGTCACTCGTGAACCAAAAACGACCACGCCCTTGGGCATATCGGCCTTATCCACGATCTCGCACATGGACAGCTTCACTCGTTTTTCGCCGATCTGCCGATCAACATGCGCAAGATGTTCACGAGCAGCATGGTATTCCGCGTTTTCTTTGAGGTCACCTTCTTCGCGTGCAAGCTTGATGCGTTCGAGAATAGCAGGTTTCTGATCCTCGAGTCCCAGAATCTCAGCACGAACCTTGTCGTAACCTTCCTTTGAGATCGGCTGACGTTCCATAACGAGACCCCGGTTGAGATGTTCTTATTTATGTCCGGTGATTTTATTTTCCTGCAGGCAGCAGGGACATGAACCATCCGCGCGAGTTCGCCGCGTCCATTGGTTGATGGCAGGTTCCGTCAGTAATTAACAACAACGGCGGCTGGAAGTAAGAACTTCCATCCGCCGTATCTCCGTGTGTTATAAATAAAGTATACCTTTGATCAGGGAAAAGGCTATCCCACATCCTTCCACTGACGAGTCTTCGCACTTTCCAGGACAGCATCGCAGACCTGCTGCGTTTCCTGAGCCTCTTTAAATGTCGGGCTGCACGGCTCGCCGGTTTCGACGCTCTTCAGGAAATCGGCAACCTGATGCACAAACGTGTGTTCGTAACCGATCTGCAGTCCAGGCACCCACCACTTATCCATGTACGGCATGTCACCATCTGTACAGTGCACCGAATGCCAGCCGCGAATCACAGAATCATCGGAATGGTCGAAGTACTCAAGGCGATGCAGGTCGTGGAGGTCCCAGCGAATCGATGCATTTTCGCCGTTGATTTCCAGTGTGTACAAAGCCTTATGACCGCGAGCGTACCGAGTGCTCTCGAACAGGCCGAGCGACCCGTTGTTGAAGTGGCACATAAACGAACACGCATCATCGATGCCGACAGGTTCGACCTTGCCAGTCTCGTTGTGCATACGTTCCTTGACGAAGGTTTCGGCCATTGCGGTCACGTCAGTGATGGATCCGTTCAGCCAGATCGCAGTGTCGATGCAGTGAGCCAGCAGGTCGCCGGTCACGCCGGATCCGGCTGAGTTCACATCCAGGCGCCACAGCGCGGCACCGCCCTGCGGCAGGTCTTCGTTGATCGTCCAGTCCTGCAGAAAGTTGGCTCGGTAATGAAAGATTCTTCCCAGCCGCCCTTCGTCGATCAGCCTCTTGGCAAGACTGACGGCAGGAACGCGACGGTAGTTATACCAAACCGTGTTGTTGACGCCCGCCTTTTCGACGGCTGCAATCATCTTCTCGCCTTCTGCCGGATTCAGAGCGAGTGGTTTTTCGCAGAGGATCATCTTGCCGGCTTCAGCTGCGGCGATTGCAATCTCCGCATGGAAATTGTTGGGCGTACAGATGTCGACGGCGTCGATGTCGTCACGAGCGATCAGGGCACGCCAGTCCGTTTCGATGCTTTCATATTGCCACTGATCGGCGAATGCCTGAGTATTTTCAGCGTTGCGTCCGCAGACAGCTTTTAGAACCGGTCGGTACTGCACCTCAGGAAAGAAGTCGTTGACTCGCTTGTAACCGTTGCTGTGAGTACGGCCCATGAAGCCGTAGCCGATGAGTCCGATGTTGAGCGGCTTTTGAGGCATATTGTTTGAGGTCTTTCTGAGAATAAAGGGTGAGAGCGGAAAGCCGCATCATCGGTTCGACTGGGTGGTCTTTATTGCCGTTACAATGATCCGGATGAGATGATCCGCTTAATTCATGAGTTCTGTGAGCATTCAGTCCGACACGATATCGGACTCAACTAGTAGTTCAAACCAAAGCGTGGTCTCATCAAGTTCCTGTTCAGCAATACCGAGTTTCGCAATAAACTCTGCGTCGGATCGAGCCCGCGACGCTTCGCGGAAGTTCGCTGCCACACTGGTTCCGGATCGCAGCACCTGCTTCCCCATTATCTGAGCGGCCGTCGATTTAGGGAAAGATGAATGGGGTCGAAACACTCGTAGTGCAAACTGTTTCGTACGGTCTCGCAGTCCTTCCATCCACACCGCAGTTCTCCTCAGCTTTCCGCCCTTAGTTTCGCTTAACTCCACGTGCCGGAGTCACGAACCTTGATCATTGTGTCAAGAATCGTATTCCACGTGGACGGATTCTGCAGCATTTCGTTCGGGAACATGCATCCGTCCCAGCAGATGTGCTGCATGCCACGTTCGGTGGCGCCTTCCAGCCAGTATCCCGCACACTTGACGATATCCAACTTACCGTTGGGGTCGTCGGCCGGACAGTGCTTGCCGGTCTTGTCATGCGAACCCGCACCATGAACTTCACCGTCGTTCTGAGCAACGTGGAAATCAATCGTCCATGGCCGCAGCTTGTCGGTCATGGCCTTGTAGCCCGCGTAGAATTCTTCTTCACTGTGGCCCGATTGCACGAGGACGTGTTCCGGAGCGTTGTATCCCAGCGTGTAAAGATAGGTGTGAGCAAGGTCCGCCTGGAAGCCGAGCGATTCCGGCATGCCGACCTCTTCCAGCAGGTCCAGCATATCTTTCCAGCTGTGCATACCGGCCCAGCAGATTTCACCTTCTGCAGCCAGACGTTCTCCGTGATCGGCAGCGATCTTTGCGGCTTCTGTGAAAGTCGCAGCAATCTTTGACGTGTTGGCCCTGGTGTCTTCTCGCCACTTTTCAATACCGAATTCGGCGGAATCAATACGGATCACGCCATACTTGCGAATGCCGTGATCGTTGAAGATGCCAGCAATACGGCAGGCCATCTTTACCGCATCCAGAAACTTGCCACGAGCTTCGTCGTCGCCCATAGCGGAATCGCCCACAGTGCCCGGCCATACGGGAGCAACAAGTGAACCGACACTGAAGTTGTAACCGGCGATCATGTCGGCGATCTGCCGGATCTCGTCGTCACTGGCTTCGGGATTGGTGTGTGGCAAAAACAAAAAGTAGTCGATGCCATCGTACTTCTGGCCTTTGACGTCGGCCGCAGCCGTCAATTCCAGCATTTCCCTGAGCCCGATCGGCGGCTCCTGGCCTTCTTCGTCGCCTTTGCCAACAAGTCCGGGCCACATGGCGTTGTGAAGTTTGGGTGCTGACATGTTACAGGTCTTTCGTGTTTGAAATCGTTGTTGGTAGAGAGCGGGATGGATCGATGATTCGCCGTCAGGCCCGAATTAACTCTTGTACGCACCCATTGCCGGAGCATCGGGCTGAGCGTCAGGACCAAAGTACCGGAGCCCGACCAGCGACTCGGTGCCCGTGTTCTCGAACGTGACTCCTTCGGCCGCGCGGCTGGCGACGACGAAGACTTCATCTTCCGTCATTTCGCCAAAGCGAATCATCACGGGTGACTGCAGGTGCATGTTTTCAATTCTCCCCATGCCCTGAACTGTGATCCATGAATAGGCACCTCCGTCTTTGATGGTGCATTTGGCTCCGGGTTGCAGAGTCAATTCCTTAGCGGTGAACAGTTGTTTGTCGTTAACTTTTCCATAGACGATCCACTTGTCGCACCAGCCGTCGCCTTCCTCACTGACGATCGGTTCAAGATAATTGTTGTCCTTGAAATCCGGATCGACGTTCTTGTCCCAGTCCAGTGCATCAACGATGTAGGTATTATCGTCGTGGTGTTCTTCCGGGAAGTCCTTCGTCAGCAGGCTGCGGGGAACTTCTCGACCTTCGACCAGATTCTGGTACATCGCGAATACATCGCTGCCCCACTGCGGTTCGTAAGTCACCAACGATCCCGGTGCGTGCAAAACGCACGGAGGAATCAGCCAGCCGGTCCCCGGTTTCAGGCGATACGCCTTCGACAGATCCAGCAACCCGTTTTCGCCGTCATTCCACCGATCAAGACAGTCGACCACATCCTGCTGCGTTGTGCCTGGTTCCAGCCCCATGAAGGTATACGGAAAGTTGTTTCCGATCTGGTTCATCTGGGGCGGGAAGTAATAGCTTTCCGGCTTTCCTTCCTGTCCCACCAGCGCCGCCTGTTCGGCATTCTGGTGCATGTGGTGAGGGATGGGCCCCATATTGTCGAAGAATTTTGAATACACAGGCCACTTCTGGAAAGTGTTCCAGATATGTTCGCCGATGACCTGATCCTTCAATTCCGCGACCACGTCACGCAGCTGAAAACGTTCGCCATTGTGCACGCAGTAGGACAGACCTTCGTCTTCGTTACGATTTTCATTGGCGGCTTCGGTCGTGGAGCCGAACCAGCGTTCGTCAATTCCGCCTCGGTTCATGCCCAACGCGTAATAGTCATTCGGGTGCAGCTTCAGGCGGCGGCCCGGCTGCAGAAAGGAACGAGGAACCCAGGTTGGGGCCAGTCGAAGAATACCGTTGCCGGCAGTCAGAGCGTCAGACGCAAGTGAAGCGACGTTTGCCATAGTAAGAGATTTGCCTTGTTATTGATTATGGTGAGCCATTGTGAACGGGCGACATACCGTCGCCAGCGACCGATTTTTGGATCGATTCCCTAGGCATCGCAGTACACGAAAGGGCCGAGCATTCTGACGGCATTAAGCAGGTTTGAAAAGCAAACACAGCATTTCCCTGTAAATCTCGTCTATACGAAAGTAAACGAAGGAAAATCAGGGTAGTTGTGGAGTCCTGAAGCCGTAATAGAATGGGGACCGAACCTCATTTGTCGGGAATAGTCTGTAAAGTATGCCAACCTGTCCTTCGCCCCCGGTGGGTCCGCAGAAACGGCCTTCAGCCAGGTAATGGTCGCTGTTGGCGGCCAACTTTGGACTTTGCGGCTGTGCCGGAGGCCATATTTGCGGGAACCCGAGTCTGTAGAGCGCAGTCACCAAATCTGACATCAAAACTTCAGCGAATGGAATCAGCAGGTTATTAAGATGGCGAAAATTGCGATACTGGGAGCCACCGGATACACGGCTTTGGAACTGCTGAAGATCCTGGCTCGTCATCCACAGGCCCAGGTCACGGCCCTGACAACTCGTCAGGAGACAAAGCCGCACATCACTGAAATCCATCCATCGCTGACGGGGCAGTTTGACCTTTGCTGCGAAAATCTGTCAGCAGAAGAAGTCGGTCAGCGAGCCGACATCGTCTTCTGTGCACTGCCTCACACCGCAAGTATGGAAGCCGTTCCACAGTTACTGGACGCCGGTTGCCGAGTCGTTGACCTGAGTGCCGATTACCGGCTGAGCGATCCTGGCGTCTACGAGCAGTGGTATGGCCACGTTCATACCGATCCAACTCGGTTAAACAACACGGTCTACGGACTACCTGAGCTCTACATGGACCAAATTTCGGGCGCCGACCTCGTGGCAAATCCTGGCTGCTACACCAGCACTTCCATACTTGGGCTCGCTCCACTGCTGGCCAGCGGACTGATTCACCCGGATGGCATCATCATTGACGCCAAGAGCGGTGTCAGCGGAGCGGGGCGCAGCCCGAAACTGGGCACGCTCTACGCGGAATGCAACGAATCCGTCACCGCGTACGGTATCGGCACTCACCGGCACACGCCCGAGATAGAACAGATTCTCACCGACATCGGTGGGTCACAGGTGCAGGTCGCCTTCAATCCACACCTGATGCCTATGAATCGGGGCATTTTGTGTTCCATGTATCCTCGCCTGAGGTCCCCGAAGTCTGTTGAAGAACTGATGACGGTAGTGCGGGAATTCTATGCCGACCAGCCGTTCATTCGCGTTGTCGAACACATTCCTGCCACAAAACATGTCGCTCACACCAACTTCTGCGACATCTCTGTCCGCCTGAATCGTGATCAATTAGTCGTGTTTTCCGCCACTGACAATCTGATCAAGGGTGCCAGTGGTGTTGCCGTGCAGAATATGAATCTGCTTCTGGGGCTGGACCAAAGGACGGGAATGCTGCCGTGCTGAAAGACTGCCGCAATAGCTGACCGGCAAGCAGCCCACGGAAATCACAGCGTCCAATGCGTTTATGGCCCGAACCGTCTGTCGAAGTCTCAGCTGACCAATTTCGCACTGTCCGGAAACCGAACATGAACAGCCCGTTATTACCTGCCGGTTTCACTACGTCTGGCACAACCTGTGGCATCAAAGACAGTGGAAAGCCGGACCTCGCTCTGTTTGTCTCGGAATCTGCAGCCGCTGTGGCCGGAGTCTTTGCCACCAACCGGATTCTTGGTGCCCCGGTCATTGTCTCCCGGGAACGAGTGCCTTCCGAAACAGCTCGAGCGGTGATTATCAATTCGGGCAATGCCAACGCCTGTACGGGCGAACAGGGCCTCAACGACGCTCGACAGATGACGGCCGACGTCGCCACCGGCCTGGATTGTGACGCAGCCGATGTACTCGTGTGTTCGACCGGAATTATCGGTGTCACTTTGCCCATGGATGTCATCACCGCTGGCATTCCGACAGCCGTGGATGCACTTGAGACCTCTACGGACGCGTACAAGTCTGCCGCCGCCGCGATGATGACCACGGACACATTCGCCAAACAGATTTCGATCGATGTGCAATTGAGTACCGGCACGATTCGCATTGCCGGCGCCGCCAAAGGTGCCGCCATGATCGCCCCCAACATGGCGACAATGCTGGCTGTCGTAATGACTGACGCGACGCTGTCCTCCGCTCAGTGTGATGAGATGCTTCGTTACGGTGTTGACCGCACGTTCAATTGCATCAGCGTCGACGGGCACATGAGCACCAGTGACACCGTGCTGTTGCTGGCCAACGGTGCTTCAGATACTGCTCCGGCGACTGATGACGATGAACGAAAACTGCGTAGTGCCGTGCAGCAGGTCTGTGAAAAACTGGCCACAGACATCATCCGTGACGCTGAGGGAGCTGAACATTTCGTGATCGTCGACGTCGCGGGATTTGACACTTGTGAAGCGGCCTTCAGAATCGCCAAAGAGATATCCGAAAGTGCTTTGGTCAAAACAGCGATCACCGGTAACGACCCGAACTGGGGGCGAATCACTTCTGCTGCCGGATACGCAGGAATTGATTTTGACACGTCATTCCTGTCACTCAAGATCAACGACACGGAAGTCTTTCAAGCCGGAACGCCAGTCGAATATGACGAATCCGCACTTTCGCAGCAGATGAGCGAAAACCGGGAAGTTCGTCTGTTACTGGAGTTGTCCGGTGGCCCAGCGTCCGGTTCCGAATCGGTCAGATTCTGGACCAGCGACCTGACTCAGGAATATGTGCGTCTGAATTCTGAGTACACGACGTAGGCCCAGACTTGGATTATTGCGGCATATTCCGGATAGTGTGTCACCGGGCGATGCTGATCGCCTGTCTTTCGACCTGTTTTTATTCCGCCGCGAGCCATTCATGAAGAGCCGCCATTCCTCACGCCGATCGTTTCTGAAATCGTCGGCCGCTGCCGGAGCAGTTCTGTTACCGTCAGGTCAGTCTGCGTTCGCCGCACAATCACCCAACGATCGCCCTCGGTTTGCCAGCATCGGTATTGGCGGGATGGGCCGCGGCGATGCAAAAGGACACAGGAAGTTCGCTGATCTGGTAGCAATCTGCGATGTCGATCGCGGCAATGCTGAAAAAGCAAATAAGGATCCAGGAATTGGTAACGGCAAAGCTGAGCTCCACAGCGATTATCGCGAGGTGCTTGATCGCAACGACGTCGACGTGGTAAGTATCGCCACACCGGATCACTGGCACGTGAAGATCGCGATCGAAGCTCTGCAGGCAGGTAAGCATGTCTTTTGTCAGAAACCCCTGACACTGACTCTGGAAGAAAATCAACTCATCCGTGCGGCGTGTCGCAAGCACAAAGGCCGAGTCTTCTTCATCGGAACTCAGCAGCGCAGCAGCAAGGATCATTTTTTGCGAGCCGTTAATATGGTGCAGAAGGGATTGCTGGGCGATATTCGAAAAATCACCGTCGGCATTAACGGCAGCCCGACGGGAGGACCGTTCGCAACAAAGGATGTGCCGGAACATCTCAACTGGGACGCGTGGCTTGGTCAGGCTCCGATGGTCGATTACCGCACGGAACGTTGTCACGGAACATTTCGCTGGTGGTACGAGTATTCCGGCGGAAAGTTCACGGACTGGGGTGCTCATCACATAGACATTGCGTCATGGGCGATTAATGAACTTGGTGAAGGCCAGGGGCCCGTTTCCATCGACGGGACCGATGCGAACCATCCGGTCGAATACCAAGACGGGTACGCTCAGAAGGACGATTCGTTCAACACGTCACACGATTTCGCCGTTAAATGTACGTTTGCCAGCGGGATTGAAATGACGGTGGAAAGCCGTGGCGACAACGGCATTTTGTTCGAAGGCTCGAAAGGTCGGATCTTTGTCAAACGTGGCAAGATCACCGGCAAGCCGATCGAAGAAAACTGGGACAAGGACCAGTTCGGCGACGAACAGCTGGTCGATCTTTACAAGGGTAAACCGTTTGAGGGCCACAAGAACAACTTTTATCGCTGTATCAGCGAAGGTGGTCTGCCGGTTTCCGACGTGTATTCTCATCTGCAGGTCATGAATACCTGCCATTTGACCGGCATCGCAGCCAGACTGAAGCGGGTCATCAAGTGGGATGCAAAAAACGAAGAGATTGTCGGCGACGAACAGGCTGCCACGTTCTTTGCCCGTGAACAACGCAAAGGATACGAGATTGCACGCGTTTGACACTCGCTTGCACTCCACCGAGCTCAGCAGCGTAGTTCTCTGTCTGCCTCTTGTCAGGAGTTTAAATTTATGTCGCCATTTGTTGGTGAATTTGTCGGAACGATGATTCTTGTACTGTTGGGCAACGGTGTCTGTGCCAACGTCAATCTCAGCAAGACTCTGGGAAACAACAGTGGCTGGATCGTGATCGCGACTGGCTGGGGACTGGCCGTGGCCTTCGCTGTCTATCTGGTGAATGCTCACAGCGGGGCTCATTTGAACCCTGCCATCACCATTGGCCTGGCGGTCATTGGCAAATTTGCATGGGCCGACGTTGGAGGGTATATAGCCGCACAGATGGTCGGAGCAATCGCTGGAGCCACTTTGGTGTGGCTAACCTATCTGCCACATTGGAAAGAAACCGGCGACCCCGGCAGCATCAGAGGCTCATTCTGTAACACTCCGGCCATTCCACACACGGTCGGCAATCTGGTCACAGAGATCATCGGCACGTTTGTGCTGGTACTGGGAGTCCTTGCCATTCTGACTCCGGAAAATCTTGTGCCGAACACCGGATTCGAAGAAGGCTTAGCTCCGGCACTAGTGGGATTGATGGTCTGGTCGATTGGGTTGTCACTCGGAGGACCAACCGGATACGCCATCAATCCCGCGCGAGATCTGGGTCCCAGAATTGCTCATGCGATTCTGCCGATCGCAGGCAAGGGTGATTCTGGCTGGAACTATTCGTGGATCCCGGTGGTCGGCCCAATCGTTGGTGGCATCATTGGCGCCCTGTTCTATCAGATGGTGTGGCCCGTCGCCTGAAATGTGTCCCAGGCATTTTTTGTGCCCCGGCTCAGATCCGAAACCAGCTGATCTGTATTCACAACTTGAATCGCGAGACAACTCATGAAATATGTGCTGGCACTCGATCAGGGCACCACCAGTTCCCGGGCCATTCTTTTCGACAAGGGCGGCTCTGTTGTTGCCGCATCGCAGAAGGAGTTTCCACAGCATTTTCCTCAACCCGGCTGGGTGGAACACAATCCGGAAGACATCTGGAAATCGCAGTTTACGGTGGCAAAAGCCGTTCTGCGGAAAGCACGGCTCACCGCCAACGATGTCGCCGCGATTGGCATTACAAATCAGCGTGAAACCGCGATCGTCTGGGACAGGAACACCGGCAAGGCCATTGGCAACGCGATTGTATGGCAGGACCGACGCACTGCCGGCATCTGCGACGCACTGCGAAAGAAGAAGGTCGATCGCACAATTCAGAAGAAGACCGGACTGATTCTGGATGCGTACTTTTCCGGCACCAAAGTCCAGTGGATTCTGGACAACGTCAAGGGAGCTCGCAGGAAAGCAGAAAAGGGCGACCTGGCATTTGGAACTGTGGATTCGTGGTTGATCTGGCGATTGACGGGCGGCGAAGTCCACGTGACGGATCCCAGCAACGCCTCCCGCACGATGCTGTTCAATATCCACACTGGAAAATGGGACGCTCAGTTGTTGAAGACCTTCGACGTGCCAAACAGCATGTTGCCGAAAGTCCAGTCGTCCAGCGAAATCTACGGCAATACGAACTTGCTGGGTGGATCGATCCCCATTGCCGGCATTGCGGGAGACCAGCAGGCCGCGTTGTTCGGCCAGTGCTGCACGAAGCCGGGCATGGTCAAGAACACCTACGGTACGGGCTGCTTCATGCTGATGAATACTGGTACGGAACCAGTGACATCAAAAAACAAGCTGCTGACGACGGTCGCGTGGAAGATCGGCGATCGTACCGAGTACGCACTGGAAGGCAGTATCTTCATCGCAGGAGCTGTCGTGCAGTGGTTGCGTGATGGACTTGGGTTGATTAGAAAATCATCAGACGTTGAAGAACTTGCCGCTCAGGTTCCCGACACGGATGGCGTCTATCTGGTGCCCGCATTCGCCGGACTGGGTGCACCGCACTGGGATGCATACGCTCGAGGCACATTGGTCGGAATGACTCGCGGCACAACCAAGTCCCACATCGCTCGCGCGGCTCTGGAAGGAATCGCGTACCAGGTAGGTGACGTCCTGCAGGCCATGGAAGCCGACTCCGGACTGAAGTTGAAACAACTGCGAGTGGACGGCGGGGCATCAATGAACGGATTACTGATGCAGTTTCAGTCGGATCTGCTGCGGGTGCCCGTGGTGCGCCCGGTGGTTGCGGAAACGACAGCTCTGGGCGCCGCCTACCTGGCGGGCCTGGCGGTCGGCTATTGGAAGAACCAGAGGGAAATCGCAACACAGTGGCAGGAAGCAGTTCGCTTCAAATCCACCATGAAACCACGGCGTCGCGATGAACTGATCGCGGGATGGGAGCGTGCGCTGCAGAGGGCGCAACGGTGGGAGATCAGTGAGCGACCATAAGCTGATCTCAGCGATCAAGGGCCGGCCGGCCTGACATTCCCAGGCCGAAGCCTGGAAATGACGCGGAATACTCTATCCCTGCTTGCTAAGCTCTTCGGCTTTCTTCTTCAGGTCAGCCGCCTTCTTGATGGTTTCCTCGGACTTCTTCCGGGTCGCCTCAACTTTTGCCTTCGCGGCTGCAGCGGCCTTGGTCGCATCGTCGGAAGCTTTCTTCTTGGCTTCCATCGCTTTCTTGGCGGCTTCGGCAGCCTTCTTAGCGTCGCCGGAAGCCTTCTTAGCGTCGGCCTGTGCCTTGTTGCCGGCATCAACAACGACCTTCGGAGCGTCCGCGTTTTTCTTAAGATCTTCGACGGCCTTAGTTGCACCAGCCAGTGCTTTGTCGCTGGCCGTAACGGCAGCATTTGCAGCCGTCAGCTTTGCGGTTTCGGCATCCAGCTCTGTCTTGGCTGCCGCCGCCTTTGCTGCGGCTTCGTCGGCCGCTTTCTGATCAACGGGAATCTGCGCTGCCAGTTCTTCCACTTCTTTGCCGGCGTCTTCAGCAGCTCGGGACGCTTCGAGAATTGCCTTTTCTCGATCGCGTTTGAAGTCAGGAACGATTTCGAGTTCCGGCAGTGCAGCCTTCAATGGCTCTTCACCAGCTTCTGTGACCTTTGTCTCCCAGACGAACAGCTTCTTAAGGCTTTTTAGGGCCGCGACGTCCTTCAAGGCCGCGTCGGTAACCGCTGTGCCATACACATTAAGATATTCGAGTTTCTCAAGTCCCTTCAGCTGAGTAAGTCCTGCGTCCGTCACAGCGGTCTTTTCCACATGGAGACGAACCAGATCCTTCAGGCCGGCGAGATGAGCCATGCCGGCGTCAGTCACTTTCGTGCCACGCAGATTGACTGAATACACGTTGCTGGCTCCGGCCAGAATCTTGATCGTGTCATCCGTGATATCTTTGTCAGCCAGATGAAACGCGATCGTAATGCGAGTGTCATTCTTCGCAAGCTGCATCGCCTGACCACCGCCGTCTCGAACCGCCTTGATCAGATTCTGGTCTGCTTCGGAAAGTTCCTGTGCCAGAGCAGGGCCGGTCAACAGAAGTGAAAGGAGTAGGGTGCAGGTGGGTTTCATAACGTACACGTCCTGAAATATGCGATGGAGAGACTTACCGAAGTCATGGAAAGTCGGGTTCTTTGGTAAGGGGTTAGGATCAGCGTATTCGCTTTTGGTCGCGGATTCAATGATTCCGACGAAGTTGCATCGCTGCAGACGGCTGAAAACTGGTCTCGCTCCGCCTGTCGCCGCTCAAATACAATACCGCCAGCAAGGACGCTGACCGAATGACCACCATTGTAGCTGAAAATCCGATTAATTTGCTGGGCCGAGGTATTCGCAATTTTTTTTGCGGTTTCGGCGGCCTTGTCGTCTTCATGACGCGAATGCTGGTTTCGCTGCGCCGAGGGCTGCCCAGACGACATGTTCTGGTGCCAATTTTGTACGAAATCGGCGTTCGCAGCGTACCCGTCGTTCTGGTGACGGGTGCCTTTATTGGCATGGTGCTGGCCGTGCAGACGTATACGCAGTTCAAAATGATGCACATGGAGTCTCGACTGGGTGCCATCATCACGATGACCCTGGTCTCGGAGCTTGGGCCGGTACTGGCCGCGACAATGTTGGCGGGACGAGTCGGTTCGGCTATGGCGGCGGAACTCGGCACCATGCGAGTCACCGAACAGGTTCATGCCATCAGCGCCCTGGGAGCGGACCCTGTCAGCTATCTGGTGGTTCCACGTTTCATCGCCTGTGTCGCGCTGATTCCGATGCTGACGGCAATCGCTGACGCCGTGGGAATACTGTCCGGCTGGTTGTTCAGTTGGCAGGTACTGGGCATCAATCCTCATCAATACTGGATGTACGCCGTGCAGTTTGTAACCGGCTGGGACGTCATGGCGGGGCTCATCAAGAGCGTGTTTTTTGGTTGCAGCATCGCGATTGTCGCATGCCAGCAGGGATTTCATTGCGGCGCCGGAGCAGAAGGCGTCGGACGCGCGGCAACCCAGGCATTCGTATTTTCCTTTATCGCTATCCTTGGCATGGATTTTCTTCTGACAGTGGTGCTCAACACGACCTACTATCTGATCTGGCCGCAGGCTGTGTCGCTGGCGATTACGGGAGCGTGGTGATGGGTACACCAGCCATCGAAATTACTGATGTCCGCTGCGTCTTCGGCAGTCAGACGGTACTGTCGAATGTCAGTCTGCGTATAGCGGCCGGCGAGACTGTGGCCATCGTGGGAGAAAGTGGATGCGGCAAAAGCGTCACGATGAAAGTGATGATGCAACTGCTGCGACCGACATCCGGTAGAATTAAATGGTTCGGCAATGATGCCGAAACGCTGTCCACTGCGGAGCGACAATACCAGCGCCTGCGACTCGGATACCTGTTTCAGGGAGCCGCGCTGTTTGACAGCCTGACAATCTACGAAAACGTGGCGTTTGGTATGCGACAGACCGGCGAACAGAACGAACAGCACATTCGCCAAACGGTGCTAGAGCGACTGGACGAAGTTGGCCTGAGCCAGGATATCGTCAGCAAGAGACCATCAGAGATCTCCGGCGGCATGCAGAAACGAGTCGGGCTCGCGCGGGCGCTGGCACTCAGTCCGGATGTCATGTTCTATGACGAGCCTACCACGGGACTTGATCCGGTCAACAGTCGACGGATTGACGACCTGATACATTCCGTGCGACAGTCGCGGGGCGTGACCGGCATCATCGTCACTCATGATCTGCGTACCGTACGACGAGTCGCGGACCGAGTCGTGATGCTGTACCCGCGCAACAAACTTCAAAACGATGTCGAACAGATTATTTTCGATGGCAGTCTGACAGAGCTGGCAGAGAGTCCGGACGAACGTGTCCATGAGTATATTGGTGACGAATTCGACACGAACACACCAGGGGAAGCCGCAACTGAAAATCGGCCGCCTTTACTGAAATCAGCTTAGAACCGGAAATCCGATTCATGGATGAACGACAACAGGAATTTCGAGTTGGCATTATGGTCGTTGTTGCGCTGGCAGCAGCCGTGGTGATGGTTTTCAAGTTCGGAGAAATTGGCAACCATTGGAAGTCCGGGACTCGCATCGACATAGTGTTGCCCAGCGCATCCGGGATCTACCCCGAAACCCCCGTGCGGATGAGTGGCATTCGAATTGGTCAGGTGCGGTCCACTGATTTAGTCGCCGAGGGCAGGGGAGTCGTTGTACATGTGCTGATTGAATCGGACTACACGTTTCGTAACGATTCGTCGGCACAGATCACTCGTTCACTGCTGGGCGACGGAGCCATCGAAATCACGCCGGGAGATAAAGGCGAATCCATCAAGGACGGTGATCGCATCGTCGGTCGTACTGCCAGTGACCCCACGGAAATCGTCGCCCGAGTCGAACAGCGACTTTCATCCACATTGGTTTCCTTCGAAAAAACCGGACAGCAATGGGCTGCGCTCGCCAATAATCTGAACCGAGTGCTGGAATCATCGGGTGCAGATGGCGTCAACACGATACAACGATCAGCCATGGCACTGGAACAGTTTACGCGAACCATGAAGTCGGCCGAAGACACGCTGAACGCGGCTGGGTCGCTGATTGCTGATCCTCGATACCAGCAACAGCTCCGGCAGACACTCACTGCGCTGCCGGAGCTGCTCAGCGAAACGCGTGGCACACTTCGTTCTGTGAACACCGTGATTCGTCAGGTCGATTCAGCAATGGCAAATATCAACACGGCCACAGCACCACTGGCCCGGCAAAGCCAGTCTATGGTCACGCGACTAAATCAATCACTGATAAACATCGAGGCCATGACAGGAGAACTGGCCACCGTCGCAAGACTGGCCAATCAAAATGACGGCACGGTCAGGAAACTGCTGACGGATCCATCGGTCTACCGCAACGTTAATTCGACAGCTGCGTCACTGGCGGTTCTGCTGGAGAATCTAAAACCGGTGGTAGCGGACCTTCAGGTGTTCAGTGACAAGGTTGCACGCCACCCGGAACTTTTGGGCGTCCGCGGTGTTGTGCGAGGAAGCAGTGGTCTAAAAGATTCCGGAGTCGTCCCGGCGGCATTCGAAGGCAACAACCGCTAATCGCGGCGGCCCACCAGTCGGCATCAATACCGCTGCCCACCTGGGCCCCGTAAAGAACGGTTTATTGGGCGACACCCGGATTCAGTAAGTCGGCGGAAGAAGTTTCCCCGGCTTACATTCCGTGCACAGCTTCACTGCGCAACAATCGCCCGCGTTCAATGACGTCCTGTGATACGTCCGGCTGCCGGGGACGCATCGGAATATCAAAGCGACGGTGATCTCTGATGTGTGTGCCCATAAAATTGTCGCTCAGAAAGTCGAGGGGAAAATGCTGATACCAGGGCGCTTTGACATCGACTCTCTGAGTCTGCGTTTCGTAGCCGTCTTTGATTAGCTGTATCTCACGAGTTCCGTACCACGTGTAGTCAATGGACGCAGGTGTATAACCCATGTCTTTGCCGTCAATTCGAACGAGCGCACCGGACGGATTAGAGTTGATCGTCATACGGCGATGGACACAGCCGATTGGGAGCAGCGTCAGGACAATGGCTGCCACCTGCAGTGACCAGACCTGGCCCGTGCGATGCTGAGCATTGATCTTCAGCCACGACACAAGACCGTTGTGCGGCGAAGGATGTCCGTCGGCAATTGGCGACATAACTGGGGGGATGACTGACGGCCTGAATCGGCCACGCGGATTGGTGCAGGATGCAGAGTTTCGGCCGGACAAGTCCGTAAAGTGACGACCCATCCGCAACCACCGAACGACTCAGGTTAGTACAAACGTGAATTTTCAGCCAAGACCACTTTGCAGGGGCGATGCCGTTGAAGAAAAATAAAGAATCCCGTCCGGCAGTGCCGAAACTTGACCTTTCTCATGTACTGGAAAGCAGTTGCGTCGTTTCTGAACGGCTCACTGTCAATATCGCGGTTTCGGTTTTGTGGGAAACATTGCCGGGCCGTCCCCCCGTCTCGGTGGTGATTTGCGTTGTCGCCCCTGAAAAGTAAACTTGGGCCCTCGCGAATTCGAACTAATTTTTGCTTCCTGCTGCCATACGGGACGGTGTGGCGGAGGGAACGTGGCGTTGAACAATAAAACAGATGACTGATCAACCGCTGGTTCACTATGCCTCCCGCACAGATGTGGGTATGCGCAGAGCTGCGAACCAGGACTCGCTGGCCGTGCGATTATGTTCAGAGTACGAAGAATGGTCTCGGTGTGGTCATCTGTTCGTGGTGGCCGACGGGATGGGAGGTCATTCTGTCGGCGATCTTGCCAGTCGAATTGCCGTGGAGTCGCTGCCGCTCGCATACTTCAAAATGGATGCAAACTCGCTGCCTGAACGCCTGGTGGGCGCCCTGACGGCGGCCAATCGTTCGATCAACGACAAAGCGCGAGAGAATCCCGAATTTGCGGACATGGGGACCACATGCACAGCGCTGTCGCTGTCGTCTGAAGGTGCGTACATCGGTCACGTCGGTGACAGTCGGACCTACAGAGTGCGTGAAGGAATCATTCAGCAGCTGAGTTTTGATCACAGTCTGCAATGGGAAATGATGCGACAGGGCCGGGCAACAATGGACAACGTGGATATGCTGCATCCACGAAACGTAATTACTCGCTGTCTGGGACCGGATCAAAATGTCGCAATTGATGTGGAGGGGCCGTTTGACGTTCGGGCCGGCGATCAATTTGTAGTCTGTTCGGATGGACTGACCGGCCACGTATCTGATACGGAAATTGGTACCGTCGTGTCCAGCATGCCACCGACCGAAGCTTCACGTTTGCTGGTCAATCTTGCAAATTGCCGCGGTGGGGCGGACAACATCACGGTTGTTGTCGCACACGTCGAGCGATATGCCGGAATCACGGGACCTGTCGTCGATCGACCGGAAACAACGGAACCTCCATCCGGGAAGACCGCCGGAGCGAAAAACTCCGGATATAGTCTCAGCAGGATTTCTTCGGTCATGTTTGCTCTGCTGGCCACCGCCGGACTGGGTTTGCTGCTCTTCGGTCAGAAGAGTTTTGGACTTGTGCTGATTTGCCCCGCATTGATCCTTGGGTTTGTGCAGATGATTATCTCGACCGGCCAAAACACCGTTGAAACAACTGCAGACGAAACACGCGGCACGTCGGAAACCGAGAGTCGCCGCGGCGACGTACCGGCCGGCGAATCACCCTACCGATCAGCTCCCGCGACTGTGCAGAACGAATTTATTGAATTCCTGGCAGAAGCTCAAAGCGAGCTGACTCAGGCAGCGAAGGAAAACGGGTGGACGGTTGATTTCGAGTCGCTGTCTGATGTGCAGCGTCAAACGGTTGCGGCCTTGAACCAGAACAAGCCTGACCGATGCGTACGCCTTCGCGCAAAGGCCATCGACTCGTTAATGAAAGAACTGTACGCCAAGACCCGTCGCAATTGACTGCAGGGTGGCACGTGGTTCGAATTGAGACATCCGTCCGGCGGTGGAGCTGCGTCTCCGCCAGTCTGTCAAACGTGACCTGCAGGCTCTGATTTAAACTCAACGTTCGTGACAGGTTGAATCGCCCGCGTTCGGTGAATGTGTCACACAAGGAGCAGAGCGGTCAGCGGTTACCTAAGACACGAAAACCCGGTCATGCTCACCTTGGCTCCATAATGCCGTCCTTTTCGCGGCATTACCGCCGGCAAATTCTGCCGATTACGTCTGTCCGCAATCCGCACGAAGGCCTAGACTGCGGAATCTGGATTTTGAACGCATGACGTGTGCAGGGAGGCTTACGTGTTCTTCCTTCGAAGTATTCGAAGACGGCTGGTGACTGGATTCACAATCGCGCTGGCGCTGTTGCTGGCGGTGGCTGCCGCGGCAATTCTTGGACTGATCTGGCATCAGCAGGCGGTTGACGAATTCAAAACGCTGGTCCACCACAGTCCGGACAAAGGGAAGCTGATCGAGGTTCTGGCGGAAACCCTGATCGCACTGAAGAGCAATGTTGCGCCGCATCGGCCGGAAGCCGTTCAAAAAATCAAGAACGACTTCCGGAACAAGGTGAACGACGCGGCAGGTGAGGCCCGGCAGTTTCGAGAACGCATCGAACAGACGGTGAATGGACTGGAATTGTCCCAACGAGGTGTCGGAACAGTAATCCTGTCCATGAAGTTGACGACAGTCGACGAAGAATTGAGGAAACTATCCGAACTGGAAGATCAGATTCAATTCCAGCTCGATGGCACCTCACCGGAACTGATCTCCAGTATCCGCATGCAGGCCAGCGAGCATGTTCTGCGAATATATGAAGTGCTGGGGCGACTGCCCGCTTACCAAACCGAACAAACCGTCGCCGGACTGCAGATGGAACAGCAACGGTCCGCGGGACTGCTGAACACCGTGTTGATCCTGACCTTCGTGGCTGTCGTGACCTATGCGATCACGATAATCTGTGGCTTCCAGTGGATCTCAGCGCCTTTGCGTACGATTGCGAAAGGAACGTCCAGAATTGCCAACGGCGACACGGATCACCGATTGGGATCAGTGTCTCGCTGGAATGATGAATTTGCTGATCTTGCTGCCAACTGCAACAGGATGGCCAATCGTTTTCACGAGGCCGAAGACAGTCTCAGTGCCAAAGTGGAAGAACGGAGCCGACAACTGGTGCGTTCGGAACGCCTGGCGGGAGTTGGGTTTCTTTCGGCCGGGGTTGCCCATGAAATCAATACTCCACTTTCGGCAATTACAATAGCCGCTGAATCGCTGCAGTGTCGATTGAGCGCGCATCTCGACCTGGATCACCAGGATACAGCAGAAGCCCTGAGGCGACTGGACATGATTCAACGCGAATCAAAACGATGTGGCCAGATAACTCGTCGGCTGCTCGATTTTGCAAGAAACGAAAAACAACACATTCTGCCCCACGATCTTACACACGTCGTTCAGGAAGTCCTTGATATGGTCCGGCCTATGGACCGCTACAGCGATCGGGCCGTCGTTTTCGAAGAGACAGATCCGCTGATCCTGGAAATCAACGCTTCTCAGATTAAGCAGGTTGTGCTTAATCTTGTTGCCAATGGACTGCAGGCCACGGACGCCGGTGGGACAGTTCAAATCCGTCTGGAAGGGCAGACAGACTGGGTCATCATGGAAATCTCGGACGACGGACACGGCATGGAGTCGGAAAACATCGGTAATCTCTTCGAGCCTTTCTTTTCAACAAAAGAGACGGGGCAGGGCACGGGCCTCGGTCTCAGCATTACTCATCGCATCATTGAAGAACACCATGGGACAATTGACCCATACAGTGAAGGCCCAGGAAAAGGCAGTCGGTTCAGCATTCGTCTGCCGCGCCGTCAACCGCAACAGAAGGCCGCCTGATTTTCGTCCGTTTCACACGCCGTGAACACTCGTGTTCTGCCGGTATTTCATGCTGTGTGGGACTCACATGAGACATTCACAAAATCGATTCGAAAATCGGTGTCTATTACTGCTGGCATCCATGGCCTGCGGCGACCTATAATCGTCACAGTATTGACGTTTTCACTCCGCTTAAGCATTTGACCAACACTTCGGACAGCACGCATGTCGGGACTTCCGCAAAACGTAGTTTACGCTTCACTTGTGATTGCCGGATTGATGGGTCTTGCCAGCATCACTGACCTTCTGACTGGTGGTCCGTTTGGCGGACAGACAGTGTTCGACGTTCTGTTCATCATTTCTGCGGGAATTACCGCATTTCTTGGCATCGATTGCCTGAGAGACGCTAAGTAGTCGGTCATGCCGTGGCGTCACCGCAACTCTGCCGCCGAAGTGCTGGAGACGCCCGAAGCAGCTGCCAGTCTCAGTCCGGACGTACCTTCTGCCAGCGACTGAACATCACTGTGCAAGCCCGTGTGCTCCCTTCCTTCCGCACAAAAAGCACAGGAGCTTCTGTACGAAATCTCTAGGCAGCTTACTAGGATTAACGCGGTGTGATCCGGTTGTGCGGAATATACGGCCGAGTTGCTCCGAACAGTCGACCCATCTTTTCCAGCTGAATTAATCGCACCGGGATCTCTAGAAGTTATTGGCATTTAAGCAGGGCAAGTCCTTCAAGACGCACATCCCGCACGACGATAGTTGCCGAAAGCCCCGAATTCGGTGACGACGACTCAATCGACTTGTTCGTAGTTCGATGTGCCGCGACAACTTGCTGCTCGTGATTGGCAACAATAGGTTTCCATGGAAGGAGACTGAGTAATGAAATGGATTCGACTCTTCAGTACAGCCATCGTATTGTGCGGCATGACAGCCGCCTTACAGGCTTCGGTCTTCAGCTTCGTAAGCAGTAAGTCCAGCGGATGTGGCGACGACTGTCAGCCGTTCTGCTGCACACCCACGATTGTACGACCGTGCTGGACCAACGTTCATACTTTTCAGCGTAAGTGTTCCAGCGTCAAACCGTCGTGTTGCAACACGTGCTGTGCACCGACAACCTGCTGTGCACCGACAACCTGCTGTGCACCAGCGGCCAGCTGTACCCCGACAGAATGCAGTAACGACCAGGGATCGTGTTGCCCCGCAAAGGGATGTGGCGAAAGCTCGTGCTGTGTTCCGTCGGCGTGCGAACAGGAAGGCTGCTGTGCCAGTAAGGATGACTGCTGTGCCATTGCCACACTGATCTATCAATCCATGACTGCGTGCTATGCGAAAGACCGAAAAGAAGCCATCCACCGGCTGGGTGATCATTTCGACTGCTGCTGTCACCCTGAAGTCATGAACGCTTTCATCTACGCTCTTAATGACAGCGACGAACGAGTTCGAGCCAAGGCAGCCGATGAGATCGGCGACCAGATTCGCCGCAACCGGTGCTGTTGTGGGTCACCCACAATCTCAGCACTAACCTGTGCACTGGCGGACTGCGATAGGAGCGTCCGTCGTCAAGCGGAAGAAGCTCTGCTGTGGAGCGGCTATGAGGTCGTCGACAGATGTTGCAAAAAACAATCATACCAGACGTGTGCTCCACGTGGAAATGTGTGTGCAGGTCGCAATGACGGCGATATGGGAACCACGCCAGGGCCTGCGAAACCGGTTTCCCCGGTTCCCTCACCCGCTCCGCCACCATCGCCGGAGACCGCTCCGTCAGCCCCCGTCGAAAAGCCATCTGACGGTGTCACATCGATGTACGACAACACTCCGCCAGCGACGGCAGACGATTCAGAGTTCGTCGTGAATTCCGGGATAATTCTACGGCCGGGCACAAGCACCAGGTTCAGCACGGAAACAATCCGCGCGAGCTTGACGGGACTGCTCAACAAAGTCCGTTGATCAGAGGGATCCGGTCAATACGAGATCAGCACTGCGGCAGTGGCTTCCGGTTTTTTCCGGAAGCCACTGCCGTTTCGTATTCCGACATCCTGCAATTGGTCTGTCAACAATTAAACAATTGCTCCATCGCGATGTGACCCGTATCCGTAGAATACGTTATGCCCTCATGAAGAGATGAATCCGATCCATGACCAAAGCCGTTCCTTCAAGCTGCAAAACACCGTTCTGGGTAATCGGCTGCGCTGTGGCATGGGTGATCGTATTCCTGGGCTGTTTCTTCAATCAGACTCTCCCCAACAATTCGTCATCTGTCGAGACATTGACTCGTGGCGATATCCGGGA
This sequence comes from Fuerstiella sp., assembly GCA_014238335.1. GTDB lineage: Bacteria > Planctomycetota > Planctomycetia > Planctomycetales > Planctomycetaceae > Fuerstiella. Next base: position 41,781 of record JABABI010000031.1, read on the forward strand.
ATACATCGCTGCACAATGGACAACAATTCTTAACCCGCTGGACTATTCGTTAACCACCGATTCTCGGTCCGGCTGGCAAAACTTTTTGGAGCGTGTGCCGTTTATCAGAACTGCCGCTGTGCTGTGGCTGGCAGCATGGAGTTTGGGCCGACTCGTGGTCGGGCTGCTTCTGGGCCCGATTCAGCTGTTGCAGAGCGAACGCACAGTCATCGACTTCGGCGTGGGCATATCGCTGCTGACGCTGTGGACTCTACTGTGCGGCCTGACCGCTCAGCTTCACTCCGGCTTGCTGCTGGCCCCGTCCAGTGCCGCCTTCGTGATACTGCTGATGAGATGGCTGACCGGATCTCGATCGTCGGCGGAATCTTTGGTAGTTCCTCGAACGGCAATTCAGGAGAGAGTCCATCGTGGCATACTGTTGTTACTGATATTCACCCTGACACCGTTTGTGCTGCATATTTTCCTGGGAGGCATGACACCAGCATTCGACTTCGATGTATGTGAATACCATTTACAGGGGCCTAAGGAGTGGTTGCAGAACCGCAGCATTCAAACACTCGAACATAACGTCTACACCAGTTTCCCTTTTCTGAGTGAGATGCTGAGTCTGAATGCGATGGTGCTTGAGAACGACTGGTGGCGAGGAGCCATTGCGGGGAAACTGGCGCTGACATCGTTTCAGTTTCTGTCAGGGATCTGTGTATTTGCGATCTGCCAGCGGTGGATCGGAACTGTACCCGGTTTCATTTCCGCTATTGCTCTGCTGTCAACGCCCTGGACAACCCGAATCTCCATCATCGCGTACGCAGAAGGAGCAATCACTTTTTTTCTGATAGCCAGCATCATGGGTGGTCTGCTCGTATCAGCAACCCGCGACTCACCACACCGCTGGCGATGCGTGGTATTGACGGGATTCCTTTCGGGCAGTGCGATGGCCGCAAAATATCCAGGCCTTGTTTCCGTGGTGATTCCAGTGGCGTTGTTTGTGGCATGGTCGGTATGGCGATCGCGCAGTGCGTCGACGCCCCGGCAGGAATCGGAACCAAACGAGGTTAATCGTCCGCCCTGCACAAGACTCGCACTTCGATCGCTGCTGCGCTGTGGCGTGGTTTTCGCGTCAGCCGTGTTCCTGGCTGTCGGTCCGTGGTTGATAAAGAACGCTGTGGCAACGGGAAATCCAATCTACCCGCTGGCGTACAACGTCTTTGGTGCGAATGACTGGAGTCCTGCCATGGACGCGAAATGGCAAAGGGCGCACAGTCCCGACGATCACGATTTAACAGCACTTCCCGCTCATCTGATGGACGTCACAGTCCGCAGCGATTGGCAGAACGGATTCCTGTTCGCGTTTGCGATCCCCGCGCTATTTATGGTGCGCAGACAGAAGGTGGTCGGATGTCTCTGGGCCTACGTCATCTGGATGCTGGTAACATGGTGGGCATTGACCCATCGCATCGACCGATTCTGGATCCCGCTGATCCCGGTACTGGCGGTGGTGGCTGGCGCGACGTGGCAACTGAGCACCAATCGATTCTGGCGATGCAGTATGATACTGGCGTTACTGATGTGCTGTGTTTTCAATTATGGGGTCAATCGCCTGCCGGTGATCGGATTTCATGCGGGACTGATAAAGATGACGGAAGCTCGCACACGCTCCGTTCGTCAGGACCTGCGTTTGCTGAATTCGACGTTGCCAAAACATGCCCGAGTGTTGATGGTGGGCGAGGCAGCCGTTTTCAACGCGACATTCGATCTCGTGTACAACACCGTGTTTGATGAGTCCATTTTCGAACAATGGACCAGCGCCGCAGGCGATTCAAAGTCGTCAGAAAACGCCCCGATGAAATCGCCCGAAGAAATTAGATCTGTATTGCGCGAACAGAACATCACTCACATCTACGTCAACTGGTCAGAAATCCTGCGTTATCGACTGACTTACGGCTACACCGATTTCGTCGCGCCGGATCGTCTTATCCAGCTGCAGTCGATGGGACTGCTGGCCCCACCAAATACGATGTCGACCGGCGAATGGAAATCACTGGACGGTCAGCAACAGGCAGAAATCTCATCGTGGCACGGCGCAGCGTCGCTGATGAATGGCAGCAGCTCCTGGAACAATATCCAGATCTACAGAGTCACGTTGTAGTAACGGACTCTGTTGCCGCCTGGTGTTGGCCGTCACTGCTGACTCGTTCAGCAACGCTGTACGAATCATTGGTGTTTCCGGTGTAGGCCACGATCAACTCTGCCAGCAGGCCCAGCGACATGGCCTGACCGCCCAGCAGCGTGGCGGCAATGGAATAGGCCAGTAATGGTCGGCCCCCGATTGGTTCCGCGGCAAACACTGGCACAACGTGCATCAGCATCCAGATGAGTGACAGGTAGCCCAGTCCCATCATTCCAATTGCAAAGAAGAACAGACCCACAGCTCCCAGAGCATGCTGGGGCCGACGACCGAAACTGATCAGAAAGGTCACCGTCAGCAGATCCAGCAGACCACGAACAAATCGTCGCACGCCATACTTGGACTCGCCGTGCTGTCGGGATCGGTGATGCACAGGAAGCTCCGTCACTCGGAATCCCCGTGCGAACGCCAGCACGGGAATAAACCGGTGAAGTTCGCCGTAGATGTTAATCTCCGCCGCCACGTCCGATCGAAACATCTTCAGCCCACAGTTGTGGTCGTGCAGTTTCAGGCCTGTCATGGAACTGACCATCCAGTTGAACACGCGACTGGGGTACACCTTGTGCCACGGGTCCAGTCGGTGTTTCTTCCAGCCGTTGACAACGTCGTGTCCTTCGCTGATCAGCTTCAACATTTCCGGAATCTCGGCCGGATCATCCTGCAAATCAGCGTCCATCATCAGGATTAATTCACCATCTGCTGCTCTCATCGCGGCCGTCAGCGCTGCGGCCTTGCCGAAGTTTCGCCGAAAACGAATTCCACTGATGCGTGAATCCAGGGCACTGAGTTCAGAAATAATCTGCCACGAAGTATCCGTCGATCCATCGTCGATAAAGATCACTTCAAATCGATCAACCGCTGTTTGAGCAACGGTAAGGATTTCCTCCCAAAGCTGCCGCAGACTGCCTTCTTCGTTCATTACCGGAACAATAATGGACAACATGGGGGGGCGCTCCTTACTTCTTTGGGGCCGTCTTCTTCGGTGCTTCCGTGCCAGCTGCGGCGGAAACCTCTCCCTCGCGTTCTCGAAGTGCTTCCCCGGAAATCAGATGAACCAGTTCCTGCCCGAGTCGGTCCATTTCCATCACAAGCGCGTCAATCCGTCCTGCCAGATACATGTAAACGGTGAGTGCCGGAATTGCGATGAACAGCCCCGCCGCGGTCGTCAGCAGCGCCATCGCTATTCCACGCGCCAACTGTTCTGCCTGCCCCATCGCATTGCTTTCTGCGATGTCATTAAACGCCTGGATCATGCCGATCACCGTTCCCAGCAGGCCAATTAGTGGACACAGGGTGGCCACTCCGTTCAGCACCCGAAGCCGAGTCTTCAACTGACTGATCTGTCGTTCACCCCCATCGATAACGGCCTGTTCGATTTCCACACTGGGTTTTCCCCATTTGCGGACACCGTGCAAAAAAACGTCCGCCATGGGGCTGCCGTCCTGCTGGCACACGGCAATGGCGTTAGGCTTGTCCATTCTTCCGGAACGCAACAGCTGCAAAAATCGGTCGACAAACGCACGTGGAATTACGCGACGATGTCGCAACAATACAGTTCGTTCGATACCACACCACATGGCTGCGATGGATGCCAGTGCAAAGACAATTGCAAACGGCAGACCAATCGCGTGCACGATTTCCTGTGGCGAACTGGGGATAGCGGAGCCGGATATGGACGAAGTCGCCAAATCAGCCTCTGTTTCTGCAACCGGTGACGATCCCGTTGTCTGGCCGTGGACCGAGCGGGGCAGCACTGCGCAGGACAGTAGAAGCAGGAATGTCAGCAGCGGAAATCGACCGATAAAACACCGAAAGGTGAATGGATACATTGCGGCAAAGAATAGACAGGGGAATCGAAAACGACGAATAGAAGTGAGTTCCGATTGTAACAACGAGTGCCCGCATTGGTGTGAAGGAATCGCCGATTCTCCGTTATCGTCACGGCGATTCCAGTGTGACACCCATCCTACTTCGATGACGGAGCGATTTGCTTGAGTTTTTCGGCCGCTTGAGTTGCCTGTTCCGTGTTTGGAAACTCTGTTACCAGGTCCTGATAACTCCGCGTCGCGCCGTTTTTGTCTCCCAGCTCCAGCTCGCAGCCGGCCGCCTGAAACAGGCCTCGCATGCGCCACTCGTCGGCGCCCTGGTAGTTCAGGTAAACCCGGTGATATTCGGTCAGTGCTTCCTTCCTGCGATTCTGCAGCAACAGAGTCTCACCAATCAGGAACTGACATCGCGCCGCCGTTTCTGTGCCTCGCCCAACTTCGTCCAGTGTGACCTGCTGGAAATAATCTCGCGCCTTGTCGAAATCCGGCTCCGGCTGAGACTTCCAGCGTCGGCCCTGAACATCGCGAATTTGAAACAGAAAACGTGATTGGGGCGAACGCTCGACCAACTCGCTGGCCAACGTATCGATGTCGGCATACTGCTTCCCGCCAAGGGCGATTTCGGCCAGTACGACCCAGACGCGGTCCGTCCAGTCAGCTGCAGCAAGTTGTCCTTCCAGCAGGCCTTTTCGTAATGTCTGCAGGACCCGTTCGGCTTCCGGCAGGTTACCCTGGCCCAGCAGGGCTTCACCGTAGAATAGCTGGACTTTTGATGCGTGACTGCTGGCGCTGAATTCCCTGACGAACAAATTGGCGAATTTCAGCACGTCCGGCCATTTTCGCTGAGCGGCACTGATGTCAACGACGTGATACAACGCCGGTTCCCTGGCCGATTCGGCATATCTCTTGTCTGTCGCGATTGTCTTGAACTCACGCAGAGCCGTATCCAGGTCATTCGCCTGCATCCTGCTTTCGGCAAGTGACAATCGTGCCTGGCCGGCATGTGGACTGTTTGGAAACTTCGTCAGAAGCTGGCCGTAAATTACGTCTGCTCTTTCATATCGTTCGTGCTGCAGGTTCAAGTAGGCCCATTCATCCAGTATGTCGTCCAGCTGCTCATCCGACGCAAAGGTCTTTGCCAGATCTTCCCATGCCTTGTCGGCCTCATCCACCTGGCCCGCATCCCCAATCAGGCGGGCGAACATCTGTCCGGAATCAAGAAACCAGGTAACATTGCTGGCGGTCGGATCGTTCGCCGCCTTCTCGCCAAGTTGCTTATGCAATGCCGAAAACAATGGAGCCGCCGACTTGCCGTCTCCCGCTTCAAACAAACTCAGGGCCACCATATATGCCGCTTCCGTCGCACTGTCCGACTCGGGATAGGCTTGCGAGAACTTGGAAAACAGCTGCTCCGATTTCCCAAAGTCCTGCAGGCGATAGCGGCTCCATGCTCCTCCGGACAGGGCAGCCGCATGAACTTTTCGGTCCGTCTCTCGTTGTGCAGCAACTTCGAACAACGCTGCGGAAGTCACGAAGTCTTCGTGTTGCCACGCCGCTTCGGCCGACTGCAGAACGGCCATCCATGCCTGAGGATTGTCCGGAAACTCTTTCACCAGGCGATCCAGATCAGCCCTGGCCCCGATCACGTTCTTCAAATGACTGAGTGCGACCGCTCGAGCTGCCAGGACGTCGGCGACTTGGGTGTTGTCCGGCTGCAGCCGCAGCAGTTCGTCAGCAAATCCCTGAACGTCAGCGTACATCTTCAGTTCCAGACTGCTCATCGCAGCCAGCGCCAGTGCTCCGGTCAGATCGGCGTACATGGGATCCTGTAACTGTGCATACAGAGGCTCAATCTCCGTCAGGACCATTTCATGCTGCTTGTCCTGATGGAGAGAGCGAATCAAATGGTAACGAGCAAAACTTTCGTCCTGAGCAGTCACATCGGGTGACTCCATGACCGAACGCAGCACGGCAATAGCGTCCTTCGGCTTCTGATCGTTCAGAAGAATACGACCATTCAGAATTTGAACTCGTGGCGTCTTTGACTGATCCGGGAATTCTGCAGTAAGTCTGTTCAACAGACTGCGAGAAGTGTCCAGATCCTCAAGTTCCATCAACAGCTCTGCGGCGTTAAACAGGCAGTCGAACACATGCGAATCCTGAGGCCAGCGGTCGGCGAGATCGCGGAACATCTGTGCAGCCAGCTGCTTCCGGTCATCCAGTTGTTCAATCTGAGCCCGCTTGAACAGAATCTCCGCTGCCAGGGGAGAGTCACCGGCTGCCGCGTAGGCAGCAGACAGCGTCTTGCGAGCATCGTCCAGCTGGCCAAGTTCGCGCAGACACAACCCCTTCAGCATTGTTGCCTGTGGCGAGAGCTTCGAATCCGCTGACACTTTCTCCAGGCGGGCCAGAGCTTCTTCATGATTGCCAAGCCGAAAGAATGCCACACCACACTGCAGGGCCGCAGAGTTCGCGATCGGCTGACCTTTGTACTCCGCCACAATCCGGTCGTATGAATCACTGGCCTTTTCGTATTCGCCGTCGTCAAAATGCATCGTGCCCATGCGGGCCAACGCGCGGGCAGACAGCACCACGACCTTTTGTTCCGCCAGTTGTGAATACAGCCGCAGAGACTCGTCTTTTTTCGTCAGCCCCTCCAGTGATCTCGCCAGGGCGAAAGTGGCGTCCGGCATAAGCTGTGCTTCGGGGGGCGCCGCCACCAGAGCTCGCAGCGTCGATTCTGCCCTGGGCCAGTCGGCAACGGCGTTGTAACTGTTGCCCAGCATCAGACTGGCCCAGTTGTTCAGGTTGTGTCCGGGATGCCGGGACAGATAGTCCGTCAGCTGAGTAATCGCAGTGGGATACTGCTTCAGATAGAAGCTGCATTCTGCAAGCCGGTACCTGGCATCAGCAATGTTCCGGCTGTTGGGACTGTCCGTGATGAACTTTTCAAACTGCTTCTGAGCCGGACCGTAATCTTCCAGTGAATTCAAGGCAAGCCCGTAATACAGGCGAGCCAGACTGGCCTGAGGATGCTGTGGATACGCTTTCAGAAAAGCGCCAAATGTGTCTGATGCCAGGTTCCATCGCTCTTTGCGAAACAGGTTCACCGCCAGACTGAAGTCATCCGTCGCTTTGTCCGCGGGGACGACTGACGGGACAAGCAGAAGAAACGCAACAGCAACCAGCATGGTCAGCAGTCGCCCCGTGAAATGACCAGTTTTCATTGTTCGTACTCGCTCAGCAATTTCACAATATGTAACTCTGCGGTACACATGCCGATTCCGTTCTGCCGCGGACACCTGATGCGTCCCTGGCCAGTGCGGCTCATTCTACGCGTCGCAGACGCTGATCCGAAGCGATTCATAGGATTTGTTCGCCGCTTCACCCGCTCTTTTTCGCCGGATCAGGGCTTCTTTGCCAATTGAGTGTTATCGAGATATGAGTGGGAGTTTCAAGGGCACCACAGAATACAGAGAAAGCAATCATAACCTGCGAAACGATCAACAGTGCTGCTGGCGCAGTCGCGACACCGTAGGCATTGGACAGATCGGCGGCGTGGTTTAAGCCGTTTAGACTGCAACGACGGACACGGTTCAAGTGCGGCGAAAGAACGACGGAAAAGACCGGAGCTGTAGTGGAACAACGGTGGTCGGTGACAACCGTTGTTGAAGAGCGGCGAGCAATATCTCTGAAGTAATTGTCGAACATGTTCAATGCGGTTTTGGTCTGTGCTGCAGACTCCTTGGGGGTTGTTTGCAATGTTAAGGCATGCTGCTGGCGAGGACAGTTTCTAACGGTCTGATTTCCTTTTTGCATCTTTGATCGGGACTGCTCATGATCAATTCTAAATGGCTTCGAGCATTACCAAACGTAGATTATTCGTTCTTCGGAAACAGACGATGGTCAGCTCGGCGATTTCGAAACAGTTCCATGGCGCCCGTTTCTGCGGAGGTCCTGTGGAATTCCCTACGAATAGTGGGCGCTCCATTAAGCGTGTTATAGTACACGCAAGGAGCGTCAGGAATGTCGAAGAAATCAGTGAAACAGGTCCGTCGTAAACACAGCGACGAGTTTCGGCGGAACGGCGTAACGGACAACACCTATTACCGCTGGCGGAAAGAGTTCGGTGGAATCCGAACGGATCAGGCGAAGCGTCTAAAAGAGTTGGAGAAGGAGAACTACCCGACGGAACAATCATTCGCCGGCGCCCAGGCTCAAGAAGTGGTAGTGCGACTCTCGATGTCACTCTACCGGATGGAACATATATTAAGGTCCACCTCCCAAGATGAGTACAATTACCAGCGCCATCATTGAAGAACTACACGACGACATGATCAGCCATGGATGGCTGGCCCAAGCCATCAAACTGAATGATGGATCTAGCGACCCTTCGCAAGCACGAATAACGAACGTGCTTTCCGCACTCCTGGAGACAGGACAGGTGGAAATTGGTCTAACACACCAAGCTAGACCCGATTATCTAGAGTTCGTGGCGTGGAACGGTACAGCAAAGGAAAGAATCAGCAAGGCAATGGAAGCTGTGGCTGCGGCAAACGGCCCCGACAAGCAATTTGCATATTGGTTATGCCTACGACAGAACGTCGATCGGTTTCAATGTGCTGATGAATAGCCCAGCGTTCAATATTCTTTTCAGCCTCCTTTCGGTGGCGAAAGAAATAACGGGGTCAGGCCCAATACTGTTCGGCACGAAAGATGCAGTCGGGTGTTGTTTACCTGAGCAGGGGGGGGGGCAGGGCTCGTAAATCTGCGATGAGAAATTGGCGAATTGAAATTCGGCGCAGCGTCAAGCCCGGCAAACAGGACGGCCAGTGCCCCTGTTGCTTGCAACAAGAGGCCGACAATTCTCCGCGGCATCGATTGCCGGGAGATCGTTCCGCGACAGCCTCCTGTGCCTGCGGCACGTAAGAAGGTCTGTCTCCGTTGCGCGCCATACACTCAGGAGAAACCTGCGGCCCGCCAGGTACGGGGTCGGGAGCCCCGCGCACAGCGAGCATTCTGGTGCCCGCCCGTCTTAGTCGAACGGCACCTCATGCATCACCAGTCGATCGTACAGCGAATCCCAGGTTTTGACGGTGGCCAGCGTCTGCCATGATCCCCCGCGGGCCAGGTAATCCAGTGAATTATTGCTGGCTTCCACCGCGAACAGCTGAACTTTCTGGTCTGTGCCGGCAATCGTGCCGACGACAGTTCGACCGTTTTCAAACGCAGCGTCGTCACCGGAAAAGCCGAACGTCGTAGAGATACGATCGATCCGCACCGCAACTTCGTAGGTATGCCCCTCCGTCGCCGCGACGATCTCGGATCGTTCATTACCAAAACGCCCAGCCTGCTCAATCTCGTTGACAATCGCCAACAGCGGCGCCATATCCTCACCAGTGGCGGCAGCGTCGCTGGCAGGAGACTCAGGCGAATCTGACCGTTGATTCTCTGACTCTGGCGTCGGTCCCGTGCCAATCGCAGCGGGCGGCCCAAACGTATGATCAGTGGCACGTCGCGACTTTTCCGATTCAAATGGCGTTGCAGCATCCAGAAATTCGAGCGGGACAACCTGCAGTTCAGCCTTCTTTGACCAGTCGGGAAAACGAGGAATGTCGATTCTGATCTGCGCCGACCATGTAACTTTGTTGTCGGATTCAGCGATGCTCCACGCAGCGGTTTCGGGAAACCCAATCGTGAATCGTTCAGAGAATTCTTCACCAGCCAGCAGACTTCCGCCGGGATGCAGAGTGTGAGTTTCTTCGTGCAACGTATGACGGTGCGTCGTGCTGTTCGTTCCACTTCCCGAAGTAGCGGCTTCCTGAGCAAAGATCTTCACCGTAATTCCGTTGACGGGAAAAGTCTTCTTTGGTGTGAAGCTGAGCTCCACTGGCCAATCTTCGCCAGGACCGACAACAAGGTGCGGCATCTTCAGTTTCACTTCTCCAACCCGGCTGGCAATCATTTTTTTCCAACCCCAGTAAATGCCGCCGCTGATCAGCAATATCGGTATAAGCACAATGGCGAATGCTGCAAAGAGGATCAGAAAAATGGCGACAATAATGAACAGGATGACCTTGGCGATGCCTTTGGCTTCAGTCGCCTCCTTCTCAAATTCGATGACTTCGCCGCGCGCACCTGTGAATTCCGGGGGGCGTTCGCCTGGCAGCAGAATATATTCTTCTTCGTGTTTAGGATCGAACGCCCACGGTACATCGACGCCAACATGGACGAAGTGGTCCACGTTGATGTAGTGACCGTGATACGTCAGAGGCCAGATTTCGGCAGCAAAATCGAACGAAAACTTCAGTTCTTCACCAGCTTGCAGTGGCACACTGTCCGTCAGTTGAATCTCGTGTTTTTCTCCACGAGCGGTGTTACCTCGACCATGCGTTTTCCAGTAGTGAGTCAGCACGATGCCGTTGCAGCGGATATCCTCATTAACCTGAACGTAGACCTCACCGGAAACAGTGTCACCTCCGATATAGGTTCGGTCGGGGTTGTCAAACGTGATACGAATATCGCACTTAGCCATGGTGGCCCCCTGAGACATGTCGCTGCATGAAAATCACAAATCTGTAATCTCGTTCAGATTCTGAAACGCCGTATATAACTGGTGCAATATGCCTCGAATATTCGGCCCGAATTCCTTCAATAGATTATCCGCTGTTGGCAATGTGATCGAGGGCATCTGTCCATCGCCACGGCGGACCCATTCAATCCTGGCATTCAGCAGCCGATGCAGTCGCTCTGTGTCCGTACCCTGTTCCACCTCAATTGTTTCCACAACTCGCCCGGCTCGACGAAGTTTCCGTTGAAAGTCGCGGTGAGTGCCCAGCACCAGAGGTGTGTTGGACCGAAACACCTGAAACTGCTGCCATTGAGTTAATCGCTGTGCTTCATCGATCAGAATCGGACAGCCGGAAGGAACGGCGGCTCGCTCGCCTTCGGGAATATGCACATAGCCGGCGCCGGGCAACCGCGACCGAATGGCCAGCAGATGAGTCGTCTTGCCGTAACCTTTCTCACCGACGAATTGCACAACGTAACGCGGATCGTTCAGTCGCGCTATGATCGGGTCGACGTCAACCCGTGCCAGTGCCGTTCGTTCGTCTTCTGAGAATTCGCCGAAAGGATTTCGGCGAAGATTCAGGTGTGCGTATGGCAGCGAGTACATCATATGTGAAACTGACATGCCGTGATTCTAGTGTTTTCGTCAGCGGCAGGCAGGGCCGCGCATTTCGGTATTCGCTTAGTTTGTAAACATTGAGCGACTCGCGATAATACATGCTCCGGCCACGGGGCAGGGCACATCGACAACGCATTCCGGACGAATGCCGATTTTCCCGATCACGTCAGCTCGAAGCGCTGGCTGATTCAGCAGCACTCCTCCGGCAACACCCAGGCGAAATTCGGCTGCGGCGAACCCCAGCTTCCGCGCGAGTGTTGTGACCATCTCGGACAGCTCAGTGCCCGCTGCGTCCAAAATCTGCTGAGCAACATCGTCGTTCCGCGCGGCTTCGAAAACAACACCGCAACACGCGGCCAGTTGCTCACGGGACAGGGCGGCGCCGTAGACGCTTTCAATAAAACCCGCCGGTGTCGAAATGTTGAAGCGTTCCATGAAACCGTTCAACAACAATGTCTGATCTGCTCGACCATCAGCGGCCCGAACTGCGGCGCGAAGTCCGGCGATGGAGATCGAGTATCCGCTGCCTTCGTCACCAAACAGGTGGCCCCAGCCGCCCATCCGATCCACGCGTCCATCGATGCTGCGCCCCAATGCCAGCGATCCTGTTCCGCTTATCAGAGCGATGCCAGTACTGTCCGACGTTGCGGCCGCGAGAATCGGCTCGGCGTCGTCCGTCACGGTCACGCTGTCCGCCAGGCCCTGCGACTCTGCACATACTCGCAGTTGCTGCTGTTCTTCTGACCGCCCGGCGCCGGCAACGCACAGACAAAGACTAGCGACCGGACCGGCCGTTAAGTCCGCATCTTCAAACGCAGACCTGATCGCCGCCGTGATAGCCTGCGTTGCCGCGGCAAACCCAACGGATCTCGGATTGCCGGGGCCCGCCCGTCCTTTGCCCAGTGGCGTATCAGATATTTCGTCGCCGAGTTCACCGATCCACGCGATCGTCGTCGTGCCGCCGGCATCGACGCCGATCACCAGTCTGTCATGCGGATGCGTCATGGAGCCTCTCCATCAGCAGTTCGCAACGCCAAACGCAGCTGGTTGCCGCAATCGTTAAGGATTTGGCGAGCGGCGTCCGGGGCGACACCGTGCCTGATCATCACGACCGTGGTCTTTAGTTCGCCGTGACACTTCTTCAGTTCTTCCTTCGCCTGCGTTTCGGTAATTCCCGTCAGTTGCGACACAAGGCGACAACTACGAGCGACCAACTTTGTGTTTGACGCTCGCAGATCAACCATCAGGTTGCCATATGTCTTGCCCAGTTGCACCATCGTTGCCGTGGTGAGCATGTTCAGCACCATTTTGGTGGCGGTACCTGCCTTCATTCGAGTGGAACCGGTAATAATCTCCGGGCCAACCACCAAAGTGACCATCAGGTCGGCGACCTGCGCCAAAGCTGATCCTTCATTACACACCAGTCCGATGGCGAAGGATCCAACAGAGCGAGCATATTCGAGCCCTCCGATCACGTACGGAGTACGCCCACTGCTGGCGATGCCGACGAGAACGTCAGCCTTCGATAAGCCGATCGTCTGCAGATCTTCCACAGCCGTTTCCGGGTGATCCTCAACACCTTCCGCCGATGTCCGCAGTGCCGAGTCGCCGCCGGCGATCAGCCCCACAACCAACTCTGGCGGAGTACTGAAGGTTGGCGGACATTCAGACGCATCCAGCACACCAAGCCGCCCCGACGTACCGGCTCCAATGTAAATCAGTCGCCCGCCGTTGCAAATACACTCAGTGATCACTGTGATCGCGTGGGCGATCGATTCCGTTTCTCTGGCTATCGCCTGAGGAATCGTCGCGTCCTCAGCATTCATTAGTCGCACGATCTCCAGCGGCGACAACGTATCAATGTTCGCGGACGCGGGATTCACGGTTTCTGTGGTCAGATTCTCGATCGAATCGGAAGTTGAGTCGGAAGTCATGAGGTATGGAACGTCAGTTCGGAACAGGGTGAGATTGTGTGAGTGTCGGAAGTGCAGAGAACCGTCGTCGACGCCCTAAGAATCTGACGTTCCGCACAAGTAGTTTCAAAACCCCCGGTAACCCGACGCGTGCAGGCGGGTATTGAAACTGCTTCTAAGCACGAACGTCAAGTCTGCCAATTCGCCAAAACGCAGCAACACCTCGACGCGCGAGTCAAATACGTCACGAGCGAACACGCACACCTTCGTGTACAGTATCGTTACAGTCGCTGACAGATTACAACTGTGGGACGAGAGGGAATTGAACAGAGTGAGTGCAGATTTTGGCATCGTTGACATTGTGGTTCTGACTTCGCTGCTGCTGGCTGCGATCGGCGTTGGTTTCTGGTCCGGCCGGAAGAACAATGATGTCGAATCGTACCTGCTGGGTGGCCGATCGTTACCGTGGTGGGCGATTCTGGGATCCATCGTGGCCACGGAAACCAGCACGGCCACAGTGCTGAGTATTCCCGGAGCAGCGTACGGTGAAGTCGGAATGCGCTGGCTGCAGATCGCGATGGGGTACGTTTTGGGTCGGGCCGTCGTCGTCCGCGTCTTTCTGCCCCTGTACTTCAAAGGGAAACTGTTCACGGCTTATCAGGTGCTGGACCAGCGATTCGGCCACGCCACGAAGACGGTCGCGTCGGTTTTGTTTCTGGTGACTCGCAACCTGGGCGATGGCCTGCGGCTGTTTCTGGCAGGACTGGTGGTTCACACTCTGCTGGGCTGGCCGTTCGGGTGGAGCGTCGTGGCCATGGGTGCCGTCACCATCGTCTACACCGTCTTCGGGGGCCTGCGTTCCGTCGTCTGGAATGACTGCATTCAGTTCGTCATCTACATGCTCGGCGGAGCAGCGGCCGTCGTGATCATCGCCAGCAATCTGCCAGGCGGGTGGAATCAGCTGTGGGCATTCGCCGAATCATCCGGCAAGTCGCGAGTATTTGAATTCCGATTTTCGATGTCTGATCCCTACAACATCTGGGCCGGACTGATCGGCGGAGCGGTGCTGACCATCGGTACGCACGGAACCGACCACATGATGGTGCAGCGGTATCTGAGTGCTCGCAGCGAACGCGAGGCGGGACGGGCCGTTTTCCTGAGTTCGTTTGTCGTCCTGTTCCAATTTGCGTTATTTCTGTTTATCGGAGTCGAACTGGCCTGTTTCTATTCACTGGAAGCCAATGTTGCTCCGGCCAAGGCGGACCAGGTTTTTGCTCACTTCATCGTCCACAGTTTTCCTCAAAACACTGGATTGATCGGTCTGATGCTGGCGGCGATTCTTTCGGCAGCCATGTCAACACTGTCCAGTTCACTGAATGCGTCAGCATCGGCGTTGTTGAATGATTTCTATCTGCCGGCCTGTCAGACTCCGCCTGCACCGGCACGTCAGCTGTCGATTTCCCGTTGGTCAACGGTTATGTTTGGCTTCGTCCAGATCGGCATCGGAGTCTGGGCGATCACGCTGGAAAAGACCGTCGTGGCCAACGCATTAACGATCGCCAGTTTTTCTGCTGGTATTCTGCTGGGCATATTCTCGCTGGGCGTGCTGTCACGTCGAGCCGGACAGGCGGCCGCCCTGACAGGCGCATCTGCCGGACTGGCCGTACTTCTGTTTGTTCAGTTCATTGCCCCCTACTCCCCGACCTTCGGCTGGCAGATTGCCTGGCCCTGGCTGGCACTGATCGGATCGGCAACGACATTTGTGGTGGGTGAGTTGACAGCAGTGTTTTTCCCCAAAGCTGAGAGGTCTCAATCATGAATCGTTTCGCGCATGTCTGTGCGTTAATTATCGTGCTGACGGGCCCTACCTGTTTAGCTGCGGACACCGTTCTGTGTGGTGTGGACGTTCTGCAACGTGACGGATTTCGCCAGTTGACGGGTCAAGGTGTCGGTCTGATTACCAATCACACCGGACTGACTCGTG
Organism: Fuerstiella sp.; assembly: GCA_014238335.1. Taxonomy (GTDB): domain Bacteria; phylum Planctomycetota; class Planctomycetia; order Planctomycetales; family Planctomycetaceae; genus Fuerstiella. The sequence continues at coordinate 56,878 of JABABI010000031.1, forward strand.
ATGGAGTCAGCACTGCTACGCTGCTGCACGAAGCGTCAAACGTTTCACTCACAGCATTGTTCAGCCCGGAACACGGGTTTGAGGGCAAGCTGGACATCTCAAAGATTGATGATACCGCTGATCAATCGACGGGATTGAAAATCTTCAGTCTGTACGGCAAGACACGTCGTCCGACAGCAGAAATGCTAAGTGGTGTCGACACGCTTGTCTTTGACATCCAGGACATCGGCGCCCGTTTTTACACATACATATCGACCATGGGCGAAGCGATGCATGCCGCGGCGGAGCACGGCAAACGGTTCGTCGTGCTGGATCGCCCCAACCCGATCAACGGCGTTGATGTGGCAGGGCCAATGCTGGATCCTGGTGAAGAGTCATTTGTCGGATTCCACCATCTGCCCGTGCGGCACGGGATGACCATCGGCGAACTGGCTCTGATGATTCGCACGGAACTGAAGTTGGATCTGAAACTTGATGTGATTCACTGTGACGGCTGGAAGCGGGACACACTGTGGGACGCGACCGGCCTGGTGTGGGTCAATCCGTCCCCAAACATGCGGTGTCTGACGCAGGCTCTGCTGTATCCGGGAATTGGACTCATTGAGACCACCAACATTTCCGTGGGACGTGGAACAAATACACCGTTTGAGGTGATCGGTGCTCCCTGGATTCAATCACGTGAGTTGGCGGGTGCACTGAACGCTCAAGCCTTGCCAGGAGTGACGTTCGTGCCCATTCGCTTCACGCCGACATCCAGTAAACATGCCAAACAGCAGTGTGGTGGTATCAATATTGTCATCACAGACAGAGCACGGTTTGAACCGCTGATCGTCGGATTCGGAATATCAGTCCAACTGCAGCAGCGATACCCGAACGATTGGAAAGGCAGGGACGCGATGCGATTACTGGGAAATCGACGGACTCTGGACGCAATTCTGGCGGGGCAGCCCGCGGACGAGATACAGCAAATTGCCTCTGCAGGACTTAAGCAGTTTCTGAAACGAAGACTGATGTTTCTATTGTACGATTGACGCGCCATGCCAGATCGCATTCGAACCGGACTGGACAACTTTCTCGCAACACCACCACCGGCGCTGCAGGGCGCACGGCTGGGCCTGCTGATGAATCAGGCCTCGGTGAATCACAAGTTTCGCTACGCGTGCGATTTGCTGGCCGAGAGGTTGCCCGGACAACTGCGAGTTCTGTTCTCACCGCAGCACGGGTTGTGGGGTGAGCAGCAGGCCAACATGGTCGAATCGCCTCACACACAATATGTTCCACTGAACCTGCCGGTCCATAGCCTGTACGCAGAAACACGACGTCCCACGGCCAGCATGCTGGCCGACATCGACTGCTTGGTTATCGATCTGCAGGACGTCGGCACGCGAGTTTACACATTCGTCTGGACGATGCTCGAATGCCTCCACGCCTGTGCTCAGAACAACGTCCGCGTCGTCGTGCTGGATCGGCCAAACCCGCTGGGTGGCGAAATCGTCGAAGGCCCCATGCTCGAAAACAGCTTTCGCAGCTTCGTGGGCGGCAGCGAAATTCCGTTAAGACACGGTTTGACGGTCGGTGAACTCGCCCAACTGCTGAACACCGAAGAGCACATTGACACGGAACTCGCGGTCATACCGATGAGCGGTTGGGACCGATCGATGTTATATAACCAAACGGGACTGGCGTGGGTTCCGCCATCGCCCAACATGCCGCGATGGCAAACGGCCCTGTTGTATCCAGGTCAGGTACTGCTGGAAGGAACGAATCTGTCGGAAGGTCGGGGCACGGCAAGCCCCTTTGAAGTCGCTGGCGCACCGGGGCTGAACGCGGATCGGTTGGCCGCAGCCGTTCGCCAGCACGAACATCGTGGTATCGGCCTTCAGGCGATTCGATTCCAGCCAACATTCGACAAGTGGCGACATCAGACCTGTGGAGGTCTGGCAATTCATATTCTGGATGCAGCAGCAGTTCGCTCCGTCAGCCTGACCATCACGCTGATTGATGCGGCCCGTCGGCTGGCACCTCAGGAATTCGCTTGGCTGAAGCCACCGTACGAATACGAATATGTAAGACCACCGATCGACATACTGTTCGGCAACGACCGCCTTCGCAATCAGCTGAACGCAGGAGCTTCAATGCAGCACGACGAAGTGATCAACCTACTGTCATACAGAGATGAAGATTGGCGTGACCGCATTTCCCCGCACCTGATATACAGGGACAGGGTGGGGGCGCCCGTTTCATGACGACATCTGGATTCTGCGGTTAGACACAACATCCGGCTCAGCAGCGACAGAGTTTACGGGATTCGCGGTTCGCCACAGACTTTGCTGCTTACAAAGGAAATTAACTGCTTTGCATCTTTGGCGGAGGCACCTGTTCCCATGGATCTGTCTGCGTGGCAACCTCAAGAAGCGCGGGCAGTCCCGCATCGAAGGCAGTGAAGAACTCCGCTGAAATATCGCCGGCCAGTCGGGTCACTTCGACGGGGCGCATGTCGAAGGATCCACCGTCGGAGGAAAAAAACACAACTGGCGGATTGGTCATCCACTGCGCCAGGTGATCAGCAATTCGCTCAGTTAACTCGCACGGAGCGTCCGGAAAGACGCTGTCCGTCAGGAAAATAAATTGAAACGCTTTCTTCCTCAGGCCCCACAAACGATCACAGCCTCGCTGCAACGCTCCACAGAATCGATGACGCAAGAACGAGGTCTGTTCGTCGAGCTCCATGCTTCGGTATCCGGCCAGATCACCGTCCTGTGATGCCAGCAGCGGAAACACCTGTTTGTCAAATCCAATTCCGCCGGCCAGCCACCTCATGCGGCTGGTGTCGATGAGTATCGTGAGCAGGACAGGTTCTTTATCGGCCATTGGTAATGCCATTGTCCCGACCGTGAACAGCGATAGGGTTAAAACAAAACGTCTGCCTGAGCCGCGAGCGAACGGCCAAGATCCATCAACGGTTTCACTGCCGCAGAGTCATCGCGATTCGAATCACGGGCCTCCACATGCTGCACGACATCGTTTGCAAAGGACTTCACATCTGCGGCAAACTGGATTTTTGCAGCATCCTCGTCGTAACGATTCGCGGCGTGATGCAGGATGTCAATCAGTTCGTCGGGATCCCAAGGCTTGGTAATGTAGCGATAAAGTCCGCCCGTGTTGATTGCTTCAATGACGGCCTTGATGTCTGCGTATCCCGTAAAAACGATTCGAACGGCGTCCGGACGCAGCGCCTTGGCCCTAGTCATCAGCTGCGCACCCGTCATTCCGGGCATGCGCTGATCGGTCATAATGACGTGAATCGGATGCTGCCGCAGCACCTCAAGTGCCTGGTCACCTGAATCGGCCGTGTGAAGTTCAAAGTCGTGTCTCAGGAGGCCCTTAAGGGAAAAGAGAACGTCTGGTTCGTCATCCACGATCAGAATGGGATGTTTGGGGCCCGTCGACATAGTTGTCTCTGTGTCTCTCACCATAAAGACAGCCGGACGCAGGATCCCGTGGGCTGCTTACACTTTCGTCAGCGCGATTTCTGAGTATCGGGGAGCATAACACGAAAGGTCGTGCCTTTCCCAGGCGTTGACTCAAATTCAATGGAACCGCCAAGTTGTTTCACCACGCCATAACTTACGGCCAGGCCCAATCCCTGCCCGGAGCCGACCGGTCGCTTGGTATAGAATGGTTCAAACAGCCGTCGCTGGGTTGTTTCGTCCATCCCACAGCCATAGTCTGTGATCTCCACGCACACTGATGCATCATTCCGCATGGCGGCAACCTCAAGAAATCCGTTCGGCTCACTCGCCAGCACCGCATTTGACAGGATCGCATGGAAGACCTGCTTGAGACTGGCTGGCTGACAATGAATGATCAGTTTGTCGCCAAAATCTGTCCTGACCGTCAGCTGCCCGGTCCGCAGATCAGGGGCCAGAATCTCCAGTGTCGACTCCAGTGCCGCAACAACGTCCATCGTGTCAGTCGCTGCCTGATCAAGGTGAGCGAAGTCCCGCAGGTTGCCGACGATTTCCCGCACACGAGTCAGACCATCAAGAGACGACCGAAACAGCTGCGGCAGGTTTTCCTTGAGCCACGGCAGACCGCATTCGGCCTCGGTCGTTTTCAAACGGTCCGCCAAATGCTCATCTTCCCGTTCCACAACGGGCAGGCACGTCGCGTATTGACCGAGCAACTTCACCAGAGACTGCACGTCCCGCTGCAGAACGGCCAGATTGTTCGAAACAAATGCGACGGGATTGTTGATTTCATGCGCCATCCCGGCCGCCAATTGACCGACGCCAGCCAGCTTCTCGCTCTGAACCAGCGCGGCCTGCGCTCCCATCAACTGTTCGTTCTTTCGAATCAGCGTGTGCTCAAGTTCAATAATTCGTTCACCGGCACGTAAACGAACTCGCAGTTCTTTGGGATTGCACGGTTTCTCAAGAAAATCGTCCGCCCCGGCATCCATGGCTGCGACAAGATCTTCTTTATCGGATTTCGACGTCAGCAGAACAATGTAAACGTACTCTGCATGACCGGATTCCCGGATGCGGCGAATCAGTTCCAGTCCATCAACGTTTGGCATCATCCAGTCGGTCAACACCAGTGAAAAATGACTTTCCTGAAACTTTTCCCATGCCTGAGCACCATCCTCAACTTCAGTGATTTCGTAATTCCAACGCTCCAGTTGGGATGCGAGCAGCCGCCGCATGGTGAGGCTGTCTTCTGCCAATAGCACTTTCATGGCTGAGGCCTTGCGCGGCTGAGGCCGCCGTCATCCCGTGCATGATGACATGAACCTAAACAATGTGACTAATACGAAACACCTGCCCGTGACAGGCGATTCCGGAAATTCAAAACATATCTGACGTATGACCTATGACGACGCAGCCTGACGGCCTGTCGACCGACACACCATAAGAGAAACCGTAACGGCGATTTTCGGCGATCACAGCCAATCTGCCCAGGCCCAAAAGGCGAGTGATACACCGACCGACAACTCTAAGCAGTCCGTGACCGGTTGTCTACGGGAGCGAGAGAAGGTAAATGGACGACAGCCTTTGTCGGCCGAGGACAAAGGCGAGCCGAATGCTTTTGAACGACAATATGCCCCCTGTCACAACGTCCCGATGTGGCATCATTGAAGATGACAGCATGGACGAATGTGACTCGTGCAGACATAATTTCTCTATCACGAACTTATCCACCTCGATCCCAAGACATATTCAATGACAACCGATGCTTATCAGGCCTTACGGACGATGATCGTGCTGGCCTGTGTGTTCACCGCCGCCGATGCCCAGGAATGGACCCGTTTTCGGGGCCCCAACGGCTCTGGCGTCAGCAACACTCAGACAGTGCCTGTCAAATGGACCGATTCCGATTACAACTGGAGCATCAAGCTGCAGGGCCGTGGCCATTCGTCACCCGTAATCTGGGGCGAGCGGCTGTTTGTGACGTCGTGCCATGAGGAGTCCGAGACCCGCCATCTGCATTGCATCGACACACTGGATGGATCCATTGTCTGGACAAGACATTTCGAATTCGCCAGTCACAAAAAACACAAGAACAACAGTTTTGCATCAAGCACACCGTGTGTGGACGAAAACCATGTCTACACCGTCTGGCACTCAAAGCAATCATCGCCGTTACTGGCCTTCGACCATCACGGCAATCGCGTGTGGGAATACGAACTGGGGCCGTATTTACATGGTCAGGGCGGTGCCACATCACCAATTGTTTACGAAGATCTAGTGATACTGGCGAATGACCAGAAAGAACCCAGTTTTCTGCTGGCCGTCGACCGCATGACGGGTGAAGAACGCTGGAAGACTCCTCGCGAAGGCAAGAGAGCATGTTATGGCACTCCGTGCGTTTTTACTTCCAGCGAACGTCCTGCAGAGATTGTCTTCACACATTGCTTTGAAGGAATTACCGGCGTCGATCCGAAATCCGGACGGCAGACATGGCATATCGACGTATTCGGGCGGGCGTCGCAGCGCGCTCTGGGATCACCCATTCTGGCCGACGATCTGGTCATTGCGACCAGCGGCGGAGTGGGCGGCGATCGACAACTGGTCGCCGTTCGCCCCTCAGGACCAGGAACATCCGTCGAAGCCACCGAAGCCTATCGTACAAAACGGCAGACTCCGCATGTGCCAACGCCGATCATCTATAAAGACTGGCTGTTTATGTGGAGCGACCAGGGTATCGCGAGTTGCCTGAACAAATCCACTGGCGACGTCATCTGGCAAAAACGAATCGGCGGAAATTACTTCAGTTCTCCTGTCTGCATTGACGGCAACCTTTACTGTACCGATCTTGACGGCAAAGTGGTCGTCATTGCCGCATCGGATGAGTACGTGTTGATCGCTCGCAACGATCTGGGTGAAGCAACGAAAGCCACTCCAGCTGTAAGTGACGGCCACCTATACCTGCGAACCGAGACACAGCTGCACTCGCTGGGCGGGCGCAGGTAGCAGCAATCGTCAGGGGCTGCTGCTTACTCTACTGGTGAAGGTTTTCGTTTCGGCTTCAGGCCTGTGGCAGCAGCCCACCGAAACCATCGTTGTGACATAGCGTCGAGACGGTCAGGATGATGCTCGACCAGGTTTCTGGTTTCTGTACGGTCGGCTACAAGATCGTACAGTTCCCATGCCCCGATGTTCCTGTCCCAGCACAATTTCCATTGTCCGTGACGAACCGCTCGGTTACGGGACCACTCCCAGAACAACCACTCGTGTCCGGCTCGCTGTTCACCGCGAATGACGGGAGTCAGATCGAGTCCCTCCGTTGGCAAAATCTTTGTTCCTTCGCGTTCCGTCGGATATTCTGCGCGGGCCAGTGCCTGACAGGTTGGCAGCACATCGATGATGTGGCCGACCTGTTCCGTGATGCTGTTGGCCGACACGACACCCGGAAACCGCACGATGAACGGGGTACTGATACCACCTTCATGGACCCATTGTTTGTAACGCCGAAAAGGCGTATTCTAAGCAAAGGCCCAACCGGGACCGCAGTGTGTGTAGAACTCCCTTGGCCCAGGGATCCGCGCAGCATCGTTTCCTCCGGGTGTCTCCGCACAGCCACCGTTGTCGCTTAGAAACATGACGATCGTGTTTTCTTCGAGATTGTGTGCCTTCAGGGCCGCGAGAATATTTCCGATGCCCTGATCCATACGATCAATCATGGCAGCGTAAACGGCCATTCTCAGATCCTGCCACTCTTTGTGTTCGGCAGTGTCCCACGCCGTAACTTCCGCATCGGCTCCCGGCAGTCGCCATTCTGATTTCATCAGCCCCATTTCCAGCTGCCGTCGGTGACGGGTCTGCCTGAGGGCCTCCCAGCCTGCGAGATATCTGCCACGATACTATGCGATGTCTTCCGGCAGAGCATGCAGTGGATAGTGCGGGGCGGTGTAGCAGACGTGAAGAAAAAACGGATCATTTTTCCTGTCCATAACAGAACGATTGATCACGTCCACAGCGTAGTCAGAAAATGCATCGGTCGTGTAAAAGTCGGCGGGAAATTCCGTAATTCGCTGGTCATTTTTCCCGAACCAGCGAACGCGACCGCCCTTGAATTCAGGATCCGGCTGCGACGGATCAAAAAAATTGCAGCAGCCATCCAGCACCCCATAGTATTCGTTAAATCCACGGTCACTCGGTCGATTGGGGGGATGTGCTGCCCAGATGCCACTTTCCGCTGAGCGCCGTGTGATAGCCGCCATCACGCAGAACTTCCGCAATGGTCGTCATGTTTTCCTTCAGCAGCTTGCCGTTGCGACGCGGGTAGAGCCCGGTGATCAGAGATGCTTGAGTCGTGGTGCATTTGGCGTTATTGTAGAACTGGGTGAACCGCATGCCGTCACGAGCCAGTCTGTCGATGTTTGGAGTCGCGACTTCACCGCCGTAACAGCCGATGTCAGAGAATCCCATGTCGTCGCACATGATCAGGACGATGTTGGGCCGTTCCGCCGCATGACCTGGAACTTCGTTTATCAACAGGCAAAGTACGATCATGGCTATTGCTGCCGGAAATAATTGCAACTCGCGCGACATCGAAACTCTTTCAGTTGGGGATACGGGAATGACCGTAAGTCGTATTTAACGGTGCAGGCAAAACAGGCCGCCGTTCTGCCTGAAAAATGGCATTAAGGTCGGATTGCCCCCTCTGCTTTGGCGACAGCTTGTCGTCAGAGGCGAGCAACTCACGAAGAGCATCCCAGGCACCTCGGCTGTCGGGTGGACACTTCGCCTGTTCTTCGACAACGCCTGCCATTGCCTGCCTGCAAAGTCGGTTCAACGAGTAGCGATTAGACAGTCCACCAGGCGTATTTACTCGATATGTCTTTTGTGACATTCCGCTGTCCGAAGTACACTTCAAAGCATGAACTCGCCATTGGGCCCATTGCTGCAGGCAGTGACAAACAGTCGGTAAACGCCAAACTTGAAACCGGCATCATAAAGTTGTCAACCACCAAAACGAAGCAGTTACGGCACATTCGATGGTGAACGGTTTTCGCACACGGCGACTGTACGCGGAAGTCGATGGGGGACTTTGTTGAGACAACTCAGGAAAACACCAACACTCGCCGTCTATCGTTATCTGATCACGGCCACGGAACAAACTACTATGACCAGTAATTCGGAAGAACCAAAACCCAGGCCGCGCGGGAGCGTGACGTTCGACAACTCGGGACGCGTCGTGATCGTTACCGGTGGCTGCAGCGGTATCGGCCGATCGATCTGCGACAACTTCGCCAGGTCCGGTGCCACGGTGGTATGCGCCGACGTTGACACAGCTGCCGCTCAGCACCTGCCCCGGAGAATTGAGTTTCGTCCATGTGATACGTCCAGTAAAGAAGATTGCCAATCCGTGGTTCAATGGACAGTCGAAGAATTCGGCGGCCTGGACGTAATGGTCAACAACGCAGCGGTTCAGCCAAAGGAATCCTACCGACCGATTCACGAGTTGTCCGCTGACGTGTGGAACCGGGTGCTCGGAGTGAATCTTTCCGGCTACACATTTATGGCGATGTCCGCGTTGTGTCACATGCGGCAGCAGCGCAGCGGCGTGGTAGTCAATATTGCCAGTGGACAGGGACATCGCACGGCGCGGCAGGTCGGTACGTACGGGCCGATCAAGGCTGCAAATATCATGCAGGCACGGCAATGGGCCGTTGAGTATGCTCGTGATGGCATCCGAGTGGTATCCGTTTCGCCCGGTGCGATTGACACTCCGCTGGTCCGCGCCAGTCTGGCTGAGCAGGGTGGTAGCGCGGCCCTGGCAAATCGTCATCCCGTAGGACGAATTGGTCAGCCGGAAGAAGTTGCCAGCGCCGTGTTATGGATCAGTGGCCCGGATGCATCGTTCGTGACAGGAACAGACCTTGAAGTGGATGGTGGTCTCGGAGCGCTGGGATCATTCGCAGATCCGTATCCCATGCCCACCGTCGTCAGTTCATGAGCCCCGCACGGTGACCTTTCGACGAATCATCTGCCGCTGAAGTTCGGTGGCCAGCGACGCACAGGCATTCTGCATGCCAGGCCCGAAGACGGCAACTCCGTAACGAAAACGGCCGTTACGGAGTTTGCGTACGCTCTGAATTCTTACGTGCCCTTCGACAAGGCCGTCTTTTCCCGGCAAGACCGCTTCAACAGCGGAGTTTGGTTCAAAAGACTCGTCGCTCACGACGGCAAATCCCGTCTGACTGATGTCAGTCAGTGCGCATTCCGGACAGCCACCAAAGCTGACCGTCATGTTGAACGGAACTGTTCGCACACGGTAACACTCACGACTTTCAGCGAGTACCGGGTCTCCGATACGCTTAAGTGTGACGACGACCGGGCGCGAGTCCTGATCAAAATTCATTCGAGACTGTTCGTCATATGAACGTTCATCGACGGCCTCGTGATCAATGACGCCTTCAACCACCGCCTCCTGCATGACGAACCGGCGACCGTCTTCAAAAAGAATCGTGAGTTTCTTACCTGCAGCGTCGGGAAAGGTCGCGACATCAACTTCAGCCGCAATCATTGCGCCATCAACCCAGAGCACGCGGCCTGGCAGCAGATCCGTACGAGTGACTGTGACGTCCCGTTGCAGATAGATGAAATTGTCGGTTTCAAGGGACATCTGGGCATCCTGATGAAAGGGATTCTCAATCAGTAGGTTATGGATTGATGCCTGTCGAATCGTTTCTTCGCCACTACAGGAAAACCCGACGTCTGAACATCGGCAAAGACAGCTCAACCGGCAGGGACTTCATGCCTATTCATCAACACACCCTGTGCGAGACCGCGTGCGCGGCGGCAACGAAGAACGGACTGCTGATCGGCAAAAGTGGCATCTCTTACGTTACTGATGCAGCTTCCGCCGATTACGAGTTCGGAACGACCATCATCCTTACTGTGGCCTCATATCGATCAGTCTCGTTGAGCAATTTGAGGCTTGTCTGACAGATTTCACATGAAATCATGTGACCATCGTCGACGCCATTTCACGGAAGAAGTCCCGCGCCGGCAGCTGTCAACAATCCGGAATTCTGATGGTTCAATTTGCTGCCGATGCAGCAACCACTCGATGATGAGTGATCATAAGCGACCACCAGACACCTGGACTTCGACCAGTCTGCAGATTCATGAAACATTCCATCGCGTCATTGCTTTGCGTTTCCTTCGTTCTGACTGTCGTTCCCTTCCCCCGTGCACTCGTTGCCGAAGAGACAGCCACGACACCAGCCAGCCAGGAAGAAGTACGTAAGATAACGGCTGTCGCTTTGAACTATTGCCGAGCCTCATTGCATCGCATTCGTCGGGCTCCGGAGAAGCACGTTTTTCATGAAGAGCAACAGCGGATTCTAAGTAATCTGGATTTGAACCGCATCGAAGATCCGGAAGTCATCAAGCTCTACAAATCCATTCTCGACGAAATCGGTCAGGTGCAGATTACCGAACGAGAACGATTGGTGATCGACGAACAGTTCCGACGTAACACTCACCGACAGCTGGGGACCAGTTTTTTCGTTGTGGGAGCACAGGTGCTCACTGGACAGTTGGGCAGCGCCGTACAATCAGGAGCCAACAGCTGGTGGGACTATCGCAGTCAGGAAGTGAGACGCGACTCTGACCACTGGAAGGTTGAGAAAACGGAGCTCAGTGGCCTGATGACTCGGTCCAGCGCCTTCCTCGACAGCTTCTGGCGATTGTCACAAAAGAATGACATTCCGGACCGCTGGCTGATTCGGGACCAGGATCTGGATCAGATGACACGAGTTCTGGCCGAACGCGATGCAACTCAACGCCTGCGCATGCTGTCCCGTATGGAGCGTTTCATGGAATGCTACCCGCCGTACTGGTACTACGTCGCCAGAACCCAGCAACAACTTGGTCTGATTCCTGAAGCGACAGAAACATATCAACGCCTGAGCACTATTGGCAGTGGGCACTTTCGACAGGATGACATGATGGCCAGCAGTATGGCCAACCTTGCGCTACTGCAGGAGCAGCAGGGACTTCCACAAGCCGCAGATACGGCCATGCGCGTGATGGACCATTCCATCCGCAATTGGGAATCCAATCTGATCTGCGCCTGGGTGCTGGGCAGACACCAGCGTTTCGATGATGCGGAAGAACTAATCCTCTGTAATCTTGACGAAGACCGGGAAGCCGGCCAAAGCCGTGTTGCCCTGGCATCACTCTATTATCACTCGGAAAATACGACCCAACTGGCCAAACTTCTGAGTGACGAGCGGGTCGTCCACGACGTGCCGATTCCGGGCCTGCTGCTGTGCGCAAGACTGCTCGGCGCAGAAGCCGTTCCTCAACAGACACAGCGGTTTCTGGCGTCAACGCTCTCTGCCTCCGTGCGACGAACCAGTCAGGGACCAGCCGTCACCCTGTCGGTCGCTGCGGCATGGAAACTGCGAGACGCAAACCCTGAGGTCGTCGCAGGACAGACCAGCCTGCAAACCGTGCGATACCGGCCCGTTCCGGCCGGGCTTCAGGCCGAATTCATTGCAGAACGTGAGTCCGTCGAAGACAGTGGCAGCGACATCGAGGACGTTCGAGTCACATTGAATTATCCTGGCACGCCTGCCATTCACATCAGGCTTGGGACAGCAGGAAAACAGGCTGATGAAAACGGATTCCTCCCGAACCGCGGATCGTTTCTGTCGCCAAATATCCCTCCCCGTCTGTCGCCGTTTCCCAGAGACAGCGTCCGCTACCACATCAGCGAGATTGAACTGGACGGTGTGCGACTTTCATTCCGTGATGACGCCATCATCGACGCCCGCGGGGAAGCTGACGACAAGGAAGTGTCCGCTGAGGATACTGCGACACGGTCATAAAAGTTACGCACCTGTCGGAATATGCTTCCGCAGGTCCTTGATCATCTGACGCGTGGCCGCCTCAATCGCGTCTCGCCAGCCTGCGGGGCCAAACTGCTCTGCGTACTCTTCTTTCTGAAAAGCAAAGTTAATTCCTCGAGAACTGTTCACCAGCGCGCCGTGACCGTTCGAGTCGAACGCGCCAGCAACGTCGGCTGCCGTGCCTCCCTGCCTGCCGTAGCCAGGGACAAGAAACGGGGTGGTGGGCATTCGTCGCCGCAGGGAATTCAGCTCTTCCGGCCATGTGGCTCCGACAACTGCCCCAATGGAACCGTAGACATCATCCGGCCAATGACTTGAGTTAAGTTGCTGCACGACATCAGCAACCGCTTCAAAAAGCTTTTGGTCCTGTGACGTTCGATCCTGAAACGTCGCCGCACCCAGATTACTGGTGCGCACCAATATGTAAAGTCCGGCACTGTTTTGAACCGCTTTGTCAACAAACGGCCGCAGCGAGTCGTCTCCAAGATACGCGTTAACAGTCAATGCATCTGCTCCAAACGGTGCCGCAGTGGAATCTTCACCAGCCAGCCATGCGCCGGCGTAGGCAGTGGCTGTGGAGCCGATGTCGCCACGTTTGGCGTCTGCGATCACAACCAGCCCCGCCGCACGGGCATGCCTGATGACTCTGGCAAGAGCCGTGAACCCGGCCGGACCGAGTTGTTCAAAGAACGCGACCTGCGGCTTCACTGCGGGAACCAGCGGGGCAACGACATCCACAATTTCGCAGCAAAATCGTTCGAAACCGGAAGCCATAACAGCTGCATCGCTGCCACCTGCCGACTGAGCGGCTTCCTTCACATCTGCAGGCAGTTGATCCCACCGTGGATCCAGACCAACCAGTGCAGACGTGTTGAGCTGTGAAACGCGAGCGATGAGTCGTTCTGAATAGCTGGGCATTTGATTGAGAGCAGGGGACTGCAATTCAGGGAAATACGTGTTGCCGGGCGGGTATTTCCGCCTGTCGACTGTTCTGGGTTAAGGCGTTGACCCTGACGTAAGTCGAACCTGTTGCCTGAATGGTTCTGCACTGGTGCGTCGATCTCTGCCCCTTGGATGGAAATGTATTCACCACGCCGTGAATCGGGAGTCATATTGACGCAGCAATCAGAAACTTCGAACAATTTGGTTCAAAAAAAGCCGAGACCAACTCAGCGGCAGCAGCAAAAGGGGAGACAACCGTACTCATCTGTGCCTGGATTAACGATTATCCGTTCTGACCCGTTCAATTTAACAGCCATTTCAGACTGCCAGGTTGCCCCCAATAAATGGCAAGATAGAGTCCAAGGCAAACAAAAAATTCCATGAGGCCGCGAACCATGCGATTCCGAAAAACTATTCAGTCGTTCCTAACCGATTCGGACGGGCCGACCACTGTCGAATACTGCGTGATGCTAGCCATGATTCTGCTTGTCATCCTCATTGGCATTGCAGCAGTCGGAAGCAGCGTCCTTGACTGGTGGACTAACATCAATACAGACATGGATACCAACGGTTTCTGACCTTCGGTTCCACTTCCTGACGTAATGCGTAACAGTTTGTCGCAGCACGAAAGGAAAATGGCGTGACAGAATGTTCAATTGGACTCGGCGGCAATCTCGCGGGCACGGCAAAGCGTTTTGAAGATGCCCTGTCGCGGCTAAGCGATTGTGGTGTTCGGATTTGCCGAGTCAGCAGGACAATCCGCACCCAGGCGATGGGCGAATCTGCCGGGGACGACTTCCTTAATGCCGTCGCTATTCTGGAAACGACGCTGTCCCCTCACGAATTGCTGGCGTTGCTACACACAACCGAGAAGCGACTGGGGCGACAACGAACGGTTCACTGGGGGCCCCGGCCAGTCGACCTGGATCTGCTCTTGTATGCCAAAGAGTCAACGGACAGCGAGATGTTGGTTCTGCCGCATCCCGGACTTTGGTACCGTCGATTCGTCCTGCAACCTCATGCTGAAATCGCAGGCCACTGGGTTCACCCTCTGCTCGACCAGACAGTGCAGCAACTCCTTGATTGGTTGCAGCAGGAGCCACTGGTTCTGCACATCCTGAACCAGACCAAAACCCAGATTTCTCTGGAACACATCGAATCCCAACTCAGCAGAGAATTTTCCACCGAACGATTTCGATTGCGACCAACAACTCAGAACGAACCTCACAGCGAGGAACCTTTTGTACGAATCGAAATAACACGGCGATCCGCCGACGAACATGAACGAACACAGCCACGCAACCATGCAGACCGAAAAGTAAGGGTCGCCACGGACCGTTCACTCAACGCTGAGAGTCAGGTGCTGTCAGCGGTTCGTAATGTCCTCACGGCAGCCCTCGGAACGGTCGTGCTGCCGCCCTGACGCGGATCCTGCGCAGTCTGTAGCTAATTCTCTGCGGTACGTTGACCGTCCAGAATCTCCGAGTAATCGATTGAGATATTGACGAGTTCCCGGTTATAGAAGTTGTCCGCAAAGATATCCTTCTCGTCATCGTTGCCACTGGCCTTCTTCATCGTCTCTTCATCATCTTCCCGCTCGCGTTTCAGTTCTTCCTCTTCCATACGGAGGGTGTCTTCGTTCAGCGAGATTGTCTTGCGATTTTTTCGTTCGGTGTAGCGTTCGACGTTCTGTTCAACTTTCTGAAAGTCTTTGTTGTCGCCAACTCGGCTGGCACTCTGCTGTGACAACTGCCGGGTAATTCCATCATTGACATAGGCACTGAAGGGTAGATAGCCAGCACGTTGAATGCGATCAAATGCCAGTGCATTATCCAGCGAGTCTTCACCGATATCACGATGATTCATAATCGAAGGCAGCACAACGTCAGAGACGATACCTTTGTTCTGAGTGCTGTCACCATTGACTCGGTAGAATTTACTGATGGTCAGCTTCAGGGCGCCTCGATCCTTACCAAACAGATTCAGGCGACTGGCGACGGGCATAACATTCTGCACGGTGCCTTTTCCGTGAGTCGTCTTGTCACCAATCACGATACCTCTGCGATAGTCCTTGATGGCTCCCGCGAAAATCTCTGATGCTGAAGCTGACAGTCGATTACAGACAACGACCATCGGCTTGCGCCAGTACATATCGGGATCTTCGTCGTTGTAGGGCGTCACTGCATTATCCGGCTCACGCACCTGGACAATCGGTCCCTTAGGAATAAACAGACCTGACACTTCGATGGCTTCGCTCAACGCTCCGCCGCCGTTCCAGCGCAAGTCAACAATTAGTGCATCGACACCCTGTTCTCGGAACTGTGCCAGGACTTTCTTCACGTCACGGCTCGTACTTTTGAAATCGCCTCCACGGGACGCTTCGCGAAAATCCCGATAGAACGACGGTATGTTGAGAACTCCAATGCGACCGGATCGCCCCTCGATCCAGGTCGACGCTTCAATGATCTTGCCTTTGACCTCCTGTTCGGTCAGCTTCACGGTCTGCCGCGTCATCGTGTAATCTTCGATTCCGCCCTTTTCCTTCTTCACCTGAAGCGTGACCTTCGTACCGCTGGGGCCGCGAATTTTTTCCACCACTTTGGAAAGCTTCATCTCAACAACGTCGATTGTTTCTGCAGACCCGCCCGGGCCGTCCGGATCGACGCCGATAATCTTGTCTCCTTTGATCAGTTTGCCATTGGCTGCGGCTGCCCCGCCTTTGATAACGTCCTCCACAACCGTGTATCCGTCATCGTATTTCAACCGGGCGCCGATGCCTTCCAGTTTCAATTCCATGTTGATCCGAAAGTCTTCCAGTGTCTGTGGTGACATGTAGCTGGAATGAGGATCAAGGCAGTGAGTCATGGAGGACAGGTAAAGCTCCAGTACCTCGTGAGCTTCGGTCTGCATCAGCAGATTACGATTGCGGTGATATCGCTTGTGCAGCCGCGTACGGGCTTCTGCCAGATCCGTGTCGTCCAGTTTCAGAATCAGCAGGTCGAACTTGATCCGTTTTCGCCAGCGTTCAGCCAGTTCGGCTTCTGTTTGCGCCCACTCCAGATCATCCGAATCAAGTATCATTTCTTCGTCGACGGTGAAGTCATGGTCTGCATCGATTAGCTGCTCGATCATCGGCGCTCGTTCATTCATCCGCAGTTGGAAACGGTCAAATACCGTGCTGGCAAACTTGACATCGCCAGCGAGAATCCGATCGTCCAGCTGCCGGGACGACGCTCGAAACGCATCGATGTCAGCCTGCGAAAAATAAAGTTTCTGAGCATCCCAGACGTCGATGTATCGACTCAACAGACGCTCAGAAATATCGTCATTGATGTCGGGGTGATTGATATGGCGGGAACTGACCATGTCGGCAACCATGCGTCCGGTCGTACCGTCGTCAGCTGTGACCTTTTCAGAATCAGCGGCAGTTGCTGTGCTGACTGAAATCAGCAATGCAAGTCCTGTAAGCATTAGCTGATTCTTCAGTTCCCACTTCATATAGAATTCCTCTATGGCTGATCGCTGATTTTCAGCGATTTACTTATGTCGACCAGAACTCACAAGCACGCCTCGTCCGTTCCGACAGTCGTTCCGGTACGATCGAGAGCAACCCAGAGATCGTAGACGACAAGTGATCTTCGTCGCAAGGTGTTTGTGTCAGCAAACATACAAACAGACGTACTTGGTCACTGCTCCAGACAAACGGCAGCAACACAAGCTGTGTCCGTTCGGCTGTTTCTGCCAAACGCAAATGCTGACGAACGTGCATATCGGCAGCGATGGTTGCCGCACATCGCAATGCCCGAGCATAATTTCACAAATGTTTTTTCCCTTTACTTATACTGTTTTCCGCAGCACCGACACATTTTGCCGCGTCACGCAGCCAGAGGACCAGTGCCCGGGGAACGCCAATCAACGGAACGGCAAGGCTGGCCGTTCACGGGCAATTTGCAGCCCTGACAACATTTTTTTTGCCTCGTCGCCGAACAGCTTGTCGTCACTCTGAGCATGCGAGAAGACCATCGAAAACTGTTTACCTGTGGCGGTGGAACATAAGTAATAATCCCAAATGATCACTTTCCCACTGGCATCACCAATCGCCCGGATGTGGCGAATTCGCCACTCACTGTCGTCGCGCACCGTATCTTCTGCCACAACGCGACCGTTCCGTTCCTTGACGGAATCGGTCACGTCCGACAGGAATTCACTGTTCGGGGTGTGCTGCTTTGCCGCCACCGTAACAGCGCTGGATATATTACACTGGGAAATCAGTTTTCCGTCGCGCAGCTGTCGCATCATCAGGACGGACGGCGTTTCGTGAAATAGATGCCATTCGCGTGAGTGCGTCAACCGCAACTTCAATGGCGTCTGCAGCAACAACAAACGGGCACGATCTGTCGGAGCCGTTTCTGTCAATGTACCCAGCGTGCTGGATTCCGGACTGAGGGGCGACTGAGCCCAGACAATTGATGCAGTCACGTCCAGTCCCGGGCTGACTGCCCCCGGTGAACGTTCTTCCTTCTGCGTCGCTTTAAGTGACGTGATCATGCCGCTCATGCGATTCACGGCAAACTCACCGCTGATCGAGGCTGTCGTCTCCGACCCCAAAGTCGCACCGTGTACCCTGCCATTGAACAGCACCATCGCAGTCCTGTCATCGGCTGACTTCAGTTCACACGCGGCCGACTGCTCGATTACGGCTTCGACACCCGTCAGCACCGGCAAAACCCAGTCGTCGTTGTTCCACCTGTCACCGACACTCACCGGGGTCGACGGCAACAATGCAGTGACAACCAGCACGTCGCATGGCATCTGCAGCAAATCCATTTGTTGTCGTGGTAAAGCGTACTTTGGTGAGACATGAATCAATCCTCGGTCAGATCCGAAGGTGTGGATGGTCCTGTACGATTTTGACAGTGAGACTCCGGTTTTTGTTCCAGTGCCAACGGTTGTCTGTGTGCCGGCGGCACTGAATCTGCGAAACGCACGCAGGGTAAACGGTCCACCCAGATCTGTCGGCAAGGATCGTTGCTCGAATCGAAACGCACCGCGTGATTCCATCGGCAGTTGTCGAATTCCTTGGGAATGAGGTATCCGAATCTCACCACAAATCTCGATCTTGTATTCGATCGCACTGACATGCGTCGCTGTTCCTGCTGAGGGGAATGTGAGTGCAGCATCTCCTTTCTCGTCAGCAACAGCTGCGGACGGAATACAACTGCCGACCAGCAGCAAACGGAACAGGAATGATCCAGTCAACAGATCCGCGGGCAGATGTCGCGCAGCCCCACGGTACAGTCGGACGACTGAACGGCTGAAGAACTGCCAGGCGGCCGCTAGTAAATCCCGTCGTGACATTGCCAACGCTCCTTCCCTGAACATGTCGACCGGTGAATCCGTGGAACAGCAGATTCCAACGGCGGCAGATTACCGGAACTCAGAAATTGCGTCGACGTGAATGCAATCCGGCAATATGAGATCGGCGCATGAAAGAAGCTCCGATTCGCAGAACGGAGCCTTCATACGCAACAAAAATGGAGGCTTTTGACCTTCTCTATCAAGTCTTGACTATTGTCAGCAAAGAAATTGCCAAGGCCTCAGCACCTCTCCGTTGGAAAGCAAAGTGTTCCGGACACAACAGACGCGGCACTCAAACCGTCACTCAGGAACACTCATTCCACCTTCTCGTCTGCTGGCTTCTCATCTGCTGGCTTCTCATCTGCTGGCTTCTCGTCTGCTGGCTTCTCGTCCCCAGCTTTGTCGTCCCCAGCTTTGTCGTCTTCAATCTCAGGACGAACGCGGCCACCTTCACCTCGACCACCTTGTCCACCACCGGCAAACGCATTCTGCATACCTTCCATAAACTCTTCACGGGTAATCTCGCCATCGCCGTCCGTATCCAGCTGTGCGACACGGTCCTGCAGACGTCCGCTCAATTCCTCACCCGTCAGCTTGTCATCCTTATTCTCATCACGACGATCAAAGATGGCAGCAGGGTCAAATCCGCCACCGCCACCAGGTCCACCGCCACCAGGTCCGCCACCACCAGGTCCGCCACCACCAGGTCCACCGCCACCAGGTCCGCCACCACCAGGTCCGCCACCTTCCAGCGGCTCGACGCTCTCTGAATAATTGAGGGCAAACGCCAGATCCTGCTCCGTCGGCGCTTCAGTATTGTAACGCTTGACGTTTTTCGGTGCGGCATTGCCGACAACGACGTAGTACGCCGCCTCAGGCCGCGACAACAACGGCCGTAAAAGACTGTACCACGAATATTTGTATTCGACTTCATCCTCGTTTTCACGAACAACAGTTCTGGCCGGAGCAAAACTCAACATCGGTTCGAATTCAACGAGCGGCAGATTCTGGAAGGCTCCGTGCGGCGATTTTTCCTGCAACATGTTGCCGGACATCATATGTCCCATACCGGCTCGCAATTCAATGACCAACACAATCGCGAGAACGCACAGAATCACGGCAGAGATCGCTTTACGTATCGCTGAAACTCCGCTCGTGTTTGATTCGTTGGTGAGGTCGTCAGACATGACACGTCTCCGAAAAAAGGAAAGCAGTTGGGGAATCACACGAGAAGGAAAGTAAAACGACGTAAAAAAAAATGTCGACCTTCAGTCACCACAGTGTGCAACGCCCCATATTAACAAAGCCCGTTCGAAAACTGGAATCAACGGCAGACATTATTTGACAAGGTCACGAATATCGCGAACGGTCAAATTTTGGCAGGAATCCCACTGCCACATGATCCAATCGACGCAAACACCCCAGCTAAGAAACTGATGCGTCAATCGTCCACAAGGGTGGCAGACCGACGATGCCTAATCGCCACAAGAAAGAAGCATGACGCAAGTCAGTACGGGGTCGGCGCTTGAGAAGGGATAATGTAACCGGATTTGAACCGGCGACATCCGGAACCCCAATGTGTTGCAGCAGGCGCTGAAATACAGCGACGGTCCGCGTAACACGCACGTAAGCGGGTGCCTCCGATCGTTAGAGGGGCCACGCCGCCCTGAGTTTTCCTCTCCCCCGCGTTGTTCGTTGTTCTGCGAATCGGTCTGCAAGCGGGGCAGAGGCTGGGGGAGAGGGAACAGTTTCAGATATTGGAATCTCCATGTCGGGGTGAGGAGGCAAAGGAACGCCCGTCGGCTTCCCGTTCAACACCCTCCAACAAACGAATGCACCCCGTTGGCCTGCTCTTCTATCGCTCGTTATTTTCTGACCGGTTTCATCCGGGAAACATCCGTACATCTTTGATGGTAAAAAAGTTCAGTTCACGCCGCGAGTGCATCCTCTCTGAATTCGCCCCTCTTAGCCACGGACTGCGGCTAAGGCGCTCGTGTCCTTGAATTTGGAGTCAAAGAAAATGGGCAGCAGAGCATCAGTAACGCCGGGACGAATATTGGTCCGTTGTCTGGATTAACGTTGATTCGGCAGCAGCACGAAACACACCGGTTCAGCTGGCAATATTTTCAAAGTCTCGGCAGAGTTGTCATTTACAATGTGGTCACCGTGTATTTGCGATTTCCGAACCAGTCGCCTCCTTCGCCTGCAAACCGAGAGTACCACACAAATATCCTGGAATCGTTGGCGGTCATCATGGAAACATGTCTCTGTCTCGAAATGACTCATCGACGACAGTGATGATCTCCTGACATATCGCTCTGGCTCATCGGCCATGGGCTGGATTCTGTTAGTCTTCGCAATATCCGGCTTCACCGGAACAATTCGTGAGATGAGTCAACGCTGGCCCGATGATCGCGGCTTGCTTTCGGAGGGCTGCTGTTTTGTTATTTTTTCTTGTGGCCGGGCCTGGGGCCTTTCAGGAATCACAGGCTGTCGTTCGATAAATCCAGAAAACAAGTTCTTCGAACGTGGCACCGGATATTCTGGCGACGCGAGCAGTTACAAGACCTCGTTGGATTTGACTCGGTCCGTTTCGGGACTGATCGACGTGTTGACATCAATAGCTCTGACGATCCACGATTCTCAGTTTCCTTAACCGGTCCCGACGAAGTCAATCTGACACTCTTTGGAAACCAAGGCTGCAACGACGCTAAGAGACTGTCGCAGGAAATCGCAAAATGGCTCGCACTGCAACCGAAAGATGCTGATCCATGGTTCGGTGAAGTTTAGACCTGAATCGCTGGTCCTTATGTCCTCAATGTCTCAAAGACTGAAATCAGGCCGATTGTTTTTCACACACTGCAATTGAGTAATAAAAACAAAGGGGCACTGGCCAACGATTGCGAAGACG
>JABABI010000320.1:0-211 GCA_014238335.1 Fuerstiella sp.
AAATAAAAATACAATAAGAAATATTAATAATTTATTTTCATCACCAATTCTGATTTTATTTAATAACAATCCAAACAAAAATAATAAAGAAATAATTATAGAAAATAAATTTATTAAAAAATTTCCTGTTAAAAAAGAAATAGGGTAAATGCAGAAAAAAAAAAATAGCAACTTTTCTATTAAATTTTTATTTTTAGAAAGAATTATTTCT
>JABABI010000320.1:221-749 GCA_014238335.1 Fuerstiella sp.
AAAAAAATTTAAAAATGTCGAAATTTTATGGGCTAGTGTACGTGAACCTTATAATTATCTTCAGGCAAAAAAAATAGGATGTCATATAATTACTGTACCACCTTCAATAATAGAAAAAATAGAAAATTTTGGTAAATCTTATAAAGATTTAACTATAGATACTGTAAAAGCTTTTCTTGTAGATAGTAAAAAATCAAAATTTAAAATATAAAATTTTGGTTGCGGGGGACGGATTTGAACCGCCGACCTCAAGGTTATGAGCCTTGCGAGCTACCAGGCTGCTCCACCCCGCGTTAAATTCTGTTTTTGAGTTTGTTTAACTTCTTAACTCTTTTAATATTTTCTTGTAAAATTCTTTTTTTCTTTTCTGAAGGTTTTTCATAAGTATTTTTTAGTTTTATTATTTTAAAAAAACCATCCCTTTGGAGTTTTCTTTTTAAAACTCTCAGTGCT
This sequence comes from Fuerstiella sp., assembly GCA_014238335.1. GTDB lineage: Bacteria > Planctomycetota > Planctomycetia > Planctomycetales > Planctomycetaceae > Fuerstiella. The sequence goes on from JABABI010000320.1 coordinate 675, forward strand.
TGTTCTATATTATTATCTTTAACTTCTATTTTAATAACAACCTCCAAAAAAAAGATTACATAGCATTTAAAAATT
>JABABI010000321.1 GCA_014238335.1 Fuerstiella sp.
GTTCCGTTTTAAGGAAAATCCGTTGTTGATTTTCATTAACAACCTTACCTTGAATAATGGATCCATCTTTCAAAAAGAAAATAGATATATCTTGGGCTAACAATGGCAACGTAGCCAAAAGGAGTAATTGTAAAATTATGAGTTTTTTTATCATCTCAATAGAGTTCTAAAGTCGGGGAATCTAAACCGATGTAATGAATTGGGCAACGATGAAGAAAATAAATAAGCCCTAGGTTAAAAGGGCTTAATTTTCTAGGTGTACCGAAGGGGGGACTCGAACCCCCACAGCCATAAGGCCACATGCCCCTCAAGCATGCGTGTCTACCAATTCCACCACTTCGGCAAAAAAATTATTAGTTGCCACCAAGATCCAATGTGGCTTCGCCGTCTGGCTGGATTGGATCTGTCGCCGGTACAACTGGGCGATCTTCAGCCGCTTGTTTCACAATTGATGATGAAGCGTTTGTTGACGGTCCACTCAACATACTGATTATAACAGCCAGTGAAAGAAATAAAGTTGCGAGCCAAGTTGTGATTCGGCTTAAAACATTACCGGCATTCTGTCCGCCAAGAACCGAACTGGCTGCTTGTCCACCAAAAGTACCGGATAAACCACCGCCCTGACTAGCCTGCATCAGAACGACTGATATTAGTAAAATGCTAACAATTGTATGTATAATAATTAAAAATCCTGTCATAATGTCCTCAATTGAACGGTTTCAACCGTTCGGGTTATGGATGCGAAAG
>JABABI010000322.1 GCA_014238335.1 Fuerstiella sp.
GCCCAATGTGCTGTTCCTGGCTGTCGATGACATGAAGGACTGGGTGAATTGTCTCGGCGGTTACGAGGGGACTGTCCACACGCCGAATATCGACCGGTTGGCAAAGGAGGGCATGACCTTTACCGACGGGCATTGCTCAGATACCGTTTGCACTCCCTCTCGTTATGGTCTTCTTACCGGTCGCTACTCTTGGCGAACTACCTTAAAGCGCGGAGTCATGGGGGCAGAAGGTGCATGTCTTATTGCTGATGGTCGCATGACCTTGGCCTCTTTCTTGGGCGATAACGGTTATACGACGGCAATGGTTGGGAAGTGGCATTTGGGAATGGACTTTCCCGGCACGAAAGGTAATCGCGATTGGAAGCACCCCGTTAAAGACATGCCCTTGGACAAGGGGTTTGATTATTTTTGGGGGATTCCGGCATCCATGAATTACGGGGTTCTTGCTTGGTTCGAAGGGCGCCATGCCAAGGTGCCGCCTACCTTGTTCACATCGAAGAAACCAAGCAAGATTGCGATAGCGGATTACCGCATCATGCCGCCCTACCAAAAAACGCCAAAAGAGGCGCCGGTTCCGGAAGAATCAGGAGGCCGAAAAATGAGCCTCAAAGGCAAAGGTCTTGAAGTGGCGCCAGACTTTGTAGACATCGAGTGTTTGGACCGCTTCACCACGCAATCTCTGAAGTGGCTGGCTGGGCGTGCCGAAGCGGCGCGTAACGGTAAGCCTTTTTTCCTCTATTTGCCC
>JABABI010000323.1:0-211 GCA_014238335.1 Fuerstiella sp.
ACCGGAATTCCCAGCGCGCGGCTCATGGAAGGCGAGCGGGATCGCCTGCTCCACATGGAGTCAGATCTCGAACAACGCGTCGTCGGACAAAACGAAGCCGTGCAAGCAGTCAGCGATGCAGTCCGGCGGAATCGCGCGGGACTTGGCGAACCCTCACGGCCAATTGGGTCCTTCCTCTTCCTGGGCCCAACAGGTGTCGGAAAAACGGAAC
>JABABI010000323.1:221-737 GCA_014238335.1 Fuerstiella sp.
GAGTTTCTTTTCAATACCGAAGACGCGATGGTTCGCATCGACATGAGCGAGTTCATGGAGCAACACGGCGTCGCACGACTCATCGGCGCGCCTCCCGGATACGTTGGATATGAAGAGGGCGGCCGACTCACCGAAGCCGTACGGCGTCGTCCATACTGCGTAGTGCTCTTCGACGAAATGGAAAAAGCCCACCCCGACGTCAGCAACATCCTGCTTCAAGTGCTTGACGATGGCCGCCTGACAGATGGCCACGGACGAACCGTGGACTTCACGAACACTATCATCGTGATGACGAGCAATATTGGATCTCAGCGCCTACTCGAGATGACAGATCGTGGTGACTCCGAAGACGCCATCGACAGTGCGATGAAGGACATGCTCAAACAATCGCTCCGGCCAGAACTCCTCAACCGAATCGACGAGACGATTGTGTTCCACAGCCTCAGTCAGCAACAGTTGCGTTCGATCGTTGCTGTGCAACTTGAGCAACTTCGTTGCCGCATGGCAGCACGTGAT
>JABABI010000324.1 GCA_014238335.1 Fuerstiella sp.
GATCCTGCACGAGGGACACCTGTACGCCTTCAGCGGGCGCGATGAGCCGGACGCTCATTTTCGCTGTGTCGAACTGGAGAGCGGCAGGATCAAGTGGAGCCGCGACGAGCGCTGGCAAAAGCGCGGCAACAAACAGCCAAATGTTTACGGGCGCGGATCCGCCGTGATGGCCGACGGCAGACTGTTTGTGCTCGGCGAAGGCGGCCTGCTGGGCCTGTTCGAGGTCAACGCAGAGAAGCCAGTAGAACTCGGCCGGCATCAGGTTCCGGAGTTGCATTATCCCTGCTGGGCTGCTCCCATCCTCTCCGACAAGCGAATGGTGATTCGAAGCGAGGATTATTTGATTTGTTTTGACGTGGCGAAATAACAACCTGTCCCCGCAGCGCCCAGCCAAGGCCTTCACGCTGATCGAGTTGCTGGTGGTGATCGCCATCATCGCGATCCTCGCCGCGATGCTGTTGCCCGCGTTGGCCAAGGCCAAGGAGAATGCCACCGGCATTTACTGCCTCAATAACCAACGCCAGCTCCTCCTTGCGTGGAGCCTGTACGTCAGCGACTCCGAGGATCGCCTGCCGCCCAACGCCAAGCACATTCAGGATCCGCGTGGCTGGATCAACGGCTTCCTCACCTTCGTGCCGAACAACCGCGACAATACAAATCTGCTCTACCTCATCGGCACGCGCAAACAGATGGGCGACCGCTACCCCAAGCTCGGCCCGTACACGAAGTCG
>JABABI010000325.1 GCA_014238335.1 Fuerstiella sp.
AGGTACTCGGTCTGCTCGATGGGATCGTACTTGTGCGTGTGGCAACGCGAACAGAGCATCGTCATACCGAGGAACACCGTGCCGAGCGTCTCGGTGCGGTCGAAGTTGTTCTTGGCTTGAAACTCCGCCGGGATCGCGCCGCCCTCGGCGGTGGATGGATTCATCCGCACGTAACCGGTGGCGATACGCTGCTCCATCGTCGGTTCCGGCAACAGATCGCCGGCCAACTGCCACTCGATGAACTCGTCGAGTGGCTGGTTGCTGTTGAGAGAGCGCACGACCCAGTCGCGGTACGGGTAGATGCCGCGTTTGTTGTCGAGGTGCAGCCCGTGCGTGTCGCCGTAGCGCACGGCGTCGAGCCAGTAGCGCGCCTGGTGCTCGCCGTAACGCGGATCGGCGAGAAGCCGCTCGACCAACTGATCGTAGGCGTTCGAGCTGCCGTCGTCCAAAAACGACTGGAGTAACTCCGGCGACGGCGGCAGGCCGGTCAGCACGAGCGCGAGCCGGCGGGCGAGCGTCGGCTTGTCCGCCTCGGCGGCGAAGTCGATGTCGCCGGTGAATTGATTCTCGATGAACGCATCGATGGGGTGATCCTGGCTGGGCGGCGTTGGCCTGGTTGGCGGCACGAACGCCCAATGCTCGGTGTAGCCGCCGCCCTGCAACACCCAGCGCTTGAGCAGCGCCCGCTCTGCGGCGGTGAGATGTTTCTCGGCATCCTCCGGCGG
>JABABI010000326.1 GCA_014238335.1 Fuerstiella sp.
GACCATTGCCCATTGGCAAAGGAACGCGACCCAGAATGCTCGATGTGTCTGTCCGAAATCCAGCATGAGCACGGTCATAACTGCAAACACTCCTTGGACGATCAGTGCTGTCCGAAACGCGGCGTTATATCTGGGTGAGTAATCCTCTGACTTTCTTCGAGGATCGGTTGTGCGCCCCTCAGGCAACGACTTAGTATCCGGCGATTGGTATGGATTCCCGATATTCATTAGTGATCATTTGAGCAACAATACGGAAGCAACGAACGCCCAGCATCACCGGGTTGCCGCCAGTGACATTGATTTCAGATTCGGCCCGGCCGGCCACTTATGGTCATCAGTCACAGATACAGATCGAGTGAGATAGTTTACTTGGACTCCGGCACGTTGCTGGAGTTGGGAACTCGACTCGACGCTGACGAATCGTCCGCAACTGCCGATATGGTGACCGCGACGTCACGCATGACGACTTACCGAAGACCTTCGCTGCGACGAGTTCGAACATCGAAAACGAATCCTCAGATGATGGCTCGCTTGAAGACGGCCATAAGTAATTCGAAACCACGTTCCTCGAGTCATCCCTGTCTCATTCAAGACCTTCACAGGGTAACAATTCTCATGGGAAATTCGAATCACAAAACCCATCCGTCCACGTCGACGATGTGACCTGCCCCCACGGATGGTGCCAGAGCCTAACTCGGATCTGTCGTAAAGTTTATTGCTGAC
>JABABI010000327.1 GCA_014238335.1 Fuerstiella sp.
CAAAGATGCGGGTCTGAAAGCATCAGATATTCATGAAGTCATTTTAGTTGGGGGGTCCTCCCGTATTCCTAAAATTCAGGAAAAAGTTAAGGAAATCTTTGGAAAAGAACACAATAGAAGTGTGAATCCTGATGAAGTGGTTGCCCTAGGTGCTGCAATTCAGGGTGGTGTACTTGCAGGCGATGTAGACGATATCCTACTTTTGGATGTGACGCCACTATCTCTGGGAATTGAAACCTTAGGGAGCGTATCCACCAAACTCATTGAACGGAATACAACGATTCCTACTAAAAAATCACAAGTGTTTTCTACGGCGGCTGACAATCAGACTACAGTAGAAATTCATGTGCTTCAAGGTGAACGTGAAATGGCAGTGGATAACAAAACAATAGGCCGATTCCACCTTGATGGAATTCCTTCGGCACCCCGCGGTATTCCTCAAGTTGAGGTTTCATTTGACATAGACGCAAATGGTATTTTAAATGTGGGCGCTAAGGATAAAGCAACCGGAAAAGAACAAAGCATTCGCATAGAAGCGTCTAGTGGATTATCTGATACAGAAGTAGATAAAATGATTAATGATGCTAAAAAACACGAGGGCGAAGATAAATCCAAGCGTGAAATGATCGATTTGCAAAATCAGGCAGAACAATTAATTTATCAAACTGAAAAGAATCTGGAAGAGTATAAAGATAAATTAGATGAAGGTGAGAAAAA
>JABABI010000328.1 GCA_014238335.1 Fuerstiella sp.
GTGTCCTTTGAGTGTGAGTCTCTGTTGACCGGTTGCTGCATCCCACACACTCACCGTCTTGTCCTCGCTTCCGCTGACGATCTGCTTCCCGTCCGGGCTGAAAGCTACGCTGATGACAGAACCTGTGTGTCCTGTGAGTGCGAGCATCTCCTCTCCGGTCTCCGCATCCCACAATCTCGCCGTCTTGTCACTGCCTCCGGAAACGATCCACTTGCCATCCGGGCTGAAACTCACGCTGTTGCCATTGCCGGCATGCCCTTGGAACCCGAGCGTCTCCTGGCCGGTTTTCGCGTCCCACACTTTAATTATGCCACCACGGGCAGCGGAAACAATCCGCTTGCCGTCGGAGCTGATACACAAGCTGAAGACAGCCGCTGTGTGTCCTTTGAGTGTGAGCATCTCCTGACCGGTTTCCGCATCCCATACCTTCATCTCACCTGGGTTTCCCTTTTCACCGCCACCGGCAACGATCCACTTGCTGTCCGGGCTGAATCTGACACTTCTGATCATGCCAAAGTGTCCATTGAGCGTGAGTCTCTGATGGCCGGTTTCCGCATCCCATACCTTTACCGTCGTGTCTTTGCTGCCGCTAACGATCCGCCTGCCATCCGGGCTGAAACTCACGCTCCCGACATTATTTGTGTGTCCCTTTAGCGTGAGCGTCTCATGGGCGGCTGGTGCCGCAGTCGCCTCAATTCTGAACTCGACCGTTTC
>JABABI010000329.1 GCA_014238335.1 Fuerstiella sp.
GCTCGAATTCTGAACTCAACGTCGCTGGCCGCAACCCGGTGACCTCTAACGTTATCCCGCATGGCCCAACTTTATCGCCCGCCTCAAGGTCCTAAGCGGCGCGAAATACTCATGACGCACCAAACGGCAATCCTCTCCACCTTCGACGCATACCTCGAAACCGGTGGCGACACGGCCGAAGAACACCTAGACCAACAAACGGAACGCCAACTTAGCCTTCAAAGTTTCCCTTATCCCGTGATGCTCGAGTTGGCATTCCCGGAACTCGATTTCGCAAATCGTTGGTGTTGGCAACGCTTCGGTCCCAGCCACGGCGAATGTTTCCAAAAACACTCGAAATACCGAATCTGTACGACTGAATTTCCGCATTGCCACAAGGGGTCGTGGACCAACCGTTGGTTCGTAAAAACAGAATATGACTTTGGGTTTAACGAATGGTATTTTTTAACGGCATCCGATCGGGAGCTATTCCTTGATTTTGTCCCCTCTATAAACTGGGGCGAAAACTTCCCAATACAGGATTGAACCCGCACGCCCAAAGCGGGATAACAAACGCATGCACCGGAATGCGGTTGGCCGCCGAATTTTCAATTGTAAATCAATCGTCCGCATCCGGTGATGCCTGGCGTTAGCTGGCAAACCAAATGAACGATGCGGTTGAAACCGAGAGGCGCATTCAGCGCCGCATCGCATCCGCCACTGTGAAGCATA
>JABABI010000032.1 GCA_014238335.1 Fuerstiella sp.
GCATTCGGACTCGGCGTGATCCCGGCGATATGCACACGTCGCGTCTTCAGATGCATCACGGCGAGAACATAGAACGTGACGAGCCCGCTCCTTGTCCAGACTTCCACCGTCGTGAAGTCCGTGGCGAAGAGCGAATTCCAGTGAGCTTTGAGAAATGTGCTCCATGACTGTGAACGCTGCCGGTCTGGTGCAGGTTCGATACCGTGAGCCTTCAGCACGTTGGCGACGGTGGAATCGGCGATGTGGTAGCCGACGTTCTTAAGTGCTCCCTGAATGCGATCGTAGCCCCACGTCGGATTCTCCCTGGCGAAGCAAACAATGGCATCCACGATTTGCTGACGGATGCGTGGTCGACCGGGTTTTCGCTTGTCGCAGGAGTCGAACTTTCTGGCCACAAGTTCGCGGTGCCAGCGGAGAATCGTGTCTGGCGTAAAGATGGTCGTCAGTTCCAGCAGAGCCTTGCGACCGATGGCGTGAGCCTTCACCGCCAGTAACCGACGCGGGTCGTCATCGAGCAGCAGTCGCTTCTTTCCGAGCTTTTTGAGCAAAGCCTCGATCTGTGCGTTCTGGAACTCAATGATCTGTTGCTGCCGTTGATTGACCATGGCGCTGAGGGCAGCGAGCAGAATGTGCCAGGGTTGGAGCAGGAAAGACATGTTCGGCGCCAAAAATAACCAGTTTCCGGTGCAAGGAGATGAAATCAAGCGGCGGAGATGAGAGACTCTAAAGTCGTCAAAACGCTGTGTTTCACGGCCTTTTGAGTTCGGCGGAGTATTTTGACCCTACGGCTCTCAATGGACGTTTGGTTTCCGGAAAACGTCGCATTGCTGGCCCTCCTGATTCTGGCAGGCCCTCCTGATTCTGGCAGGCCCACCACTCGCCATGCGGCGGTAATGTTCTTCCGACCTTTTGAAACCGTACAAGAGTGCGAACGGCGGGGCCAGGTCACCGGTTTCCAGGAGTGAATACTGTTCCCGACAGCTTTCCGCTTTCGCGTTCTACCAATACGAAATCGTGTTTGCTGTTTCTCCATGAGGTGCACACGTGAATCAACGATTCAGAGACCGGGGTTTGTCGGGCTGACTGGCTCCGTCGGCGGACCGCTTGATGCAGTATCTCACAAAGTCGAAGAGTCCGGCAAACCGATAACGACCATCGACGTAGTGTTCGATCACGTAGAACACGAAAAAGTAGAAGCGACAGAAGCACCAAACGGTCATACACAACAGCATAACGTTGCGCCAGGTCGGCATTGCCAGCACCAACAACGAAGCCGCTAACAGCCCGGCCAGCAGAAACAGAAATCCCTTGGCATAGATCAACCGCGGGTTGGTAAGATCAACCATGGCACTCTCCACGTACCGTCGATTTCATGAGACCGCGTTCGCTGCAGGATGCACGCAATACAGTTCCTCGTTTTCCGAAAATTCGAATCCGCTATAAAACAGGAGCGGCTGGGACGTCAGATTTGTCTGGCTGATCGACAGCCATCGTGGGCTGATCAGGAGCATGCGTCCCAAACAAAGTGCCGTAGACCAGATAAAAGGTGGGCACCAGGACCAGGACCAGCAACGTTGACAACAGCAGACCAAAGCACAGGCTGGTGGCCATGGGTATCACCAGCTGAGCCTGAAACGACTTCTCGTTCAGGATCGGCAGCAGGCCTGCAATGGTCGTCATGGATGTCAGAAGTACCGGACGGAATCGCCTCTGCCCTGCTTCCAGAACGGCTTCCCGAAGCGGCGTGCCACTCCGGATTCGGGCATTGATGAAGTCCACCAGAACGATCGAGTCATTCACGACAACTCCGGTGAGTGCCACCAGGCCCAGAATACTGAACAACGTCAGTGGCAGCCCCATGAATGCATGTCCCCAGATGGCACCGACGATGCCAAATGGAATCACGGCCATCACGACCAGTGGCTGTCCGTACGACGTGAATTCGACGGTCAACAGCACAAAGGTCGCCAGCATCGCCACGGCGAAGCCGACCATCAGACTCCGAACGGACTCCGTATCCTGCTCCTGCTGCCCTTCCCAGCGGATCTTCAGACCAGGGTATCGCTTCAACAAATCGGGAGTGAATTCGGCCTGAAGTGTGCCCACAATTTCCTTTGCATTCGCTTCTGTTTCGTTCAAATCTGCAGAAATAGTAATTGATCGTCGCTGATTAATCCGATTGATTTCTGAATATCCTCGCGACACCTTCACCTCAGCGAGTTCGGTAATTGGCCGCTGAATGCCATCACCCGCGTCAACGCGGATGTCAGAAAATTTGGCCAGCGACCGACGGTCCTCCTCCGGGTACCGCACCATCAACTTGACTTCGTGTCGACCTCGCTGCAGCCGCATAACTTCTTCACCGTAATAGGATGCGCGTACGGTACGAGCGATGTTGTCCAGCGGAATACCCAGCGATCGAGCATTGTGTTTGCCAGTGAGCTGCAGCTCCCACTTGCCAGGACGTGAATCGTCTGCAATATCAAACACGCCCCTGAACTTGCTGAGTTCTGTCTTTGCCTCTTCCACGGCAGCTTCCAGATTTTTCATATCCTCTGCCGGAGCCAACAGTTTGAATTCGATTGGTTTCCCGCCTGGGCCTCGATTCTGCGAAGCAAACGTCAATGTTTCGACGCCGGGGATCTGTCCCACAGTCGCCCGCCATTCGTCAATCACCTGACTGCTGGTCAGGGACCGTTCGGTATTCTCGACCAGCTGCACGTGAACCTTGCCAACGTGACCGCCGGAAGTCGTTTCGCCACCACCGGGACTACCGCCGCTGGTCGCCTGCCCAACCAGACGATGCATCACTTTGACCAGAGGGCGGCCTTCAGTCGAGTGATTCCGATTAACTTTCTGAATTGCGTCTTCGATCTTTAGCGTGGCCTCTTCCGTAATGCGACTCGGCGTTCCGTCCGGGAATATGACATTGGCAATAACTTCCGGCGCGTCCAGCTTGGGAAAGAAAATGCTTGGAACCGTACCGTTGCGAACAAGGCTGACGGACAGCAGGACCACGGCGATGGCCGAACTGATCGTGATGGCGGGATTTTTCAGTGAGAACGTCACGATCGGGGTGTAGACCCGATAAATGACAAAGTCCAGGATTCTGTTGGTAAAACGGTTCAGCCCCGCCGTCAGAAAGAACGGTTCCTTTTTCCCATGAGCAAGGTGACACGGCAGGATAAAAATGCTCTCGATCAAGGAAATGATCAGCATCGCAATAACGGCCAGTGGCAGTACAGCGAAAAACTTCCCCATGACACCGGTCACAAAGAACATCGGCATAAAGGCAAAAACTGTCGTCGCAATCGAAGTGGCCACGGACGGCACAACTTCCAGAGTCCCTTCAATGGCAGCCTGAACGAATGACTTTTTCTGTTGTCGATGAGAATAAATGTTTTCACCAATTACGATCGCATCGTCCACGACAATGCCCAGCGCAATCAGGAAGGCAAACAGCGACAGCATGTTCAGCGTCTGATCAAACTGCCACAGCACAGCACAGGCACCGAGAACGGAAATCGGGATGCCCAGAGCGACCCAAAACGCCAGCCGAAATTCCAGAAAGAGTGCCAGCACGATAAAGACAAGCACCAGTCCCTGCGCACCGTTGCGTCGCAGCAGATCCAGACGGTCACGCACGTTGATGGCGGCGTCACCCCACGTCGTAAACTCATAGCCCGGCGGCAACTTCGTCGTGGCAACATAGTCATTCACCGCATCAGCCATGGACAGCAGGTCTTCCCGGGCGGCCGCTTTCACCGAAATCGCCAGTCCCGGTTTTCCGTTGATGCGGCTTACCGAAACGGTGTCAACGAACTCATCTTTGACAACGCCCAGATCCGCGACTGTCAGCGCAATGCCGTCACGGCGGGTGATCAGCGGAATACGCAAAATCTCTTCTCCCAGCACCTGCTTGTTTTTTCCGCGCAGCAGGTACGTTTCACCATGATCCTTGATATTGCCGCCAGGAAGTTCAAGATTGCGCATACGAATCCGGCGTGCGACATCCGTCAGGGTCAGTCCATATTCTCGCAGTGTCTTCTCCGGAATTTCGACATCGATCTGGTACTTGCGCTCACCCGTGATGTCCGCTACGGAAATCTGCGATATCTGCAGCAGGTCCGCTCGCACACGCTCGGTTATTTCACGCAGTTGCAATTCCGTCGCAGCGTCATCTGGTCCAGTGTAGACGACGCCGACCGTAATCGCCGAATTGCGAATCGCCACCTGCTGAACCTCAGGCTCTTCGGCAAGGTCCGGAAAACTGGGAATGCGGTCCACTTCAGATTGAATTTCGTTTAGCACTTTCTGAACGCTGGGAACGTCGGTTTTCACTTCGATGACAACGTTGCCGCCACCTTCACCGGCAACTGACGTGACTTTCTTAACACCGTCAACCGACCGCACAGCTTCTTCGATTTTCTGACAGATACCACTTTCCACTTCTTCCGGACTGGCTCCTGGGTACGGAACGGTGATCAGAACGATCTCAAGTTCGAACTGCGGAAACTCTTCGCGGCGCAGTTGAGTTCCGGCAAACAGTCCGACCGCCAGCAAGGCGACCATGATCGTATTCATCGCCGGTGACTGGCGAATGGCCCACGCGATAACAGACCTCATTCGGTCGACTCCTTCGCGTCGTCCAGTGACATGCCTTCTTTCACGGAAGCCAGAGGCGACACGACAACCCGATCACCCGCCTGCAGGCCGCTGCCGTCTGCTCGCACCAGCGCGGTTTGCCCCTCAGTATGAACGACGGAAATCTTCCTGATTTCCAGTTTGCCGTCGCGGTTGACCCAGATCTGTTCGCCGGGTCGCACTGCTTCCACCGGCAGGTGCAGCAGTGGATAGGGAGATTCGATTGGAATTCGGACGGCGACATACATGCCGCTCAGCAATACCGGTGGAGAAACGGTGGCTCGACCGCCGACGCTGTCATTGACGCGCGTCCTGCGTGGCTGCTGGACCAGAATTCGGCACGGAAAGGTTCGCGTATCACGATCAATACCGGTCCCTTCCAGTCGTGAAATGTACCCGTCCCAGATGGTTTCGACACCTTCAAAGACGAAAGCAATTTCACACGGCACCTGTGGCAGATTAACAGGGTCGAACGAAGGCACAACTCCCGGCGAATAACCTGATCGTTCTGCGGCGTCAGGTCGTTGGAGCCAGACCCACGCCAGTTCTTCGCTGCGCAACTGACATTTCACCTCCATCTGGCCGCCATCGCTGATATCGACAAGAACGTCTCCGAATTTGGCGTATTCACCCTCCTCAACGCTGTCAGCAACAATGCGGCCTTCGAGGGGCGATTTCACGGTGCAACGTCCAACATCGGCTTCCGCCCGCTTTAGCTGAACCGCAAACAACTTTTCCGTTGCCTCTTTGGTTTTCTTCTGCTGGACAAGCGTAGACACTTGATTGCGCAGCGTCTGCACGGAGTTACGGGCGGTTAATTCCAGCTTCATTGCATTTTCAAGCTCCGTTTCATTAGCGGTCTTGCGTTTGAACAGCGACTGCATTCGTTCCAGTTGGTTCTTCTGAAGCTGCCTGTTTTCATCCGCCAAAACAATAAGCGCCTCGGCATTCTTCAGGTCAACGGATACCGCCGTGATTTCTTCACGCGCCTGCAGCAGCTCTGCGTTCAGTCGCTCAACCTCCAGCTTGTAGTTGACCGGATCAATCTCAAACAGCAATTCACCTTTGCGAACGTACGTACCTCCCCGTGCTCTGTCCGTCTTGTGAATGATTCGACCCTCGACCTCAGCACCAACTGTGACAACGCGATAGGTAACAGCCTCGCCATCAGCATTGAGGTGGAACGGCTGATTCCAGGCGGTAACTGACTTTGTCACGACAACAACATCGCCGTCGCCGTCGTCCGCATCCTGCGTCGGCACCTCGGGCTTCTGGCCAAAGAAACGAAATCCCGCCACACCAGTGGCCAGGATCAGAATTGACACGACGACATTGACGACAGTTTTCACCAACCGTTCTCCAACCTTATGAATTCTCGTTTCGAGGCAGCAGCCCCTGCAACAGCACGTCAACCATATACGACACGTATTCGCCGTCTGTATGCCCGGTCGGATGCTTTCCCAGCATGTCCGTCAACATGGCAGGCCCGTGCATCGATGTCAGCATCAGCATTGCGGTCGCTTTGAAATCGACGCCACGGATCAATCCGCGATCTGCCGCTCGCTGCAGCCATCCGGACAGCACCCGAATATCCAGCAGCGGTGGGGCTTCTTCATATCGAGCAAATATTTTCCGGGGATCAATGCCGCTCCATTTGAGCACAGACATGCGATGACAGATGTCCACAAAGAATTCGGCCAGTTCCTCCAGGATCTCCGTCAGTTGCGCGTCAAGTGACCGATCGTCCGGACCAGCTTCAACCAGCGGAAGCCACGGCGCCTGATTCGGTGGAGCAATCGCCGCCAGCAACAGATCCTGCTTACTGTGAAAACGCTTGAACAGCGCCTGCGGAGAAACTCCCAGCTGATCAGCAATCACGTCGGTCGGCACGGACGGGCCGTGCTTCAGAAAGCACTTCCGAGCCGTCTGCAGAATCTGCTCGTCTGAAATTGTTCGAGGTCGCCCCATTTCGCTGCTCTGTAAACATTAGTTATCCAAAAGTAACTAATGTCCTGCTCCGGACCAAGTGAATACTGTCGAGATTTGAGAAACGACCCATCTATCGTCCACTTTCCCAAATCAGTCAAACCTTCCGCCACGAACGCGAACGGTGTTGATCCACCGAAAAATCAACTTGGTTAGGCGGCTAACGGAGAAAACATGGCAACAGGGAGTAAAGTTGGCACGCGACATAACTTCGACTTATGGAGTCAGTTCCTGGTACGACACAAGGGTGTTTGGCAGCCTGGTGTCATATAAAACTATGCTGCCGATTCACACATCCATGGATTCCGATTCAAAGCCAAACCAGATTCGCATTAAGCGGTCCCGCGGCTTCTGAGCGTCAATTCGCGTCGGCCTGCGGGCGGTCCCGCACACAGAGAATTCCCATGTTGAAATGGCTGAAAATCGTGACCTGCTGTGTTGTTATTACGGCAGCGTTTGCTGTGTGGCAGACGGCTCCTCAGGCGAACCGCAATGGTCCGCTGGCGCGGCTGGCGGCAGCGTCAGATCCGGCTGGCTACAACCCTCGACAAGTGCTTCGGCAGCCAATTCGTCCGATCACCAATCCAGTGATCGTTACTGCTGGGGAAACAGACACGGCAGCGAATGAGCTGGTCATCGGGGTCGAAGTGAACGGTGCAGCCCGTGCATATCCGATCAACCAGCTGACTGGGCCGCAACGAGAAATCATCAACGACGTGCTGGGTGGCACGGCGATCGCTGCGACATGGTGACACCTGTGCCACAATGGCGTCGTGTACGTCCGAGAAGTTGATGATCAGCCACTGACATTGCAGGTTTCGGGAAAACTCTGGATGCGAAGCCTGGTGATGTCGGATGTGGAAACGAAGACGGAATGGTCGCACCTGCTGGGCAGGGGGATGGCCGGAAAGCTGAAAGGACGTAAACTGAAGCCGGTGATCACAGATATGATCACGTGGTCTGTGTGGAAGGAACAGCACCCGGACACAACCGTCCTGGACATGAGCCGAACGTCCCGTAAATACTCCAGCCAGTTCTACCGTGACCCGAACCGATTTGTCTTTGGATTCGAAGTCAATGGACAGGCTTATGCTCTGCCGATGACAGACATGAAGGCAAACCCCGTCCATCAGTTTTCAAAGGGAAAACAACCATTCCTGGCAACATTCGACAGGGAAGGCGCGGTGACTCACCTGTTCGAGCGACATGTGGACGGCCGCGTGCTGGACTTTGAACAGGTAAACGACCTGATAATGACGGACCAACAAACGGCCAGTCACTGGAATAGACGCGACGGAAACTGCGTACAGGGCGAACAACAGGGCAAAATGCTGACACAACGAGTCGGAATTATGTCCTTTCGTAACGCCTGGCAGAACTTCCACCCGGACTCACAAGACGTCAGTTTTGACCATTAGACATGGTTGACGCCACATTTGAGGGGAATGCCCAGGTGTGTCGCAGCAGTTGCAGGTGAGGGCGACAGCTCACTCCGGTGCAGGATCGACATTGACACCCCCGGCCGTTTCCCGATTCAATTCGCGTTGTTCACTGGATATCACAAGGTAGAACGGAGTCCCTGAAGTGCGAATCGGCTGGGTTGGAGTTCACGCGGAAGGAATTTCCGCACTGAAAGCCGTCTGCGGCGCGGAATACAACGTCGCCGGATTGATGACGCTGCGCCAGGACAAAGCCGACAAACGCTGTGGATCTGCTGACTACGAACTCATCTGCCTGCAATACGACATTCCGTACCACGAAGTCGGCAACGTCAACGATTCCGGCAGCATCGCCGTGCTGCAGTCGTGGCAATGTGACTTGCTTGTCGTCCTGGGGTGGGGACAAATTCTTGGTCCTGACGCCCTGAAGCAGGCAACGATCGGCGCCGTCGGGGCTCACGCTTCGCTGTTGCCACATAACCGAGGCAGCGCACCAGTCAACTGGGCCATCATTCGCGGCGAACATCAAACGGGTAACTCGCTGATCTGGCTGGAAGAAGGTGTCGATGCAGGACCTCTGATCGATCAGAGGTCGTTTCCGATCACTTCTTATGACAGTTGCACGACCGTGTACGATAAAGTTGCTGACAGCAATCGTGAGATGTTGCTCAGTCTGCTGCATCAACTGAAGCCTGGTGAACGGCCGGGACAACCACAGCAGAAATCTCACGACGCCGTGTTACCACGGCGTCGGCCTCAGGACGGTGTCATCCACTGGAACAGCAGCAGCGAAGAAATCTACAACCTTATCCGGGCGCTGACGCGTCCTTATCCCGGCGCATTTGCGTTTCTGAACAATCAGCCCTATCGGATCTGGACCGCTGCCAGGACGCCCATGACAGTGTCGATCGCAGAGGCCGGCACTGTCATGGGCCCTGTTCACAGTCCGGAACCAAAGGCCTGTGGACAGATGGTCGCAACGGCCGATGGTGCGGTATTGGTTCTTGAGGTGGAAGACGCATCGGGCAACGTGCTGCAGGGACCGGAGCTCAGCGAACAGGACTGGACGGGAAGAAGACTCAGCAATGCCGCATAAACGGGTTCTTGTCATCGCTGCTCATCCGGACGATGAACTGCTCGGCTGTGGCGGCACTGTCGCGCTGCACACACAGGCCGGAGACGAAGTCACGTCTGTCATCGTGTGCGAAGGCGAATCTCTGCGCTACGGTGAAGACGGAGTCGGTCAAACAGACCACATCCAGGAAGCTGCCAGGGTCCTTGGAGTGAAGGAAGCACGTACTCTGAAGTTTCCGGACCAGAAACTGGACACATTCACTCTGACGGAAATTATCACTCCGCTGGAACAGGCTGTCCAGGACACCAGACCGCACATCATCTACACGCAGTATGGAGGCGACATCAATCGCGACCACGAATTACTGTTTAAGGCCATGCTGGTCGCTTCCCGACCGACGGAAGATTTCATCGAAGCAGTTTATGCATTTGACACCGCCAGCAGCACAGAATGGGCCTATCCGCGCACATTCATCCCCGATGTCTGGGTCGATATCACGTCAACACTGCAGACAAAGCTGGACGCCATGGCCTGTTACGAAAGCGAAGTACGCGCCTATCCTCACCCGCGGTCACTGGACGCGCTGGCTAACCGATCTGCGGCCTGGGGAAATCAATGCTGCATGAAGCATGCAGAAGTTTTTATGACCGTTCGCAGGACTCTTCGAAATGGCCAAACGCCTGTTTGACATTCTGGCCTCGCTGGCAGCTCTGCTTCTGCTGGGGCCCGTAATTCTGTTCGCGGCCGCCGGAATTCGCCTGTCAAGCCGGGGACCGGCGTTCTACTGCCCAAAGCGAGCTGGGCTGCGAGGCCAGCCATTCACACTGCTGAAGCTGCGAACCATGCACGTTAACCAAGGAGCCAACGTCAGCGTCGTCACCGGTGCCAACGATTCGCGTGTCTTTGCCTTTGGCAGCGTGCTGCGAAAACTAAAGATTGACGAACTGCCACAGCTGTGGAATATTTTGCGGAGCGACATGTCAGTTGTCGGTCCTCGTCCGGAAGATCTGAAGATCGTTGCACAGCATTACGACGAAATCGGCATGTCGACGCTGGCCGTTCGTCCTGGACTGGCCGGAGTCAGCAGTATTTACAACTACACACACGGCGAAAAAATGCTGACGGGCCCCGACCCGGAACAGATCTATGCGAGGGATCTGCTGCCCGTCAAACTGGCTCTTGAAGCCGTTTATCTGCGACGAGCGTCGATAACTTATGACTTTGGGCTGATCCTTCGAACCGTTGCCGCAATCATACGCATCGCGTCAGGTCAGAAAGAATTCCCGGACCCGCCGGAAATGTCAGTCGCCCGCAGTTTGCTTGAGGAGTCAAAGCGGACGTCAACTGATCGTCACGTGGCCTAAGACACTGCCGCGTCAACGCTCAGGAATTACGATTACGCCAGGGACCGCCCGCGACGTCTCACGGTGACGCTGTGTTAAGGTTCTCCGCAGTGCACCGTTCCGCTCCCTGACTGTCTAGTCCCGGCGCTGGAACCGGGCATTGTCATCGCCGATGAAGTTCGTCATTGACGGATCAGCGAACTCGGCCATCACCGTTTCAATGACATCAGACAGTCCGGCGGAAATTTCAGATGCAGGTACAACCGCCTGCGAGGGTTCGTCGCTTGCGGAAGCCGGCTGAGCAACCTCATCAGCATTCGACTGCACTTCTGCGGGACGTTCGGCGGCTTCTACTTCCACGTTCTTTGTCGGCAACGTGACATCCAAGGATGTCAGAGCAACCTCAAGTTCATCAGGCTGCTCTGTAGCGTCAAGGCTGGCGAAGTTGGAGTCGACAATAAACGCCTTAGAATTACTCCAACCGCTGGCAGTTCCCGCTGAGTTAAATGCCCGGACCCAGAATCGATAGGTTCCATTTTGCAGCGTATGCGTTGAAACGGCGACGTCATTGACGATATTAAGTTCGTTCACGTTTACCTGAATTACGATCGATTCCTGTCGCAGGAGATCGCGGACCAGAATCTGATATCGAACACTGTCCGGCGAATGCAACCATTCAAACGTAACCTGATTGTCCTTATCGGTGACGGTGCCAACGGGGCCGAAGGCAACAGGAGTTGTGGCGTTCGGGACATCGATTCTGATGTCATACCAATCACTCCATTCGCCCAGTTCACCGACGGAGTTCTCTCCGCGGACGCGAGCCCGATAGGTCGCCTCGGACAGTGTCAGGTTGACCGTGTACCGTTGCGTCAAAATTCCCGTTGTGTCGATCAGCAGTTCCCCGGAGGCTGCGGCTTCAAGCTGCAGATGGTAGTTGTCGACCGGATCGAGTGTCGTCCAGGCGATGGTTGGAGTCAGAGTCTCAACGCTGCCCACAGCGTTACGAAATGGTTCTGTAATCGTGGGTTTGGCCGGTGCTGGCACGTCAAGGATGAATTTGTGAACACTACTCCATTCCCCAACTTCCCCGGCTTCGTTGAAGCCCCGAACCCAAGCCCTGTAATTCCCCTGCGGCAGGTCTTCCGTCGACGTGAAGCTGGTGCCTGTCAGAGCTCTTTCGTGAATGATCCGGTTGGTACCACTATCCAGGTGGTTCACCCACAACTCGTACGTATCGCCATTGTTAACAGCTGTCCAGGTAAACACAGGAACGGACGTCAACACCTTTGCCAGAACTATCCCGTCGTCGTCCAGCGTCACCGGACCTGTAACTGTTGGTCGACCGGCAGGCAAAAGATCCACTTCAAATGTCAAGGCCTGGCTCCATGCACTCTTTTCGCCAACAGCATTCGTCCCCTGCACCCATGCCCTGTAGAGTCCCTGTGTCAATTCGCTGGTTGGTGTAAACGAATTTACGCCCAACAGGCCAACTTTATGAATGACACGTGCCTGACCGGTCGTGAGATTGTTCACCCACAACTGGTAACTGTGGCCATATGCCTGAGCATCCCATGTAATCGTCGGTGTCAGATCATCTGTCGTCCCGATCGACGCCAGCACAGGAACCTCTGGTGTAGGAACATCCAGTGTGAAAACCTCCGGATCACTCCATGGGCTGAGTTCACCGATTGCATTGAACGTCCGAACCCATGCCGCATATTGACCCTCACCCGGCAACTGACTGAACCATGTGTAGCTACTGCCATAATGCTCAGTAACATAAATAATTCTGTCGTATTTGGCTGCTACCTGTGGAGTCCCTGTTCCAGGCCGAACTTTGCCCACCCATAGTGTGCTTGTCGTTGCATTTTCCGTGGTCCACCGAAATTGCGGTTGTGCGTTTGCCAAAGTTTCCGCTGTCGGACTAAGAATTACCGGCTTCGGTGGATCAGGGAAGTCAATCTTGAAGGTCGCGGGAAGGCTCAGAGGTGACGTTTCACCCAACTCATTCACGCCCGCCACCCGAAGCTGATACGTTCCCTGAAGCAACTGTGGCAATTGAAACGTCGTCGTCGTAATTCCAGTTTCATCGACAACCACGTAGCCGGACTGATCCGTTACCTGCAGATCATACGTGATCGCGAACGCTTCAGCGGTCCACTCAGCCAGAGGAGCCAGGTTCTGAATAACACCCGTGGGTGAAATGACAGTAGGGGCAAGCGGCTCCGGCACATCAATGGTAAATGCAGTGAGCTGACTGAATGGTCCTGCCTCGTTTTCAACGTTGACCGCCTGCACTCGAGCACTATAGTCGCCCTGGCTGAGCATGGGAGACGGAAACGACGTTCCAACGATAGCCTGCTGAGAGATCACAGTCGCGCCGACCGCATCAGTGACTTCCAGGTTGTACGTCGCGCCATTGGGAACCGCCGTCCACTGAATTATGGGAGCTGTATCCGCAATTGTGCCGGTAGGAGCTGTGATCTGCGGCGCTACAGGTGGCAGAATCTCGACTTCACTACCGAAGAAATTGAGTTCAAAAGAGCCAAAATCCCCTACCGAATTCGCAACATTGTCGGTGACGGTCACCGTCCAGTCACCCTCGGACGACTCGTCCCAGTGTCGCGTTGAAGTAAAACTCCAGTTGGTGTAGGCGTCGGCAGTTTCCCCGCCCCGAGAATTCGCCAGAACCGATTGAGTTCCCGACGGCGACGTCAAGACAACTTCCAGTTCGCCGATATTAGCCGCGTGCGTTGCGTTGAAGATAACCTGGACGTGCTCAATCGAAATGGCATCAGACGATGCAACACTCACTGTTTGTGTGACAGAAGCGCCACCAGCGTCGGGTATTGCCTGACTCACGTCCTGCAATCCCGTCGAATGGGTCAGTTCCTGTCCCAGTAACGCATGCCCCACAGCCGCGTTGACCGCAGCGGTGGCATCAATCCCGCCAAATCCATAGTTGCGGTTCACCCATAACCCAGCGCCGTTCTGACTCCAGTTCGAGTCGCCGGGGTCCACTCGTTCCGATGTGTGAACAAGTATGTCCTGAACGTCTCGATACGTCAGATTCGGGTTGGCCTCCAGCATCAGTGCGACGACACCGGTCACTAAAGGCGAGGCTGAGGAGGTCCCGTTAAACGTGCTTGTATAATTGGTGTTGTCGTAGCCGACGGATCCCTCAATATCAGTGGTGGTCACAGGATCGGCGTAGCCGGAGACCAATAATGCGGCACCTGGATTGCTGTAGGAAGCGCGAGAACCGTTGTCCAGGAGAGCTGCTACTGCAATTGTGTACCTGGAGTTGGCCAGCGGGTTGTAGTTAACATCGTCCTCACGTGCTCCGTCGTTTCCTGCTGCAAATACGTGAATCCTGCCAAGACCTCCCCGTCCGGTCGTAGCCGCCTGTTCCAATGCTGCCAGTTGCAATGGACCGCGAGGTGTAATCCTAGAGACCGCACCGGGGCCCCAACTGTTGTTGTACACATCAATCACCTCCGGATTAATGGTCAACGCCTCCGCAATGTCCTGATCGCTAATCAGACCACCAATCAGCCTTAAAGCGACCAGTTCGGCATCGTACGCAGCTCCGGTGACTCCAGTCCCATTGTTACCTCTGGCAGCCACGATGCCGGAGACAGCTGTACCATGGAACTCATCCGCGCCTGGACTTGGGTCGATGTCGTTTCCAAGCCAGTCAAAATCGATATCAGTTCTTATGTTTGCAGCCAGGTCCTCATGGTCGAGCTGAGTACCATTGTCAATGATACCAACTGTGACCCCCTTCCCGGTGTAATTGTCCCATACGTCCACGATGTTGGCATCCGCCCCGACGGTCCCACCTGACTGGCCGGTGTTCCTGAGATGCCACTGGTCACTGAAGAGCGGATCGTTCGGCACGGCATAGGTGGAGTAAGTCACCAAGACATTGGGATTCAGGTATGTAAACCCCGGCAATAGAGAAAACGCGTCCGCCGCCTGGTTAATGGTCACATCCTGAGCAAAATCAAGGGTGTAGCCATTGGCCACAAATTCAGATGCCGTAACAGAAGACGCACCGGTGCTTTGCAGAAGCCCCGCTTCACTCTGCGGCGCATCAAAAGCAACGAAGTAGGAGT
This sequence comes from Fuerstiella sp., assembly GCA_014238335.1. Lineage (GTDB taxonomy): Bacteria > Planctomycetota > Planctomycetia > Planctomycetales > Planctomycetaceae > Fuerstiella. Next base: position 14,609 of record JABABI010000032.1, read on the forward strand.
CGATGGCCTGGCTTTCACCCAATTGACTCAAAACCAGAGGGTCGTACAAAACATCGCTCAGATCCGCAGCCAGCAACAGCCGAGGCTCCATGAGCTCAGGACCTGCCACACGGTCGCGCGACCGGCCGCCATAACGACGACTCCGCATGTCGGTGGAGAAGCAGCGGTTCAGAAACCTCATCATTTCGCTGACTGACTTCATTGATCACAGCCTCTTTGAACAACTCGAACAGCAACCATTTTCCCGGCAGCGCGCATGTTCAACGCATTACCGAACGAGCAGAATGGCCTCTCAGAACTATCGGACGATGAACTGACAGGAAAACCAACAGAATAAAACAGATGGCACCGAATTTGTAACAAATCTGATTTGTCGTTCGGTCCTTCGGATCAGATCAAAACGGAAAGCATGGGTCGTCTGGCGATTCCCGAATATGCCGATTATTCGGCCGCCAGACGTCGGCAGGCTCTGCCGGTTCAACAGCAGGCGGAACCGCCAACACGGCTATTGCAGAACAATCTGGATGCCTCAGGTTACCTGGTGGCGGCAATTTACAAAAGCGACCGCAAAATTCAATTTACAGCGAACCTGTGACTTTGCCTTCGTTTCGACAGAAGTGAAGAAAACCTCGACTTAAACATCGCATCAATTGGACGTGTACGCTTCGTGAAGTCGACGTGGACAGATAAATTCGTATATGACCAGTTTCGAATTAAAAATGGTGTCTCTACGGTGAGGCAGCCCCACACTACCTGAAAGCATTCCAACCATGCCCGGAACAGACAGCGCCCCCTCAGACCATCGTGATTTCGTGCGACAAATCGTCGAAGACGACATCCGCACGGGCAAATGGGAGGGAATCGTCAAGACCCGTTTTCCTCCGGAACCCAATGGGTATCTGCACATCGGCCACGCCAAGTCAATCTGTCTGAACTTCGGCATTGCTCAGGAGTACCGCGGCACGTGCAATCTGCGGTTTGACGATACGAATCCGGAAAAGGAAGACGTGGAATACGTCGAATCCATCAAGGCAGATATTCGATGGCTGGGCTTTGACTGGGAAGACCGTCTGTTCTTCGCATCGGACTATTTCGAGCAGCTCTATCAATGGGCGGAGCATCTCATCAGCGACGACAAGGCGTACGTATGCAGCCTGCCCCTTGAAGACATTCGAGCAGGCCGCGGGACACCATCGCAGCCAGGAACCGACAGTCCGCATCGAAGTCGCAGCAGAGAAGAAAACCTGGATCTGTTTCGGCGTATGAAAGCCGGCGAATTCGACGAAGGTGAGCACGTACTGCGGGCAAAAATTGACATGGGACATAAAGTCATGCTGCTCCGTGATCCGATCATGTACCGCATCCGCAACGTGACGCATCACCGCACAGGAGACACCTGGCGCATCTATCCGACCTACGATTACACGCACGGACAGTCAGATTCCATTGAAGGAATCACACACAGTATCTGCACGCTGGAATTCGAAAACCGACGCCCACTGTACGACTGGTTTTGCGAAAACCTGGGCATTCATCACCCTCAGCAGATCGAATTCAACCGTCTGAATTTGACGTATACGATGATGAGCAAGCGACGACTGCTGTTGCTGGTCAACGAAGGACATGTCACAGGGTGGAACGATCCACGCATGCCCACGATCTCCGGACTGCGGCGGCGGGGATACACAGCGGACTCGATTCGCCGCCTGTGTACTCATGTCGGTGTCACCAAACATAATGCGACCACAGATATGGTCGTCCTTGAGAATCAAATCCGCGAGGAACTCAATCGAACGGCCGATCGTCGCATGGCTGTGCTGGACCCACTGAAAGTCGTCATCACGAATTATTCGGAAGGGCAATCGGAAACCCTGGAAGCAGTCAATAACCCGGAGGACCCGGTGGCCGGTTCGCGAAACGTCCCCTTTGGGCCGGAAATCTATATTGAACGAGAAGACTTCATGGAGGACCCGCCAAAGAAGTTTTTCCGTCTTGGACCGGGCCGCGAGGTGCGACTGCGCTGGGCGTACTTCGTGAAGTGCCACGACATGGTGAAAGATGCAGACGGAAATATCACAGAAATCCACTGCACGTACGATCCGGAAACCAAGGGTGGCAACGCTCCGGACGGCAGAAAAGTAAAAGCGACGCTACACTGGGTCAGTGTCGCAGACGCCATCGATGCCGAAGTGCGGCTCTATGACCACTTGTTCCTGAAAGAAGACCCGGATGACGTGGCAGACGAGTCTCAGGACTGGCAGGACAACCTCAATCCCGACTCACTGCAGGTGATGACAGCCAAGCTGGAACCGTCTCTGTCGGCATCGCCTCAGGGATACCGCTGTCAGTTCGAACGGAAGGGATATTTCTACGTGGATCAGGAAAGCACACCTGAAAAGCCCGTCTTCAACCGCACGACCACCCTGAAGGCACCGTGGGTCAAGAAGAAAAAATCCGGTTAATGGAAGCTTCTGCGTTACAATCGAATGAACCTGGTTGTCGCGACTGCAGACAGATCGCCGCTTTGTCGTCGCGATCGCAGACGGCGACTCGTGACACCGCTGTCCGCCGTTGAGAACCCGGTCAGCCAAGTTCCTGCGAGCGCTTCGTTGACGCAGCAACAGCGTTCATCAGAGCGGCTCGTACACCCGCCTTTTCCATTTCATGGATCGCTGCGATCGTCGTTCCGCCGGGGCTGGTCACAGCGTCCTTCAGCGCGGCAGGATGTTCACCAGTCTGCAGCACCATCTCGGCTGCACCCGCAACCGTTTGTGCGGCCAGTCGAGTCGCCATGTCGCGAGGCAGTCCAACCTGTACACCTCCGTCACTGAGCGCTTCGATTATCTGAAAAACATACGCCGGCCCGCTGCCGGAAAGTCCCGTGACTGCGTCCAGTAATTTCTCCGGAACGTTCTCCACCAGACCAACGGTTTTCAGCAGTTCGTTCACGGTCTTCTCATCGTCGTCGGTGGCGCAGCTGCCACGACTCACACCGCAGGCACCACGGCCAATCAAACACGGCGTGTTGGGCATCACCCGTATCAGTCTTGTTCCTGACGGCAACCCTGATTCCAGCGTCGAGATCGTCAGGCCGGCGGCAATCGACACCACCAGCTTTGAAGACAACGTCAGGGAATCAAGTGCTGCCAGCGCCGATTTCATGACCTGCGGTTTGACCGCCAGAAAAATGATATCAGCATTGCTCAGCGTGGGGTCTGCGGTCTCACCCACGACTGCCGCGTCACCCACCACCCGCAGAAACTGTTCACGCGACGCCGCCACCGGATCGGCTCCCAGAATCTGACATGCGGTTAGCAGTTCCCTGGTGAATCCGGTGGCCAGAGCCGTGGCCATTCGACCTGTACCGAGAAATCCGATTTTGACGTTTTGTAGCTGCATGCAGTTTCCACCCTAGGTGTAATCTTTCATTCTGACCCGATCGCTGGTAGCCTGAGTGGGCATTCTGTGCCCTGAATTGCGGATTTCACCATCAGACTGAACGGATTGGCGGAATTTCTGCGGATCAGAGACACAAATCAGAGATTTGTGATGTTCTTTCGGGTGTTCTCCCGCCTTATTTCTTTATCTCCGGCGACATCAGAGTACACACCGTTCGATACCTGCAGCCAGAAACAGATGCGACAATGAACGCTTGCATTTTTTGATTGCTGTTCTGATCGCGTTGATCACCGCCGACCTGACACTCGCTCAGGAAATGCGCAAAGTGACCGTTACGACGTGGCTGATGGCAAGCCTGTGGTTGTCGAATAGAAGGTCGCCCCGCCAGTCGGCGATGGCAAGAAACCTGAGGCTGAAAAAGATAAAGCTAAGGAAGCGGAAACGGTCGCTCAGGCCGTCAAGGATGTCTTTCGGGACCTGCTGAGTTCCAACGACAATACACTGAAAAAGAAAGGAAATGACAAGTCACAGCAACAGTCGCGGTATTCGTATTTTGGCAGCCACATGGATGGTGACAGCAACGATTCCCCCATCCGTTTTAAGGGCCTGCTGTCGATTGGAGTCGACCCCATATCAGACACTCTGGTCGTTTCATCCACGGCTTCACTGATGGAAACGATCAGCGAACTGGACAAAGCAGCCGAACAGTCGTCGTCCGTTCAGATACCGAAGCTGACCCCGACCGTCAACATCGTGTGGATCCAGGAACGCCTCAGCGAAGCTCCGGGAACTTCGAGCAGGAAATCTGAAGGACAACAGAAGAACAGAAACGGCCGCGAAGCTCCGAATGGAATTCCGGTCGGCGGCCCGCCAAATCCTGGCTCAAAATAATATTGTCACCTGCCTGAGGGGGACGGCAGATGTGTCAGCAGTCTGTGGTGAAACGCAATGCCACACCTGAGCTGGTCACAGGAGCAGTCGCAACCGGCCGACCGCCGGATGTACACGACACAGCGAGTTGACGTCGCCCGCCATCGCCAACTCAATTCGCTCCGCCGGCAGTCGTTTCATACGTTACGCCACTCGGAACGGGTACGGGCACCGCGACGGTCGTGCCGTAATTCCCTTCAGTTTTCGTGAGTGAATCGACGGCCACGAATGCGGTGAACGAACTCATCAGATTGTAAGCCAGTGCCGTATCCGTCACCGCCTCCCTGATCTCAGCGGCCACTTCAGGCGCGTGACTGGCATAGTTGACCATATCCTTGATCTTCAGCCGGGCCCACACAGCGGCAACGCCCCTGTGATCCGTTGAGGCGTCTTCTTCATCCAGTGAAACGGTGAACGAGGTGGCCTCCATGTCAACGCGCCCGGTGACACTGACGGTATCGAGTTCGCCTCTGAATCGACCGGTAATGACGACGGGACGACCAACGATCAGATCCGGAAGCCGTTGCGGATAGACGTTGGAAACATCCATGCTGCCAAAGTCGATGGACAGGTCGGTCATGGCGGGATGGCTGATGCTCTGATGGAAGCGTTCCATGATTGCCGTCGCATCGTCGTTCAGGCTCAGGTAAGCCACGGCACCGCGACCGATAATCGCCATCCGATCCATCAGGAATCGATTCGGTGAACTGCCAACGCCAAAGCTGAAAATGCGAGACGCTCCCACTTTGTCGTGGATGGTGCTCATAATCTGCTGTTCGTTGCCGATGTAGCCGTCCGTCATGAAGGACACCACACGAAAGCGACCTTCGTCATGGGGAAAATCGAGTGCCGTCCTGATGCCTTCGATCATGTGAGTGCCACCTGTGCCATTCAACGACGCCACATATTTCAGACCCCGCTGGATATTGGCTTCCGTTGCCAAAACCGGCTCCGGCCCCAGCTGAGAAGCATTGTTGGAAAACCGAATGATCTGAAAGCTGTCTCGCGGAGTAAGAGACTGCAGAGCGTACGAAATCGCTGCTTTCGCCTGAGCAATCGGTTTACCTCGCATACTACCCGAGCAGTCCAGCACAAAGACCATCTCCATGGGGCTCCGCTGTACCTGAGCCAGATCGGCTGGCGGATACAGCATCATGGTGAAATACTTGCCGTGATCGTCTTCGTGAGTCAGCATGGCCGTCTTGATCTGATCTCCGGCGACCTTGTACCGCAGCACGAAATCCCTGTTCGGGATGGAACCCCGCGAGGACAACGTCACCCGCCGCTGTGACTCGCAGATTTCCTGCACGTCGACCGCGTGATTGACGCAGTGGACATTTTCAACATCAACACCGGCGGCGATGTTCAGCGACAGCGATATGTCGTGACCGCTGCGTTCGTGTGGGGCCAGATACTGCACTTCAGTTTTCTGTCCACTGGCCCCCTGCCCGCCACGAGCAACAGCCCCCACTCCGGCGGTCATGGCTGGTGGATTGAAGCGAGGACCAACAACCATTGGAAAGACAAACTCGTACGCTCCGTCGTCGTATCTCAGCGTGTTGAAGTAGCGAATGTTGATGTCGATTTTCTTTCCGGGTTCAATATTGGCCACTTTCTGAGTAAAGATATTCGGCCGCTCCTGAGTCATCAGCGCCGCCACGTGCCCCTGCGATTTTGCAGCTGCGTAAATTTGTTCTGCTTTTTCGCGTTCACGAATAATGCCGCGTATTTTTCGGTCGCCGACCGTCATAACAAATTCGTTCACCGCGGCATTCTGTGGCAGAGGGAAAACGTACACCGCTTCGATTTTGGAATCGTACGGATTGTGAAACTGTTGAGTCACATCAACGGTCGCGATGTAGCCATCGATGTTGCCCTCGACAGCGGTGTGTTTAAGTGGCACGGGAACCTGTTCGGGTTGGTTCGGCAACGTCGCCATCAACGCACCACAACCGGGAACTTCAGGATTCGGATTTGCCGCTTTCGTATCCGTGGCTCTGGCAATGATCCAGAGTTCTTCGCCTGGCTGCAGATCGAGTTGCAGAGCCTTCTTTTTTGATGCGACCAGTGCGGGAACCTCGTAATCCAGAGCAACTCCTGAACGTCCAAAGTTGTTCGATGTTTTCGGTGAACGACTATTATCCGACGTCCCCTGTTGCCCACCCCGCCGTTCTCCCGCGCCACGACTCCCGAGTTTCCTGGAGAGCGATTTCTTTGCCAACTCCTCCTGCCTCTCGTCTAAGCTCTCAGATCCTGGCGACGATGGTTGACTGTCAGGACGATTCAAAGGCAGGTCTGAGCCCTTCAATTGCATCTGTCCCAAGTCCCTGATCTGCTGCGGCAATGCCTCCCTCGCTGGATTCTTGGCACGTTCTTCCTCTGTGCTGGCTGCCACGGCAGATGCGGGACGATTCCCTGCGGGCATGTCCTTGCCACCCGGTAACTCCAGCCTGTCCGCTTGTGCCTCCTGCTTCGGCGGCTGAGGTGTCGTCGATACTGAACTGTTCGAATGTCTTCTCGCGGATTCGCTTTCACCTTCCAGCCGCGCGCGAACACGACCGTTATTTGACCGTTCAGCAGGATTGCTGATCGACGTGCTCACTTCTGCGCCAAAATCACCGTCACCGCCGGACGACACAACAGATTCTTCCAACACACTGCCTTCCATTTCCTCATCAAAAAAAGAGCCGTCAGCTGCCAGCCCGTCGGCCAGATGATCCGCAGCAGGCAGTTGTGCAGGCTCTGTAGGAGATTCGTTCGCGGTCTGTTCGCCAGTTTGGCTGCAACCGAGAAAAGTAAAGCTGACCACAGAGATAAATGTGGTCGCCAGAACCCAGCGAACATCGATGCGTGCGAAATTCATGTCGTTCACCTTCCGGTAGAATCGTGTTTCGTTTCTTGTCTGTTACCGTGAGATTCCGACTTCGCGATGCAGCCGGGCACCTCCCCTTCCTAAGCCCTTGCCTTTTCAATCGACAGTTCGGCTGGAACGCGTTCCCCATCAGTCGTTGCCGAAACACTCAGTTTCGTCTCGTATTCCTTGACCCCGGGCCCCCGCAGCTGCACATGAATCCGTGCCACTCGACAGCGACCTGCCGGAAGATTCTCGCCCGTCGTGAATGCCGCAAGGATCACTCGGTTGTTCTTCATCGCCCGGGAATCGTAGTACGGAGGTTCCGCGAAAGCAGCAGGTTCACCGCCTTCAATACCCACGATTTCGACACCTGGTGTCTTACTGGTCAGCTCAACCTGATACGCCGCCAAAGGCTGATTACCCGAATCGACAAACACATCAATGGCTTCAAACCGCACGGCATCCGCTTTGACATCATTGGGGCCTTCCAGCTGGACGATAGAAACACTCTCAGCCAGGTCACGCGGTGCGGCAGCAGGAGCCTGAGACTCAGACACCTGCTTCTCGACCACGACATCCACAGCCTTCGACTTGACGATCGCCCTGTCCGCGTCATCCTGAGCATACACCATCGCCATCAGGCACACATCGAAAACAATCAGTACCGTCCACACCAGCGGCAAACGCCACCGTCGTTCGCCTTTGTTTCGATTATCAATTGCAACGTTCATTGTTCGTCGCCTTTCGTTTTTTACAGCACAAGGGACACGCTCGTCATCCCAATCAGGAACCAGGCAAACTGCCACGGCTACAACATCACTGCATTCATCGCGATCAGCTCTACATCCGCATCATTCACCACGCCGTCGCCGTTTTGATCCCCTGTCACCAGGCCGGCATCAGACCGGCGTACACGGCGAGCCAGCGCGAATGCATCCAGAATATCCACGTTGCCACTTCGGTCAATATCTTCCCTCTGATACAAAGAGCCCCGTGAATTCGGACCAGACACCGATTCGGCGGTGTCCATCGCGTATTCGGCAACAAACGGAGCAGCCACCCGGTCGACGTCTAAAAAATGCCATTGAGACGTGACCGCAATTAGCAAAGCTGCCGCCAGACTGCCGACGGACACCAGTCCAAACGTCCAGTTCCGTCGTAATGGCTGTACCCGATTCGGCCTCCTGCCGTCCTGCAGAACGGCCTGAGCGTCGGCCAGAATAGCCTCGTCCATCGTCTTCGACACGGAAACTGGTCGCACACACCGCTCACGCAATTCGTCCACAACCTCTTGTGGCAATTGACCTTCCGGCATCTGAGACATACTTATTTCCGACATGTTTCGTAACCTCCGCATCCTTCAGTCCCGGACCAGCTAAATTCGTTCAATCAATTCTGCAGAACCGTTTGTGTCGTGAACAGTGCACCCTGATGCAGCGACAAACCGTGCGTCACCCACAACAACGCGAATCACCTATGCCAAACGGTGATACTGACGAACGGCGCACTCCCGATCAGCCCACATCACCGCCAGCCTACTGACAAATTCAAGAACCACTAAAATCAATTGAACGATCGACCCACGTTCCACGCTCTCAAATTGCATGAGCACAACAACAGGCTGGCGTTGTCCCAAACCCGGCGACAACGTAAATGAATTACGATTCACTTCCTGAAGTTTTACTCCGGATCGGACGGTTCAAGAAAATCGGGAACTTCTTCAGACTATGTTCGTCCAATCGGCACGACATCAGTTCCAGAACCCGGCAGAAGCAGCCCGTCGGTCTCCCGACCAAAGACCGGTTTTGGCGGCTATGCCGAATTCAGGGTGTGTGAATGAGTAAAGAGTCGGACAATCGGTCAGACCTTCAGTTGATTGCCGCGATTAATGTCGGCGATCACGACGCATTTGCAGTTCTGTATCAGCGCTACAAGGGCTGGGTGGTGGGTCTGGCATTCCGCTTCACCGGCCATCACGACGATGCTCTGGATGTCATGCAGGAAACGTTTGCTTACCTGGTGAGAAAATTTCCCGGCTTCGAACTGACCGCTCAAATGACAACGTTTCTGTATCCCGCTGTCCGCAATCTCTCAATTGCCTCACGAAAGAAACGACAACGGTCCACGAGCCACAACATAGACCTCGACCTTTTTCCCGCCGCCGAATCCGGGGACACTCTGGAACGCGACGACTTCACCGTCATGCTGGCAGCTCTGTCGGATGCTCACCGTGAAATCCTGCTAATGCGTTTCGTTGACGACATGACTCAACCGGAAATCGCTGAAGCCCTGGATCTGCCTCTCGGCACGGTCAAATCCCGGCTGCATCACGCCGTACAGGCCGTGAAGAACTCGCCAGCAGTTGCTGAATTGCTGTCCAGCCGGTGAAAAGGGTCGGGAGTCTTTTCCGACTGGAGTCGCAGCCAGGTCAGATACTGATCTTCCGGAAGAGATTCCCGACCCTCTGCGCTCCTCCCCCTGGATTCGTTTATGCGCAGATTTTTCGCAGTGTGTTGCGCCCTGCTGTGTTGTTATCATACGCAGCATGATTCTGACTCACGTTCAACAAGTCTTTTGCTTCCTCTTCGCATCTGCCGTGATCGTTAACGTTGCCAGTCCAGCCGACATTGACTATCTGCGCGATATTAAGCCTGTTTTGAAGGCGAAGTGTTATTCCTGCCACGGAGCCATCAGACAGGAAGCCAACCTGCGGCTCGACACAGTGGAATTCATGCGCACGGGTGGCAACACCGGACCTGCGCTGAAGAATGGTGATGAACTTCAAAGCGACTTGCTGCTGCGTGTCACTGCGCCCGACGAATCGGACCGAATGCCACCGGAAGGCGAGCCGCTGTCGCTGGAACAGATTGAGCAGTTCAGGAGATGGCTGGCGGGCGGGGCGGCGGCTCCGGACCACGAACAACCACAGACGAATCCGAAGACACACTGGGCGTTTCAGCCGCTGTTGAATGTCGAGCCGCCAGTCGGCAATCATCCGGTCGACGCGTTCATCAGTCGCAGACTTGCCAGTGCCGGACTTCAACGTTCGCCACCAACAGATATCGTCTCATTGGTCCGCCGCATGTTCATGGACCTGCATGGCCTGCCGCCGACACCTCAGCAGATTGCAGAGTGGACTCATCGATTTTCTGCTGCCAAAAAGAAAGACAATCAGGGAAGCGGACAGGCCGGATCACTACATGAGTTGATCGACGAGCTGCTGGACAGTCCCCGGTACGGGGAACGATGGGCTCAGCACTGGCTGGACGTTGTACGGTATGCAGACACTCATGGCTTCGAAGTCAATACGCCTCGGCCCAACGCATGGCCGTACCGCGACTACGTCATTGAAGCGTTCAACAAAGACAAACCCTACGACCGATTCGTCTTTGAACAGCTGGCCGGGGACAGCGTCGGCCAGGACGCGGCCACGGGCTTCATGGTCGCCGCAGCTGCCCTGCTGCCAGGGCAAATTGGAAAAGACGACGAATCCAAACGCTTAGCTCGGCAGGACGAACTTGATGAAATCATCGTCGGTACAACAGCCACATTTTTGGGCGTGACGGTAGGCTGTGCTCGATGTCACGATCATAAATTCGATCCCGTGTCTCAAACGGACTACTACGCCATGCAGGCGTTCTTCGCGGGTGTTGATTACGGTGACCGCGAAGTCCGCGGCGACGAATATCAGCGGCGAATGACAAAGGCTGATGAACAGCAGCCGCAGATCGCCGAAATCAGGAGACATCTGAACGAGTATGAAACAAAGGCATTCACGGGCCGAACCGTCATCATCGATGACGAAGATCTCGACCATGTGACACTGCTGAAGACAAAGAACGGTCATGGCACAAATCCGGACGGAGCTGGTCGTGGGTATCGAAACGATGTCGGCGATAAATCGCGATACGGCAACTTCAGCGGAAGCCGCTACACATGGTGGGACAACAATTCGGGCGAAGATGTGTTCACATGGAACCCGGAATCCGTGGGGCGATTTCGACTGTGGATATCCTGGGGCGTCCATGGCAGCGGAGTTCACACTCGGGACGCACGCTATGTGCTGGACCACGATGGCGACCTGTCCACGAAGAACGATCAGGAACAGATCGCCGTGGCAGACCAGTATTACTTCACCGGCGTTACAAACGGCGAGTCGGAACAGAAACCGCTGTGGAGCGGGCTCTTCTACGCCGGCATTCATGATCTCACCAGTGCAACTCGTCTGATTCTTCGCGGCGGCGAAACGGGAACAGGCATCACCGCAGACGTAATCGTACTGCAGGCAACGATCCCAGACACCAGCTCGCTCCCCCGGCTCCGCGCCCCCGTCGATGCCCTGAAAACGATCGAATACTTCGCACCGGTCAAGGCGCGACTGGTGCGATTCACATCCTTCGAAACAATCGACAACGACAAACACCAACCCTGCATTGATGAACTCGAAGTCTTCACCACAGACAGTAATCCCAAAAACGTTGCCCTGGCGGCCAATGGCACGACAGCATCTTCGTCTGGGAATTCTTCGAACACCGGCAAGCACCAGTTGAAGCACATCAACGATGGAAACTACGGCAACAGCTACAGCTGGATCTCGAACGAACACGGCAAAGGCTGGGTTCAGCTCGAATTTTCTAAACCTGAGACCATCAACCGCGTCGAATGGGCGCGCGACCGAGAAGGAAAGTTCGCGGATCGTCTGTCGATCCGTTATCGGATAGACACGTCGATGGATGGACAAAGCTGGACCCCGGTCGCGCAATCGGAGGACCGACTTCCGATGGGTGCGGCGCACGACAATGTCACGGCTTTGCTGCGCAACGGCTCATCGGACGGCGGAACGGACGTGTCGGCACTGGCAACTCAACTTCAGCAACTTGAAAAACAGGTGGCGAATCTGCGCAAGCCGCGGATGGTGTTCTCAGGTAAATTTCGCGAACCCGATAAGACTTTCGTTCTGAATCGGGGTGATCCGGAACAGCCGACCGCTGAGATCACGCCGCACGTGTTGACATCATTCGGCTCGGTCAGTCTGCCAGCGGAATCGGATGACGTACAGCGTCGAGCCGTCCTGGCGAAGTGGATCACGTCGTCCGACAATCCGCTGACAGCGCGAGTGATGGTGAATCGGATCTGGCAGTATCACTTTGGTACCGGACTGGTCGAAACTTCCAGCGACTTCGGACTTAACGGCGCCTCTCCCAGTCATCCGGAACTGCTCGACTGGCTGGCGGGCGAATTCGTTTCCAGCGGCTGGTCGATCAAACACGTGCATCGCGTGATCATGTCATCAAAAACATATCAGCAGTCATCGTCGCAGCCGAATAAAACGAAGGGGGCCAATACTCACGTCGCAGACGCTGCAACAGTGGATTCGAGCAACCGGCTGCTCTGGCATTTCCCCAGTCGCCGGCTGGAAGCCGAAGCCATCCGCGATTGCATGCTGCAGATCAGCGGGCAGTTGAATCTGAAGACAGGTGGCCCGGGCTTCGATTTTTTCAAGACTCGAGGCGGCCTGAGCGGTTTCCCCCCCGTCGAAGAATTCACAGCCAACGAGATGCGACGAATGATTTATGCCCATAAAATCCGCATGGAACCAGTACCGGTCTTCGGAGCATTCGATTGTCCGGATGCCGGGCTGCCAACACCCCGACGAAACCAGTCCACCACCGCGATTCAGGCATTGAACCTGTTCAACAGCTCGTTCGTTATCGACCAGTCCATCGCGTTTGCAAAACACGTTCAAGCCGAAGCAGGGACATCCGTTGAAGATCAGGCTGAACTCGCTTTTCGTGTTGCCGTTGGTCGTCCGGTATCTGCAGTGGAATTAGTTCCGGTTCTCGAATCCGTAAAAACTCACGGACTGCCGACGTTGTGCCGAGCCTTGTTTAACAGCAGCGAATTTCTGTTTATCCCGTAATCATGCCCAACCTACCTTCACAAAACGGACACAGCCTTCTGCAGCGCCGTGATCTGTTTGGTCAGACCGTGTCCGGTCTGGCGGGCGTCGCGCTGGCCAGTCTGCTGAACGAGGACGGACTGCTGGCAAACGACAGGGTACATGTCGACCCCGCGCAACCGCACGCTCCACGCAGTGGCCACCGCGAGGGACAGGCAAAGAACGTGCTTGTTATTTTCTGCGCCGGCGCATGCAGTCAGCTTGAAACTTACGACTACAAACCTGAGCTGATCAAACGCGATGGGCAGCCACTGGAAGGCGGGCCGGCTGTCACGTTTCAGGGACCTGCGGGTAACCTGGCACGACCACAATACACTTTCCGTCCGCGTGGTGAGTGCGGGAAAATGGTCTCGGATATGATTCCGCATCTGGGCGGTATCGTCGATGATATTTCGTTCGTTCATACACTCACGAATAAGTCGAACACACACGGTCCCGCCGAAAACTTTCTATCCACGGGTTTTGTGCTGGATGGTTTCCCCAGCATTGGATCCTGGGTCACGTACGCGCTCGGCACAGAGAACCAGGATCTCCCGGCATTCGTCTCCATCCCGGACCCGCGGGGCGTCCCTCAGGCCAGCGTCAACAATTGGGGACCGGGCTTTCTTCCGGCCGTATTCCAGGGAACTCCCTTCAACAGCAGCCAGCCGATCCGCAACCTGACACCGCCGGGCAGCATTACAAGCGACATGGACGCAGCCGCCCGGTCTTTGCTGTCCATGCTGAATGACCAGCACCTGAAACGAAATCCCAGCGACAGCAACCTGTCCGCCCGTATCGCCAGCTATGAACTGGCCGCCCGTATGCAGTTATCTGTGCCGAAGATCACGGACCTGTCGACGGAGACTGCTCAAACGCTGAAGATGTACGGAGCGGATTCCGCAAACGAAACCAAGGCCGCATTCGCAAAGAATGCCATCCTGGCGCGACGACTGATTGAAAATGGCGTGCGTTTTGTGCAGCTGTTCAACGGTTCCTATGCCAGCGGGGGTCGCCTGAACTGGGACGGCCACTCCGATCTGCGCAATCAATATGACATCCACGCAGAAATCCTTGACCAGCCAGCCGCTGCCCTGTTCAATGACATGAAACAGCGAGGCCTGCTGGAAAACACATTGATCGTGTGGTGTACAGAATTCGGCCGCATGCCGATGTTTCAAAAAGGAGCAAAGGGGCGAGACCACAATCCTCAGGGCTTCACAGCCTGGCTGGGCGGCGCTGGAGTTAGGCGCGGCGTGAGCTACGGGCAAACCGATGAGCTCGGATTCAAAGCCGTTGAAGACGTGTCGTCCATTCACGACCTGAACGCGACCATTCTGCACCTGCTCGGCCTTGACCACACGCGCCTCACGTACCGTCACAACGGCATCGATCGAAGACTCACCGACGTACATGGACACGTACTGCGAGACATTCTGACGTGATCAGAGATCAGCTACGGAATTCCACCAGTGCGGCGTCAACCCTGTATTGATGTGTGCCACTGGCTCTGGCAGTGCCGTGAACCTTATGAAAACACTGGCGGACCAATGGCACGCAACTCCTCATTTGACCACTGAAAAGTCACTCGGACGGCCACACGTTCTCTGACTCGGCTTCTGTAGCATGGTCAACAGAACTCCCGTCTTCCTCAGCAGCCGCCTGTCGTCGTTCTGCCCGTTTCAGTCGTCGATCCCAGAATTCCAGGTAGTGAGCGTAAGCCGGGTGCTCGTCGGCATGGGACTCCAGCATTTCACGCGTTTCAGCGACCAGTGCGTCTTCGTCCTCCAGACCCAGTCGGCCAATTAACACACGAGTCCGCAGAAAAACAAAATACGTGTCCAGGACGTCACAGCGGCAGTAATCGTTGATCCGGGCGGCATGTCCGTCGAAATACAGATCCTGCACCTGAGAACCGTCAATCCCCGATTTCCCGGGCTTATCGATCAGGTTGGACACAAGATTCAGGCCGCCATTGACCCGCATCGCGCTGAAGTTGGAAAACAGATCCTGCAGATCGATGTGGCGGTCGATGTTGTAGCGATTACGAGCCTGTTCAAACGACCGCGATTCTACGTTGAACCATGCAGGCAGACTGATGCCGTGTCGAAAGGCGCCCAGTTCAAGTACCGGCATGTCGTAACCACGACCGTTAAACGTGACGAACGTGGGACGGCCGTAATGTTCCCAACCCTGCCAGAACTTTCGAGTAATCTGTTCCGGGCGAAACAACGGCGCGTCCAGAACGGTCAGGTCCAGCAGCTGAAATCGTGCTGACACTTTGGCAACGGCAACTGACACCGGAACGACAAATGTGGGCGGAATGACGTCTCGCCCCGTCTGTTCCAGAAGATCTGCGCTGTATCGTTCAACGGCATCCCGGGGCAGGAGATCTTCGTCGGGATATCGTACGCGTTGAATCAGATCACCGTCACCGACGGCTTCCACATCAAAGATCAGATACTCAACATCGCTCATGGGGTAATTCCGTGTTGCAGTCATGAAGTCGAGCTACTGCTCCGAAACCGATTCGGCGTTTCCGTTCGTCACTCAGCATAACTCATCGGCGACGGTCTTTCATGGACGAAAAGCGGAACACTCGCTGCGGAATTCGCGGCATCAGGACGCGAACCCGGCCGATCGACTCGCAATTATCCTGAAATCACGCTTCAATGTGGCCCGTCCGTTCACCCGACCACATCCACCGGAGTCAGACAAACACAATGGCCGGCCATTCCGAACAGAGTACCAATGAAACAGAAAATATCGCACCGGAACAGCTGGAAGAACAGGCAATCCGAGGACTTACCGCTGCCTACCAGCGAATGCGAACGGAAATCGGGAAAGTCATCATCGGGCAGGACGAGGTGGTTGATGAACTGCTGATCGCCATGTTCTGCAAAGGGCATTGTCTGCTGGTGGGTGTTCCAGGACTGGCCAAAACGCTGCTGTGCAGCACTATCGCCTCCATTCTGCAGCTGGCGTTTCGACGAATTCAGTTTACTCCGGACCTGATGCCGTCAGATATCACCGGTACGGACGTGCTGCAGGACGACCCCGAAACCGGTCGCAAGACCTTTCAGTTTATCCAGGGGCCGTTGTTCACAAACGTGTTGCTGGCAGACGAGATCAACCGCACACCACCAAAGACTCAGGCGGCATTGCTCGAAGCCATGCAGGAACGCCACGTGACGGTGGGATCCAGCACTTATCGCTTGTCAGAACCATTCTTCACACTGGCAACTCAGAATCCGATTGAACAGGAAGGAACGTACCCGCTGCCGGAAGCCCAGCTGGACCGTTTCATGTTTAACGTTCTGGTTCAGTATCCAACGCCGGCAGAAGAATTGCGAATTCTGAAGCAGACGACCGGCAACGAAAAGCCGGAATTGACACCAGTGCTGACCGGCAAACAAATCCAGGCATTGCAGGAAGTGGTGCGGCGAGTTCCGTGTGCCGAATACAATTTCATCTACGCCCGGGATCTCGTCCGTGCAACTCGGCCCAATGAAAACGAAGCGCCGCCGTTTGTTCGGGAATTCGTTAACTGGGGGGCCGGGCCTCGTGCCGGCCAGTACCTGATTCTGGGGGCGCGTGCCCGAGCGCTTCTGGAAGGGCGTTTCCACGTGACAACAGACGACATCAAGTATGTCGCGAAGCCTGTTCTGCGGCACCGCATTATGACTACGTTCCAGGCCGACAGTCAGGGAGTCACTCCCGATCAAATCATTGAGCGTCTGCTGAAACACGTCCCCGTCGAATTGCACGAACAGGCACGCAAACGTACCGGCAAAACACCTGTCGCAGACCAACCGTAGTTGAGGCCTCGGCCACTGCGAATCTGACAGGCAGCTGGTGCAAAATGCCCGGTCCACAAGGGTGTCGTCATAAATGGTTGTGACGTTAGGCAGCCACGTAGTTTGGGACCATTGTCCCGAGGTGAATCGGATTCCTGGATGGAACGATGGTCCTGTTGTTTATACAGAAGTCAAACAACCTGCGGCGAAGTCGCAAAAGCGGGTAGCCTTGGGTAAAACCCACGGAACAGGAAAACCATTGATGACCAGTGCCGTGAAACGGCGACAGCAATGTGTTGCATTTGCGGATGTTTGCTGCCACCGCTTCGCGACTTTTCTGACTGGTGATTCTACTAACCACCGGCGGCGGCCGGTGGCTACGTACTTGTGCATAAACGACGGGACGTTGGTCCCATCCTACGGTCGAAAACCTCAATCCGTCATTGCACCCGTCCACGACACTCACGCTGAACGCAGCGCATCCACCGGTTGAAAACGTCCCTTCAACACCCGTTCTGAAT
Organism: Fuerstiella sp.; assembly: GCA_014238335.1. GTDB lineage: Bacteria > Planctomycetota > Planctomycetia > Planctomycetales > Planctomycetaceae > Fuerstiella. Next base: position 32,048 of record JABABI010000032.1, read on the forward strand.
CGGTCTTCAACCACCGTTCAAGAATAGTCGCGTACACCTGCCGGAAGTCCGTGTGGTATTGCAGATCGCCGTCCTTAAGACTGGACAGGCTCGGATGTTTTCCGATCAGCCCTGGCTTAACCGAACTGCCTGCCAGGAAGACCGGCCCTGCTGTTCCATGGTCCGTACCTTCGCTGGCATTTTCGTTGACTCGTCGGCCGAATTCACTGAAACACATGCATAGGACTCGATCACCGTGTCCATGAGCTTTCAGGTCGTTGACGAACGTATTAACGGAACCACTGACGTACCGCAGTAATACCGCGTGAGCATTCGGCTGCTGAGCGTGTGTATCGAATCCGCCGATTTGTACGTAATAGACAGACGTGTTCAATCCTGAGTTGATCAACTTGGCGACCGTCTGCAGCTTCTGAGCAAGTGCATTCTGAGGATACTCCTTTGACGATTTGTACTTCATCCCGGCAGCTTCAATCCGCTCACTGGCCGTGATGGCCGAACTGGTGCTGGTCTGCACAAATGTCAACAGATCATTGCTGTCGTCGCGACCAGCATCCGCCAGCTCTTTCACCGCCTGCCGGAATTGAGCACTGTCATTTCCGGCCAGTCGAAATTCATCCAGTGATCGAATTGACGGCACGCGCACGGCACGCGACATCAAGGCGAACGGCTGTTTGTCTTCTCCCAGGTGCAAGCCTGCAGGATCCTGCAAATCCGCTGCGCCGGCCTGCTGCAGATAACGCCCCAACCAGCCATCGGTCCGATTCTGATCCTTCCGCTGACACGAATGCCAGATGTCCATCGATTCAAAGTGCGAGCGGTTGGGCTGGGGATAGCCGACGCCCTGCACGACCGCCAGATGTCCGGCTTCCAACAGGTCTGCAAAGCCTTTCATTGACGGATGAAAACCAAGCTGATCGTCGATCTGCAGAACCTGCGACTTTGGTATGCCAAGCTTCGGCCGAGCTTCGCGATATGCGTCATCGCTGTGCGGCACGACAGTGTTCAGTCCATCGTTGCCACCTGCCATTTCCACGACCACAAGAATCCGTCCACCGGCTTTTCCGGTGATGGCTGCGTCCCTGAGAAAGGCCGGAACGCCCCCGCCGAAAGTCATCACGCCTGAAGTTGTCGCGGATGCGGTCAGGAACCTTCGACGAGTCTGCCTGATCATGGATTATGCCTCACAGGTTGTGGACGTTGGGCGAATTCACGGGAAGTTTTCGACGACTTCACTGCCCACAGAATACCGTATTTCGGCTGTAGAATCGAATCTTTAGACGGATTGCAGATACTCGGCACGAACTACATGTTGCGATCAGCACACAAATTTTCCTGACAACACGAGTCCGCCAGGCTACCCCGTGCCCAAACCGCGATCCATCGCCTCAAGTTCACGCCGGTAGCTTTCGATGCTGGTTTCCAGCGTTTCGTGGCTGATCTTCCAGACCGGATTATCTTCCGTCGCTTTGTTACAGTGCTCGGTCATCAGCCGGTACAGGAATCGAAACAAGTGTCGGGGAACTCGCAGCTTGCCGAACTTGTTGATCAGCTCCTGTTCCGACACTTCGTCTGCAAACAGGTCACGAATGGAAGTTTCCTGGTTCGCACCTTCGTCCAGACAGGCGCGAATACGATTGGTGGCCATATCGTACAACGATTCGCCCGTCCATTCCAGACTCTTGATCAGGTTCTGCTTGTCCAGCCGCGATCGTTCGTAGAACTCCTTTTCTTCACGCCCCAGGTAGAATACAACGTCCCGCGGCAACAGCATCTTGAAACCGACACCCGGGTGTTTCAGGAACTTGTTGTCAAACATCGACCACAGAAAGTCCTTCATCCGTTGAGCGGATCCGTTGATCAGATGTGGTTCATCGACACGGTCGACCAGCACCACAATACTGGTGAATCCAAGAGGCTTCAGAATGCGCTGCAGTTTGGCCAGCAATTCGTAACGATCATCGCTGCGATCACGGGACGGCATGGGCTGACCGTCCACTTCCTTCGCCGGAAACCGAGACAAAATTCGACGCATCGTACCGGTACCATGTTCCAGAATGCGGACCTGTCTGGCGATCTGACGTGCACGCCACCACAGCGACAGGTTTCGTTTCGCCCATAGCAGCCAGCCAGCGCCCATCACCCCGTACAACCACGGTGTCTTCAGAACGCTCAGCCCTGTCAGCCCGTCCTGCGGCAGGTTACGCAGCGCCACACCGAGTGTTACCAGGGTCACGACGACGCCGATGATAAACCGCCAATGCACACCCGGGGCAAAAAATCCCAGACGCCACTTGATTCTTTTCCAGCGCCGCCAGTGCGACTGATCAGAAGACTGATCATAAAAGGCCGCCAGCATCAGCAGATCACGTTTACGCAGACGCGGCAGTTTTTTCAGCTGTTGCAGACGAATGTCCGGGTCGGACGTATGTTCGTCGGCGATCACGTTACAGAGTCGTCGTGTGGACAGCGTCAGCAAAGCGTCCATGTGATCCCACAACCGCCATGCCTGCAGCGCGTTGTCAGGGTGTCGTTTTTTTCCCCGCAGTCGATCGCGGAATGTATCCAAAAACGGGTTCAGATCATCGTAACTGATCACAAACGCACGATGCTGCGGCTGCTCTTGATTGTACTCGTTGATCGAGTTGACCAGTTGCAGGCGAATCGCCGTCTTGCCGGCACCTTTTTCGCCGAAGACGATTGACGTCGACGGGTTGGCGCAATCGCCGAGCACCTTGTCCCACGCCGGGTGATAAATTGTGCCGGCACAGTGCTGCTGAAAGATGTGATCTGACTGAGCGTCTTCCTGGCTGAACGGATTGACCTTAATGCCGTAGTGTTCGAGTAACTGCTGGATTTTCATAACAGACGAGATCTGGTGACGACGGTATGCGGACGCTGCGAATTCAGACAAGTTAACAGGACACGCTGAATATATACTCCCAAGCCGTCTGTGTGGCACAGTAAGCCAGCCGAATCCGATCAAATTCTCTGCCAGCCCCGCCAAACAGCAGCAGATAGGCCGATTTGAAGGCGCCGTGGTTCTTCGGCACGCGCTCGCCATGAATACGTTGCCGTTTGTATCGTCCTGTCAATCCTGGGCGGGCCGAGAAGGATTTCCCCAGTGACCGGTGGTGTCTGTCCCCCGAACCACGACGCCTTTCGCATTCCAGCCCATTTCGGCGCGCACCTCTGCGGCCGCATATCTGAGCGTCAACCCGCACCGACGCCTTGTCGAATTGTTGGATTCCGATCCGTGCAGCAGCAGGTCGTTATGGATCGAAGCCTGCCCGGCTTTCAGATCGTCGACAACGATGTGACCATACTGCTCCGGACTATCCACCGTCTGATCAAGCACACTGTGTTCTTCAGGATCACTTTGGCGATAGGTCAGGTGCCCGGAGTGCTGGCTTCCGGCGATGAACTTCATGCAGCCATTTTCCAGATCGGCGTCATCAATCGCCAGCCAGACCGTGATGGCCCTGGACGGCGACAGTGGCCAGTAACTGGCGTCCTGGTGCCACGCAACGGCTTTCCCATCGCCGGGCATCTTGCAAAAAAAGTGCGATCCCCATGCAATCACATCGTTGCCCAGTATGTCCGCGACGCAATCGACGATTCGGGAATTCGTCAGCATGTCATAGACACGACCGTGCTTCATATGAGCTGTACTGATCGAATAACTGTTTCCACCAGCTGCGACTGTCTGTTCCAGCAGTTGGTCAAAATAGTTGCGAAGGTCCGTAATTTCGTCATTCGAATAGACATCAATCGGTTTGGTGTAACCGTCTGTGTTATACGATTCCACCTGCGTCACTGTCAGCGATTTGGGTTCGACAGCGACCGCCGGGTGGAATCGAAGATCGCGCGCTTGCGCCTGCAGATGTTCCTGGTCAGGAGTGATTTGAAAATCGGGTTGAGTTGCCACGAGTCTGCCATCGATGGAATTTGATTTGTCCGGCCAGCAAGTCATTGTGCCAGATTTTGATCTGATGATCCACCACATTTGCGGACGTCGGTGGGTTGATTCAACATCGAGAACACAAGGAACTCGGCAATACAACTCCGCGTCACGGTGCGCTGATGAGTCGAACATACCGGACTCCTGCTGCGTTACCTGGGCGACGCATCTTTTTTCGTCAGGAACCAGAACATTCCGGGACGCAGCAGGAACTCTGCCAGCGTTGATGCGGTAAGTCCGCCAAGAATCACAGTTGCGACAGGGAACAGAATCTCCTTGCCGGGCAGATGGCCGCCGATCACCAGCGGTACCAGACCGATACCTGTTGTTAATGCTGTCATCAGGACGGGAGCGACGCGGTCAAGGCTTCCCTGGACAATCGTTTCGTGACTGCGGCCATTTTCTTCGACACCGGCAAGATATGTTTCCACCAGCAAAATTCCGTTGCGGGCAGCGATGCCGCCCAGGGATATAAAGCCGACCATACTGGCTACGGAAAGCGACTGATGGGTCAATACCAGTGCGGCGACACCGCCGGCAAAGGCAATCGGCAGGGCCGCCAGAATCTGCAGAACAAGGCCGGTTGAAGAAAATGAGGAATACAGCACGACGAACACTCCCACGATGGCCAGTGCGCTGAATATAAGCAGCCGGTTCGTGGCAGATTCCTGTTCTTCAAACTGACCGCTGTAAATGACCGAGTAACCACTGGGCAGTGAAACATTGCTGCTAATCGTTTCACGAATTTCGTCCACGGCCGTTCGCAGATCACGACCGCGCGTATTCACTCGGACCACGATGCGCCGTCTAGTGTCTTCGCGTTTGACCTTGTTGGGGCCCATCGATTGACGGATTGTCGCCAGTTCAGACAGCGGAACACGGGCACCATCCGGAAGTTCGATCGGAGTGCGGTCAAGTGAATCAAAGTCGCTGCGAAACTCATCGTCGAACCGCACCAGCAGGTCAAAGGTACGTTGTCCATCAAGAACCGACGAAACAACGCGACCGTTCAGCGCAGTCTCCACCATTTCGTGGATATAAGCGGGTGTCACTCCGTAGCTGGCCAGTTGTTCACGTTTCAGCTCAATGCGAATCTGTGGAATGTATGTCAACTGTTCAACCATCGGTTCTGCCAGACCGTCGACACTTTGAATTTCTGTCTTGATGCGCCTGGCGATCTTCTCGAGTTCCTGCAGATCCTCACCAAAAATCTTGATCGCGATTTCTGCGGTAACACCGGATAACATGTGACTGATCAGATGAAAAATCGGTTGCTCAACTTCGGTTTCAACACCTGCCAGATCCTCGACCGCTTTCTCCAGTTGATCGATGACTTCGTCGCGCGACAGTCCGCTGTTCGGATTCAGAGACATCACGTATTCGCTGGTATTTACGCCCATGACGTGTTCGTCGTTTTCAGCCCGGCCCGTCTTGCACGTAAACCACAGCAGTGGTGCCTGCGGGTTGGCTTCCGTTTTCAACAACTCGGCGAACTTACGGTCGGCCAGGCGGCGAACTTTATTAGAGGCCTGCAGAGAAGTGCCCGGACTGAGAAATAAATTGACCTGTGCGGCGCCTTCATCAAAGGCGGGTAGAAAGTTGATGCCCATGCGGGAAACCGTAAGCCCGGCTGCCAGGACCGACACGACGCATGCCGCCGAAACCACAAAGATGCCGCCACGGGTCAAACTCAGGCGTAACAACGGACGTACGGCTGTCTTGATTCCCCGCAGAACAACACCTTCTGCTCTGAGGGTGCCGGAATCTTTCGGCAGCAGATAGTAACTCAGCACCGGAGTCACCGTCAGGGAAACCAGGGTGGAAGCGGTGATCGATACCACATAGGCGATTCCCAACGGAGTAAACATCCGTCCCGCCATTCCCGACAACGCGAACAACGGTGCAAACACAAGGACCACCATCACAGTGCTCATCATGATCGCGCCCCGCACTTCGCTGCTGGCGTCAAATATGACCTCCAGAACGGGCCGAGGTGCATCGCTTTGACGATTTTGTCTCAGCCGTCGAAAGATATTTTCAATGTCGACAATGGCATCATCCACCAACTCACCCAGGGCCACCGCAATGCCGCCCAGCGTCATAACGTTGATCGACAGTTCCATGAAGTGAAACACCAGAGCTGTGGTCAGAATGGAAAGCGGAATCGCTGTGAGCGTGATGACCGTCGTGCGGATGTTGAACAGAAACAGAAACAGGACGACGACAACCAGAATCGCACCATCACAGACCGCTTCGATGACATTGCTGACACTGTAGTCGATAAATTCACGTTGTTTGTAGGTCGCTTCAATGTGCACATCAGCGGGCATCGACAGACGCATTTCCGCAATTGCACGCTCAATCTCATCCGTAAGTTGCCGCGTGTCGGTTCCCGGCTGTTTCTGAATCGTCAGGACCACACCGTCGTTACCATTGATGGCGGCGTCACCTCGTTTGACCTGTGCGCGTTTGGCAACTGTCGCCACGTCACGAACCAGGACAGGTCGCTGTGATCGATGATCAATGACGACCGATTCAATGTCGTTCAGGTCTCGAATGCGGCCAATTCCTCGCACCAGGATCTCGTTCGCTCCGCGATTGACGTAGCCGCCGGACACGTTCAGATTTCCATCTCTGAGCGCAGTTTCCACCTGATGAAGACTGACGTTATATTTTTGCAAAGCGTGCGGATCGACCAGAACCTGATACTGCATTCGCCCGCCGCCTATGGTAATCACTTCCGCGACTCCCTGAATCCGCAGCAACCGCGTTCGTACGACCCAGTCACCCAGAGTGCGCAGTTCCAGCGGATCGGTCGTTCCATCTTCGCTCCACATGCCGATCAGCATAATCTGGCCAAGCAGAGAGGAAATCGGCCCCATGCGTGGCTTCACGTTGTCCGGCAGGGTTCCCAGAACACTGGCAATTCGTTCGCTGACAATCTGTCGAGCAACGTAAACGTCCTGGCCCCAGTCAAAATCGACGTAGACCACACTCAAGCCAATGTCCGACGAACTCCGGACCGAAGTCACACCAGTGGCGCCATTCACGGCCGCTTCCATCGGAAACGTAACCAGGGATTCCACCTCTTCCGGGGCCAGACCGGGGCATTCTGTGATCAGCACGACGCGCGGACGTGTCAGGTCCGGCAACACATCAATGGGCAACTCCCGCGTCTGCATCACTCCGTAAATCATCATGGCAACCGCGACGGCGACAACCGCAAGCCGGTTGTTGAGCGCCGTTTTGATGATCAGGTTCAGCATGCTCAGAGACTTTAGAGTAATCAGCGAATCGTGTTGTTCGCGTTCCGGAATGTCAGCAGCGCGCCTATGCCGCCGGTGGCAGTATGATCGCTGGAAATCGTTTGCGGGTGGGCCGCTTCAGTTCTTAATGTTCATGACCATGATGGGCGTGTCCGCCACCGCCCTTCCCATCGTTCATGGCTCGAGTCAGCATGTCCGCGTTGTTTGTTGCGATGTTGTGCCGTGACTTCAGCTGACCTTCAGCGTCCACGACGACGTTGTGCTGGTCCTTGTAGTCGACTTTCACAACAATTTTTTTGAATTCGCTGTGAGGCGGCACGTCACCGTGAAAATGATCGTGAACCGCGACCTGTTGAAAAATCACGTGGTCAACACCGTCTTCAGCAACGGCTTCGGCCGGGACAACCAGTCGGTCAGACCATTCCTTCTGTGGCAGACGGACGAGTCCGCGCTGTCCCGGTTTGAATCGCCATGTACGAAATCGTGGACCAGCCGAGAGAATATTCTCGGTCAGTACAGTGTTCGGAACTTCGACATAGAAACGGTATGTCTGAGTATCATTGTCAACGTGGTTGTCCATAAACAGAATCTGCAGATCGTGAATCAGTTCCGGAGTGTCACTGTCGCCCAGCTGGACGGTGACCGCACGACGTTCGTTGATCAGCATCGTCAGCAATGGCAGATCACGTTCGTACGCCTGCCCTTCCACAAGCAGTGTTTCGTGATACGCCAGATCACAGACGGCGTCGCCCGTATTCACGACGGTTCCGGGACTGACGTTCATCGCTTCAATGGAGTACACCCATTCTCCGGTCGCCGGTGAGGTTTCCTTTGACAAAAGCTGAACGCGTCCGTCCACATCTGAAGGCAACTCTGTCGTGGTGCCGTCGTTCGCTGGTCGAATGCCGGTCGGAACGTGAATGACGATTGCTCGAACCAGTTTCTGATCTTTGATGATGCCATCGACATTTTCGACAGACAATCCGCGTATCAGAAGTTCCTGTCGCTTCGCCTCAATCACGGACTTCATGCGGCGCTGTTCGTATTGTTTCTGGATCAGGCTTCTTCGAACGATGCCACCTTCTTCTGTGGCTACTTCCAGTCGAGTAATTTCGTCGTCCAGAATCTGCAATTGCTGTACAGAATCCAGCAGGACAGACTGAGCCGCCGCCAGTTCATCTCCGGTCAGTTCCAGTTCCACAAGAGGATCACCCTCGCGAACCGACTGGCCCACCTGAACGAAAATCCGGCGTACAATGCCCTGCATTCGACTGGATGCCTGAAGGTTACTGACCGTGGGGCGTTCGCGAATAAAAGCAGGGACGTCAATATATTGAGTGAAAGAGCCAAGGCTGGCCTTGCCGACAACAAGCCCGTACGTCTTCTGAGCGGCAATAGAAACCTCAAAAGTTCCTCCGTGATCATCGTGTTCAGCGTTTGCGTCTGATGCTGCGTCGTCAGCGACCTGTTGCGAGCTATTGAGAAGCCAGCGTTCCGCCACAGAGCGAACGCCATCAGGAGGGATTAGCACGCCGGCAACGACGCCAGTTGCGACGGCTGCCAGCAGCACTGCCGACGATCGGGGTCGCGAATTATCTGCGCTGGTCGCAGGCCGAGTCGGTCGTCGATCGGTCGTGGCCTCTGTTTGTTGCGGATTGGTTTCAGTGGCCATCAACGGTCCCCCCGTGATTTCGAATACTGCTGCAACCAGAGGATATTTCCGAACTGGCCTGCACACTTCCCGTCGTAACGGCCATTGCGATGCATCCTGACTGGCGGCAGACATACCCGATCTGACTCTGCACTGACTTTTTCAGTTGGTTCGGAATCATAAGTACCTTCAGTGACTAAACATTGGCTGTTTCAGAAAAATGCGATGGTCGCTGAGGAATGAGAATCCTTCTCACGAAATGCCGGTTGTGAGTTCATTCGTCTCGCAACCGGCACGATTCGCGGGTGGGTGCACAGAACAAGATGATTTAGCCGCTGTCTCCGCACCCATGGAACGTCCTTAAACTCGACAATCGATGCATGTGTCACCGGCGGCACAACTCATCGAGCAACGGAATGACTTCGTGACCCCGCTTCGTCGCAGATACGCCACTTCGCCGATAGAAAGAAAACACCATCCCCTGATTGCCGGTCCATATTTGTGTGTAACATCAACATCACCCACATTCTGCTGCTGTTCGCGTGCGGCGTTTCAGTATCTGCAGACGAAACCCTTCCGGTCGACCCGGTTGCTCCCGCTGGAGGTGAAGCGACGGCTGTCGGTGCGCTTGCCGTCGCTCAGGCCGTCAGCCTGGCCATGTCGAACAACCCCGCGATTCGCGCCGCCGAAACGTCGGTCATCCGACAACAGCATTTGGTTTATCAGGTAACTCGTAACCCGAATCCCACGGTCGGGTACCTGGCGGCAGAAGTCGGCAACGAAGGTCAGGCAGGACAACAGGGCGTCTTTCTTTCTCAGAACATCGTTCGCGGTGGCAAGCTTTGTCTTGACGGCCAGGTCCAGCAGCGAAACGTTTCCATCGCCACCCATGAACTGCAGGTCAGTCGTTTCCAGGTAGAAGCTGATGTTCGGCTGGCCTTCATCGAAGTAGCGGTCGCTCAGGAACGTCTCAAACTGCTGAATCGTTTGCAGACCTCGCTGGATCGAGCGGCCGAGACGGTTCAACGTCTGGTAAACGCAGGAGAATCAAGTCTGTCTGCGTCTTTGCAGTCCAAACTGGAAGCTCAACGCAACGCGATGCGAATTCATCTGACGGAGAGTCAATCCGCCGTGGCGCGCAGCAAGCTCGCGACAGCGCTCGGCCGGGATTCACTGTCCCAGCCTGTCGCGGCGACCGTCCTGCTGCCACGCGAATCAGGCATCGACGTCGAACAGGCGTGGACCGACGTACTGGCAACAAGTCCTGAACTGGCCGTTGCTGCATCTCAACTGGACCGCAGCCACTACAAAGTGCGACGGGAACAGGCAGAGCCCATACCGAACCTGCAAACTCAGTGGTCCATTCAGCAGGATGCCGCCACCCACTACGCCGTGTTTGGCATTCAGCTGGGCGTTGCCTTACCTGTGCGCGACGATAACACAGGAGCAATCAATGCGGCTCGTGCTGATACATGGCGAACACATCACAAGGTAGATGCTGTCCGGCGATCACTGCGACAGCGGCTGCTGACAACAGTGGGGCAGTTGCAGCAGGCCGACCGACAGCTGAAAACAATCAAGAGCGAACTGGAGGCCCTGGCCCGTGAGAATCTCCTGACAACTCAACGAGCATTCGCTCTTGGTGAGGCCACCTATCTGGATCTGCTGAATGCTCAGCGGGCCTACATCCGGCTGAGTCTGGATACCCTGGACTTGTATCAGCAACGGTCTATCGCAGAATCGCACCTGCAGACGGCTCTGGTCAAGGCAGCGGAGTCACCAGCGAACGAACGGTGATTCCACCGTCGTCCGGCATCCACAGAATCCTGCACGATGAAGCGTTGGCTATGGTCGCATTCCTGACTATGCTAAAGTCAGACGCTACACATAATTATCAATCCATGTTGCAACCGTTTTCCGTCGGGGACCTCCTGCTGCCGGTAACCCTGATCGGATTGAGACAAAAGAACTTTGAGAGATTTCATATGAGTGACCCATTGGCAACCGCCGCCCAGGAATGGTTCAAAAAAGGAAATGAAGCGATGGGTCGCCAGAACTGGGACTTCGCAGTCGAATGCTTCAGCAACGCCGTCAAGATGAAGCCCGACGCCTTACTTTTCCGCCAGACCAGGCACCTGAGCTGCCGCAAGCTGCACGGCGACAACGGAACCGGCGCGAAGATGGCCGGCATGAAGCTGATGGGAGTTCGCGGCAAGATCAAGAAAGCACGTGGAAAGAAGGACTGGGCGACGCTGGATCAACAGGCGGAAGAGGGCCTGGCCGTCAATCCGTGGGACGGTCAGTTGTTTGCGGATCTTGGTGAAGCGTGTGCCGAACAGGACCGCGGCGAGATCGCCGCTTACGCCTATCGAAAGGCGGTTGAAAGCGACAAGACAAACATTGCCTTCAATCGAGGCCTGGGCCACGTTCTGCACGAACGTGGTGAGTACAAGGATGCTCGGAATTGCTTCAAGCGAATCTATGAAGCAGATCCGACGGATGGTGACGCGCGCTCCATGATGGGCCGCATCGATGCGGATTCTGTTATGGATCGCGGCGGCTATGAAAAGGCCGGCAGCACTCAGGACGTTAAGGTCGAAAAGCCGACCAATGCCTACGAAGAAGACCGCCAGGCTCGTCGTGGTGGAAAAGGAAGAAATGAATCAGTAGCTCCCGGCGAATCGGAAGAAATGGACATGCGAGCCGCCATTCGCAAGGATCCTGAGAACGTCAACCACTACATGAAGCTGGCAAATTTTCTGCGCACGGACCGTCAGCTGCCTCAGGCGGTTGAGCAACTGGACAAAGCCCTGGAGCTGTCAAAGAACGACACTTCCATTCTGGAAGAAAAAGAAGATGTGGAACTGGAAATCATGCGAGAACGATCCGGCGAAGCGGCCGAACGAGCTCGCAAAAATCCCGACAAAGAGCGCCTGAAGGAAAAATCAGACGGACTGAAAACGGAGTTGATGACTCGCGAAGTCGAAGTCCTGGCGTCTCGCATCGACCGACATCCCAACGACATGAAAATGCGATTTGAACTGGCCGATCGCTATCGGAAAATAAAACAGTACCCGAAAGCGATCCCTTTGTTCCAGCAGGCGTCGGCTGATACGCGGCTGAAAGAAGATGCACTGGTGATGCTCGGAGAGTGCTTCGTGCGAGCCGGCAAGGCGGACCTCGGACGACGTCAGTTCATCAAGGCTCTTGAGACACTGAGCGCAAAGGACAAACCGGATTTCTTCAAACAGGCTCACTACTGGCTTGGTCGTCTTTACGAAAAAGCAGGCAAGAATGAGGAATCCGAAAACCATTACACAGAGATTCTGTCCGTCGATTACGACTTCCGCGACGTCTTGAAACGACTGGAAGAAATCCAGGGCGGCGACGAGTTCGGAGATATTGTCGACGATGATGAAGACTGAAGCGGGTTGCTGTGCCTTAAACTCTTTGGAACAACTTTGTTTTCGCCAACCGAGTGTCCCGGAACCGTCAACATGCCACGAACTGCATCGCTTCTCGCACTGGTTTCCATAGTCGCGTTGTCATCCCCATCGTTTGCCGACGGTGAAAAAGACAATCACCCGGAAAACGTACGGCAGGTTCCCCGTGCAGGAATCGAAGTGCCCTCAGATCGCGCAGCAGCACTGCGAGCCGGACTTAAGATACTGCAGCAAAAAATCGGTCGTCTGACTCCGACAAAAGACGACCTCACAAAGGATTTGCTGCCTGATGTCATGATCTTTGAACGAGCCGTACGGTGCGCCCTGGACTACGACGAATTCTTCTCGCCAAAGGACATCGATAAAGCAGACCAGCTGATAGTCGAAGGGAATTCCCGAGCGGATCAGTTGCTCTCTGGCCTGGCGGACTGGCCGAATCAAAGCGGGCTTGTGGTACGAGGTTATATCAGTCGCATTGATAACACGGTGCAGCCGTATGGCCTGATCATGCCAAAAACCTACGCGTTCAATCACAGCGTTCCGACTCGCTGCGACCTGTGGTTCCATGGTCGGGGTGAAACCCTGAGCGAAGTCAACTTCCTGTGGGACCGCATGCAGCATGCCGGACGCTACACGCCGGACCACACGATCGTACTGCATCCGTACGGCCGCTATTCCAATGCCTTCAAGTTCGCTGGTGAAGTTGATGTTCTGGAGGCACTGGATGACGTACAGCGTCGTTATCGTATCGATGAAGATCGGATCAGCGTGCGAGGTTTCAGTATGGGCGGAGCAGCCTGCTGGCAATTTGCCGTGCACTATGCCGACCGATGGTTCGCCGCGAATCCGGGCGCCGGTTTTTCTGAAACTCCGCAGTTTCTGAAGTTCTTCCAGAAGGAAACGCTAAACCCAACGCCCTGGGAAAAAGCGATGTGGAACCTGTATGACTGCGACAAGTACGCGATAAATCTTAACCATTGCCCAACGATCGCATACAGCGGTGAAAATGACATTCAGAAACAGGCAGCCGATGTGATGGAAGCTGCCATGAAAGATGCATCGAAAAAAGATCGAATTCGTCTTCGCCACGTCATCGGCGCAAACATGGGGCACAAAATCGACGATGTCTCCATGGAGATCATTGAGGCTGGAATGGATTCCCTTGCCAGACGAGGACGAGTCACTGAACTGACTAATGTGAAGTTTGAGACGCATACGCTGAAGTACAACAGAATGCACTGGCTGACCGTCGACGCATTGCAGGAACATTGGCAGCCGACTTATGTCGCAGCAGAGCTTGGAGAATTCGATCCGGTGGGCTACGAAGTCGGTTCGGGGTTTGATGCGGGGCCGGACGTCATGTTTATACGATTAGAAAACGTCCAGGCACTTTCCGTGCAGTTTGAGGCCGGATCGTGCCCCATCAACGTATCGTACGCAGGAATCAATTTGTATGAGGGTGGTCAGAGGGCCGGCCAGAGAATCAGCGTCCGCGGGCCTGAATCTGACGGTTCATGGCAGTTTCGACTGCACAAGAAGGACGACGGAAAGTGGACTGCAGCCTCTGATCCGACAGCGGGACTACGTAAACGCCACAACCTCCAGGGCCCCATCGACGATGCGTTTATGGACTCATTCGTTTTCGTGCGACCGACCGGAACAGCAGCCAACGAAACGGCCGGCAAATGGGCCGAGTCTGAACTGGACCGCGCTATCGAACACTGGCGACGTCACTTTCGTGGCGATGCTCGTGTCGTCAACGACACTGACGTTACGGACGAGCTCGTTCAGTCAGCCAATCTGGTTCTGTGGGGCGATCCATCATCCAACAGCGTGATGGCGAAGGTCGCCGGCAAGCTGCCAGTCAAATGGACGGAGAAGCAGGTCAGCGTAGGCGCTCGAACATTCGACGCAGCCAATCATATACCAATTTTGATCTACCCGAATCCACTGAATCCCGAACGTTACGTCGTCTTCAACAGCAGCTTTACGTTTCGCGAATTCGCCTACCTGAACAACGCTCGACAGGTCCCCATGCTGCCGGACTGGGCCGTTGTCGACGTGCGTACTCCGCCGGGTAACGTCTGGCCAGGCAAGGTCGTGGCGGCCGACTTCTTTGACGAGCACTGGCAGCTGAAAAAGAAATAACGGGCCGGTTCCCAAGTCGGCTGCGTGAAACACGGCTACGATGAATCACGTCCGACATCGCGCAGCCTGCCCCGTCACAGTGCCGCACTACGTGCGGCCTGCGTACTCGGAAAGCTGCTCCAGCAGCGCTGCCAGGATCGGTACGTCTGATGCCGGTCGCTCGGGTGCATCAGGGTGAGTCAAATTCGATGCGACCATGCCACGCAGATGCAGAAACTGTGCACACGTGTGTTTGTACGCCGGCACAGGCGCTCGAAAGGCGAAGAAGCCCAGATACTGCAGCACGTCGTTCAGCTGATAGAAGTTCACATCACCGCATTCCCACATTCTGTCTCGTTGCCCAAACAGATCCGGTGCAAAACTGCTGAGGCCCAGCAGGTAGTCACTGCCGTACATGACCAGATCAATGGCAAGATCATTGCCCGTCAACACCATGAAATCCGGTCGCACTTCATTCCGTAAAGCCAGACGCTGCCATTCCAGCTCGCGTCGCAACGACGAATGTTTGGCTCCGATGCAGTTGGGCAGATTCATCAACTCGCGATATACGCCCAGCGAATAGATCTTGCCGAACGGAAGAAAGACGGGGCCCAGTTCAAAACCAACGAATCGACTGCAACGTTCGGCGATCTGCCGGTACGACGCAACGATGTCATCGTCAGCCTGCTGCGTCAATCCGTACGACTGAAAGATGACGGGAACTCCACCGCTCTGTTCGATGTCGTTCATTCGCCGCGAGTATTCATCCAGATTAAAACTCGCTCCCGGAGCATCCGCCAGAAAGGCGCCGGCCACAAACATGCCGCCGGACGTCAGT
Source organism: Fuerstiella sp. (assembly GCA_014238335.1). GTDB lineage: Bacteria > Planctomycetota > Planctomycetia > Planctomycetales > Planctomycetaceae > Fuerstiella. Next base: position 47,331 of record JABABI010000032.1, read on the forward strand.
TTGTTGGTGCGCTGCAAAACTTCCAGCTTCGTCGCATCGTCCAGCAGATTGACATATCCGGTGTCCATGTTGACCGCAGGAATCAGTCCCGCCTCCAGTGTACGTTCCACGTGACGCTCAAAGGCAGGCCAGTCGACGGTCCCGTCTGTCGCAAAGGGCAACAGCACGGCCGACATGCCGGTGATCTTCCGGTTGCGAATAACAGGCAGAGCTGAGTTGGGTCCGATTGTGGACACAGAGTTTCCTGGGTAGAGCCGGAGAAAGACGAAGATTACAGACTTCACCTGCGGCTATTCAGCCAAACGTGACATCTCCGGTCTTTCTATTTACGGTCGGACTTCTTCTTACCTGGAGCATACTTGAACGCCGTCAATTTACCCTCCATCATTTCAGGAAGAATAATCAGCTGTTTGTCGACAAGGTAGGCGTGATCGGCCGCGCCCTGAGGAAAGTTCATCAGCAGGCGGACTCTGCCTTTTTTGCTGATACGGAACAACTTGCCGTTGCGCCAGTCCGTCACGATGTAGCCTCCTCTGCCGTCGGCCTCGATGCCATCCAGATGCCCAACGGGCTCTGGCGTAATTGCGGTGATTTCTTTTGTCCGAAGATCGATCTTCTGCAGACGGCCGAGAACCTTCGTCGAAAAATCGTCCTGGCTGAATCCGGTTCCCCAGCCGCCGATCACCAGAGAATCTCCGTCCACAAGCAGGCCGTTGGGATGTTCCAGGTTCTCTCCCTCAGCAAAAACCGAAACTTCGTCATTCTTGAACTGGTAAATTCTGCTGGCTGCCATGTCGGACACGTAAACCGTTCCCTCCGCATCTGTTGCCAGATCGTTCAGAAAAACAGCATCCTTGATGTCGATGACTTTGACGATTTTGGCCCCGGCAATATCAATCGCCACAATACGATCGATGTCGCTGACGTACAGCATGCCTTTGTGACCGCGAACTCCTTTGGGGGCATTAAGGCTGGTCACCCACTTGTTTTCGACCATTTGTCCGTCGGTGGTCAGCTTCGAAATCCACCCGTCACCATCCTTGCCCTTTCCGCCACCTTCGCCAATCTGGGACAGGAACAGAAATCCCGTCCCGGAATCGAAGTACGCGCTTTCCGGTGCGATTAGTCCTTCAGAGACCGACCACACTGATTTTAGTTGGGGATCAGCCTTCGGGGCGTCCTGTGCCATGGACGTGCAAATCAATGTTGTGGTGAGCAGGATCAGTGAAAGTCGGTACATCAACATGCCTTTAATCTTCGCAGGTGAGCCAGCTCAGGTAACGTTTCCGTGCTGTGGACTCAGACGATATGGTTCGTTGTCGTGGCGGACAGAAGATCAGAAATTGGCGACGTTTGCAACACATGACATCTTCTGTCTTTGAAACGCGACTGCATCATTATGAATTGCGGACAGGACGATCGACCAGTCCGAAGCAATTCACATGCGATCGCGGAATGATGGAGGAGCGGTTTTCTCTCCTCCGGCGATATGTTCAAAGGAGACTTCATTGACGCGAGACTTCGCCATCACTCTGACAACGATACGCGATGCGGCGAAACGCATTCGCGGTCACGTCGTGCGCACACCCGTCGTTCAATCCCTTGTTGTCGACAAAACGTTGGGCACAGAGATCTTCTTCAAGTGCGAAAATCAGCAGCACGTCGGCGCCTTCAAATCGCGCGGCGCCTGCAACGCAGTGTTCTGTCTGACAGAAGACGAAGCAGCGGCCGGCGTTATCGCACACTCTTCCGGCAACCACGCTGCAGCTCTCGCGCGAGCCGCCCAGTTGCGGGGCATCGCCGCTCATATTGTCATGCCTCATGATTCTGCAACCGTTAAGATCGATGCTGTGCGCGGCTACGGGGTCGAGCCAAGATTCTGCGAGCCGGACTCAGATTCCCGCCAGGCAGCCGCAGACAAAGTGATCGCAGCAACCGGAGCCACATTTATCCATCCCTTCAACGACGAGCGAGTGATTGCGGGCCAGGGCACTGCGGCGCTGGAATTGCTGGAGGAAGTTCCCGATCTTGATGCGGTCATTGTGCCAGTCGGGGGCGGTGGACTGTTAAGCGGAACTCTGGTCGCAGCGAAGTCACTGAACCCAAACATCAAGGTCTTCGCTGCAGAACCGGCTTGGGCCGACGACGCGTTTCGCAGTCTCCAGTCCGGAATAATTGAGTCACCGGTGCGGCACGATACCATCGCCGACGGACTGCGCACGTGCCTGGGCACGCTGACATTTCCAATCGTCCGGGAACTCGTTGACGAAATTCTGCTGATAAACGAAGAAGAAATCGGCGCAGCGACGCTGGCGATGATGTTTCAGGCCAAGGTCGTGGCGGAACCGTCCGGTGCGGTTCCGCTGGCCGCTGTGATGCGAAACAAAGAACGATTCTCCGGGCAGCGAATCGGGATTGTTGTCTCTGGCGGCAACCTAGATCCGTCAACACTTCAACGGCTCATCGCCAGCGGTGACAGTAACTGAGCGCCCGCCCTGAACTCATGTGTACCACTGGCTCTGCCAGTGCCTTGAGCCTAAGGGCAACACTGGCTCCGTGGCGCCACACAACCCGTCATTTGATCACTGACAAAGCGCTAATCGGTTAGGCGCCGTACTTCTCAAGGCGCCCGGCATGTGCCAGCACCTGGAGCATCAGGTATTTCGCTTCAAACTGGCCCAGTTCGCCGATTCGACAGGCCGCTTCGCCGAACGTCGTGGATCCATCAAAACGGCAGATGTCTGACGCCAGCAATGTGGGCACAGCGTGACCACTGTGAGATTTCATCTTGGCCGGTGTGCTGTGATCGCCGGTCACAACCAGAACATCGGGCTTCAGCACGATCATTTGGGGAATGGCAGAATCAAGTTCTTCCGTCCGCTGCACCTTCGCGTCGAAGTTTCCATCTTCGCCGGTGCTGTCCGTATACTTGAAGTGGACGAAGAAGAAGTCGTAGTTGTTCCAATTTTCTTCCAGGCACTTCATCTGGTCGTCCAGAGTTTGGCCGGCATCCAGAATATCCATCCCGACCAGACGAGCGAGCCCGCGGTACATCGGATAAACGGCAATCGCGGCAGCTCTGGTGCCGTAGACTTCTTCGAAGGTTGGAATCGGCGGCATCTTCGCAATGCCGCGCATCGTCAGCAGATTGGCGGGCGAATCATCCTTCAGAACTTCAGACGCCTGACGCAAAAACTCGGCACAGACTTCGGCAGTTTTTTCAGAATCGCTGTCGTTGCCCTTTGGAGCGAGAGGAGGGACGCCTGTTCTTTGCGGATCGGTGTCGTCGACGTCACCACCGAGACCTTCACCGCGGAAGACGATCACCAGGCGGTATTCCTTCACGTGATGGACAAAGACTTCAACGCCGGGAATTTCGATCGTGTCCAGTTTCTCGCAAAGCTTCTCTCCAATCTCGCTGGCGATGCGGCCGGCCCGCCGGTCGGTAATATTGCCAGCACTGTCAACTGTGCAGTAGTTGCCGCGAATTGCGACGTCGTTCGGGCCGAGTTCAAAGTCAATCCCCAGGGCTTCCAGCACTCCACGACCGATGTCGTATTGCAGCGGGTCATAGCCAAACAGTCCCAGGTGCCCAGGTCCGCTTCCCGGAGCAATCCCGGGTAATACCGGGACACTCATTCCCAGTGATGCTCGTGCGGCCAGAGCATCAAGGTTCGGAGTGTTGGCAGTCTCCAGTTCCGTTTTGCCACCTGGCTTCAGCGGAAGTCCACCAAGACCATCGCCCACGTACAGGATAATCTTCGATTCGTTCTTGCGCTGAAGTTTGCGAGTAAGCGTGTGGATGTCGGTCATGATTTTGTGATTGGTGGCAGAAGGAATCGAACGGGACACACCGAGTGTCGTGGACAGGATATGGATTGGCAGCCGGGTGATGCAAACAAACCAGGGACCTGACGCCTGGAGTCCCCATTTTTCCCTGAGAACGGAAGTCGTCGCCTGGAGTTGGGCAAGAATCTTCACAAACGCCATCGAAACAGAGGCGGTAACATGCCGCCCGCAATCATTCACATCACACGCGTCAGCAAACACAGAAATGCAGCGGCGTAACAGGCGGCCACTGTATCATCGATCATGATGCCGAAACCACCCGTTAACTTGTCGCACTGACGCACGGGCGGCGGTTTCCAGATGTCAAAGATCCGGAACAGAATGAAGCCGGCGATAAGAATGATCCACTGGCGGGGTCCATCGAGCGGCACAAAAGCATAGACCAGCGGGAACGCTGCGATTTCGTCCCACACGACACTGCCAGGATCCTTCGTGTTTCGCAGTCGGGCGGCACGTTCGCACAGCGGGATTCCGATCACCAACATTGCCACTGCCACCACCAGTCGAACCCACCAGGTCGTGTCAAAGCAACCCAGCGACCAGCCGAGCGGTATGCCCCAAAGACTGCCCCAGGTACCCGGCGCAAATCGGATTCTTCCCAGGCCGAAGCCTTCCGCAATAAACAGGATGACTCTGTCGCGGGAACTCACTGGATCTGTACTTCCTGGATTACGCAAACTGGGCAAAACGACTGTTCACAAATTTGCCATCGCCTTATACTCAAATACAGGCGGCGATTCTTCTGACAATCGCAGCACAAATCGAAACTTGATGGCTCGGAAAAGGATCTCATGTCAACGGCAGAAGTCAAACTCAGCAAGCTGGAACATCTCAAAGAAGGCAGCCATCAGCTTCGTGGAACCATTCCCGAGGAGTTGCTGAACGGAAAACCGGAATTCAGCGGCGACGCCAGCCAGTTGCTGAAACATCACGGCAGCTACATGCAGGACGATCGAGACGTCCGCAAAGAAAAAAACGAAGACGGCACCAGGAAAGACAAGGCGTTTTCGTGCATGGTTCGAACACGGATTCCCGGCGGTCGAGTGACGGCAGAGCAGTTCCTGGCGGAACTCGATCTGTGCGACAAACTCGGCAACGGCACCGTCCGCATCACAACCCGACAGGGCTTCCAGCTGCACGGCGTTCTGAAGAGCGATCTGAAAGAAACGATCCGGGCGATCAATGAAACAAAGCTGACGACCTTTGCCGCATGCGGAGACGTGAACCGCAACGTGATGTGCTGCCCGGCACCCTACAAAGACAATCCGGTGCACGACGAAATGCAGGCGCTGTCTCAGGAACTGGCGGATCACTTCAAGCCGAAAACAACCGGTTACTTTGACATCTGGCTGTCTGACGAAGACGGCGAAAAGACAAACGTGGCAGATTTCAAGCCCGTCGAAGAACCGGTCTACGGCGAACGCTACCTGCCTCGCAAATTCAAAATGGCTATTGCCGAACCCGCCGATAACTGTATCGACGTCTACACACAGGATCTCGGACTGCTGGCTGTTGTCGAAGATGGGAAGATCACGGGTTACAACCTGCTTGTGGGCGGCGGAATGGGAACCACGCCTTCGGCCGCAAAAACGTATCCTCGAATTGCTGACAAGCTGACGTTCGTCACGCCCGATCAGGTGATTCCCGTCGCAGAAGCGATTGTCAAAGTGCAGCGTGACCACGGTAACCGCAAAGATCGCAAGACGGCTCGCATGAAGTACCTGATCGAATCATGGGGACTGCCGAAGTTTAAGCAAAAGGTGGAAGAGTATTTTGGGCAGTCACTACCCGAGCCGCATGCCACCGACGTGACTGGTGTCGAAGACCACATTGGCTGGTATGAGCAGGGTGATGGGAAACTGTTCCTGGGCATCAATATTGAAAGCGGTCGCATCAAAGACGACGGTGATTTGCGGATCAAGTCGGGGTTGCGATCGATCCTGACGAAGTTCGGCATGGACACACGTTTGACGGCGCTGCAAAGCGCGATTTTGTGTGACATTGATCCGGCTGACAAAGACGAGATCAACGGCTTGCTGGCCGAACACGGCATCAAAAACGCCGACGAACTGTCTTTGGCTCGACGGTTCGCCATCGCGTGTCCCGCCTTTCCAACCTGTGGGCTATCCATCACGGAGTCTGAGCGAATTCTTCCGACCGTTATTGATCAACTGGACGTTGAGATGGCTAAACACGGTCTGGCGTCACAGAAAATTGCCGTCCACATCACCGGTTGTCCCAACGGCTGCGGTCGACCCTATACGCCGGACATCGGTCTGGTTGGCAAAGCGGTCGGTAAGTACACGCTGTTCCTGGGCGGAAATCCGGAAGGGACTCGGCTGTGTTTCATCTACAAAGACATGGTGCCGCTGGATCAAATTGTTCCGACTGTGTCGCCACTGCTGGGCGTCTACAAGTCCGAACGCAACACCGGAGAATCCTTCGGCGACTACTGTGCTCGGATTGGGCAGGAAGACCTGGAAGCGAAAGTCGCGTAACTGCGCATGCGAATTTGCCCTGTTACCAGGCTCCAGCTTGGTAACTCCTGTCCTCGAAGCTCCGCTTCGCCGCTTGCGACAGGCGGTCAATGTCATTCCACGAAGCAGAGCTGCGGGAATATGCGGTCCCAAACCAGAGTCTGGGACCAAGAACAACAACGACCGGAAACCGTGCTAACGCGATTTCATGACGACAGTCAGGCGACCACTACATCCTACTTCCGCAGGTCGTACTCTTTGATTTTGCGGTACAGCGTACGTTCGCCGATGCCGAGCAGGCGAGCACTTTCTTCGCGGTTGCCGTCGGTCAGTTCGAGAGCTCGCTGGATGTAGTATTTTTCGACCTCATCCATTGGACGACCGATCAGCGAGTCCGCTCCGGAAACGCCTTCACCTTCGGCCAGCGCCTCTTCGTTAGCGGCCAGCGGCGCAATTTCCGGGGGCAGACCATCGACATCCAGCAGACCGTCGGTGTCCATCACCACCATTCTTTCGATGGTATTTCGCAGCTCCCGGATGTTGCCCGGCCACTGATGGCTCAGAAGCGCTCGACGCGCCGTCCGTGAAAACCCTTCGACCTCGCGGCCCGTTTTCCTGGAAAGGTCCTTCAGGAAATGCTCCATCAACAGAGGAATGTCGCCCGGACGCTCTCGCAGCGGGGGTAATTCGATGCTGACGACATTCAGGCGATAGTAGAGGTCTTCCCGGAACTTCCCTTCTTCGACCAGCTTCTTCAAATTGGCATTCGTCGCGGCCACCAGCCGAACGTTGATATCCAGTTCGTCATTTGCCCCCAGTCGAGTAATCTTGCGTTCTTCCAAAACTCGCAGCAGCTTTACCTGCGTGTCCATCGGTGTCTCGCCAACTTCGTCCAGAAACAATGTACCGCCATTGGCATGTTCAAACTTCCCAATCCGACGACCAACGGCTCCGGTGAAAGAACCTTCTTCATGTCCGAACAGTTCGCTTTCCAGAATGCTGTCGGGCAGGGCCGAAATATTCAGCGGGACGAATGGCTTATTCTTACGAAGGCTGTTCTGGTGAATGGCTTTGGCGACCAGTTCTTTACCAGTGCCGTTTTCTCCACGAATCAGGATCGTCGTGTCCGTGGGAGAAACGTTCTTCAGGATTTCGATGACCCGGTGCATGGGCGCGCTGTTGCCGATGACACCTTCGAACCCGAAACGTTCTTCCAGCGATCGCCGCAATTCCGCGTTACGTCGAATCAATCGTAGTCGTGCAGACGCCTTTTCCACGGCCGATCGAAGCTCGCCGATGTCCAGCGGCTTTGTCAGATAGGTGTACGCACCATGCTGCATGGCGGTGACGGCCGAGGTAATCGAGCCGTGACCGGTAAGCACGATAACTTCTGCGTCCGGCAATTCTTCCTTGGACTGACTCAGAATCTCCAGCCCGTCAATTTCCCCCATCTGAAGATCCGTCACAACGACGTCCCACGATTCGCTGGAAATCATCTTGGCGCCGAGTTCACCGGAACCCGCCACCTTGCACTCACAGTTGATGCGTTCCAAACTTTCAGCCACTGCCTGCGCATGACTTTCGTCGTCGTCCACAACCAGCACACGAACGGGGATTGACCTGAGGTCGGGTGGTTCGTTCTTGTCGTCAGCCATTTCTTTAAGAATAAATGTCTACGATGCGACGGTTGTGGGAAGAAGTATTGTGAACCGAGTGCCTCGACCTCGCTCACTTTCGCAGGCAATCGTGCCTCCGTGAGCTTCGATGATACGCCGAACGGTCGGTAATCCCAGCCCACTGCCGCCTGAACGAGTCGAAAAGAAGGCCTGAAACATTTTGGAAACGGTTTTTTCGTCCATGCCCTCACCTGTATCGATGACCTGAAGGGCGATCTCGTTGTCTCGCGCCATCGTCAGAAACTCGAGGGTGCCACCTTCAGACATGGCCTGCAGCGCATTCCGGGCAAGGTTTGATAAGACCTGCCGTATCAACGCTCGATCAATTCTTACGGGCGGCAGATTCGCGTCCAGGTGAGGCCGAAGTTCGACACCCTGCTCTTCTGCCTGACGCGTGAGAAACGCCAGAAATGCATCGACCTCATCGTTCATACTGCACTCCTGCAGATCCAGCTGGCCGGCCTTGGCAAACTGCAGAAACTCGTTCAGAACATCTTCCAGGCTATGACACTCGTTCTGCAGTTTTCCAATCCGATCCAGCATCCTGCGAGCTCGAGCGGAATCCTCTTCCTCCAGATCCTCTGCCAGCAACTCCAGGTTCATCCGAATGGTCGACAGCGGATTTCGAATCTCGTGCGCCAGACCGCCCGCCAGAGTTGCCAGTTCGGTGTTCTGAGCCTGCAGGCGTTCGCGTTCGTTGGTGTTCAGCGCTGAGGTCATTGTGGCTGAAGCCCTGAAGTTTGAACGCTCGTTCTCTGGTGAGGCGACAAACGTCGCGTCCCCACACCCCTGCCCCGTCTCATTCGACGGAAAGAGAAAGGACGCCGTAACAACAAAGAACAACGAATCAACGATTCGTTGGCGTGGACCATTACAACGTCCGCCCCGTCCTGATGTGTGCCACTGGCTCCACCAGTGCCTTGCAGCTCGCCAAAACACCGGCAAAGCCAACGGCACGTCCGTCCTCACTCGGCCCATGGCAAAAAACTAGTCGTCTTCGAATTCAGTTTCGTCTTTTGCATCACTGCCGCCGGCTTCTGCCAACACAGCTTTGCGAGACAACTTCACTCGATTCTGATCGTCGACGGCGATCACTTTGACTTCCATGACGTCGCCAACCTTGCAAACTTCGTTGACGTTCTTAACGAAACCATCAGACAGTTCACTGATGTGGCAAAGTCCGTCCTTCCCAGGAGCGATTTCGATGAATGCCCCAAAGTCTTTGATCGAAGTGACCTTGCCTGTGTAAACCCGGCCCGGCTGAATGTCTTCGGTCAACGCTTCAATACGAGCCAGAGCCGCATCCGCAGCGGTCCCGTTTTCAGCTGAAATCGTCACAACACCGTCTTCCTGAATGTCGATGGTCGCACCAGATTCCTCCTGGATGGCTCGAATCGTCTTGCCGCCAGGACCAATCAGAAGACCGATCTTTTCCGGATTGATGGACGTTTGCACCAGCTTCGGAGCAGATTCCGAAACCTGTGCACGCGGACGGCGAATAGCACTCAGCATTTCTCGCAGCAGATCCTTACGAGCCTTCAATGCCTGATCCAGCGTCGCTCGAATAATCTCTTCACTGATGCCTTGGTTCTTGAGGTCCAGCTGAATGCCCGTAATACCTCGACCAGTTCCAGCAACCTTGAAGTCCATGTCGCCGAAGTGATCTTCATCTCCCATGATGTCGGTCAACAACGTCCACTTGTCCCCTTCGTCGACGATGCCGATGGAGATTCCTGCAACCGGTTGCAGAATCGGTACACCTGCATCCATGAGTCCCAGAGTAGCGCTGCAAACGGACGCCATCGAACTGCTGCCGTTGGATTCTAGAATGTCCGATATCACTCGAATGGTGTACGGAAACTTATCATCGGATGGAATCACAGAAGCCAGCGACCGTTCTGCCAGGCAACCATGCCCGATTTCACGACGCCCTGGTCCTCGGATCGGACGACATTCGCCAACGGAAAACGACGGGAAATAATAGTGCAGCATGAACCGATCAGTGAATTCGCCGAACAGCCCGTCTGAACGCTGTTTATCGCGGGGAGATCCCAGCGTCACGGTCGCCAGAGACTGTGTTTCGCCACGCGTAAACAGTGCAGAACCGTGAACCCGTGGCAGATTTGAAACCGAACAGTTAACGCCACGCAGATCCGTCGGACCACGACCATCCAGTCGAGTACCGCTGAGAATCAGTTCGCGAACAGCCTGGGCTTCAAGCTTGTAGAAAGCATCGCCGAACTGACCGCGTGTCAGACCATCTGAAGTCTCCTCATCTCCGACCGGGAAGTGCTTTGTGATCAATTCGGCTTTCACAGCACTCAGCGCTTCATCTCGTTCCTGCTTCTGGCGCGTTGCTTTGGCATCCTTGATCTGCTGGAACGCATCCGCCAGCTTTTCTTCGAATGGATTCTCGGCTGGTTCCGGGATTTCCGGAGGAGCAACGCCGAGTTCGCTGGCGAGATCCTCCTGCAGTTGGCACAACTGCTTGATGAAGTCATGGGCGTACATGATGGCGTCGCCCATTTCCTTCTCAGGAAGCTGTTCCGCAAAGCCCTCGATCATCAGGATTGATTTGCTCGATCCCGCGACAATCAGGTCCAGGCTGCTTTCTCCCATCTGCTGGACGGTTGGCATTACGATCAGTTGGTCGTCGATCATACCGATTCGCACGGCAGCGATGGGCCCCTTGAACGGCATGCCGGAAATTCGCAGTGCGGCACTGCCCCCGGTGATGCTCAGGACGTCCGGGTTGTTTTCGCCGTCGCATGACATCACGTTGGACATCACCTGAACTTCTTCCCGGTATCCCTTGGGGAACAGTGGGCGAAGCGGGCGGTCCGTCAGGCGACACGTCAGGATTTCCTTGGTTGTCGGACGTCCTTCACGCTTCAGGTATCCGCCCGCAAACTTGCCAGCCGCCGCAAGACGTTCGCGATAATCGACCGTCAGCGGAAAGAAGTTCGTACCAGGCCGGGACGGACCTGTCTGCGCGGCCACAAACACGCTGGTTTCGCCGTATTGAATCAATACGGCACCACTAGCCTGCTTGGCCATTTCACCGGAAGTCAGTGAGAGCGTACGACCTCCGAATTCACATTCAACAGTAACTTTCTTCACGATCAATCCTTACCCGGGCATACCGGAGTAGCAACCACTGATCGCGGTTCGAAAGTCAGATTTTCGGCACGTGCAGCAACTTCACGGCATCAAAACAGCAAGCCGCAGGCCGTAGGTGGCCTGCGATATCACGCGTTCTTTGGTGGTCAGTGGCAGGCCTTCCAGCCGCAGTGGTCAGAACAGGACGCTCCGACGAATGACACTTTCTTAACCACACCAGACACGCGTTGAGGGTCAACAACGTCTTCGAACTTCCAACCCGTCAAACAATACGCCTGCAAATTCCGACAATTTGAAGTTACCCCAGGTGGCGGCAATCCGCGACGAACCTGCGGCAGCAGTCAAACAAACAATGAAATATTCAAACCCACAAACAATGAGATCTCATCTAAAGACAACAAGCACGACGAACGTCAGCCCACTGGACCATACTCATTCGCAACGGCACTTGTCAGAGTGCGGCCCACGTCCTGTCGCCCGCGGCTACAGAGATCTCCTGACCATAAAGGACTGCGCAGAACAACTTTGCAGCCCAACAAAACAGGCGTTGGCTTCTCAGGAAACCAACGCCGTAACTTGTTACTTTCGAATCCCGAGACGACTCAACATGTCCAGATACTGCTCCGGGGCTGTGCTCTTAAGATAGTCCAGATGCCGGCGACGGCGACTGACCATCCGAAGCAGACCACGTCGGGAAGAGTGATCTTTCTTATTGGCCCGCAGGTGTTCAGTAAGAACATTGATCTGATGAGTTAGGCAGGCGATCTGAATCTGTGGTGATCCGGTGTCGTTATCGCTCTGTCCAAAGTCTTTGCGAAGCTGCTGCTTCACCTCTGATGAAATTGGCATTCTTAAAACGGTACTTTGTGATGCGACGTCAACACGCCGCAGGCCATCCGACGGGGTGATCAGTGTACGATTCGCCGACAAAGACTGGATACTTTAGTCGACAAATAGCCTCTGAAGCCCTGAAACGACGGAAATGGAGCAACTAAGAAAAGGGCGAAATCACAGCGACTCCGCTTTAGAAGCAGCGGATTGTACCGCTGTCTGCCTCCCGATCAATCGAGATCTCGGAATGATCGGCCTGTAAGCCCGTTCTGTGCAGGTAAAACCAGAAATCGCTGTCAAATCCTTCCTCATTCTCCTGCATGCCCAATACCAGGACACATACTCAAACCGCTCAGGGCAGCCTGATACCCGTGTCTGCGTATCAAGGTGGGGACGAAGACGTGTCCGGAGAGTGTTCAGTCTGCTCATCTTACGGCTCAACAGATCCACGCCAATCACGGGCGTTTGCGGGTGAAATCAGAGCGTTCACCGCTTAACAACTCAAGTTCTGTCTCGTTGGCACTGGGCATTTTCCTGACAGCATCGATCAATGCCAGCCCTGCAGACGCTTGATAATTCAGGGATTCGCGGAAATGATGCGCGTACGGTGAGCAGTCCCGTCACTCCTGTGCAGAGAAAACACTTTGTTGGTAAGTCAACTCATGTCCGGAATTTGTCTTTCATGCTGCCTGCTGACACTGTCCGCGGTCCTGCCGGTGTGTACAGCAGAAGAAATCCCGGGAATCGGACCTGTTGGCAAAGTGCAGCGTCTGAACGCAGATTTTGCATTCACCGAGGGTCCCGCCTCAGATGCCGCCGGAAATCTGTACTTCACTGATATTCCCAATAGCCGCATACACAAACGCGACGCTAAAGGAACGCTCTCAGTGTTCGCCGAACCGACTGGACACTGCAACGGGTTGATGGTGGTCGGAAATCGATTGCTGGCCTGCGAAATGGATGGGCAGCTGAAAGAATACGACCTGACGACAGGAAAGGAAACATCGCTGGCTACAGAATACAACGGCGCCAGATTTAACGCTCCCAATGACCTGGTGATCGACAAAGCGGGTGGCATCTACTTTACCGATCCCCGTTACCGCGCGCCTGATCCGTGGCCTCAGGGCAAAGAGGCTGTCTACTATCGAGCTCCTGATGGGATCGTAACGCGTCTGATCGAGGACCGGACAGCACCGAACGGAGTGATCCTTTCTCCCGATGAGAAGACGCTGTACGTGATCCCCAGCATGGAAAAACAAATGTGGTCATATCCGGTTGAATCGGCGGGAAAGATCGGAGCGGGTAAAGTCTTCTGTGAGCTGACTCAGCCGGAAGGCAAAGACAACAAAGGTGGCGACGGGCTGACAATCGACACGAAGGGAAATCTGTACATCACCACAGCACTCGGCCTGCAGATCTTCGCCCCATCCGGTAAACAGCAGGGCATCATCAAGGTTCCGGAACACCCGGCCAATGTTTCTTTCGGCGGCAAAGGTCGCAGCACGTTGTTCGTGACCGCACGCAAATCACTTTACTCCGTGGAAACGCAGGCCACTGGCCACGTATTCACCGGGAAATAGTGCGGCCTTGAGGCACTGAGCTGCTAATTCCGGGCGACACTCATCGGCCTCAGCGCACGGGCAGCTGCAGTGGCATATGCTGAGTATCCAGCGCAAAGTGGATGTCCTTCGTCGTAGTCGGCGTAGATGTTGGGCACAGCTTCAACCGCGTCCACCATCTCCGACAGCACGTCCAGAAAACGAATGTGGCGTGCCTGCGCGGCGTGCTGTAGCCGCGTTCTCACTAGCGTCTCCTGCGCCACAATCCGCAAGAATTCCTCAGGCCAGTCTCGCTGTACGGCGGCTGAATAGACGGATTCCCGAGTCGGAAACAGCATCACCAGCAGGTCCACACCACGGTCCGTGCATTGTCGCTGAATGTTCTCGAGAATTTGCACCGTGCAGTCAAAAGCCGCGCTGATGTTCGGATCATTCAGATCGACTTCATGCACTCGATATTGAAGTCGACGGTCCGCCACGAAGGTTGGATTGAGCAAATGTTCGACCGCAAACCCGGGCGGCTGTGCGGCCCTGGATTTTCCCCAAAGATGTGAGGCCGCACTTCCAAGCGCAGTGTGATACTTGATTCCATACCGGAATTGGTTGTCGATTTCAGCCCATGTGTCACGTCGCTGAATTCCGCGAGCAACGTCGCCCAGGTCGTTTCCGGCATACATCCCAACGACGATCTGCTGTGGCTGCATTTTCAACGCATTCGTCACCAGAATTTCATATTGCAGCGGACCGTAGCCTCCGACACCGACGTTGTACACAGATCTGTTCAACCGCCGGCCAAGCACAGCTGGCCATGACTCATCCGCAGCAACATTGATTCCCTGCGTGTGCGAATCACCGATGGCCACAATGTCAACTCGCTCCGGAATTGACGGATTGCGAAATCCGTTCGCATCAACATCACTCATTTCCGGATCAAGAACGTATCCCAGCTCCGTGTGTGGAATCCGGTTCGACACAGTGTTGACCGGAAAATGAGTCAGACTCCGCAGCAATACCTCTCCACACAACAGCATCACGCTGGTCGACACCATGAACGCGGCAATTCTCAGTCTCATTTGCGGCGACGCACAACGTGCCAATCCACAGGTCACGCTGCCAGCCAGCAGCACCGCACCTCCGATAAGCCAGGTGCCGAAACCGCCGGATACGGAGAATGCGACAGCGGCAGTAACCAGAGCAATTCCGAACACCCAGCAAACCAACATCCCCAGCGTTTGCACGGTCACGGATGGATTCGGTTTCGCGAATGAATACGACACTATCGTTCTCGCGCGTTCAAGGCAGACCTGGTGCCCAAACTCCGGTTCGGGCACCCATCTGCTCGAAGCTCCGCTTCGCCTCAGGCAAAACCGCAGAAAACCAGCAACAGTGAAAAGTCTATTCACGATTCAGGCCGCAGAGCAACAGGAAGATTCCGATACGTCTGAGGTCACGAGGTGGCGACCAATTCGGCCAGCAAAAAGACTGATGCCCGCCGGTACGGACTCGTTTCGTCAGTCCATCAGGTGGCAGGTCGCACATCACCATTCCTGAGACGTTAAACAGAAGTTTGGTCGGGTCGGTTCTCGATGGTTGACCAGCGGCACAACCGACTACAGAATCGCGGTGCATTACGTAATCTAAACACTGGCAACATCAGAGGCGTCCTCCGATGGCAAGCCAGGGTTTGTCCTCAAAACGTGTCCTTGCCACGCCAGGTCCCATGTATACATCGAAGCTCGTCAATCAACTCGCTCCGTCCGCCACCATCGCCGCCGCCGCCAAAGCACGTGAGCTGCGGGCACAGGGTGTGAACGTACTCGAATTCACTCTGGGAGAACCAGACTTCACGACGCCCGCACACATCTGCGAAGCAGGTAAGGCGGCGATCGAAGCCGGGCATACGCATTACACGGCGGCCACCGGAATTCCTGCACTAAAGGAAGCGGTCTGCAGTGCCTTCGAACGTGATTACGGAGTTACTTACAAGCCGAACGAAGTCACAGTGAGCAGCGGCGCAAAGCACGCTATTCACAACGTGCTGACGGCCCTTTGTGAACCTGGCGACGAAGTCATCATTCCCACGCCGTTCTGGGTCAGCTACAGCGCCCTTGTGGAGCTGGTTGGTGCTATTCCGGTTCTGGTGGACACACCTGAAGAAGCCGGCTTTTGTATGACGGCCGATCAGTTTCGTGGCGCAGTCACTGACAAGACACGACTATTGATGCTGAACAGCCCCAGCAACCCAACCGGTGCGGTTTATCCGGTGGAGGAGTTGGAAGCGCTGGCCAGAGTCGCCGTCGAGAAAGACGTGATCGTGATGTCCGACGAAATCTACGACAAATTAATTTACGACGGGTACACCTTCAGGACCTTCGCATCATTCGGCGATGACGTAAAGGAACGTACGATCATTGTGAACGGAGTCAGCAAAGCATACGCCATGACCGGCTGGCGAATCGGCTGGACGCTGGCCCCTCCGGAAGTCAGTGCTGCAATCAATCGGTTGCAGAGTCAGCAGACGTCGAATCCGTGCAGCATCAGCCAGCACGCCGCGATCGCGGCTCTCAATGGCCCACAGGACTGCATCGGCGAAATGCTGGAACAGTTTCAGAAACGTCGGAAATATGTTCTGACACGCCTGCGCGCCATGCCGGGCCTGAGTTTCGCTGACCCCGGTGGAGCGTTCTACGCATTCTTCAATGTCAGCAGCCACTTCGGCAGAGAATTACCGGGCGGAAAAACGATCGACGACAGCAGTGACTTCTGCACAGCGCTGCTGGAAAATGCGCACGTTGCTTTGGTGACAGGAGATGCGTTCGGTGCTCCAGGTTATGTTCGGTTGTCATTTGCAACCAGCATGGATGTGATTGAAGCCGGACTGGACGCGATTGAGAAGTTTCTCAGCTGATTTGAACGTTAGTAAAAGGTTGGTAAAAGGAGGCAGGAACCAATAGTGCGAAGCACCCCGAGGGCCGTTCCGGCTATTGGTTCCTGCCCCCTTTCCAATGCCGTTCCAGGAAAGCCGTTCTGACAATGTGGGCACGCCTTGCTGTTCTGGCAATCATGGGGTTCATTGCGTGGCGATTGCTGCGTTCACGATGGTGATTGACAATACCGGCGTCAGATCGCATGCAGACATTAAGACATCGCAGCAACGACGTCTGCTGAGCCGGTTCCAGCGGATCAGGTTCGTGGAAGGCAAGGTCACGATTTGTGGCCGAACGAACGAAAACGGGCAATTTCAGCGGACCTTTGTGGGCCCGACAGATGAAGCAACAAAACAACAGGTGCGCGATTATCTTGTGAATGAGCTTTAATCGGCATGCAGAAACCCGTCCGAGCCGGCATCGGCACCCGTTACTGACCTGGTCATAAAATTGTTCATCTCCGAAATCTACGATTCCTTCCAGGGTGAAGGCCCATGGGCCGGCACGGCGTCTCTGTTTGTCAGAACGTCCGGCTGTAATCTGCGCTGCTGGTTCTGTGATACGCCATACACGTCATGGGACCCGCAGGGAGATCAGCAGTCACTGGACCAACTGGCAGAGCAAATCGCGGAGAGTAAATCTCCGCACGCCGTGATCACGGGGGGTGAGCCCATGCTCGCCCCGCAATTGACAGAACTGACAGACATCTGTCGCTGTGAAGACAAATTCATCACCATCGAGACCGCCGGAACTGTGGACCGCGCGGTGGAATGTGATCTGATGGCGATCAGTCCAAAGCTGGGCAATTCAACGCCGGATGACGAGAAATGGGCGGCTCGCCACGAACAAACTCGTCATCAGCCAGCCGTGATCGAATCGCTTTTACGTCGCTACCAGTGTATTCTGAAATTTGTGATCGATACGCAGAACGACATCTTCGAAGTCCGAGATTACATCGGTGCCTTCCCGGATGTTTCGGCCAGCGATGTCTGGTTGATGCCGCAGGCCAGGACCGCCGAAGAACTGGCGCAGAAGACGGAGTGGGTGAAAATGGCGGCCAGCTCACACGGCTTTCAGTTTTCTTCGCGGCTGCATATCGCTCAATTTGGTAACATGCGGGGTGTGTAACGAATCGTGGCGATGGCTGTTTCGGCTTTCGATACGTGTTCGGCACTCATCTCTTGCCTGTGCGACGGACGACCCTTCATGAAACTTTCCATTTCAGCGCGCATTGCCGAATCCTTTCTTTCCAAGGAAGAGCCCACGCTGTCGTTGACGGAACTTGCCGATCTGGCGGTGGCAGCCGGTTACGATGCTGTCTGTATGCGCGCGTCGCAAATTGGAGTTCACTCGTCACCGGAAAAAATCCACGCGGCCCGACAGCTGCTCGACGCTCGAGGCCTGAGTGTCAGTATGGTGACCGGTGACTTCGACATTGTTTACAACAATGACAATGGTCCGCAGTGCCTCCGCAACATCACACCGTATCTCGACCTGGCCGAGAGTCTGGCTGCCCCCCTGATTCGGACCTGCATCAAGACACCCGCCGATATTTCATTTGCACAGCAGGCAGCCGATGAAGCTGCCGAACGAGGCATCCGACTGGCTCACCAGTGTCACGCCGAAAGCCTGTTTGAGACGCCGGATCAGATTGTCGATACGCTGCAGACAATCGATCGGCCCAATTTCGGCCTGATTTTCGAGGCCGCCAATTTGGATGAATGCGGGCAGGAATACGGGCCTGACGTCATCGCGCGACTCGCACCATGGATGTTCAACGTCTATCTGCAGAATCAGAAGCTTTCAGAAAACGGCAAGGTCACTCTGCAGACATGGTGTCGAGGCCCGGTTTCCTTCGACATCATTCAGATCCACGAAACCGGCGGTATTGATTTTGATGCCGTTTTTGAGGGCCTGAATGTGATCGGTTACGACGGAATGGTCACCGTGCATCAGGCGGGCTCGGAACTCGGTCGTGATCATTCTGTTACAGCCGCAACGCAAACAGCCCGGTACCTTCAAACGCGGGACGGCCCGCGAACCGATGCGGGCTGACGCCCGAAAGGTGATGAGTCACTACCGTTGGTTGCTGAGCTGACTCAGAAACAGGTCGTTTTTGATGAGCAGCGGCCAAGCTATTCCGTGAGAGGGACGACATGAAAATTCCCGTCTTAACAGTGCTCTGCTTGGCGATACCGCAATTCGTCATTGCACAGCAGCAAACAGAAAAGCCGTCGCTGTACTTCCCCACAAGAGACGAGTGGGAAACAGTCTCGCCGGAATCACTGAACCTGAACACCGCCGCGCTGGACACGGCGCTCGATTTCGCGATGGAGCGGAAATCGTCCAGCGTGATTATTCTGCACCGCGGACGGATTCTGGCCGAACGCCATCAGGCCGTGGTATCGCCGTCCCCGCGATATCGGGGCATGTTGCGTGGGAAAACGTCGGCGTCACACGTCATCGAAGACGTTGCTTCCTGCCAGAAAAGTGTGACTTCTGTGCTTGTGGGAATTGCACAGCAGAAGGGACTGCTGAAACTCAGCGACCCCGTTCATCAGCATCTGGGAACCGGCTGGTCACAGGCCACTCCTGAACAGGAGGCTGCGATCACGCTACATCACCTGATCACGATGACAAGCGGACTCAGCGTGCGACTAAAGTACGGCGCGCCGGCGGGAACAAAATGGGAGTACAACACCACGGCATACTCGCGCAGCCTGACCGCCGTTGCAAAAGCCGCGAAGATGACAGCCAATGACGTCACCAGAGAATGGTTGACCGGCCCGCTGGGAATGGACGATTCCAAATGGGTAGATCGCAGGCTGCCCGCTGATTCGCCCTTCGTGGCCAATCGGTATGGATTTGCGACATCGGCCCGTGACCTTGCACGATTCGGGTTGATGATGCTGGCCAATGGAAACTGGCAGGGTGAGGCCATCCTGTCTGATCAGAAATTCCTGAAAGCTGCCACGTCGCCTTCGCAGAAGTTGAATCCGTCTTATGGATTTCTTTGGTGGCTGAACGGTCAGAGGTTTGCATTCAGAGGTACTCGCCGTGCAACGGGTCCACTCGTTCCCACGGCACCCACGGATTTATTTTCTGCTCAGGGAGCACTCAACCGCCGTTGCAGTATCAGTCCGTCGCGCCAACTGGTCGTGGTCAGAATCGGCGATTCACCTGATAAAAACCGTGAACCGAAGTTTGATCAGGAATTCTGGCGTTTGCTGATGAAGGTTCGCGGACGGAATAGTGGCACCGCACATAAGACGCCGTCCGAGTGACAACAAGTGTCTGACGAGACAACTTGAACGCCCGGCGGAGGCGGACCATACTAAGTGGTCCGACCGCTCGTTTGCAGACGGAAGAGCCAAACCCTCAAATGGAATTCTGATGTCGAAAACAACACGCCGAAACTTCGTTAAGGCTGGTGCCGCCATCGGCCTGACAGCCACTGCCTACAGCCGAGTAGCCCGCGCCGCGACCAGCGGCCCGCGGCCAGTGGTTGCCTTCGTGGGCTGCGGTGGTCGGTCGCAGAGCCTGTCCCGGGGCTTCACAGGTGATGCAGATGTCGGATGGGCGTGCGACCCGGACGAACAGCGTGCCCAGGCGCTGCAGAAACAGTCGGGAGCAAAACAAACCACAAACGACCTGCGCAGAGTTCTGGATGACAAATCGGTCGACGCGATCGTGGTGGCAACTCCTGATCACTGGCACGCACCGGCGGCCATCATGGCCTGCGACGCCGGCAAACATGTCTACGTGGAAAAACCGTGCAGTCACAACTTGCGGGAAGGTCGGCTGCTTGTTGATGCTGCTCGGCGAAACAAAGTCGTCGTGCAGCACGGTACACAAAGCCGTTCCAGTGAATTCATCGGGAACGCCATTCAGATTCTGCAGGAAGGAAGAATTGGTGATGTGTTGATGGCGAAGGGCTGGAACATCCAGCGCCGCGCCAACATCGGCCATGCCGGCCCGTCAGATCCACCATCGCATGTTGACTACGATACGTGGGTCGGGCCAGCCGAAATGATGCCGTTTCAGGAAAACCGCTTTCACTACAACTGGCACTGGTGGCACAACTTCGGCACAGGAGACGTCGGCAACGACGGTGCTCACGAAATGGACATGGCCCGCTGGGGACTTGGTGTGGAAGGTCTGCCGTCTTCAGTTATGGCGGTCGGCGGTAAGTACTACTTCGACGACAACCAGCAGTTTCCGGACACCGCGACCTGTGCTTTTGAATGGCCGGGAGACGGGACCGTCGGCCGGCGAAAACAACTCATTTTCGAAATGCGGATCTGGTCAAAGAACTATCCGTATAACTGCGACACAGGTGTCGAATTTTATGGGACGAAAGGAATGCTGTTTGTCAGCAAGCGAGGCAAACTGCAGATGTGGGACGACGGGAACCAACCCATCCCGGACCCAAAACCCCGGAATCCGGTGACCCCGCTGAGCAACCATCAGGTCAATTTTCTGCAGGCCATCACGGACGATCGAAAGCCGACGGCAGACATCGCGGTCGGCCACGATTCAGTCGCATTGATTCATCTGGCCAACATCTCCATTAGAACTGGTCGCTCTTTACAGATCGACACGGCCCACGAAACGATTACAAACGATCAGTCCGCGAACGCGATGCTCACACGAAACTACCGCGACGGTGGACATTGGTCGGTACCGACGGGGGCTGGTTAGTCACAACAGTGTTGCGCGACCTGCGCCGGTGAATAAACGTGGATCCGGGACATCGTGTTTCAATCACACGAATCAAAAATCAGCAACCAACGGAAACGACCCATCATCTTCCGGGCGTCAGCCCGCATCGGCGGCGAGCCGCCCCGCATCAGGAAATATCTATGCGATTACAGTTTCTCACCTTCGTCCTGTTGACCCCCATGACGGCACTCGCAGGCGCACAGGCCCCGACGGACGAAGTCCGTTTTCAGCAGGACGTCGACAGACTGGTGATCAGTGTCAATGACACGCCGATCACCTCGTACGTCTACCACGACGAGAAGATTCCGCGGCCCTATTTTGCGCACGTCAAAGCCCCCGGCGACATTCAGGTCAGTCGCAATCATCCACCTGTCCCTGAAAAGGACAGCACCGATCATGAGACGATGCATCCTGGAATCTGGATGGCATTCGGCGACCTGGATGGCACTGACTTTTGGCGCAACAGAGCTCGAATCAAACACGTAAAATTCGATCAACAACCAAAGGGCGGGACCAGAATCGGTTCCTTTGTTGAACTCAAACACTACATCCGCCCGGACGATTCAGTGGTCTGCCAGGAGACGTTTCGCTGCTCCGTCAGCGTGCAACCGGGAGGCTACCTTTTGACGTGGGATTCAACTTTCAGTTCAGACAACGACTTCTATTTTGGTGACCAGGAAGAGATGGGAATCGGCATGCGCGTGGCAACTTCCGTCAGCCAGATAAACGGTGGAACGCTTCGCGATTCAGAGGACCGTCACGGTGCACAGCAGATCTGGAGCCGGTCTGCCGATTGGTGCGACTACAGTGGCACAGTTGATGGCAACCACGTCGGCATGACGCTGATGTGCCATCCCGACAATTTTCGCAACAGCTGGATGCACGCACGTGACTACGGCTTCGTTGCAGCAAATCCTTTTGGGCGCAAAGCCATGAAGAAAGGTACGGCCAGCAAAGTTGTCGTCAATCCCGGTGATACCCTGCGTCTGCAATACGCAATCTGGATTCACTCCGGCACGGCTGGTGAAAATTCAGCAATTGGTGCGGCGTACAGGAACTACCTGAAACTGCCGACCGAATCGACTTCGGACACGGGCGAAGAGGCAGCCGGAAAATAAACGCAATCGACACATGCATGAATTACGCTACGGAAGCTGCACCTTGTGCGACAACTGCACGTCACCTGCAAGATCACGAATTTCCAGCGTGACCTGCGGAGACGTTTTGTCCCATGCGATATTGATGACCCCGAAGTTTTCTTTGTGATATGTCTTGGGGTGTTCGCGGAAGCGATTGGCCGTTGGTGTGCCCCGAGGATGAACCTGATTGAAACTGCTGGAAGTCAGGTCGAGCAGACGGCCTGACTTATCCTGATCCAGAGACGACAATTCGGACCAGTGGCGATCACCGCTGATGAAGATAACACCGGTGGCTTTGGTTGCGGCCAGCAGCGCCAACATCTTCTGGCGTTCACGAGGAAGATTCGACCAGGTTTCCTGTCCTGCATCTTCCGCAATAAACTGAATGCTGCTGGCAATGATTCGTACGTCGGCAGGCTGAAGAAGCTGCGTCTCAAGCCATTTCCATTGTGCGTCACCCAGCATTGTTTTTGACGGATTGTCATCAGGCAACCACGGCCCGCCAACACGTTTTTCGCCCCGTTTGAGCGGAGATCGAAAATAGCGGGTGTCCAGTAGAATCACCTGCACTCGCTTGCCAGCTGGTCCGAACACATGAGCATCGTAAACACCCGGATGGGTACGTGCGCCGTCATTGGATACGTCCAGCCAGAAGTCTTCGAAGATCTGCTCCGATGGTTTCCGTTTGGGATAATCGGCGCCACCATCGTTGACTCCGAAATCATGATCATCCCACGTCGCCAGTGTCGGACATGCGGCTCGCAACCGCTGAAAACCGGCATCGGCACCGAGCTTCTCGTACTTGGCTTGCAGAACACTCATGTCTTCAGTGTCGCCGTAAATATTGTCACCCAGAAAGATCAGCACTTCTGGTTTGCTGTCAGCGATCGTATTAAGAATCGGCATTGGCTTGTCCTGCTTGATGCAGGAGCCGAACATGATGCGGCTGACCACGCTTGATTCACCTTGCTGCGGAAGAACGGAGCGGATCGAAACAGCAACCTGTGCTGCCAGCTGCTGATAGCCTTCCGGCTTAAAATGAACGTCACCAGGCTTTGTAAACAGGTCGGGGGCAAACGTACGAGTAAGCTTGTTCAGGTCGTTGGTTTTCACACCATACTTCTTCATCACTCGCGCGGCAGCGGCGTTGTACTTCAAATCGTCGTTCACCTTCCGGCCGCTTTCCTCTTCCGGAACGACGGTCGTGTTGGCCCAGATCAGTGTGGCCCCCGTTTCATTGAGCCGCGAGACCAGTGCGTCAAGGTTCTTTTCGTAATGCCCCAGCGATGTTGTCAGGGTCCCGCGAACCTTGTCCCGACGTCCCTGCACCCTTGATTCCGGGTGTCGATAACACAGATCCCATAGCCCCCAGTTAAAGTGAATGACGTCCCATTGCGTATCGCCCAGCCAGTTACCAATCTGTTTGATGCCGGTGCCGGAATCCCGGGCATTACCCCGATTGTGCACAACTTTGGCTTCATTCTGCATCATCCGCACGACGTGGGGTGTGTAACCGAGCGAGATGGAGTCGCCGATGATCAGAACGCTGGGCAACTCAGCAATGACCGGTCCGCAACACGCGAACATGAAAAACAGGGGCGTGACTCTTTTCATGATGAGAACACTTCTTTGACAAACGTCTGTTGTGGGAAGGCCCGAAAACTGTTTCGAATGATCACTCGTAAGCCTTCCGTCTTCATTCTGATGCCGTTTGACCAGCTTTCTGCTTCTGCAGATAGTCATCACGAATCCTGTGAAGTTGCTTCCGGATTGCCGCATCTTTTGCCTGAGGCGAAACACAGGCAAAAAGATAGTTGTGCCCCTTTTGCGTCCATGTCCGGATTTCAATGTGCAGTTTCTGAGGCTTCTTTGTGGCGAACGGCTCGACCCAATCCAGCGTCCCGCGATACCGGATCGCCGCGTCCTCGCTATCAGACGCCGTTGCTGCGGATTCCAGCTGCTGCAGTTTCAGCGTGAATTTCGACGGATCAACTTCCGCCCCCTGACCACCCAGCACGGCTGTGCACAGTCCTCGGTAATAGCTCAGAAACTCATCGTGCACGACAGTTTTTGTCAGTTCGGGCTTCGAGGCCAGCTCGAACGCAAACGCATAACAGAAGAACGAGCCGGAATCCGGTCGCATCATTCCGGGGGCGAATCGAATATGCTCAACGCCTTTCAGCTTCATTCCAGGGGCAAATCCCGGCGGTAACGAAATCGTTTCGCCCCCCCACCCTTTCGGCGCTGCAAGGGCGAAGGAGCTTTGCTCGTCAGCCAGAGCACTGGATCCCAGTAGCAGCACACTCACAGCGATCATGCGGATCATCGAATCGTCCTTTAAATCACAACCAATAAACTGAAAGCATTGTAGCTTAAACGACCAGTGCCCTGCTGTCGTTGCTCGTAACATCCGAATAATACTGACTTCATCAACGTTGCGTCGGGTTGGAGTCCTGGGCAGTGATTTCGTACCATCCGGCGCATCCTTGCGGCTTCGAACAGTCGTTTAAGGTGGGTTGCATTCATCCCGCAAATTAAACTCTTGATTCAGCGGGCCATAACTTCCGGCGAGACTGGACATGCAGTGGTTATTTACCGTCCTGGCGTGCATCGCCGGTTTAATGCCAGCAGCAGTTCATGCTGACGATAACTGGCCGCAGTTTCGCGGTCACGCAGGATCGGGAATTGGCAGCGGCGATCCGCCTACCGAATGGAACGTCGATACAGGGCAGAACGTCGAATGGAAAACCGCCATTCCCGGACTTGGACATTCCTGTCCGATCGTGTGGAGCAACCGAGTCTTTCTGACAACGGCAGTCAACTCGGACACCGATAAGCCGTCCGTGGAAACCGGCTGGGTGGGGGGAGCGGGCGAGTCTGCGAATGACACGGGAGAATGGACATGGCAGCTTCTGTGCCTGCAGCTCGATACGGGAAAACTAATCTGGACCCAGTCCGCCCATAGCGGTGTGCCAACAATCAAGCGGCACCTGAAAGCGTCACACGCCAACTGTACTCCGGCAACGGACGGAGAACGTGTGGTTGCGTTTTTTGGCTCGGAAGGACTGCACTGTTTCAACAGGAATGGCGATCTGCTCTGGAAACAGGATTTCGGCCGACTGCATTCCGGACCATACGACCAGGAAGATCTGGAATGGGGATTCGCAAGTTCACCAATTATTCACGAGGGCAGAGTCATTGTGCAGTGCGACTGCCTGAACACCAACTTCGTGGCAATCCTTGATATCGAAACAGGCGATGAGATTCGTCGCATCAACCGGCACGGTGAGGTTGCCACGTGGTCGACGCCTCTGGTTGTGATCACGGAAGACCGCCAGCAGATTGTCTGCAACGGTTATCGGCAAATGGCGGGATATGATCTGCGCACCGGAAAAACACTGTGGCATCTGAACAACGGCGGCGACGTTCCGGTTCCCACTCCGCTGTTCGCCAGCGGCCTGATCTACCTGACCAACGGGCATGGCCGGTCGCCGATCTACGCCATAACACCAGCGGCCAACGGAGACATTACGCCGCCCGAGAAAGAAACAGACAACGATGGTCTCGCCTGGTGGCAACCAAAAAACGGTGCCTACATGCCCACGCCGCTGGCGCATGACGGACTGCTTTACACGTGCAACGACAACGGTCGGCTCGCCGTTCACGACGGAATGACCGGCAATCTGGTCTACCGGCAGCGAGTCGGCACGGGCAGCCGTACGTTCTCAGCCTCAGCAGTTGCCAGCGGTCGCCACATCTATTTCGCCAGCGAACGCGGCCAGGTCACGGTCATCGAAGCGGGCCACACGTTCCGCCAGGTCGCCAGCAACGAGATGGATGATGTGGTCATGGCGACGCCCGCCATCACTGGCGACCGACTGCTGATTCGTACAGTCCAATCACTGTTCTGCCTGAAGACTGGCGAGGACGTACCGCAAGACGTTCAGAACGAATAACCTTCCAATCGTCACAGCGCCCGTGAACGGGGTTGAACGTTTCCGGACTCACCGGGCCGCCGACCAATTCTCTCCTGTCAATCGAGCCGCATGCGAAACAGAGCCGCTGGTCCACCGCCAGATGGTACTCGAAACTCAGATTCCGAACCTGGCTTAAGCGTATACACTGTGGTCGTGCCATTCGACGTCCAGCGATAGCTGAGGCTGTAATCAAGGTCGTAACGATGGCTCTTTCCGGGCTCAAGCCCGTAGGGTCCGCCCCAGCCTGATGCAGGGCCTTTCAGTTCGTACATGAGAACTTCTTCGCTGAGATTTGTGATGCGAACAGGCGGAATGTCGAATGAAGTCATGATCGTGCCATCTGCCAACAGGATGTCCTGCAACTGTAAGCGAGTCTGCTGGAAGTCGAGAGCTGCGACTTGAGTTTCCGTGAAGCTCTCGCCGGCAATCCACGCATTCCACGCGTCAGAGAACATGGTCGCAACAATGGTTCGAGCGGCTTCGTCAGCTGCGGTCGGTCCGCCAATCAGCATGCGCCCCTGCGGTACGCTCACCTGCACATCAGCGGCGGGCAACAATCGCACGCCGCTGCTTTCTTCCATTCTGTTGACCTGAACAGTGATTCGCTGTCGGACGCTCAGTTCGAATTCGGCTGCTGGTGTCCAACTGCCATCGGACTCACGAACCGCGATCCGCAGCACGGCCC
The DNA here is from genome assembly GCA_014238335.1 of Fuerstiella sp. Lineage (GTDB taxonomy): Bacteria > Planctomycetota > Planctomycetia > Planctomycetales > Planctomycetaceae > Fuerstiella. Next base: position 74,293 of record JABABI010000032.1, read on the forward strand.
CCGGCGCGTTCAGATGCAGGACTCCGGACAGAGTCGACGCATCCACTGAGGGTTCATTGGAAACCGGAGGCGTGGCATTCGCCGTAAATGATTCCCGCTGCAGGCTCATCGGTTTTGTCAGAACCAACTCGGTCCGAATCTCAACGTCTTCAGGATAGTCGACAATTTTCGGAATCACATCCGTGAGACGATCTCGACGCGTCAGACCCACAAACGCATCCCCCGGGATATCCAGAACATTAATCTGAGCAACATCGCTTTCGACCAGTAATTGTGTCAGTGGACCGAGCATGTGCGACGAAATCCCCACCTGAAGAGTTTCTTCAGAGCCGGCCGGCAGCAACAAATCATCGCTGGAGTCCGCGACGCGGAATGCCAAATCCTGATTCGTGGGTGCAGCGACGTTCAGCCCCATTGTGATGGAAATGCCGTTGCTGTCAGTAGAAACTGTCTGCGGCCAGGCTTTGGCAACGGGATGGTAGACCGGCAGTGGCCAGACAGCGTCAGTGGCCTGCCCTGCGTCGCTCAGGTCCAGCATGTCTTCCACCCGATCCAGGATTGACGGCACGGCGGCCACAACTTCCCGTTCGATGCGACTTTTTCGGGAATACAAGCCCTGTACCAATGCGTCGGACACACGACTTTGAGTCATTCCGAGGCCGCGTGTCGAAATACCACGTGGTCTTGTCACGTGCCAGTTGTCGCGTTCAATCGTGAAACTGGAACTCACCGCCCGCAATCTTAGTCGTCGATCCTGCACGTGGGGTTCGACATCGATATTCAGCCAGACCGGTCTTTGTGTGCCGATTGCAATCGTTGTCGGTCCGGCAGTTGCGGAACGGCCTCTGCCACGAATGTAAGTTGACCCGATTGTCAGCGACACGTCAGTTAGGCCAAGTTGCAGCCTCAGCTGATTCTCGCCGACCGCCTTGACTTTGGCACGCGATACTTTTCCGTGGTATCTGATCCGCGAAAACGTGACGGCAAACGTAATTCCTTCTGCTGATGTCGAATCACGAATGTCAGAGATATTACCGGATACCGCATCGTCCGGAACTCGTCCGGGGATCGCATATGACACGGCGTTGAGCATCCGGTTGCCCAAACGAAGTGCGACGGCATTGGGAATTTCAAGAACGGGCTTGAAATCGTCTTCTGCAGTCACGGCGTCTATCAATTCTGCGGTCGCCGCCGGTTCCGGAGGGAGTCCTTCGTTCGTCGGTGCCAGCATCCAGTTCAATAACGCATCACTGCCATACGCGATCTTCCAGACATCGTGGCCGGAACCCGGAATGATACTCAGCCAGGGGCGATGTCCCTGGTTTCGTAGTTCATCAATCAGGCCGGTGACGGCTGATGGCCGAACGACGTTGTCCCGTTGACCGTGAATCGTCCAGACGGGAACATTCTGCCACAGTCCTGCCAGCTCCGAATCGCCCCCGGAAGAAATCGGAACGACAGCGGACCATAATTCCGGCGTGGCAGCTCCGATACTCCATGCACCATATCCGCCCATGGACCAACCCGTCAGGATCCGACGCTTCGAATCAACGGAGTATTCTTTTTCCACCTCCTCCAGAATCTTCAGCATGCGTTTCGCATCCGCTCCGTCAGCCCGCCATCCGTCCAACAGCCGAGAACCCGGATCTTCGCATTGAGTGAATAACACCAAAAAGGGAAAGGGGGTCTGACGAGTTCGCAGAAATGGTCCCAGACCAACCTGAGTGGGCGCGTCACCGTCGTTGCCACGTTCACCTGCTCCGTGCAGAAACACGATGATCGGCCACTCAGTGTCCGCCGAATAATCCGTCGGGACGAACAGCTGGTACTTATGTTCTACGCCGTCATCCGTATGCGTCCGTTGCAGGAATCCGGTTTTCTGAAACTCCTGTTGGGCGAAGGATGTCGAAACGCCAAGCCCGCAAAGTATCAGGCACATCAGAACGAACTCGATAGCAGCCACCGTAAAGCGTGTGTGATTCATGAGACTCATTTCCTGACTTTCACGGATTTCCGTCGACGGCCCTGCACAGCGGATCATCGACAGCTGTGGTTCCTGAATACTTGCGACAAGTCTGCAAACAGCAACCCCCAGGTTGTCGGTTTCGCGAAATCCGCAATTCCTCTCAGAAGCGGTTTGGCGACTCGCATTTTCGCGGATTCTCAACGATAACACCCTCGCTTTTCGTAACAGCGTGGTCGTCAAAGGTCAGCCCAGGCGGACCTGGACGGGAGTGGCGTCCATGATCCTCGAGAATATCAGGATCGCTCAACCAAATAGTGGCGATGCGTCGCCTGTGTGCCTCGCCATACTCAGCAGCGAAACGGCCTTGGTGCGATTCGGCAAAGGACTGGATATGTTGGAAGAATGCAGGAGCATGATCATTGCTCCGGATCGGCCAACACGAACGAACAACGTTTTCTGTCAGAACTTATGGAACCCAATCAGCATGGGGCGGTCCCCTGTCTGCTTGGTTTCCGCACCCTTGGTATGAACGAAGCAGCAGGACGTTTTGCGAGAGCAGGACTGGAAAGGCTTTCAACGGCCCAATTCCAACGCGATGTTACACCGCTCATCAGCCAGCCCTGTTTCTTCCGAGAAGTATCATGCTCGTTACTGGCGTAGCTGCAGCAGACGTCAGATGAGGATACCGAACGGATCATTCGCGTTGCTCAACGGAACCTGAAGAATCAGGACAACAAGCCAGTCAATCTCCCCCCTGTGCTTTCCCTGGTACGCAGGCAGTGTGACAAAATGTCTGAGCAGGTTCTGGCCTCACTGCCTTCTGTGGTCTGGGAGGATGGCCTCAGAAACCAGGTGCGAGCATCCCTGGAGGCGATCTCTGCGGCTGCACAGGAACCCAGGAAATCGTTTGCCCGATCCGCTGCGCCCGGCATTCCCGCCTGGCGAGGCTTTCGAGCGGAAATGGCAGATGCAAAAAAAGATGAAGAAGGACGATTCCAGGGGCAAAAAAGCTCCAGTCAGAACGGTCTCCGGATTCAGGCAACTGAAAATCAAATCATCTGGCAAAGCCAGCGACGTGGATTAAGAAACATCCATCGATAGCCGGATACGATGACCTGTGCCACGTCGTAACCGATGACACACCAGCCGCATTGCGGCGAGAACTGCCCTGGACTCCACAGACTTCAGCCGGCCAGAGAGTTCAGGCGTCGACGGACACTTCAGCTTCCGTGACAGGCAGATCGGCCTCCGGACACTTTCCGGGAAACAAGGTCAACAGGGCAGGAAGAAACAGCAAGTCCGCAGGCAGAGCCACGGCAAGCGTCGTACACGCCATAACGGCGAAGCTAACATGAGGCGGCAATTGACTGGTCATAACAGTGCCCAATCCGGCAGTCATGACAACCGTCGTCAGCATCAATGCGCTGCCAACTGTAATGAACGTCTTTTCGTTTGCGACAAGTGCGCTGTGACCACGACGACGCTCCTCGCTGAAATGAACCAAATAGTGAATGGTGTCGTCAACGGCAATTCCCAGACAGATTGCAAAAGAACAAGCGCCAGCAATTCCCAGCGAATCGCTGAACAACCAATGCACCGCACCTGAAACTGCCAGAGGCAT
>JABABI010000330.1 GCA_014238335.1 Fuerstiella sp.
AACAGGATGTTTACAAAAAGTTTGTTACTCACAACAGAGAGTTTCCATATACGCTTGATACTATCATTGAAATATTGACATAAAATCGATAAAAATATGTATACCACGAAATACCTGTGGATTGTATTTCTAGTCGTGAGCTGTTTTTACGTATGTTATAGTTAGATTTTCAAATACAGGTAAGACTCCGGTTTATTTGTTTGGTAATATCAGAAACATGAATATCTATGTCTCTGGTAATATATATCTGTGGTTATATTTTAGATGTAGATCGTTACAGAGGAAATGTATACATTTTTAAAAGTGTTCAGCATTCAACAAAGCATGCTTTTATTTATAACAGATCACACACAAATTTCGTATGGTTTTCAATGAAATGAAAAAAATTCCAAACCGTTTTGGATCAGAGTCGAACAAAACTGATGGTATTTCGAAATCTTTCGGTGTGAATATTCATGAATTGAATGACTATCTTAGTGTTGACACTATATATTTTAGATGATATTATCAAACCTTTTTAGAAAAGTTTGGATGATATTTGAACTGTCAGACAATATTTCGATAGATGAAGACTTGTTCTGTGCAATTTGTTCTAAAACGATGTTTTTGACGCTCAAATGGGATTATATGCCTTTAAGAGTTTTGATGCAAACAAGTTCGGGACGGACAGGACGGACGGGAGGGACAGACGGACTGACGGACGG
>JABABI010000331.1 GCA_014238335.1 Fuerstiella sp.
CGACAATTTCGTATTGTCCGGATTCCAAACCACCCGCCACCGTCGACGCTAACGGCAAGGAAGTTTTCCACCAATGCAAGAGTGGGATGGAAACGATTCCAACTGCCGCTAAAAAACCGAACAACAATTTGGCACGACGATGTTTGACGCCAACCTGTGCAGCAATCGAGTTTTGTCGACCGGTTTGATCGGCTAGGCTCAGGGGGCTCGTTTCTTGACTCGCCGTTGGACCGTCGGCCGCGTTCGAATGAGGTGCTTCCGTTTCCCGCGAATCTGGATTTCCCTGGGCACTTTCAACCGGCACCTTCGGTTTCTTCTCAGTGGTTTGCTCAGAAAGCGGGTGTCGTTTTCGGCGTGTTTTTTTTTGAGATCGTCTTTTTCTACTCATCGATTGATCTTTGTAGCCAGAATAATTTACAAACGAAGCGCGAAAAAATACTGCCGATCGGACCGAAAGTGATTCGTAAAGGGCTCAGCGCTTAAACATGCACAACCTTTGACCCCGCTCTGTTAACACTGACCGCTAAGCAAGACACCGAAAGACATGGCGTCTCGCAGCAATGCCTTGCTTAAACGACGGGTTTTCTGGAAATTCAGGTGGAGTGCTCCCTAAATCCTAGTCCAGGTGGTATGAGAGTCTAACACCCGATGACGGGCAAGGAGATTCTCAGATGAAGAAGAGACGTAAACAACATTCCCCGGA
>JABABI010000332.1 GCA_014238335.1 Fuerstiella sp.
CCTGCTTTTTATTTGGGGTACGCTTGGGCAGCGGATAACTCGGGCACATGAAGATCTTGATATTACGAAAATCCTTCTCCGTGCCGCCCTCCGGGGCGTAGGGCATGAACTCGAACCACCAGCGCTTGGCATTGCCTCGTGGGATCGTATCGTCGTTGTCGTCAGCAAACATCACCATTGCCAAGCCAACCTGCTTGAGGTTGTTCATGCAGGCGGTCGCGTGCGCCTTTTGCTTGGCCTTGGCCAGAGCCGGCAACAGCATGGCGGCTAGAATGGCAATAATCGCGATCACCACCAGCAACTCGATCAGGGTGAAGCCACCTCTCGGTTTGGAGTTTAGTTTCATAAACAAAATTTCATCGCCTGGCTAAGCGTCGTGCCGAGGCCTTTGTGGGTAAACCGTTTTTACCCCTCCCTCCGCTTAAAGCAAGCCCATCCAGAGCCATTCATGTGTGCCACGCTTGTTACCTCTCCCAATACCAAGAATAAACCTTAGATGAAATAAGAATGGGGTGAATCAAATCCGCCTCATTCCCTGGTAGGTGTGGTTTTTAGAGAGATAGCTGTTTAGCCCTCTCCTACTGGGTGATTCAAATCAATTATCTCGAAAATGTGCGCCCATTCACCCTGTCATTCAATATTTTTGGGTAAATAAAGTTTTTTGGGCTACCAACAAAGGAGGCTCTCAAGCTGTTATTG
>JABABI010000333.1 GCA_014238335.1 Fuerstiella sp.
GGTCAGACACCCAGACCTCATTCGGGCCAGAGCGTAGAAACTCTCTGTTTACAGTATTTTCCGCCACCGGAAGGCCGTGATTCGAATCCGTTGTACGAATGCGAAAACGACGATGAGTTGAGGCGACAAGCTCTTCCTTCTGCATCAATTTCGCCACCGTCGCTTCACAGATTTCGAAACCACGATCAACGAGTTCCAGGTGCATCCGCGGACTGCCGTACGAGTCCTTGTGACGCTCCGAACGAATCTGTCTGATTTTAGAAACAACTTCAGATTGACGTTCTGAACGGGCACTCGCCGGACGCTTTCGCCAGGCATAGAATCCACTCCGACTCACCTGCAGCACCGCACACATGACGATAATCGGCCACTCTTCGCTGTGCTGTGAAATGAACTGAAACCTCAGTTCTTTTCGTTGGCGAAGAAGGCCGTCGCTTTTTTTAAGATGTCACGCTCCATACGAAGGCGGCCGACCTCTTTCCGCAGACGATCCAACTCCTCCTGCTCGTTCTCCAAAAGTCCCGATGACTCGGCTGCCTTGCCGTATTTCTTTCGCCATGTCCGCAACAGATTCTGGTTGATCCCCAGCTCCCGCGCCGCCTGTGTGGTCGTGTAACCCTGATCTTCTACCATTGATATCGCGTTCCGCCGAAACTCGTCGCTGTGTTTACGACGGACCTGTTTCACTGATTTCTT
>JABABI010000334.1 GCA_014238335.1 Fuerstiella sp.
CGTGAGATTTCGTATAATCCGGTCGACATGAGCACGGATGATAAAGAAGCCGACATGCTGCTGCGGAAAGACTACCGCAAAGGCTGGGAAGTTGCTTAGAAGTGGTTTCATAACCACAAAATACAAGCACGAAGCGCGAGCGAGTGAATAAAACACGTGGGAAAACAAGAGTCGTAACTCACTTGCTGGCGCTGCGTGCTGGTATTGAAACCACTTGTAGAAGGATGTCGGGATGCGACTGTCCTTGCGAGCGGCACGGCGCTAGCCGCCGGTATTTGGCAGTATTTCCACCCGCGGCTAGCGCCTTGCGGCTCACTGTTTCAGCAAGTAGGCCGGCTCCAGTAGCGCAGCGACACCGCTCCGGCAACGGAATGGTCGTGGGTGGTTGGAGCGAGGAACGAGTGAAACCCCGGGGCCGGCAATGCCGGTTTGATTCTCCTTCGCAAGCTCAGTCCAGCCCCGGCCACCCAGACGAATACACCGCCAACCACTACGCCAACCACAACAAACGTTCCTACGACCTAATTTGACAGCGCCACTTTTTTAAAATGCGGTTCAATTCTGCACTTCTCGGACCCAAACTCCTGTCTTTGAAGTTGCGCTATTCCGTGTTTCGATGGTCATTGAGACGCTAAAGAACGAGGGGTACACGTACTACAAAATGTCACTCTCCCGCTGGCAGTCTGTTGATTTAA
>JABABI010000335.1 GCA_014238335.1 Fuerstiella sp.
TGGTCATGAAAAATTTGGTTCGGCAGAGACTGTCGAAATGCCAAGGAATGGTCAAGCAATCGAAAAGAACCACGGCAAACTAGTGGGATTTGGCGTTGCGTTTGGGGGTGGATGAGGGGAGGGTTCGTTCGACCAATACAAGAAGGGAACTTTTATGTGCAAAAAAGTGATCATAGGTGCACTGCTCGGCCTGGTCTTGGCCAAGGTCATGGACAAGTGCGGGGCCTGCTGCGGCAGCGATGGTGCTGACGCCACCCCGGATGCCTGAACGATGCGCCTGGCCAAGCGACAACTCCGCGGCTTCACGCTGATTGAACTGCTGGTGGTGATCGCCATCATCGCGATTCTCGCCGGCATGCTGCTGCCGGCCCTGGCCAAGGCGAAGGCCAAGGCGACCGGCATCAGCTGCATGAACAACCTGCGGCAGATGAGTTTCTCGTGGACGATGTACACGGACGACAACGACGGCCAACTTGTGCCAAATGCCGTATTCCCCACGCGCAACAGGTCGTGGGTGCAAGGCTGGCTCAACTATGCGCAGTCGGTGCCGGACAACACCAACACGGTTTATCTCATGCAGAGCCACCTGTGGCCGTACCATCGGAGTTTGGGTATTTGGAAGTGCCCCGCCGACATGAGCACGTCGCGGCACGGAGGCAAGCAGTTGCCGCGTGTGCGGAGCATCTCGATGAA
>JABABI010000336.1 GCA_014238335.1 Fuerstiella sp.
CAGTATGCCAGCCAGGCCAGCCAGGCAAGCCCGAAAACCTGGTGTCGACAACATCCTCAAACTCCTCTCAGGCGGGACTTGGATCTCGAAACGGTGAATTCCAACAGAGGTTCGCACAGGCGTGGTTGTGGAACGGCATTGTGACAGGCACATTTTCAGGCCAGGATTTCATTCACCACGCGGCCCGCCACGTCGGTCAGCCGAAAGTCGCGGCCCAGATGACGGAAGGTGAGTTGTTCGTGATCGAGGCCCAGCAGATGCAGGATCGTGGCGTGCAGATCGTGCATTGTGCAGATGTTTTCCACGGCATGCATGCCGACTTCATCCGTGGCTCCATAGGCGGTGCCTCCCTTGATTCCACCGCCGGCCAGCCAGACGCTGAATCCTTCAGGATGGTTATCCCGACCGTCGCGCGATTGGCCGTGCGGAGTGCGACCAAATTCGCCAGCCCAGATGATCACGGTTTCCTCGAACAGGCCACGGGCTTTAAGATCCTTGACCAACCCCGCGATCGCCTGATCGGTGTCCAGGGCGTTCTTCTCGTGCATCTTCTTCAAGGCTCCGTGCTGGTCCCATGTTCCATTCGATGCTCCGGGCGGACAGGTGATTTCCACGAAACGCACGCCGGATTCGATCAAACGGCGGGCACGCAGGCATTGAATGCCATACAGCCGTTGCGAGGGGACTTTGGA
>JABABI010000337.1 GCA_014238335.1 Fuerstiella sp.
ATACTGCTTAGTGTTGTATTTCATCGGATATAATATTGAGATATACAAATACAAATACTCATAGGTATTCAACCGAAATTCTTTGTTTCATAAACATTACATTAACCCATTGAAGTGGGTTTTTTTTTTATCAAGACATAACGATACAATGAAATTTTGAAACACATATCATGTCACTTTAGTTCCTTTTTTCATCTAAATTGTTTTTGTGAATCACAAAAGTATGGTTTTTCCCATGACATAAACTCTAATGATACAGTCTGCATTACTGATTTCCTCTTTAATATTTCAATATGAGATTTATCTCGTGGATGTGTACAAAACCATGTAATGGGCATTTAAGCTAAGCAGCAGCAGCAAGCAGCAGCAGCAGCAACAGCAGCAACAGCAGCAACAGCAGCAGCAGCAGCAGCAACAACAATAACCAAGGGTTTTTGTTGTTATTTTCGTACAAAATCGGAGTAATATCAATAGCAGCAGCAGCAGCAGCAGCAGCAGCAGCAGCAAGCAGCAACAGCAGCAGCAGCTGCTTCAAGAGTCTTAAGCCAACACGTTGGCCCAAGAGTCGTTGGCCTAAGACCCCTAATAGTATAGTATAATTTTATGGAAAAGGTTAAAGGTTACATTATTCCATACATAAAGGTGGCGATATCCTAACCATTTCATTTAGTTATCTGCATGGCTCAGA
>JABABI010000338.1 GCA_014238335.1 Fuerstiella sp.
CTGATGCCCGTCCGGCAACGCCTCGATGATGTGCCAGTCGCCCCAAGTTTGGCCGCCGTCTTTGCTGTACGCGCCGCGGCGGCGGGTGTTGTTCGGACGCTTGTCCCAGTGGATGCGGGAGTTGTAGTAGATCGTTCCATCGGAAAGCTCGGCGACGCAGGCCTCGCCGGTACCATTTTCCGGGAAAGGCTCACTTGTGTTCCATGTCTTTCCGCCGTCGTCACTGTAAATGGCGTTGGTGAAATGGTTCGGCCACTCCTCGCGACGATTGCCCGCGCCGTAGTGCCGCGACGGACGAACCAATCGGCCAGCGTACTTGCCGTGCCGCAGAGTGATGCCGTGGTCGTTCATGTGCATCGACGGCATGCGGCCATTGCTGTCGGGATGAATCACCGCATCGTGCTTATCCCAAGTCTTGCCACTGTCTTTGCTGCGATAAACGGTCAAGGGCGCGGGTGGGTGGCTCTCCTCAATAAACACAAAAATATCGCCGCTATTTTCGTCAATGGTCACGCCGCCGCCTTGAATGCCTGTCTTCGTGATGGTGATTTCCGGCCCCCAAGTTTTGCCACCGTCCCCACTGCGCCGGGCAACAATGCCGTCCGACCCCCATGTGGCAACTAGCGTTCCATCCGTCGCGACGACGATGTTGGGGAAACGTTGTTTTTTGAAAACCTGCTGAAGCTCG
>JABABI010000339.1 GCA_014238335.1 Fuerstiella sp.
TTCAATATCCGAAGGGCAACCTCTTGGCCATGTGGGACAGGGATTGAATGAGATTAGCCGGAAGTTTTCTTGCGCTTGGCTAGGCGGAGTGATTCAAGCGAGAATCTTTGTCGCGGCTTCGCCGTAGACATCGGTCAGGCGGTAATCCCTGCCGGCATGTTCGAACGTCAACTGGGTGTGGTCCAGTCCCATGATGTGCAATAATGTCGCATGCAGATCATGAATGGTCATTCGATCCTCGACGGCATGGTATCCATATTCATCGGTGGCACCGTAGCGAAAACCTCCCTTGACACCGCCGCCTGCCATCCAGACCGTGAAGCCGTCCGGATGATGATCCCGCCCACGCTCACCGTCTCCTGCCTGGGCGGTCGGCGTTCGACCGAATTCACCTCCCCAAAGAACCAGTGTATCTTCAAGCATGCCTAGACGTTTCAAGTCACGAATCAATCCCGTGATCGGCTTGTCGATTTGTCGAACATTAATTGAATGACCTTTTTCCAAGTGGGAATGTTGATCCCATTGCTCGTTATTGAATGGAAGGCTGTGGGCATGGCTGACCTGAATGAAACGAACACCCCGTTCTGCGAAGCGTCGCGCGAGCAGGCACATCTGCCCGAAATTTTCGGTCTTTGAGTCGTCCATGCCGTAGAGTTTCCGTGTGATCTCAGATTCTCCTGAGAGAT
>JABABI010000033.1 GCA_014238335.1 Fuerstiella sp.
TGGTGGCCAGCAGGTCCTGTGGCGTGACGGGGTCGTGAGACGGATACTCAGCTTTCGAATTCGTCTGACCGATGACCTCTCCCATACGCAGTCCACCGCCAGCGATGAGTGCACTGAAGGCGTTGGGCCAGTGGTCACGCCCGAGTCCGATCTGATCGGAAAAATTCTTTGTCGCGTGCGTCACACGGGGTGTCCGGCCAAATTCTCCACAGGCGACGACCAGCACTTTTTTGTCGAGGCCGCGATCGTGCAGGTCAGTGATCAATGCGGTTAACGCCTGATCCATCTGTGGCAGCCGTTCACGCTGTGCGTAATCAAGATGAAAGGCGCTGGCGTGATCGTCCCAGCTGAAATGTTTGGTTGTGTTGTTGGGTGCTGTAGCATCGATATTGATAACTGCCGTGCCGGCTTCGGCGAGGCGTCTGGCCAGCAGGCAACTCTGTCCCCAGCGATGACGACCATACCGGTTTCGGAGGTGCGGGACCTCGTTCCCCAGATTGAAGGCTTCCGCGACTTTCGTGCTGGTCAGAATGCTGAAAGCGGCCGCACGAAACTGGTCCGTCCCGCCGTCATCCACGTCGTGCGTTCTGTAAAATTCGTCAGAGTAATAGCGACTTTCATCAGAACGTCAGGACCGATCTTATTTCGGCTTCTTCAGGCACTCTGACCGCCGAGCAGTTGTCGGCGTAGATCGTCGCTGCCGCAATGAACATGGACTAACGCTCAATGGCAGTCACACGATCAGAAGACGCCACGTCTTCAGTGCGGCCTTCATCGTTTGCGGAGAGCGATTCGAGTACTGCAACGCGTGCTTATCCGCTATGATGACGGTTCAAAGACAGCCGTCATTCTGCCGGAGCATTTCCATGTTGACACTTCGCCTTATTATTATTGTGTGCCTCGTTGTGTCGTTCGATGCGTGCCTTTTGGGCGAAGACGACGAACCACGGACGGACGCTGCGACTGCAAACTCCGAAAAGAGTGGTGTGTCTGCAAATGGTAGCCCGCAGAAAAATGTCGAACCGGACAATACGCTGCCACCTCTGAAGCCGCTTCCAAAACAGCTTCGGAAGATCCTGAAGGGCAGCACGGCGTTGAACACTCCGAACACCGTGTTTCTTGACGCAAACCAGCACCGGGTGCTGCTGCACACTCAGGTGGCGTGTGAAGACTGCCTGCTGGAAATGCTGTGCTGTACGGAAGGGACCAAAGAACACGAATCTGTCCTGTGGTTGCGCGGCAGAGCTTTTGTTGTTCACGCAGCACTTCTGGCACTGGGCGAAAAACCAGGTAAGCCGGCCATGTTTTCACCGGAATTCTCTCCGCCGTCCGGACCCCGGATCGATATCTTCGTGAACTGGATCGATCAGGACAGAAAACTGCACCGTGCCGATGTGAGGTCATGGCTGCGACACTCCGTCTTCCATTACTTCTCGCAAAAACTTCCGAAACCGCCTCCGGGCGTCAAACTGCCACTCATGGAGCTGCGGTACGATCCGTACAACAAGGAACTCTTGTGGTATGGTCCCATGTCAGAAAAACAGCGTGAACATCTGTTGACGTTGTGGGAAGACAAGTCATATCAACAAGCCATCAAGACATTTTTTGCAGACAGCCAGTCGCGTCCAATGACCGCGGACTTCGTGTTTGGTGGCAGCTACCATTTCGTCAACGAAGCAACCGGACAGAAGCAGTATGCCGCCGAAGGAGGTTATCTGATTTGTGTTGCCAACTTTGCGGCTTCACTCATTGACATCAAAGAAGCAAGCTCCGCCAGTGATGGTGGACAATCCTACGAAGGCTGGCCCGGAAAGATACCGCCACGCGACACGCCAGTCATCGTGGAGCTGATTCCGGCGGCTGCCCCGGCGCCTTCGAGAAAACAGTCGGATGTTTCGGCAAACAGCGGTACGGACGCCAAATGACAGCCTTTCAGGCAGAGGGGGTCGAAAGAATGCCCCGTCTTCGGCTCGAATTCGTACAGAAGATGCGAGCCGGGAACGCGTGCCCCCTGCATTGCCGAATCTGACATCACATTATTTATTGTTCACGAATCACCGTAGCTGAGTTCAACGTGAGTCTGCTGCCCATCGTCGAATCCTGTGACAGTTGCAGCGCTTGCTGCGTGATGACACCAATCCCACCTTTTCAACCGGGTGAGGAAGCAGTTCGGGACGTCCCGGAAGATCTGCTGCAGCCGATTCGTGAACGAATCACGGCGGATCAGCAGTTTGATTTGCTGCCGTGCGTGTGGCTCGACACCGCACAACAGCGATGCCTGCACTATGAACTGCGGCCCGATGCATGTCGCCGATTTGAAATCAACAGCGATCTGTGCCGACTGTCACGATGGGAAACAGGCATCGACAAATGACAATCACTGCGACAGTCGAAACAGCTGTTTCGCATTCGCGGAGGTCGCGTCTGCCAGTTGCTCAAAACTGATGCTGTGAACATCGGCAAGACATTCCGCTGTGTGTCGTACCCATGCCGGCTCGTTGCGTTTTCCCCGATTGGGATGCGGAGCCAGATAGGGAGAGTCGGTTTCGATCAGCAACCGGTCCAGGGGAACCGTCTCCGCCACAGCCCGCAGTTCATCGTTCTTGCGAAAAGTGACCATGCCAGCGAAAGAAATATGCATGCCCATTGCCACGCACTCGGCGGCCATTGCTAAATCGCCGCAAAACGAATGCATGATGCCATTCAGTGGGCCGTTTGCAAAATCAGCCCGCAGCATTTTCAAAACATCTGCCTCGGCCTCGCGACAATGAACAATGAATGGTTTTCTGCACACGCGAGAAAACTCAAGATGCCTCACAAAGTAATCTCGCTGGATTTCCAACGGCGCAAAATCCCAATACCTGTCGAGTCCCGTTTCACCGATCCCCACAACGTTCGGGTGGGATGCGAGTTCCACGATCCGGTCCCAGTCGTCCGGTGCCGCGTCCTGAGCGTAGTTCGGCTGAATTCCAACGACGGCGAAAACGGGTTCGTAACGATTAGCCAGCACGACCGCCGCTTCACTGGTCTCTCTCGTGATGCCGATTGTTATCAGTTGCTCAACACCATTGTCGGCAGCGCGCTGCAGAACTTCAGTCAGATCCTGATGAAACGCTTCCGCGTCCAGGTGGCAGTGAGTATCGATCAGAGAGAATGGCACTGAGTTTCCAGACAAGCTTTCGAACCACGTTGACGGCATGTGTCTTCCGGATTCTAAACTCCCGGAAAAACACGGTGGAAAAATACGCCATTAAGAGAGTCCGGGCCATGCGAGAATCTGTCTCGCGGTCATCCATGCGGTCATCTGTCTCGCGGTCATCTGTCTCGCGGTCATATCCCCAGCCAACAACCAAGGGCATCATCACGCCGTGAATCAGTCCCGTACTATGCAAATTTTGCACGGATTTTACGACAACAATCGAAGTTTTCTCTACCCAGGCCCGTGATGTTCGACATCAGCACTACAACCGTCTCTCTGGCGACCGGCGGTAGTGTACATATGTACAAATCCCATGCCAATGGTTGACAACAGCTGATCGTTCCAGCAAAATGGACAGACAGTGGGCAGAGCGCGTTGCGCCTGTCCCCTGAACCCTACCCACCTGTATTCACCCACCTTGCTTGATGTCCAGGGAAAGCTTTCTTCGGATGTCCGTTCACACTCATTGGAGCTTGCTATGCGTCGCGGAAATTCTCGTCGTGATTTTATGCACGTTGGTTTTTGTGGCGGTCTTGGGCTGACACTGGCTCAGTACCTGAAGCTGCAGACTGCTCAGGCAGATCTGAAGAATTATGAAAGTGTGGAAGGTACCGCAAAGTCGGTCATTTTCATCTACCTGCCCGGCGGCATGGCTCATCAGGAAAGTTTCGATCCGAAGCCGTATGCTCCGGTCGAGTACCGTGGGCCCATGAAGCCAATTCAGACAAATGTCGGTGGTACATTCATTAACGAAACTTGGAAGAACACCGCCCAGGTAGCCGACAAGATTGCCATCTGCCGTTCGATGACTCACGGTGAGGCGGCTCACGAGCGTGGCACTCACAACATGTTTACGGGTTATCGCCCGAGCCCTGCTCTATCGTTTCCCAGCATGGGTAGTGTGGTTACTCATGAATTTGGACCGCGGAACAACATTCCACAGTACGTCTGTGTTCCCAGTCAGCCAAACGTGTTCGCTGGCACCGGGTATCTGAGTTCTTCCTTCGCGCCGTTCAGTCTGGGTTCCGATCCGGCCAGCAACAACTTCACTGTTCGCGATCTGCAGCTTCCCGGTGGTGTCGACGATAAACGGTTCACCCGACGTCGCAATGTTCTGGCCGCCGTGAACGAACACTTCGTTACAAAGGAAAAAGCCGACTCACTGGATGCTGTGGATACATTCTATCAGCGAGCGTACGGCATGGTTGGATCTCCGGAAGCCCGTGACGCTTTTGATCTGAGCAAAGAGCCCGACAAACTGCGGGACGAATACGGTCGTAATACGGCTGGTGCGCGAATGCTGATGGCTCGACGTCTGGTCGAATCCGGTGCTCGATTCGTGACCCTGACCTACGGTGGCTGGGACATGCACGACAATATCGACGCTTCGATCAAGCGACAGGTTCCGCCACTGGATCAGGCATATGCCCGTCTGATTCGAGATCTTGACGAACGTGGTCGCTTGAAGGACACGATGGTCTGCATTGCCAGTGAATTCGGTCGAACGCCAAAGATCAACGGCAACGCAGGTCGTGACCACTGGCCAAAAGTATTCAGCGTTGTCCTCGCCGGCGGTGGCATCAAAGGTGGGCAGGTGTATGGCAAGTCAGACGCCACTGCCAGCGAACCGGAAGAGAAACCACTGACTGTTGTTGACTGGGCCACAACGATATACAGCTGTCTGGGAATCAATGCGGACAAGGAGCTGATGGCTCCCGGTGATCGGCCGATCGAGATTGTCAATGGGGGTAAGGTTCGCAAAGAGTTGCTTGTTTGATACAGAATAGCAGCAGTTGAATAACAGGGGTGCTACGGGGCATGAATTGGATGCTCTGCAGCTGATTTTACACGCCGTGGCTGGCCTCATTCTCACTCGTTGAACGAGTGCGGCCAGCCCTACTTCCCACCACTTACCCAGTCCGGTTTTACAGAGGGTTGTCCGCCAAACACTGCGAAAACTCTTTTATCTGCGACTGGTGTTCATACAGTTTTCGAATCTGATTTTGGCATTCCTTCCAGGGGATCGTAATGCGCTTGGGTATTCTGTTTACGCTGCTTGTTGCTACCAGTGCTGCGTCTGTTCAGGCTTCTGATCCGACTCTCAGTGTGATTACGCCCCGTGGCATCCAGCGCGGCGCGGAACATGTTGTGACATTTTCCGGTGCTCGGTTGAATGATGCAGAAGAGATTCTGTTTTACGACGCGGGTTTTGAAGTCATAAAAATCGAACCGGACGAAAAAAACGCCAACATCGTACGCGCCACAATAAAAGTGGCTCCGGACTGCGACCTGGGTGAAAAAACGGCACAGGTTCGCACGAAATCGGGCGTTTCCGATTATCGGACATTCTTTGTTGGTGCTCTGCCTGCCGTCCCCGAGAAAGAGCCGAATACCGAATTCGCTGCGGCTCAGCTGATTGAACAGAACGTCACTGTGGAGGGTGTAGTTCAGAACGAGGACGTTGACTACTTTGTGGTGGAAGCGAAGAAGGGGCAGCGGCTGTCCGTTGAAGTGGAAGGCATGCGATTCGGTCAGACGCTGTTTGATCCTTACATCGCGATTTTGGACGAGAAACGATTCGAACTTTCTGCCGTTGATGATTCTCCGCTCGTCCGACAGGATGCCGTAACGTCGATCACAGTTCCGGAGGATGGAAAATACATCATCGAAATGCGTGAGAGTGGTTATGGCGGCAATGGGAACTGTCGCTATCGACTGCACGTCGGTCAGTTTCCTCGACCAACGGCGATCTACCCCGCTGGCGGAAAAGCAGGCGAGGAAGTCGAATTCACGTTCATTGGTGACGCGGGCGGTCCAATTAAGCAGAAGGTCACGCTGCCAGCCGACGGCTCCACCGAGGTGCAGATCTTTGCTCAGGACGACCGAGGTATCAGCCCGTCCGGGCACACTGTTCGAGTCTCACCGGACCCTAATGCATTCGAGGCCGAACCCAATAACTCATTGGCGGAAGCAACTGCTGTGGCTTTCCCGTCTGCCTTCAACGGCATTCTGGAAGCTGCGGGTGACCACGACTACATTAAATTCACTGCCAAAAAGGGGCAGACCTACGAGGTCGAATGCTACGGTCGAAGGATCCGCACAGGCATTGACCCGGTTATGAACATTTTTAAGGTCAAGGATGGTAAAAGTCTGAGCGGAAACGACGACTCACGCGGTCCCGACAGCTATATCCGGTTCGCCGTTCCTGAAGATGGCGAGTATGCCGTGCGGATTATGGATCACCTCGGTCGTGGCGGTGAGGATTTTGTTTACCGTGTTGAGTTTCAGCCGGTCCTGCCCAAACTGACCCTTGGCATTCCGCGAACGGCACGTTATTCGCAGAACCGGCAGCGCATTTACGTTGCCAAGGGTAACCGTTTTGGAAGCATCGTTTCTGCCAGCCGCGCCAACTTTGGCGGAGAACTGGTTCTGGAAGATATGCAGCTTCCTGCCGGCGTCAACATTGTTGCGGCCCCGATGCCTGCCAATCTGAATACGATGCCCGTCATGTTTGAGGCGGCCGCGGACGCTCCACTCGGCGGCGCCCTTGTCGACTTTCGTGCAAAGCTCAACGACGAATCCAAAAATATAAGTGGCCGTTTCGAGAACCGTGCTGACTTTGTGATCTCAGCACCAGGCCAGTCACTTTATGTCTGGAAAGACGTACAGCGTCTTCCAGTTGTCGTCGTGGACGAACTCCCGTTTTCCATTGAGATCGTGCAGCCGCAGGTACCCATCGTTCGTAATGGGTCGATGCAGTTGAAGATCGTGGCAAAAAAGAAGGAAGGCTGGGATGAGCAGATTAATGTGCAGTTCCCGTTCCGCGCACCCGGGATCGGTGCCACGAGTTCTGTGAACATTCCCAAAGGGCAAACCGAAGTCCTGTACCCCCTCAGCGCCAACGGTAACGCGGCCATCGGAAAATGGCCCGTGTATACTCTCGGTTCTGCCAACGTGGGCGGTACTGCATGGGTTTCAAGCCAAATGGCGACTCTGGAAGTCGCTGAGCCGTATATTGGTCTCGCAATTCAGCGTGCAAGTGTCGAGCTGGGGCAGGAGACGGAAATTGTGGCCGAAGTCAGTATTCTGAAGGATCTGGCCGCTCCTGCGACCGTTCAACTGCTCGGTCTGCCGCACAAAGTGACAGCCGCCCCAATGGAAATCACGAAAGATACCAAGGAACTGGTCTTCAAGGTAAAGACGGAGACTGACAGCCCGGCAGGTAATCACAAGAACATTTTCTGCCAGATCGTCGTCACCGTTAATAACGAGCCAATCACACATGCCCGAGTTGGCGCGACAGAGCTTCGTGTTGACAAACCGTTGCCGAAACCAGTTGTTGCGCCTCCCAAGAAAGCAGAGCCAAAGCCTGCGGCGGTCGCCGCAGCTCCCAAACCCCCTGTGGTCAAACGTCTCACTCGTCTTGAGAAGCTGCGACTTCAGGCAAAAAAGACAGCTGGCGGAGCAGAGTAACTCTCCATTCTGCATAGCTGTGACTCGGACATTTATTGACAAACATTAACGAACGCCAGACTCAAAGGAGTCAGGCAATCATTTCAACCGTTCAGACGAAACCATCTCACATCGTTGGATTCGAAACCATGAAGACTCTCCGATTGTTCGTCGCTGCTCTGGCCATGCCCGCACTGTTTACGACAGTGTATGCTCAGGAGGCACATAAGCCGGTCTCTATCACTGTCAGCCCTGGCGACGTCAGCCTCACGAACGTCGGCGACCGACAGTCAATATTGGTGCAGGCTGTCATGGCTAACGGACTGACATATGACGTCACCGAAAAGGCTCAACTGGCCATCGAAAATGAAGCGTTCGTGAAGCTGGATGCTCACACGTTTACTCCACTCGCCGACGGCACCACCAAGGCGACCGTCACTTACGAAGGCCACACTGTTGACCTGCCAATTGCCGTATCGAATGCGAAGGTTGAACTGCCCATCAGTTTCCGCATGGATGTCATGCCTGTCTTCATGAAGACCAGCTGTAACAACGGCAGTTGCCATGGAGCCGCCCGCGGCAAGGATGGTTTCCGACTGTCGTTATTCGGTTTTGACCCTGCTGGTGATCATTTTCGCGTGACTCGCGAAATCCCAGGGCGACGCATCAACGTTGCTCTGCCCGAAGAAAGTCTGATGATCGAAAAATGTACTGGTGCAGTGCCGCACACCGGCGGCAAGCGATTCAGCGTGGGGGACGAACAGTACAATACGATGGTTCGCTGGCTGAAAACCGGAGCTTTGGACGACCCTAAACCCGCCGAAGTTCCTACCGTTCTGGACGTGGAGCTGTATCCCAACACCGCAGTCCTTGATGGGGAAGGGCAGACTCAGCGGTTGACCGTTCGAGCAAAATACTCGGACGGCACAGACCGCGACGTCACTTCCCTGGCGTTCTTCAGCTCCAACAACGAGACCGCTGCGGAAATCACGCAGAAAGGAATCGTGACCGCTCACGAGCGAGGTGAAGCGTTCATTATGGCACGCTTTGATACTCACACCGTCGGGTCTCACTTCATCGTCCTGCCGAAGGGGCTTACGTATGAAGATCCCAAGACTCCGGAACTTAACTACATCGACACGCTGGTGCACAATAAGCTTCGAAAACTACGAATTACACCGTCCGAAGTTTGCACCGACGAGCAGTTTCTGCGGCGAGTTTTTGTCGACATTACTGGCACCATGCCGAGCTCTGATGAGCATGAAAAATTCCTTGCTGACGCCGACCCGCAAAAACGAGACAAAGTCGTCGATCAGCTGTTGGAGCGCAAGGAATTCGTCGACATGTGGGTGATGAAATGGTCCGAACTACTGCAGGTTCGGACCATCAACAATCGGGTCGCCAAGAAGCCCATGCTGCGATACTTCAACTGGCTGAAGGAAAAAATCGCCAGCAACACACCGAGCGATGTGATGGTTCGCGAACTGCTGGCGTCCAAAGGCGGTACCTTCACAGACCCGGCAACTAATTATTACCAAACCGAAACTCAGACTCTGAAAGTATCGGAGAATGTCGCCCAGGTCTTCATGGGCATGCGAATTCAATGTGCTCAGTGTCACAACCACCCATTCGACCGCTGGACGATGGATGACTACTACAGCTTTGCTGCGTTCTTCTCACAGATTGGTCGCAAACGAGCGGAGGATCCGCGCGAGCAGATCATCTTCAACAGCGGCGGTGGTGAGGTCAAACATCTCGTCGATGGCCGCAACATGGCCCCCAAATTCTTGGGCGGTGAGACGCCGGATCTCAAGGGACGGGATCGGCGTGAAGTTCTGGCCGAATGGCTGGCGTCGCCCGACAATCCCTACTTTGCCACTAACCTGGCCAACATTGTGTGGGCTCACTTCTTCGGTAAAGGCATCATCGATGAGGTAGACGACGTGCGGGTCAGTAATCCCGCGGCTAATGCAGAACTGCTGACCGAACTGGGTAAACGATTTACCAGTTACAAATACGATTTCCGTCGCCTTGTCGGGGATATCTGCAAGTCCCGATCTTACCAGCTGTCCACACAGACCAATCCATCAAACGAAAAAGACCACAACAATTTTGCACACGCCGAACTCAGACGTCTGCGTGCCGAAGTCATGCTGGACTGCATATCTCATGTGACGTCCACCACAAATAAATTCCCCGGATTGCCGGTCGGTGCTCGAGCCGTTCACATCGCCGACGGAAACACCTCGACATACTTCCTGACAACCTTTGGGCGGGCCAAGCGTGAAAGCGTGTGTTCGTGTGAGGTGAAGATGGAACCGAATCTGTCTCAGGCCCTGCACCTGATTAATGGCGACACAGTTAACAGCAAGATTCAGCAGGGTGGACTGATTCCGGAATTAATCAAGGAGTCAAAAACTCCTGCCGACATCATCCACGAACTTTACCTGCGTTGCTTCTGTCGCAAGCCAACTGAAAAAGAACTTGCTTCACTGGTCGCTGTCGCGACGGAAGAGGAGAACCCACTGCAGGCTCTGGAAGATATTTTCTGGTCGATGCTCAACTCACGGGAGTTTCTGTTCAACCACTAAGTATTCCCTCTCGCAGTTTGCGGAGTAGCCGCGCGAAGCCAATCGGATTTAGTCACTCTTGTCCTTGCGGGTTAGATAGTTCCGTCCACTTGGAACGATTACAACGCGATGTTCCGGCAAGCTTGGCCGGTCGGTATGTGTTTGACGAATAAGAAATCTGTAGAAACTGACAAAACGCTGCCGCGCTGGAAGTTGCGGCGTTTCCAATGGCATACCCCGCCGCGCTCGCTGTCCTAACGGAGCCGCAACATGAACCTTCCCACCACACGATTCCTCTTCGCTGTTCTGCTGTGCAACCTTTCTCTGTCCGCGCAGGCCCAGGAGAAGGTCAACTTCGAAGATCACGTGAAACCCATTTTTCGTGCGAAGTGTTTCAGCTGTCACAACACCAATAAGAAAACGGCGGACCTCGATCTGTCCAACTTCACTGCGATGATGCAGGGGGGAGGATCCGGCGCCGTGATTGACCCCGGCAGCCCGGACGACAGCTACCTGTTCATGGTCATAAATCATGACACAGAGCCTTATATGCCGCCGAAGTCGGACAAGCTGCCCGAAGAAATGATTCAGACCGTCCGTAAATGGATCGAAGCCGGTGCTCCGGAGACATCTTCCAGCAAAGTGATGCTGCCGAAAAAGCCCAAAGTCAGCTTGAGTGTTGACGTTTCCGCTGGTGCTCGACCGGAAGGTCCCCCGCCACTGCCGGACGTTTTGGGCCTTGAACCAATTGTACATACCGCTGCAACAACAGCGGTTTCAGCCATCGCCACCAGCCCGTGGGCGAAACTTGTTGCGGTCGCCGGTCAGAAACAGGTCGTCCTGTACAGCAGTGAAAGTCTGCAACCGCTGGGTGTGCTTCCATTCCCGGAGGGCCAGGCGCGAGTGCTCAAGTTCAGCCGTAACGGAGCCCTGCTGCTGGCTGGAGGCGGTCGTGGAGGTTCCAAGGGACTGGCGGTTGTCTGGGACATTAAAACCGGCGAACGCGTGATGGAAGTCGGAGACGAGCTTGATGAAGTGCTGGCGGCGGACATCAGTGCTGACCAGTCACTGGTTGCCGTCGGCGGTCCAGGAAAAGTCGTACGAGTCTACAGCACGGCTACTGGCGAACTGGCCTACGAAATTGTGAAACATACCGACTGGATCTATTCCCTCGAGTTCAGCCCGGACAGTGTGCTGCTGGCAACGTCTGACCGAGCGGGTGGATTGCACGTTTGGGAATCGTACACCGGACGTGAATACCTCACACTCAACGGTCACAAAGGTTCTGTGAATACGGTTTCATGGCGCATTGACAGTAACGTCCTGGCGTCGGCCAGCACAGATGCCAGTATCAAACTGTGGGAAATGGAAAACGGCGGCAACATTAAGTCATGGAATGCTCACGGCGGAGGCACGCAGTCGATGGAATTCTGTCGAGACGGCCGCGTCGTGTCATGTGGGCGTGACAAAGTGACGAAGATCTGGGATCAGAATGGAAAACAGTTACTAGCTTTCGAGGCCTTCGCCGATCTGGCACTTCAGGTGTCGCACTGTGACGAAACCAATCGAGTGATTGCGGGTGACTGGACGGGCGAGGTGCGGGTTTGGAATGCGGCCGACGGTACACGTATTGGTAATCTCACAACAAATCCACCAATGTTGATGGCTCGATTGCAGCAGGCAGAAGCCGAGGTGGTGTCGGTAAACCAGAAACTGGCGGAGGGACGCAAAGCCTTTGAAGCAGCGAACGCCGCAAAGAACGGACAGGTTCAGAAAATTGAGGCGGCAAAAGTCACTTACGCGGCCAGTCAGAAAACTCTCGCCGATCGTCAGGCAGCCCTGAAGACTCAGGAAGGGCAGTTGGTTGCCAGTCAGAAAAAACAGACAGAAACGCAGACGAAACTGACAGCTTTGCAAAAAGCAGTTCCCGAACTCGCGGCTGCCGTTGCAAAGGCAGGCATGGCATCAGATCTGATGAAGGAAGATGCCGAACTGAAGAAGGTTGTCGAACAACTCAAAGCTCAGGTTGCTTTACGCACCACGGAAATGCAGAAGACCGATGCAGCAGTGAAAGTGGTGGTGGCAGAGGTTACGAAATACACTCAAACAATAGCTGCTACAAAAACGCTGATCGATGCTGACGGGAAACAGGTCGCTGCTCAGAAGGCGAACATGGACAATCAGGTGGCCGCTCTGAAACCATTCGACGAAAAGCTGGTCGCGGCACAGGCTCTGGTGAATGCGGCGCAGGACGTTGTCAATAAGGCCGTTGCCGATGTCGCTCGCTGGACGCAATACCTGGCACTTCGGGATGAATTGAAGGTTCTGCGTCAGAAGGAAACGGATAAGGAAACGGTTCAGTTGGCCTCACTGGAAGCTGACGCAGTGCTGAATGAAAAGAATCAGCAGATTGCGACGACTCAACAACTGCTTCAGACGAAAACCCAGCTTCTGACAGATTCGCAGAAGAAGATGGCCCAGTTGACTGCGTCTGTTACGGCCTACGTTAAGGAACAGACGGCAGTGACAGGTCAAGTCGCCACAAACGAAAAGGCCATCCCAATGCTGCAGGCGGCGGTGGCTCAGGTGAAGGCGGCATCAGAAATACTGCCCGCTGATGTCGAAATCAAGAATTCTGCCGCGGCGCTGGAGAAGGCTGCTGCCGCCCGAGTCGTAGCACTGGCGGCACTAAAGACGAAACTGACAACGGTTGCCAAACAGATCCTGGACGCAAAAACGGCACTAACAGCTGTTAATGTGACGATCGCGACCACTCAAAAAGAACTGGCGGCCGGCCAGGAAATGATGAAAAAGCTGACGGCTGAAGCAGCACCGATCGCACAACAGGCAACGGCAGCAAAAGCTCAACTTCAAGCCGCAGAAGTTGAGCTGGGGAAGGTCAAGGCTGTTGTCGATGCACGCAAGGAACAACTGCGTCCACAGCTCCTGGTGACGCAGGCTGCTGCTGGATAAGTTTGCTGATGAAGTTCCTGATTACGAATGACGACGGTTTCGATGGTCCGGGACTTGCAGCACTGCATGACGCGCTTGTTCCTCTGGGCGAAGTCAGAGTTGTCGCCCCCGCGGTGTGCCACAGTGCAAAGGGGCATGCCGTTAATACGCACTCACCGATCCGAGTGGAACGTCGCAGTGTTGCCCCGTTCGGTGTGATTGAAATCGTCGATTCCTCTCCCGCAGACTGTGTTCGTGTCGGACTATGTGCACAGGGGAAGGAACGACCGGATTTCGTGGTTGCGGGCATTAATACCGGTGCCAACCTTGGCGTCGATCTGTTCTATTCGGGCACTGCGGCGGCGGCACGTGAATCCGCGATTCTGGGAGTGCCCGCGCTGGCTGTTTCCAGATACCTGCAGCCGGGTGTTTCGATTAACTGGCAAAACCTTGCCAGACACGTGACGGCAGTCGTAGGTAAGCTAATTTCCAAAGAACACAGCCTGAAGCCAGGCTGTTTCTGGAACGTGAATTTTCCGGCCATCGACGACGATCTCCACCCGGCGGACATCACCTTCGCCCCGCAGGGTGTTCTGTCGCACGACATCGGGTTTCGAGTTCAGCCACACTCCAGCGACGAAAACGTCACGATCATGGAATACACAGGAGACTTTCGATCCCGCGGCAGGAGCGGTGAATGTGATGTGACCCAGCTGTTTGCCGGGCAGATTACCGCTACGCCCATCGATCTGTGTACGACCGCGCCACATCCTTTACTCCCAAAGTCCTGAAATTATCCACACCTCGTGGATTGCGTGGATTGACTCTGGGGGTGATGTTCGTCAGCATTGGACGGAAGCAACGGCGGTCAGTTTCCGTACCGAAGAGTCGTTGTTCTTGCTTCAAGTTCAGCGATCCCGCGGTGCGAGTACTCGAACAGGAGCATCGCTCGTATCGTTCATGACGCATACTTCTATGAGCCTGTTGCAGGAACGCTTGAGCGTTTTTCAGCCCGAAGGCGTTTTCGAAAATGTATGAACGCCTGACGATACTCAGCGGCCGAGGAAATCCAGCCCTCGCTTTGGAGATCGCCGAATACCTGGGAATCGGACTGGGACACGTGGATGTGTCCGATTTTCCGGACGGCGAAATCAGCATCAAGCTGAATCAGAATATTCGTGGCTGCGATGTCTTTATCTGCCAGGCAACGTCGCCGCCCGTAAATGACAATCTGATGGAGTTGCTGATCCTGATTGACGCGTGCCGCAGGGCCAGCGCTGCCAGAATAACCGCTGTCATTCCCTATTTCGGCTACGCACGTCAGGACCGCAAGGATTCCGGGCGGGTACCGATTACGTCCAAGCTGGTCGCGAATTTGATTGTGCAGGCGGGTGCCCATCGGGTTCTGACGATGGATCTGCATGCCGCTCAGATTCAGGGTTTTTTTGACGTGCCGGTAGACCATTTGTACGCCGCGCCAATTCTGGATATACATTTCAAGTCGCTGGCCATACCGCAAAGTGAGCTGGTTATTGTCAGTCCGGACGAAGGCAGTATCAAACGCAGTCTGCATCATCAGGAGAACCTCGGTGGTTCTTTGGCGATCGTGGATAAGCGTCGAGCGAACGCGCTGGAAACGAAGCAGGCAAATCTGATCGGTGGCCCGATCGAAGGCAAGACAGCTCTAATCTTTGATGACATGATTACGACGGCGGGGTCTATTTGTGGTGCGGTGAAGGTCGCACGTGAACATGGCGCTCGCCGCGTCTATGTGAGCGCCACGCACGGTGTCTTTTGCGGCCCGGCCGTTGAGCGGCTGAACCAGTCTGAAATTGATGGAATCGTAGTCGCGAACACGTGTCCCCACGCATCGAATCCGGCACTGCAAAATCTCACGACGGTCAGCGTCGCGCCATTGCTTGGTGAAGCCATCCGTCGTGTGCACCGGAATGAATCGGTGAGCTATCTGTTTGATTAGAAGCAATTTCAATACCAGCACGCAGCGCCAATAAGTAAGTTTCCAGCATTATTCTATTGCGAGCTTGATTCTTTCGCCTGCGTTTCGTGCTTTTCATCAGCGGTTTTGAAATCGCTTCTACACTTCGATGCAGCACGCTCTAGCGGGCCGAGCTTGATTAGCAGACGCCGGCATTCCAGCGACATACGGACCAGCGTTAGCTTTACTTCCACCCGTGATATCGCGTTCACCGGCTGCGGCGAAACCGTTGCCGCGCAACTTCAAGCCAGCGGAATGTGTTACCGGTCCTTTTGTATTTGATGAACTCCGATCTGGGCACTGTTGGTGGTACATCTGTCGAAGTTTTCATACCTTTCCACAGCACCGTCTCTGCCGGGTATCACCGAACTGTATTCAAAGAATAGAGGTCACTCAATGTCATCTGCTCTTCGTTCACTGATCAATTCCGGCACAAAACTCTGGCTTGATTCGATCGATCCGGATCTGATCACGGAGAACAAACAACTGGGAGCGACGGGAGCCACATCAAATCCGATCATCATCGCAAATCTGCTGAAGACCGGCAGGTTTGATGACGTCATCGACAAGTTGATCGCAAACGATCTGCCGGCCGATGAAATTGCATGGGCACTGACGGATCGGCTGGTATGCAGTGCGCAGCAGGAGTTCTTGTCGGTCTGGAAGGCGACTTCCGGCAACGACGGTTATGTGAGCTTTGAACTCGATCCGCTGATCGAAGATCAGGACATTTCGCACGCCCAGCGAGTAGAACGCTACGTTGAACTTGGTAAAGAATGGTCGCAAGGTCACAAAAACCGAATGGTAAAGGTCCCGGCGACTCCGGCGGGACTGGATTCCCTTGAGGAACTCTGTGCCACCGGCGTTACGTTGAACGTAACGCTGATTTTTACTGAGCAACAGTACGTGCAGGCACGTGACGCAATCTGGCGCGGGGCTCAGCGTCGTGATACGCTCGACGGTTTCAAGAGCGTGTACAGCATCTTTGTTTCACGCGTCGACGTCTACACAGCCCGGCACATTCCTGAACTTAGCCCTATGACTGCGGGCAAGGTAGGTATCGTGAATGCTCAGAGAATGTGGCAAAAAAATACCAAATTCTGGGCCGACAAGAATTTGCCGCTGCAGCAGGAGATCATCTTCGCCAGCACCGGGACCAAGAATCCGGAAGACCCTCCGTGGAAGTATGTGGCGGCATTGGCAGGCTCTGACATTCAAACAAATCCGCCCGCAACCAATCAGACCATTGCCGAAAGCAACCAGACCTTCGGCCGACAGGTTGCTGTTCCTGCGTCAAAGGAGGTGCAGCAGGAAATCGATCAGCGCGTGGACTTCGGAAAGATGCAGGAGACCCTGATGCAGGAAGGTGTTGAGAAATTCGTAAGTCCTCAGAAGTCACTTCTGGAACTGATGCGGACAAAGTGCGCGGCCGGTTCCCAGGCGTAGCGCGTGCGGCGGCGGAATGACCGAACTGAACAGACGACGAAAGTATTCACTATGGTTTGCCTCAGATTTCCTGTTCCTGGTGTTATCGCGATACTCGGCTGTTGCGGAACATTGCTGGCAACTGACGACGTCACGTACTTCCGGCAGGACAACGGAGTTGCTGCGGACTCGTCCGCGCTGGCGGCAAATTTTGGATCGAAATCAAATCTTGTGTGGCGAGTGCCGTTGAAATCCGGTATTTCATCGCCGTGTGTGCATGGCGATCGGATCTTCATCACGACGTTTGATAAGGAGTCCAGCGAACTGGCCACAGTTGCGCTCAGTCGCACTACGGGGGCCACCTTGTGGACGAAGGTGGTGCCAACCGAACGCATTGAAGACGTACACCAGGTTGGAAGTCCCGCATCGTGCACTTCCGCGTGCGATGGAAAACGCGTCTATTCTTTGTTCGGCAGCCACGGACTGGTCTGCTACAACATGGACGGAGAGTTCTTGTGGGAACGAAAACTCGGTCCGTTCCAGGACGAATTCGGCGCCAGCAGTTCTCCGATACTGGTCGACGATCTTGTGATCCTGAACCAGGATCACGATGTTGATTGTGTCCTGATGGCGTTCGACAAGCTGACGGGGAAAACTCGCTGGGAAATTCCGCGTGATGGGTTCACTCGAAGTTACTCCTCTCCAATTCTCGTGGAGACGGCGGATGATCGTTCGCTGGTCGTTGCCGGGTCGCTGAAGCTCGTGGCCTATGAGATCGAGTCTGGCACACCGAAATGGTGGGTTAATGGTCTGTCGCGTATCGTGGATCCAACGCCGGTCTATGCGGAGGGTCTCATCTACATTGCCACATGGACCCCGGGAGGCGACCCATCAAGCCGAATTTCCATGGAGCCATACGAGGAGGCGCTGACGACCTATGACAACAACAAGGACGGTCTGATTGCAAAATCCGAGTTATCAGAGGGGCCCGTGCTGCAGCGGTTTTTCCGCATTGATCTCGATCAGGATGAAAAGCTCAACCGGTTGGAATGGGACAAACACGGGCGTGTGTTTGAGCTGGCCCAAAATGCAGCAACCGCGGTGCGGCCAGGGGGGAAAGGTGACGTCACCCAGTCCAACGTCGTATGGACATATCGGCGAGGGCTGCCCACAGTTCCCAGTTCTGTTGTTTATCGCGGCGTGATGTATATGGTCAAGGACAGCGGGATTATCACGACGCTTGACGCGGCTACCGGTGAATTGATCAAGCAGGGCCGTGCCCGCGGACCGGGTAACTATTACTCATCGCTGGTTGCCGGTGACGGTAAGGTGTACCTGATCAGTGAACGCGGTGTGATTACAGTCCTGATGGCTGATCGTGATTGGTCCGTTTTGTCCTCCCATGATTTTGGTGAACGAATTCTGGCAACGCCGGCGATCAAAGACGGTCGCATCTACCTGCGCACTGATGCGGCGATGTACTGTTTTGCAAATCCGTGAATGGTGATTACATCGAACGCTGGTTACGAGATTTCTGTTTGAGTTCGATCGGGATAACATGACCACAACTCGCCGTCAGGCACTGCAAACCATTGGCATTGGCAGTCTGGCAATGCTGTCCGGTGCGGCGGCATTGCGGGCGGCCGGGCACAGGAAGAAGTTGCCAGTCGCGGCCGTTGTCAGCACGTACTTTACGAATTCACATGCTGATGTACTCATCGGGAAAATCCTGGAAGGGTGGCGGCAGACGGGTGGCGCCGGCCCGGATCTGGAACTGGTGTCGCTCTATACCGACCAGGTTCACGCGAAGGACCTCAGCCGTGACCTTGCAAAGAAACACGGTTTTCGAATCGCAAAGACCATTGATGAGGCAGTGACGCTGGGGCGGGACAGTCTTCCGGTCGCGGGTGTGCTGAGCATCGGTGAACACGGTGATTATCGGGACAACGACACGAATCAGAAAATGTATCCCCGGCAGCAGTTCTTTGACCAGATCGTCGCGGCGATGGAACGCTGTGGTGAGTTCGTGCCGATTTTTAATGACAAACATTTGTCCTGGAACTGGCCCGCTGCAAAGCACATGTACGACGCAGCTGCAAGTCACGAAATACCGTTCATGGCCGGTTCGTCACTGCCCGTGGCGTGGCGATATCCGTCACAGGAACTTCCGGTCGGCAGCAAAATCGAAGAAGCAGTCGCGGTTGGTTATGGTGGAGCCGAGGCGTACGGTTTTCACGCGATAGAAGCGTTGCAGTCTATCGCCGAACGTCGCCAGGGAGGCGAAACTGGTGTTGCTGCAGTCACGGCTCTAACCGGTGAACAGATCTGGCAGGCCGAAAAAGACGGAACGTGGAATCGACAGTTGCTGACATCAGCCCTCGCGACCTTTAATGGTTCAGTCGACAACCTTGAGCAGAAACTCAATCCCACTACGGGGACGTTTTATCTAATTGAATATATGGACGGCTTTCGTGCGACCGTGGCTATGCTGAACGGTGTGGCCGGACAGTTTTCGGTCGCCTGTCGGTTACACGGACAGCCGGAACCGTTCGCGTGCTGGTTCCGGCTGGAAGAGCAAAAACCATTCGGACACTTCGAGCATCTGCTGCGAGCGATCGAACACATGATTCACACGAAAGAACCAGCTTACCCGGTAGAACGAACGCTGCTGACCACGGGGATTCTGGATAAAGCCATGCACAGCCTGCACCAACAGGGCAGACGCCTGCTGTCGCCCGAACTCATCATCAGCTACAAAGCAACCGATTGGGGTTTTGCGAATCGCAGCAAGGAAAATTTTCCAGTGCGGAGTACAAAATGAGTTCGATTGAATATCAAATCTTCAGAAACGCCGCCTGCTGAAAGGTCGGCAGCGGCAGCATTGCTGAGGAATTCCGGTATGACTTCATTCAGCCTGATCGACTGGGCTATTTGCCTTAGCTACCTGGTGGTCGTATTTGCACTCGGCCTGTGGTTCGCGCGCGGACAGCATTCGAATGATGACTATTTTCTGGGCGGCCGCCGGATGCACTGGTTGCCGGTCGGCTTGTCGCTGTTCGCCGGCACATTCAGCTCACTGTCGTTTGTCGGTCTGCCGAGTACGGCCGCTTACGGTGACTATCACCTGTACCTGGCGATTCTGTTCATCCCGTTTGTGGTGTCGCCGATTGTCTGGAAGTTCTTTCTGCCGATCTACTTTCGGCTGGGGGTGACCAGTTCGTACGAGTACGTCGAAAGGCGATTTGACCGGCGTCTGCGGCTGGTTTGCAGCGTGTTGTTCATGCTCTACACGGTCGGGTGGATGGGCAACATGCTGCGAGCTGTGGGAGTGATACTGGAAGCCGTGTTTGACCTGTCACAGTCGCAGACCGCCGGCTTGCTGATAGGAGTCGGACTGTTTGCCACAATTTATACGACACTCGGCGGCGTTAAAGCGGTCGTGTGGACGGATGCCATCCAGGCGGTAGCACTGGGTGGCGGCATGCTGACCGTTTTACTCCTTGCAGTTGGCAAAGTTGATGGAGGATGGTCGACGATCTGGCAGGTCGGCAACGAACACGGTCGATTCGCGATGTTCGACACGTCGCTGAATTTTGAACAGGGCAATCTGTGGGCGGCGACGGCCTTCGGTGTGTTTGTGTACCTTGCCGGTCATGCCGTCCATTTTGGTTCGGTGCAGCGATATGTCTCCATGCCCAGTCAAACGGCGGCTGGTTGGGCACTTGTCGTCAACGGATTGATGGTGGGAATTGTGTGCGGAGTGTTCTTTCTGGCTGGCAGTACTCTGTTTGCTTTTTATCAGCAGCAGGAGACTCGAGCCGGCAATCCGGTTGAGACGCCGTCTGGCGAATCCGTCGCAGCGACGATTGTTACTGATACGCTGTACGACGAGTTACAGCGCGAAAAGCACCAGGATCATCTGTTGCCGCGATTTGTGATGACAGAACTTGCCGTGCCCGGCCTGCTTGGTTTACTGCTGGCTGGTCTGTTTGCAGCAGCCATGAGCAGCATCGACAGCGGGATCAATTCCATGACGGCCTCGGTCGTATGTGACTGGCAGTCTGAGCGACAATTAGAGCTGCGCCATAGTCGCATGCTGTGCTGTGTATTCGGCCTGTTGTCCATCGCAGTGGCGATCGTGTTTTATTTCAAGGGCGGCAACGTGTTTCCGATGATCATGAAAATCTCTGGCATGTTCTTCGGTCTGCAGCTGGGAATCTTTCTGCTGGGGATGTCCGTGAAACGAGCCACAACTCGCAGCGCGATGATCGGGCTTGCGGCCGGCATCATCGGTCTGATCATGACCTTCGTGTTTGAGATTTCGCACTGGTGGTATGGTGCCATCACCTGTGTGCCAACATATCTTGTCGGTGTTGTTGCCAGCTGTCTGATTTCACGGGATGGTAAAACGAACGCACAAGCTGAAACCACATCGTAGTTCAATCCAGTTATGAGCTGCGGTGCATTCTGTTTCATGACAGGACGCAGCACTGTCATGATCAGCGTTAAGTCTGATTTCACCCTTCAAACGTGATGCTGCTTACGCTCCCCGTGCCCTGTGCCACGCTGCTGTAGTTGCGATATTGTTCGAGTTGCCCCTCATCCAGTTCCACGCCGAGTCCCGGGCCGTCCGGAACGCGTGCGGCGGCTGGGCCCAGTGTCAGGGGCGTTCTCAGCATATCGGCTTCGTGATACAGCGGGCCGATGAAATCACCGGGATACCGTTCGCTGGCAATCGTTGGCAGGGCCGCTCCCAGATGCAGCATGGCGGCCGTGCCGACTCCCAGTTCCAGATTGCTGCCCATCGCACATGGTATGCCCGCCGCCTTCGCGACGTGCACAACTTCCACCGTGGCCTGGATGCCTCCGTTCTTCCCCGGGTAAACACTGATGATGTCAACTGCACGTTCCGCAGTCAGATGCCATGCGTCGCCACAGGTGAACGCACTTTCATCCGCCATGATGGGAATGTCCGAGTGCCGCCTGAGAGCGGCCAGTTCCGAGCGATCAGCCGTCGGAATCGGTTGCTCTACAAACAGAATATTGAATTCTCGCAGCCGACGCAGCATCTGCCTGGCCTGTGGCACTGTCCAGCCGCAGTTTGCGTCAACACTGACAGGAATGTCCGGGCCCGCCAGTTCTCGAATTGCTCGCACTCGTTCAAAATCCTGATCGGGGTCCAGTCCGACTTTGATTTTCAGGCACTTGACGCCTTTGTCCAGAAACTTTCGCGCGAGTTCGACAGCCTGCGGAATGTCGATAGATCCGACCACCATTCTGATTGGCATTTCCTCACGAACCTTACCACCCAGCAACTGATATACGGGGACGCCGGCCGCCTTGCCCGCCAGATCCCAGAGAGCCATTTCAACGGCGGCTTTCGTAAACGGGTTCAGTCGAACCAACCCTTCGATCAGGCGACGCAGATAATTCACCCGAGTCGGGTCTTCACCTGTGAGCACAGGACCAATCAGGCCATGGACGATAGCCACGCAACTCTGGCTTGTTTCACCGCTCCAGCGAGGCGCGACCGTGGCTTCGCCAACTCCGATCAATCCTTCGTCGGTGTGAATTTTCACGATAACATAGGGAGACGTTGCATGTTCGCCATGAGACGTTTTCGTGGTCATTCCCGGTTTGAGCGGAACATTAACCGGAATGGCTTCGATTCGAGTGATCTTCATTGGCGAGGCCTGTTCGCAGGATGACCGAAGGATGAAGGCCGCGAGCTTGAGACGAAGGTTTGATCCGATCGTGCATCAAGCGTACTCCGGCAGGAATGCTTTCCAGTTTTCATAAATGATGTTGTGAATCATCGCGTCCGGAACTTGGGGGAAGTTCGTCCCGGCAACAACGTCGTTTACTTTTTTCTGTCCGGCAATGACCTGAGCCGCAGTGGCCGACGGGAAGTCTGAACCGAAGATCAGCTTGTGATCCACTCCGTATTCGATGGCCGTCATGAACGCCTGATAATGACGCAGCGGCCGGTAGTGCAGAGCGGAAATATTCGTATACAGATTGGGGTGCTTGCGGATCAGGACGACGCATTCGTCTTCCCAGGGGTGCCCCATGTGACTGATCACAATTCGCAGGTCCGGGCAGGCGATGGCGATGTCTTCCAGCTGGATTGGATTGGAATACTTCAGTGGGCCGGTTCGAACAAACGATGTGCCCTGATGAATGTTAACCGGTATTCCCAGCGTTTCCGCCTTCCTGAACAAAGGCAGATGCTGCGGGTCCTGCGGATCCCAGTTCTGGTAGATCGGCGAACACTTCAATCCTCGCAAACCGAGATTGTTGACGTAATGTTCGAGCTGATCAACGCAGTCCGAATCATTGGGGTCGACCGAACACCAGCCGATGAATTTGTCGGAATGTTTGGCGACGAATCGGGCGATGAGTTCCTGGTCACAGTTGATTCCGGTGAACGGAGCATTGATGCCGAACACAATCGCCTTATCGACATCGGCCGTGGCTGCGAGCAACTGCTCAGGCTTCGAATCGAATGCGTTGGCTTCTTTGATGTCGCTGCCGGCGAAGTAGACATCATCAGAAATTTTCATCTTGGCTCGCTTCGCTTCCCATGCGAATTCCACGAACTCAACCGAAAGATGTTCCGGGTACCACATCAGGTTAGTGTGTGTGTCAAACAACATAGCCATCTTCAATCGTCTTTGACGGATTCACCGCAAGCCAGCTTAACGCACCCAAAAAGTAAAAGGCAGCATGCAGGTAAATCACCAAGTCCCAGTTTCCGTCGGTTTCGCGAATTTGATCAAACCAGTTGCCCAGAACGATTGGCAGCACCACGCCTGCCAGACAGCCCGCCATGTTCATGACTCCCATCGCGACTGCCGTGTGTCGACCGCCGATGTCGATGGTCGCCGTCCATGCAGCGGGTGATCCAATTCCGGAAAACAGTGCGCCCACCGCGATAACAATCGAAAGTTCCGTTGCGGATGATGTCCACGCAGCCGCCATCGTAAACAAACCACAGACGGTCAACGACACAATCGCCGTTCCGCTGCGACTGATCCACTTGCTGCCGGTGACTCGTAACAGCCAGTCGACAATGACTCCGCCTACAATACTGCCGACAACAACTGCGATCAGCGGCAGACTGTTGAGCAGTCCGGCTTCGGCCTTGTCGATGCCGTAAACGTATTCCAGAAAAGCAAAAAACCACGTCACGAAAAAGACATATCCGGCAGCTCGAAAGAACGACTGCACACACAGCCCCCACATGCCCGGGCACTGCAGCATGTTCAGCATCAGTGTTTTGCGCGACGTGTTGGGTTCGGTCTTATTCTCCCTGCCAGCCGGTTCAGTATCCAGGGAGGCCGTTGCGATGGTATCGGGTTGAGCGATCTCGTGAATCAGATCGCGTTCTGCTTTATTGACACGCTGGTGATCTTTTGGATACGTGCGGAAGTACCGGTAGAAGCCAACAGCCCACAAAATCCCCACGACAGAATACGCCGCAAAGATGCCTCGCCAGTCGTAGTCGCGTGTGAGCAGCCAGCCAGTCAGTGCCATCGTCAATGCGCCGCCGATGGACATTGACGCCGCGATCCAGGAGGTGCTGCGGCCGCGCCAGCGCAGCGGAATCCAGTCCTTCAGAATCTTTGCGGAGATCGGGGTCAGGCCCGCCTGAAAAAGCCCCAGCGAAAGCCGTGACGCCCACAGCATTTGCCAGGTCAATGCCATGGCTGACCAAAAGTTGCTGAGCGACCAGCACACGCTCAGAAACGCAAAGGCAAAGCGTGTTCCGAATCGGTTTCCCAACCAGCCACTGGGCACCTGGCACAGCAGATAGCCAACCCCAAAGGCGCTCATCAGTTCGCCCATCTGTACATCGTTGAACCCGAGATCCTGTTGAATTGTGGTGTTGGCCGCCGAAATGCAGTACCGCGTGAGATACGCGCCGGCGGATGCAAATGCCACAATCCCCAGCACGAACCAGCGGACGCTGGTTGGCGAATCGGAGCGGGATTCGGAAAACGCGGGAGTCACGTTTTGCTTTCGAGAAATCGACACAGGACATTACGCGTGATAGCCGAAGTTCCGTCGTCAATCGGCAGAGACAGTGTCCAGCATAGCGAACCGGCAGCAAAGACGCTTCCACCGGAAGGCGTTTCATAAATTGTCAGGTCCGCACCTGCTGCATCGGGATTTGTACCTTTGGCCAGATGCACGACATTCTCGGGAGAATCGGAACTGATCTTATCCAGTTCGTGTGCCGACGCGCCGCCGGGACAGCGTTCGTGCAGACTCCGCATTCCGAACAGATCTTCGTTGTTCAGCCCCGTGCCTGCGAACGCCCAGTGACCATCGTTGAGCACGCGATAGGGAGCACCCGTCTGGAATCCGGAATGCGTGTAGGCCACACCCAACAGCTTCGCTTCGGACTCGCCGCGGAGACTGTACTCTCCTTCGCGGCGACACAGAATCGTCGCATCGTCCTGGAATTCTACCTCCGCATACAAAGCGCAACCGCCGAGATACATGAGCCGGCCGCCCTGTTCATAGACCCATTTCTTAACGCGAGAATACATCTGTGGCGACCAGTACTCGGAATGAAGATTCAGAACAAGGACGTCATAGGCTTCCAGAGGCAGATCATCGAAGTGCAGATCGGTTTCCGAGTACAGGTCGTAGTCGAATGCCTCTCGCTCCATCCAGCCGAGCAGGCGCCATTCGCCTGGTGCAAACACGGATTCAATGCGACCGGCAATGGTGTCTGAAACCTGAGCGTCTTCCGGAACGCAACTGGCAGGCTCAGGCCGCTGAAAGGACAACGGCGCAGCGGTCTGTTCGAACGGCCATGTGTCCGGTTGGGTGTAGCGTTTCAGATCCTGCCGCGAATTGACGATGGGGCGATCCGGCAGGCCGTCCTGGTTAAAGTAGTTGCTGCGTCCGCCAAATCGGTTGTACGCGTTTTGTGTAATTGTGGATGCCAGCACGGCGATTTTCGCCTCTGGCTCGCGCGGCGAAACGATCCACGGAAATGAACAGAACTCACCGTCGCGAGTCTTCGCGTGCAGGTAGTACAGCCCTGAACGTTCCGGTGCCGGGATACTGTGCTTTTGATACTGCAGATTGTAGCCCGTGCGATTCCAATCCACTCCGGTCTGAGTGAAGTCACGGTCCGGCAGCATCTGAGCCATGGCTCCGGGGCCATGTTCATCGCACCACCCAAAACTGCGAATAAACTCTTTCTCCCAGCCGTAGCGCCAGAGGTCCAGCCGAAATTCCTTTGTGCTGTGCACGCAGTATTCCGACGTCTCGCCGGACCGACTCCATTTGGGCCACATGAATCCGTACAGACGATCAAAAAGCAAGCGAAAGGAAATCAGTTCGCTACCAGTGACATGCACTTCCACACGTTTCGCTGTGTAACCCGGCTTCGAAAGGCTGATCTGCCAGTCGCCGGGTTCGATGTCGGCATACACTGCTCCCGACGCGCGGGAAGTTGCCGTCAACGATGCGCCGTCACGTTCGAATTCGAAGTCCACGCCTGCAACCGCAACATAGTCTTCGTCGCTGACATAACCAACCTGCACAGTCGCTCCTTTTGAATATCATGTTCAACCCCTTTCCTATGTTCAGTCCAGGAATCGTCGCAGTACATTTTCCGTGATCTTTGACACCGCATCATCGACGAGCACGGAACTTGGCCAGCAGATGGATCCCACAGAGAACACGGCACCGCCTCCGCCCGGTTCGTGAATCACAATCTCGGCTCCTCCACCATCCGCGTTCAGGCCCCTGGCCAGCACTTGCACGTTCGCTGGCGATGAAGCCGACACCTTGTCCGTTTCATGACCGGACGCTCCGCCGGGGATTCGCATATGCAGACTCTCCTGTCCGAAGATGTCGCCATTCTTAAGCCCGGTTCCTTCGAAACACCAATGATCTGCCTCTGTCACCTGGTACGGTGCGGCTGTCATGATCCCCGGGAATGTAAAAACAACGCCCAGCAGATTGGCTTCCGATTCCTGCCGTTTGCCAAAGCGGCTTTCGTATTCACGACCATCGGGGGCGAATTGGGGTTCCGAGTGACTCCAATTCGTATTCTGGTACACGACGCGATGATCGTCGAGAAATTCGACTTCGCAGTTCAGGCCGTTGCCACCCAGGTACATCAGCCGTCCGCCACGTTCAAAGACCCAGCTCTTCAGGCGGAAGTACATGTCCGCAGACCAGTATTCCGGATGAGTACTGATGACCAGCACACGGTAATCATCCAGTAGAACCTGGTCGAAATGGAACTGCGTTTCGCTGTAAAAATCGTAATCCAGCCCTTGACGTTCCATCCACCCCAGCAGACGCCATTCGGAGGCCGCCATATGACAACCCTGACGACCGGCGATCGGGTCCGTCAGCTGCTCGTTTTCATCGATATGGTTGTAGGGATCCGGTCGTTCCAGCGACAGTGGTTCGTAGTTGTCCTGATCGTAGCTGCGATGTTCCTGTTCGGTGTATCGCTTGAGTTCCAGACGCGAGTTGACGATGGGCGCCGGTGGTAATCGATCCGCATTGATATAGTTGCTGCGGCCCCCGAAGCTGTTGTAGGCGTTCCAGTTGATGTCTGATGCCAGCACTGCAACTTTGGAACGCGGTTTCTCTGGCGCCACGATCCATGGGAACGTGAATGACATCCCCGATTTGCTTCGTGCATGGAAGTAGTACAACCCAGATCGCTCCGGAGCTTCGACAAACTGATTCAGCGCCTTGCTGTGGTAACCATGTTTGTTCCATGCAACGCCCGTCTGTGTGTAATCGCCGTCGGGCGTAATCTGCATTGTGGCGCGCGGGCCGTGTTCGTCGAATGTGCCGATGCGCCGGATGAGTTCTTTCTCTGCACCGTAGCGCCGGAGTTCCAGTTCGTATTCTTCGACCGCGTGCACTCGAAATTCCGACCGCTCACCAGACTTTACGCACCGCGGCCAGACGTAACCCAGCAGGCAGTCTGATAACAGACGGAATTGATGAGGTTCATTTTCCCGAATCTTTGCCTTGACGATTTTCGAACCATACCCTTCGCGGCCCACGACAATCTCATAGTCGCCTGGCGAAATGTCCGCGCAGACGGCGCCCGAAATGCTGGAGCGCGCTGTGACGACGTGGCCGTGACCTCGGAATTCGAACAGCACATCACTCAACGCAACGTATCGTTCGTCACTGACGTATCCCACCAGCATGTTCAGTGGCCTTTCTCGGGCAGCCTGTTTTGCTTTCGTGTGTCACTGGACGTGCCAGTGCCCAACATTGAAAGGCTAGCAGAAAGCACCGACAGAGCCAGTGGTGCGGCTCATTCGTGCCTTTCAACAGCGCCATTGATCAGACTACTCTCGGGCGCATCCCAGCGAATCTCTGGATCGGATTTCCTCATGTGTTGCTTCCCTTGACCGATTTTGCGATCGTATTCAGGAATATCTCTACAAACGTGAGGTGAAGATGATCGTCGACGTACACAGCCATACGTGGCAGTATCCCGCTCATTTCAATGATGACTTTCAACAGCAGGCACGTCGAGCACGGGCTGGTGCGGATGTTGATCTGACGGTGCGTTATGAAGAATACATCGCCGGCGCGACTCAGGTGGATCGGACGATCGTGTTCGGTGGCAAGGCGCGGCTGAGCGGTCTGTGGGTTGATGATCAGTATGTGGCGGAATACGTGACAGCTCATCCTGAGAAACTGATCGGGTTTCTTTCGCTCGATCCGACTCAGGATGGCTGGCAGCAGGAAATGCGGGATGGGCACCAGAAGCTTGGCCTGCGCGGCATCAAGCTTCTGTCGATGTATGCGGGATTTCAGCCGGATGACGAACGGCTCGATCCGCTGTGGTCATACGCCACTCAACATTCACTGCCGGTGCTGCTGCACACTGGAACGACGTTCGTCGCACAAGCCCCGCTTGAGTGTACTCTGCCGCGACATTTGGATCGTGTTGCGATTCGCTTTCCGGAAGTGAAGATTATCATGGCACATCTCGGTCATCCGTATGAACCTGAATGCGTCGCCGTGGTACGCAAGCACCCGAACGTGTACACGGACATCAGTGCTTTGCACTATCGACCATTTCAGCTTTACCATAGTCTGATGCTGGTTCAGGAATACGGAGTCTGGGGCAAGTTGCTGTTCGGCAGTGACTATCCGTTTACCACCGTGGATGCATCGATCGACGGATTGCGAAAGCTGAACGAGCAGGTTGAAGGGACGTCGCTGCCGCGTTTGCAGGTGGACGAAATTGAAGCCCTGATTCAACGCGACAGCCTGGGGATTCTGGGGCTGGGCGGATAATTTCGCTGTCATCCAGCGCTGCGTCCAAAGGAGGGGCGCGCGGCTGAAAAGGCTTCGCTGTGAGTTCGCCGTTCCCGGTGGGGCGAGGTGCCATGTGGCGCGACGTGCCACGCCACAGTCTGCCGCGGCGGCGCGGCCTTACATCGTGCGAAACACGGCACCGCGTTCAGCTTCGATGCGTTTGGCAATGTTCTCGATGTTCAGTTCGTTTTCCGGCCAGTCGGCAGCGGGCACGTGTGATATACGAAGCAGGAATCTCGCCAGCACGCCGGCGTATTCTTTTAATTCGCGAATTCGCACTTTGTCCGGAGTATCCGCGTTGCTGTGGCCGTATGCCGTTTCCGGATGACGACCGACAAACCGCCAACGCCACAGAAACGATGACGGAATCCCGCGCCGTGCGAAGGGAAACATGTCGCCTGATGCGTCCAGTTGAGAAAGCACATGGCATTTCAGGCCTTCGTTTAGTTCGTCCAGCTGATTCTGGATCAGACTTCGAAGTTCGGGAAACTGCAGCACGACGCCTTTCATCGGACCTGTGGAAAGTTCATCAAGAGCCAGCATAAATCGAGGTTTTGGTTCGGGCCCGAAGTGATGTTCGACGAATGCGGTGGACCCCTGGAGTCCTTGTTCTTCTGCACCGAACGAGACAAACCGAATTGTTCGTCCCGGCTGAATGCCCAACGCATTGCTCGCGCCAGCCAACAGCCTTGCGGTTTCAAGCAGCACGGCCACGCCGGCACCATTGTCGTTGGCCCCGAACGAATCAGGTGTCGTGTCGTGGTGAGCGAGATCGTCCCGGTCCGGGGAACGGAATATGCAAAATCGTCTGCATGTCATTGTTCATCATCGTCGACACCGAGTTGCTCCTGCCTGTTGTGACGTCGACTGTCGGAACTTCGAAGCCCGTAAACGCGTCTTCATCGCGGGCAATGGGGCCGCGGCGATTTTGATCACTGACGTTTAATCGAGTCTCAGGGCGAGCTCGTGTGGTTGCTGGTGGCCATCACCATTTACGCAGCCTCGGTGGGCTCCGGCCTATAGAAATACAGGCGTTCCCCCAGTTATCACAACTACGGCGCAAAAATGACAAATGACCTTGTGCTGGGCGGAGCGGTTGCGATGCTGCTGGACTGGTCCATCTGGCCGCTAAGAATTGCTGCTGTCACCGGGACGATCACAAATATGGAAGCTGTCGCCATAACGTTCGTGCTTCCAACGTGGCGTGCTGACGTTGCTGAATGTGTTGCCCCGTCGCACCAAAAAAGCTGACTGACGGACTTACGTCGATGTGTTATTTGTTCAAACGCTCGTCTGCCGAGCCGGAATGTGGTCCAAAATAGTCCTCTGCAAGACCGCGTGCCCTGACTCGGCAGGGTGCAATCGTGACAGACTTACGAAGTCAACGTCCGGACCGGGTTTCGATCCGAGATCTTCTGTTGGCTGCACGCCAGTATTTTCGCTGTGGGTCGCATCAAAACCACATGAGCTGTCCAACGGTGTCCGAAATGACACATTACCGGATTCCATCAGTCGATCAAATTCGTGGTCGTCGAACGTCGCAGCGGACGTGGCCATAATTCCGAAACCTCCACCGAGCAGCATCAGGCCAACAAGCATGCACAAGCCCACAGCCGGCAACGCCCATCGGCCGTTAATACCGAGGTTCTGCAGCGTTCCGGCAGCGACCATTAACATAGTGGCGACTCCGCACGTACTCAGGACCAGGCCTGCCATAAACCGACATTTTTTCATTGGTCGGGCAGTAGGCTGCGTGTTTGTCTTCATCCTTTTTCTCCCGCCGTTTGAGTAAACATTCATCCGTAATTGGTTGTCAGGTGCATTCCGACATTCTGTCTGCGGACGCACCCCTCCCAACGCGGCCCAACTTTCAGAGGTTCAAAGAATCCTGCCAGGAATCCAGGACCGTCGTCGAACTAAGGGGTTCTGCACAGAAAAATCAGTGTTTCATCAGGTTTTTATGACTCTTGGTCGTTTCTGAAAAATCTGCTGAAATCCAGCCAGGTTTTCTGAAGCTATGGCGAATCAGTGCATGTGACGAATGTTCACGTCGCAAGTGTGTGTTTCCCACGGAACTTGATGTTCAGGAGAGAGTCCAATGTTAAAGAAAATGATTGTCGGTTCGCTGGCTGCGACCCTCGTCGCCGGGTTTGTTTTCGGAAAGGACATGTTTAGTTACGCCACCACGGCCTGCACAAATGTCCGAGATGCGGTGAAATCAGAAATTACTCCGGAATTTGAACTGGGTCGAATTCGCAATGAGATCGACAAATTGATGCCTGAGATTCGTCAGCACATGACGGTTGTGGCCGAACAAAGTGTCGACGTGAAGGACCTTGAACGCGACATCGTGAAAAAGGAGTCTCACTTGGCGGGCCAGAAAGATGCGATTTTCGCCCTGCGAGCCGATCTCGGCAGTTCCGGCGAAAAGTTCACTTATCGTCACGTGTCATATACTCGCGGCGAAGTGGAATCTGACCTGTCCCAGCGATTTGAGGCATTTCGCGTGGGCGAAGACGCCGTGAAGCGTGACCAGCAGATCCTGACAGCTCAGAGGCAGACTCTGCGTGCCAATCAGCAGAAACTGGACAGTATGCTGGGACGAAAGCAGGAACTCTCTGTGCTGGTGTCACAGGTAGAAGCTCGGCTGAAGACAATCCAAGCCTCTGAGGCCGTTAATAACATTGAAGTGGATGACACCAAGCTGGCTCGTGTTGAGGGTCTGATCAAGGATTTGAATCACGTTCTGGATGTCAGGGAATCTCTGCTTGAAACAGAAGGCCACGTCATCGGACGGATTCCCGTTGAAGCAGATACGGTCGATGTGCAGACTGACGTCGTTACAGAAATCGATCAGCACTTCGGTCTTGCTTCTGATTCCACAGTTGCAGAGGTGGACAGCAACAGCTCAATCTGATTCAGCGGCTGCCCTTTGACTTTGCAATAAAAGTGCTGGTCAAAACGTCAGCGGTTCCGAGGACCGCGTCGAATCAGGTTCAGTATGGCAGGACGGGAAAACTGCTGCTGGAGCGGGACACACACGTGCTCCGGGCTCAAAAGCTTGAGCTCGGAGTATTTTCATACTGCAAATTGCTTCCAGTTTCGAACAATACTGAACCAAACTAAACAATTTCACGTTACGACCAAGTCACAGCAGAACGAACATCACCCTTCAACGATTCGATACAATGAATTCGGGCACTCTCCAACTGGATAGTCAAAACAGGCAGAATCGCTGGTATTGCGACACCTGTGTGCCCGAAAGCCAGACGACTGTTAAAGGAAACATGGTGGCGACAAGTCCGTGCAAGAAATACATGCTGTGGATCGACGGAGTCGGCGCGTGGCAGTTGTGCGTGGGTGAGTCCTTTGTCGTTGGTGCGCCGTCATTCGAAAAAAAATCTGCCGACATTGCACTGCTCGCGAATATCTCGCGCATGCACGCTTCTGTCGAACACAGCGGCGAAGAATGGCGACTGATCGCGCATCAGCCAACGACGGTTTCCGGCCGGACGGTCAAGCAGGATACTGTCCTGTGCAGCGGTGACGAAATTCAGCTGGACGAACGAGTGCGACTTGGGTTTCGTATTCCCAGCATTCTCAGCACATCTGCCATTATCGACTTTGAAAGTGATCATCGACCGTCGCACAGTGTTGACGGCGTCATCCTGCTGGCGGATCATTGTTTGTTGGGGCCACGGCGAGACCACCACATTTGCTGCACGCACTGGCCCGACGTTGTTGTTCTTTATTCGATTGATGGGAAACTGCGTTGTCGGTCCAAGGCTGCTCTCAGTATCAACGGACAAATTGCGGGTGATTCCTTCGACCTCAAACACGGTTGCGTCGTAACAGGAGAAGAACTCAGGTTCCGAGTTGAACAGATGGAGTAGAATGTCGCAGCCGGTAGTTCTTTTAAATGCAGTTGAACAGGCAGAACACGAAACGAAAAACGGGCTGGAATCAAGTCATGAAATTCACCTTCGCACCAGAAGCACGTCCTCTTGATGGATATACCATCAAGCGTGCCGTCCACCGTGGTGGATTTGGCGAGGTGTATTATGCGTTGAGTGATGCTGGTAAAGAGGTTGCTCTTAAACTGCTGAACAACAATCTTGACATTGAGCTTCGTGGTGTACGGCAGTGTCTTAATCTCAAACATCCCAATCTTGTCACGATCTTTGATATCAAACAGGACAGTGACAACGACCACTGGGTGGTCATGGAGTTCGTCAGCGGTCGGGGCCTTTATGAAGTGCTGCAGGACTACCCCAGTGGAATGCCGCTGGAAGAAATCCTTTTCTGGCTCGGCGGAATAACGGCGGGACTTAGTTTCCTGCACGACCGCGGCATTGTTCATCGCGACCTGAAACCCGCCAACGTATTTCAGGATCCTGGCGGTGTCAAAATCGGCGACGTTGGACTGTCCAAGTATATTTCAGAAAGTTGCCGCAGCGCTCAGACTCAGAGTGTCGGCACAGTCTACTACATGGCTCCCGAAGTTGCTAAAGGTCGGTATGGTCGGGAAGTCGATGTCTACGCGATGGGTATTATGCTGTACGAAATGATCACCGGCAAAGTGCCGTTCGATGGTCAAACGACAGCTGAGATTCTGATGAAACATCTGACAGCGGAA
Organism: Fuerstiella sp.; assembly: GCA_014238335.1. Taxonomy (GTDB): domain Bacteria; phylum Planctomycetota; class Planctomycetia; order Planctomycetales; family Planctomycetaceae; genus Fuerstiella. The sequence goes on from JABABI010000033.1 coordinate 33,561, forward strand.
CCTGACCTGACCTGTCTTCCGGAGGAGATTCGTCCTGTCCTGTCAGCAACTCTTAGAAAGGATCCAGACCAGAGGACCAGCAGTATCGAAGAACTTGAGCGGCAGTTTCGCAATGTAGTTGCGACCGCCGACATAACGGCTCCCGTGCCGTTGGCAAAGCCGGGTTCTGCAGCTGCGGAGCGGCCTGTTGAACGGGTACGATCCATGGAAGCTGAGACTGTCGTGGACATTGACACGGAGTCAGTGCAAGCAGCCCCTGCCGGAGTTGCGGCTCTTGTCGCACTGTGGAGCTCCATTCCAGCGCCATTACAGTGGGTTGTGGGCGGTATTGTGGCTTTGCTGATCCTGGAATCCGGCACGTGGCTTCCGGTTGCGGTCGGCGGCATGATTGGCGGAGTCGCCTATTTGGGTTATCAGTTGCTGAGCATTTTTGTCGGCGAACCATTTTCCGCAAGATCAACGCCTCACCAAACGGCTGCGCCCTCTCCGCCTGTGCCTGCTCGCCAACAGAAAACAGCATCACCCGCGGCAACGGCGGCTGTTCGGGGCAACGCGGTGCCGGCGCGATCTGTGGCACGAAATACTCGAGACCGTGTTTATACACCAGCGACGCTTCGGAAAATTGCGAAAACGCACCGTGCCACGGATATAACCACATCTATCTCTGTTTCGCTGGCAGCATCGGCCTTGGTGACTGCTGCGGTGTTTCTGGCGACCAACTTGCTGAAAGACAGCGCTCAGGCCGTCTATTTTGCCGCTGTTACAATGCTGGCAGCATGGGCACTGATCATTCCGTCAAAGATCTGGGAAGGTCGGACCGGCGACAGCTTCACGCGGAGACTGTGTCTTGGCAGTCTTGGGCTTGGTGTTGGTTTTCTGGCAGCAGTGCTGCCGGAGTACCTGCTCATCAGCCATGACTCGCTGTTTGAAGGAAGTTACAAGGGGGCCCCAGTGCTGATTGGTCGCGTTGCGGTTGCAGACGGAACCGGCTCCCCGACTGTCGCCTGTTTCATGATGTTCTTTGCTGCGTTGTTTTCTACCCGACGCTGGTGGTGGCAGGTTGACAGTTTTCGCAAAGCCAGATTTCGAGTTTCCAGCGCATTATTTACTCTGGTGATCGGCATCGTGATCACGGGAATGCTGCAGAATTTTTCTTTCCCTGACGCTCTGGGAGCAACCTGGGCGCTGGCCATTTCGGCGGTTGTACAGTTATCGGCAGGCTGGACCCCCGCCGAAGACAGAACACTCTCACCGGCACCGGCACTCGTACCAGATCAGACACCTCCAAGGTCGGTCAATCCACAGGTTCCGTTGGCCAAAGCCGAGCAAGCGTCATTCAATTGAGAATGAGGCGCGCGTTGCGCGGCACTGAATTCAGGCGGTTGCTGCGGGCGGGTCATCACAACTGGAAGTCGGAGTAAATCTACCATGCTTACGCTGATGATTCTGGGCATTGTTGGTTTCCTGCTGCTGTGGGGATTGTCTTCGTCACCTCGCAGGATTCTTCATATCGCAGGCCTTGCGGTGGCCATCTGCGTCGTCTTGACATTGTTGGTGGGCACGAGGACTCAGGAGGTGACGGGTTCCAACGCCGGAATCGTGGGTGGCATGAGTGTTGTCGACTCCGTGCTGCGTCGTGCATCAAAACGAACGGCAGACACGCTTGAAATCACCGCTGATGCGTCGATAGAGCCTTCAGTGGCTTCACGGCTGGATAAGGGCGACATGCTTGTTTTACCCTTGTCTCAGGATTTTGTCACAGGATTGCTGGGCCCCAAGGGAGCGGAGGCGGCCGCCAGACTAAACGCATCCATTTCGCCTGAGTTGCGACAGGCCTATGCCCTGATTCCGCTGTCCGCTACGGCGCCACAGCCCGCTGGACCTGTAATTCGTCACGTTCTGAGTCCCTCGGGGTTCCGTGCATTTCTGTCAGCGCTGTCACATTTGTGGAACGCTGCCGACCTGGAGACTCAACTGACGGCAGAAGCGAGCACTGAAGAGGACTTGTCCGCAGATTTACCGGCGGCGACTGAACCCCCGGAATGGATCGAAAACCCTGGAATTGGACAGACGGTCGTGCAGTCGAAATTCATCGAAGCCAGCATTCCGGCAACCGAAGCGTTGCGTCCAGCTATCATTGGGGCGTTAAAGCAGAGAGTGAGCGAAAAGGTCGCTTCTGACTTTGCTGCTGCGGACTGGGAAAAAATAGTGGAACTGGATGTGACCGATCGCGCTGTTCAAAATTCGTTTAGGCAGACGTACGCCCGCACGGAAGTCATAGACACTGCGGGCAACCCGACCCCGATGCGGCAGACTTACGCCCTGATCGAATTCCCGGACGATGTTGAAGAACAGATTCTGGGTGACATTGAGACAGCATTAAAAAGAAACCGTGTCGTGGCACTGTGCGTTACACTGGGCATTATGTGGCTCTGCGCAGTGCTGCTTAGTCTGGCTTTCCGAGCCGGGCAGCACGGATTATTTCTCCACAAACTCGCGACTCTACCGGTCATGGGGTTACTGATTCTGACCTGCGTCGTGGCCTTTCTGGCGATGACCACCGCCATGGCCAACGGGCGAACATTCGATTTTAGCTGGTCCGACAATCGAGTCAGCTGTGTGGTTGACCACATCGGAAAGTAAGCGGTCTGTCCCGGAGGCTATCGGACGACTCGGCCGGAACCGGAGCCGGCCATTAATGCGTCCACCTCTGACCGATTGCTGAAATTGAAGTCGCCGAGAATCGAGTGTGCCAGGCACGAACTGGCCGTGGCGAACTGCAGAGCCTCCTGAGGACCGGCGTAGTCGTCATGGTTCAGGGCAAACAACAGACCTGCTGCGAAGGCGTCGCCACCACCGACACGATCCACAATATTTCGAATCTGGTACGGCTGATAGGCTCCGTTGGATTCCGGCGCGAATAACGCTTTGTCGGACAAGACGTCAAACAGCATCGCACCCCAGTTGTTGTGGCTGGCAGAAATACTCTCACGCAGAGTCGTCGCCACCAACTTAAGGTTAGGAAACCGTGACACAACCTGCCGAGCGACATCCGGGTACGCCTGCACTTCGACGTTTCCGGTATCGACGTTGCTGTGACCGGCGTGAATGCCCAGAACGTCGCCGCAGTCAGCTTCGTTGGCGATCAATATGTCGACATACGGCAGCACACGAGCCATCGTCTCTGCAGCCAATTTTTTGCGATCCATCCCCGGTTTCCAGTTCCAGAGTTTCGCTCGATAGTTCAGGTCACACGATACACGAATGCCCGCATCCTGCGCCTGTTGGACCGCAGTCATTGTCGCTTCTGCGGCCTGCTCTGACAAAGCCGGAGTAATCCCGGAAACGTGCAACGAATGTGCTCCATGGAATGCAGTCTCCCAGTCGTACTCCTGGGGTGCTGTCAGACTTATGCTTGAACCATCCCGGTCGTAGATGACACGACTGGGGCGCTGATTCGCTCCGCCTTCCACAAAGTAAATTCCCATGCGACCCGCGCTCGACCGAACCACGTTAGCGGTGTCGACCCCGAGCCCTGTCAGCGTCGCAAGACAGGCATCGGTCAGCGGAGTGTGCGGCAGTGCGGAAACGAAGCCGACGTCCGCTCCCAGCATCGAAAGCGACGCAGCTACATTTGCTTCCGCGCCGGCAAACGTCACATCGATTGGGCCAGGCAGCGTTTGCTGGAGGCGCAGAAAACCTGGCGGAGCCATCCGCATCATGATTTCACCAAACGTCAGGAACTGTGACATGTTTACTTTCTTATTGATACAGGGACAGAATCCCTTTGCAAAAATCGGGCAGGTCATCAGGGCGACGACTGCTCACGAAGTGTCGGTCGACGACAACTGAGGCATCTTCAAAAACGGCACCGGCGTTGACGAGATCATCCATGATTCCAGGCGACCCCGTAACTTTGACGCCCTTGTAAATGCCGGCCGAAACCGGAATCCAGCCTCCGTGGCAGATGGCGGCCACAAGCTTGCCGGCTGCGGCGAACTCGCGAGTGATTCTCAATACTTCGGGGTCGCGGCGCAGCTTATCCGGCATCCAGCCGCCCACGCAGATTAACCCGTCGTAACTGGATGTGTCGATGCCATTGATGGTGATGTCCGAAACACAGGGATAGCCGTTTTTGCCCAGGTATTTCGCACCTTTCTGCTGACCGGCAGTAACAAACGTGCCGCCGGCTTCGATCAATCTCAGCTTCGGATACCAGAGTTCAAGATCTTCGTAGTCTGTGCCCACGAAAGCGAGAAATGACTTACCAGTCAGCATCAATGGAGTCTCCGTTATTGTAGTCGCACGAACCTGTGAGTTTGACGGGAAGGCGCTACGAATCCGGAGTCTTCGCCCCATCAACGGCGATTAGCTTCGATCGGGGCCGGCGGAGAAGAAGTCTTCCGACTCTCTGTTCGGCTACGGCGTCTGTGGACTCCCGGTGCTCAGCACCTCGTACGGTTGCTTCGAATTGGTGCGGCGCGGTGGATTCAGATAATGGTAGCCAGTGTTGGGGTTTGTGCGATCGAAAGCAAAGGCGTCTCGATTAGCGATGAAGTGCCGCAGATAGGCCACCGGGATGGCAAAACCAAGACCTTCGCCAAACGTCAGTTTCATGTTGATAACACCGACGACTTCGCCTTTTGAATTGAACAGCGGTCCTCCGCTGTTACCTGGATTAATCTGTGCGGTCGTCTGGAGGTATACAATTCCATTCATGTTCCGATTTCGCGTGCTCACGATTCCCTCAGAAACCGATCGTTCCAGCCCCAGAGGACTACCGATCGCAAACACGGTATCACCTTCACCCTGAGAATCATTTTCCGCCACATAGATCGGTTCAAAGTCGATTCCCTTCTGTTTGGGGATCTCCAGGAGGGCCAGATCGAAATGAGGATTCAAGGCCTGAATCTTTACGTCGCGCACGGCCACTCGTTCAAATTCTCCGGTCTCGCCGCGATGAAAAATTGTTACAGCAACGCGAGTCTGGCCTTCGACAACATGGTAATTTGTGACGCAATGCCCAGTCTTGCTGATGATGAAGCCTGATCCCAGCCCATCCGGCGTCTGCACAAGGACGACTCCTTCCGCGAACCGGCTGACGAGTTCCTTGACTGATCGCACCTGCAGTTTTGCGGACCGCAGCAGTCCCGAATCAGTTTTGACTTCTTCGGGCTTTGCTGTGGGATTGTCCTCGGTGCGTTTGTCGATTCTGTCCAGTGGAATTCGTATAACGTCGACGCCGATGTCGACAAATACGGAATCCTGCTGGACTTTCAGAACCTGCCCCACAATCTGCTGCCCTGTCTTCAGCACGATTGTGTCGGAACGTACATCAGATGCTGCCGGAATTATGAATGTCATGCACAGGCAGGCAAACAGGTTTCCGGCCGTGCGGCGACTGGGACGTTTTTTCAGCATAATCCCTGCGTTTCCTGCCCTGGTGGATATGGGGGTCATCTTCAGTTGTTCTTGTAGGCAGCGTGACATTCCTGACACGCTGTGGAGACCTTTGACAGCGAGAGTTCATACGTGTTGAAATCGCCGCTTTCAGCAGCATTCGTGGCGTTCTTTGCCCCCTGGACGATCCGTTGAGCATATCCGACGTACTCTTCGTCGTCGCCATAGCCGTAATCTTCCAGTGAAATGACCTTTGCCATTGTACCCAGAATAGCCGATTCGTGTTTGACCATCTCCTTCTTCGATGCGAAGCCGCCTTCGTTGACTTCCGTTTTCAGCTTTGTTTCCGCCTGACTCATTCGCATCATCACGTATCGCATATCGGCAACGGTCGCGAAATCATCGTCCGCCGAAGGTTCGTCAAGGTCCGCGGGGCGTGACCGATTCAGAGTGTCGGCCATGCTCTCGAAAAGTTTCAGCAGTCGGTCCTGATCCTTCTTACCCGGCACCAGCGTGCTTTCATTCATTTTCTTCGCCAGGTCGCGAATGTAGATGGCGTCTTCCTTCCAGCTGATGTCGGCGGGATGCTGCATGACAATTCCTGATAACACGGCGACTGCAGCCGCATTTGGCGGGACCATCAGCATCGACCGATTATACGACCCAACCGACTGCAGCGATTGGGTCAGGAAATTGCGAATGGACTTTATTTCTTCGTCGATCACGGACATCGGAATCATCTCGTCCCACGACTGAGCGCCGCCTTCGGCTATTGCCGGCGGGTCCTCTGCCGTTTCGGGCAGAGGTAACTCTTTCCCCATGCCTGGTGTAACTTCACGCGCTTGGCCGTTTGTCGGAGCAGCGCCATTCAGAGGTGTCATATCCGATGCTATGGAATATGGTTGATCGAAGAAGACATCCAGGGGCACATTTCCCAGATACTCAACGCCGTTGCCATCTGTCCAGCGTTCATTCTGGCGCCGCGCGCGACTTGGATCACTGACCGGCACAGAAGGCGGAACCGCTGTAGATGCGCCGTCAGCACTTGTCTCGGACTGTGTCGCGACTGGCGGAGGAGGGTTTCTGTCACCGCAACCGACGAGCAACACTGATGCTGAAACAACAGTAACACAGCACAGACCCTTTAGTCGACACGTGACTTCAGAGCCCCCCAGTCCGCGGCGGAACAGGCTGAATCTCGTTCGAATATCGTCGCAGCAAAACATTTTATTCATCCACACCTGAGTCCAAACGAGCTGTCTTCTGAGCGCGCAGCCGACATTCTACACCAAGTACAGCAAACGGACCATGTTGCTGCAAAAACACCGTTGCACAAGTAAAACGGCTTAAAATCCCGAAACGTAGCGCCCGGAAAGCCCGGAAAGCCCGCCGACGGCTCGACCAGGCTGGCTTTGCCCGGAATACCTGCATAATCGGAATAACCCTTAAAGACATCCCAGTTTTACAGTCGATGAAGTTGAACGCCAGTAGGAGACCGCTGCGCCCTGATGCTGCCTGGGAAGTTAGACATGAAATATGGATTCTTGGAATTAATCGCTGTTTTGCCGCTGGCTTTGGCTGGTTGCTGTTGCGTCCCGACACCCGTCTGTATGCAACCTCCCGGCCACGGGTGCTACGTACCAGGCCCTCAGTTCGCGCCAGTGGGGTCCATGTACCGGCCATACGCGCCTGTCGTACCGGTGACCCGTCAACATCTCCCACATCCGACTACTCCCCGGTTTCCAGTGCGGCAACGTCATGGGCTGATTCAGCACGGGTGGCCGATCACTCAGGCATACTCCAGTTACTCAACGCTGGCTGCTGGTGAGAACAGCAGAGCCAAATGTCAAACGTGCTCTGACTGCCGCCATCAGTGCGATTGCAAATGCGAAGACCAGAGTCATGTCTGTGACTCGCAGTACGCCGACAGTCCTTCGCCATATGGCGAAGAGTGTAGCGTTGAACTGGGTTGTCATGCGCCCATTGACACGGGTCTGGAATCACGTGTGTTCATGCCACATGGAGCCGCGAACGGCGATTCCAATTCTGGCCTGAAACGTATCGAACCGCCTCCGATTCCGCCCACACCGCCAGCACCGAAGGCCGCGGTCCCGGAGCCTCCGCACGAAGTGCGAATCGACGTTCCTTCGGCGGAAATACGTCGAGTAAATTACGTCAACCTCAACAGCTCAACGCCGCCCGACAACTACGATGGCAGCCACGCAACGTCGAGCCTTCATGAAACATCTGAGTTGACGACGATTCCTGCAAAGACGGTCGTGCGGAAACGCATTGAGTAACGAATCTGCGAGGAAGAGCCGGAAGGGCAACGGCACGCTGTATTAAGTACTGGCTGCGGTTTCTGACCCAAATACGTGGGTCTTCGAATCGACACAACCTGAATAATCATTGAGGTGGCGAGCCGCTCGCCTTCCCCAAGCAGTTTTTGCCAGAGTCCAGGAGCTGATGAAGCCGATGGATTCTTCGGAGATTGACTGTCTTGTGTAATCGGAAAACTGCCCAATGAACGCTCGAGTTCTTCTTCTGGTGCTGATTACAGGTCTGTTTATGGCAGCCTGGGATGGGGATCAGGCTGCCATGCATGCGGCAATTGCGAAGCGTGCGCAGCAAAGAGCAACTGCTATCGCTGCCGCGCACCCGACCGTCGATGCTGAACCAGCGGAAGTCACTTTCCCAACTCACACTCTGACTGCGCTGAAGACCCACGAATCCGGACCAACAGCGTCTGAGCCAGCGGACATACCGCTGCCGGATGGAGTTGCTGCCGGCCAGTACCAGGCCGTTGATCAATTCGGCGGCATACGGCTGCTGGAGGTCTCCGAAGACGAAGCCACCGGACGGAATGCCAGAGACTTCCACTTGGTCGACGCCAAAGATGGTACTCGGTGGTACCTGATCAGAATCAATAAACGGTAAGTCGCCGCCAAAGTGCGCCCGTAACTTCTGAATCAGAAATCTCAGCTTCGCAAGCGGATGTTGCGTTACCGATCTGCAGAAGACGGAATTCTAGGCGATCATCTTCGACCGGGTTTGTCGCTTTCATGATTGCTGTTCCCGACGACAGATTCTTGCTGCCGTCGAAATCCGTACCAACAGAATCCCAGCTCGCAAAAGGCCCATCGCCGCAAGCATCACGACACCAGCTTCCACGATGCGGGCGTCTTCCGGATTGGACACATATCCGATCCCCATGCGGACCAGGTACAGCGCTGCCAGAACCAGCAGCCAGCCCGCGGCTTCACGAATCAGTAGGAACATGCTTTGTCTCCGGCGAGTCATTCGGGATCGTTTCTGTAACGGAGCGTTCTCTGTGCCGAGCCGTCCGACGGCGCAGCTTCAGCCGTCGTTTCGTCAGCATTCGCAGGTCTCGGTGCAGCCATTTAAGAAACACGCTGCGGAGGTAAATACCGGCCTGAGAGGGCGAAAGTCTGCGCCAGACACCTTCGTTGATAACAAGCCATCCAAGCACAAACGCTGAAAACAGCAGCAGCCCGGACATAATGACACGATAGCCGGACGGCCGCAGGCGAAATTCACGGACCGTGTTAAGTCCCGTAATTGTTCTATCCGGCGGGACAAGAGACATCACGTCCAGTGCCACCAGAGAACAGGCGACCAGCAGCAGCACAGAACGCCCGAGGGTCAGTATGGCTGAACGGAAATGCCGGGGCATTGCGGACGAGTCATGTTCGTTTGTATTCGCAGCCCTCGTTGACAGGGAAGACAGCAGCCGCCTGACTGTTGAGTGTTCATCTTTTTCCTGCAGCGTGCGAAAACGACTCACTGCCATGACGAGCAAGACCGTAGCCATCACCCACACAAATTCGCCGGCCGCCCCATCGGAATCCACGACACGCGGTTCCAGAAAGAACAAATGTATCTGCAGCAGCGCCAGTAGCAGCGCACCGGTCCAGCGGCGCAGGGTTAACACCAAAATCGCCAGAAAGAAAAACTTTAGCGATAGATTCAGTACGGCACCTGTGTACAGAAATGTCAGAAAAAACCAGCCACAGAACATGATCAGCACCAGGCTGGCTGCTTTCATAATCTGCAGTGCCGGATTGGTTGCTGCGATGTTGTCAGCGGACGAATGCTGTTTCGAAGGCAACGACGACGACATTCAGCGGACTCCCGCAAAGCCAACTCGGCCACTACGTGCCAACTCGGATTCTGCCAGCACCATTCGAATGGCCTCCTTTTCACCGGACAAAGCAACCGATGCGCCCAATCGTCGAAGCTCGCGCTGCAGGCGGCTGGCGAGTTCACGATTCCGCAATCGTTCGGCCCGATCAAACAATTCTTCGGCACTCATATCAGGACTGGCGTCAGGGGGCGGCTGCGGTCGGCGAAATGTGGGAGTTGGAAAAACAAAAATCACTCGATGATGGCGTGCCAATGCCAGTTTGATGGCCGGCAGCACGTAACTGATGTTGGCAGCACATTCCAGAAGATTGGCCATCACCACATAGACTTCGTTGTCGCGGGCCGTGGCGACGGAATCGGCGATAGCCTTACTGAGCATTTCCATCGTGGCCATGCCGTCATGAAACCCCTGACTGCGCGTCTCCACGAGTGGGGGCATCCACGACACACCTGCATCACTCAGCAGACGTTGCGCGAATTCTGCCATCAGCCGGTCATCATGCACCAGTTCCACAATCTGCCTGACCGACAGATCGTACAAGTCGGCCAGCACGCTGGCCAGCAGAGTGCGCCGGTAGAACAGGCGACGTTTCCATGGAGCGATCGGAAGGAATGTGAATGGTACCAGATTGATTCGCGGATCCAGCAGTTCCGGATAGTGTTCGCCACACAGTCGCATCGCAGCATTGATCAGTGCTGGCGACAAACGCTGGGCTGGAGGAGTGGGCGGCACGGCAAACGCAGTCAACTGCTCGAGCAGGTTGTGGAAACCACTTTCTCCGCCTGCCGGACGAACCCTTCTTTGACCTCGTTCGTCAAACAGGACAGCTCCCACTGGATCTCCTGCGGAGACCGCGGACCGCGCTACGCTTCCTGCCACGTAGCTCATCTGATCAATCAGTCTTCGTCCAAAGCCACCGATTCTCGTTCCGACAGATCCGTCGACGAACAGATAGACGCGCACGGGGACTTCGGATTCGTACTGCCGGGTCATCAGCATGTCGCGCCGAGCCGATATTTTCCATGCGATTGATTTTGGCGGATCGCCCGGAACATATTCCCGCAGCTCAAGCAACTCTGATCCCATGCCGGCTCGCTGCAGGCGGTGGATGCCGTGCTGCGGCAATGAATTCATCCGCTTGACCAGGGGCTGAGATTCATTGATGCTGGCATACGCCGGGAGGACGCGAAATGTCTGCTTCAATGGAATAAACCGTTCGGTCGCGAAGAATCCCTGAGCATCCAGCAGCGTCACGCGAATCCCGGGAAGAATCAATTCGCCAATTCCCCGCGCCCGACCTTCGTAACAAAATCTGATGGACGCCGATCTCGAAATGAGGGTGGAACTGTTCTGACCGGAGATCAACTCGAAATTCTCGGACAGGCAGTCGTGGATTACGAGCAAAGGGTTCAAGCCACGTTTTCCGGACGTCATTTCCACGGACACCGACATCGTTCGGCCGGACCAGATGAGCCCTGTCGGTTCGGTTCTGTCGTTTACATACCGTGTAAACTTCAACGCTGGCAGCTCACGCCAGATCCGCCAGTAGAACCACAGCCATTCGGCAAACAGCCACACAAGCACCGTCAGTGACGACCACGCCAGCGCATTCTGGCTGCGTAGAATACCGAGACCGAACCCGGCAATTCCCAGCAATACCAGCCAGCGACTTCGAGCGGTCATCGTGTTGCTACTGTTAAGGTTGGCGCGGGCGACAAAAGGAGGCTATGACTCACCGAGCCATGTCGTGACCGCCGGTCGTCGGAAGTGTGTTCGGGTCTGGTCACCTGAGTAGGCGGCAACATTTGTCGTATCGAGCGTTCTGTTGATGCCGATGGAAGTTCGTACAAGCCATCGAAAATGGTTTACTGTTGATCCAGGACCGGCACCGCTTTTATCACCTGCAGGATGACATCATTCACCGTCCCGCCGTCCATTTCCGCTTCCGGTCGCATGATCAATCGGTGTCCCAGTACCGGCAGACAAACGGCCTGAATGTCTTCGTGAGTCAGGAATCCACGCCCGCTCATAAGAGCATGAGCACGACCCGCTTTCATCAGGTTGATTGCCGCACGAGGGCTTGCTCCCAGGACAAGGTCGGGGTGAGCACGACTTTCGCGAACCAGGTCAATAATGTACTCCTGCAGCTCACGTGTTCCGTAGACGCTGTCCAGTTGTCGCTGAATGTCAACGATTTCTTCAGCGCTGGTGACGGCTGTGGGAATGGCCGCGGCATGACTGTGCAGGTCCAGCATGTCGACTTCCTGATCTCGCTGGGGATAGCCGACTTCGATACGAAACAGGAAACGGTCCAGCTGAGCTTCCGGCAGGCGGTAGACGCCTTCCTGTTCGATCGGATTCTGCGTGGCCAGCACCATGAATGGTTCGGGCAGCGGAAGAGTTTTCCCTTCAATCGTCACCTGGCGTTCCTGCATCGCTTCCAGCAATGCGGACTGAGTTCGGGCTGGAGCGCGGTTCAGTTCATCGCCCAGCAACAGTTGGCAGAAGATCGGCCCTTTACGCAGCACGAAGTCGCTGGTCTGGCGGTCCAGCACCTGAGTCCCCGTGACGTCAGACGGCAACAGATCCGGCGTAAACTGAACACGTTCAAAGTCGATGCCCAGAGACGTCGAAAACGTACTGCACAGCGTCGTCTTGGCTGTACCAGGCACGCCTTCCAGCAGAACATGACCACCAGCAAGCAGCGCCATCAGCAACTGGTCGGTGACATGATCCAGGCCGACCACAACCTGCCTGACCGATTCCAGCGTGCGTTTTCTGAGCGAGTTGACTCGATCCGCAAGTTCGTTCGTATTCAATACAGACACAGTTGATTTCTTCAGTGAGTTGCTGGGGACAGTGACAATTTGTTCAGGTGTTCAACAGGACAACACAGGAGTCAGCCGGCGGCAGTGATCGTGCCAGCCGTCAGCCCGGGCATGTCTTTGCTGCTTTGCATCTTAGTGTCCTGCTCCCACTTTCGGTTCCGAGCGGCTGCTCGTATCCATTGCCGGTCCGGACTGCCTCAGAAGTTCCCCTTGCCGATTAAGTTGACGCAATTGATCAATCGTTTGACCGATCGATTCAAATCTGCGGCGTGAAATATGGACCGTCCCCGTGTTTACGGCAAGCTCCAGGACAACTGAGAGTTGATTCTGTGTCGACATTTCCTGAGCAACCAGCGCTCCGGTGGCGGCGTTTGCTGACAGCACACGCCGCCAACCGGCCGGATCTTCCAGACCGGTAAGTTCCCTGCACAGTTCTCTGGCCAGCAAACTGGACGCCAAACCAAACTCTGCCGACTTTATCTTGCGTCCGGAGCTCAACTCCTGAGCTGTTTTCATGGCGCGATTGGGCATGGGCTGCTGTGGAGTTAAGCCGGTCGCTGAGATCCTCCAGATCACGAAGGCAAGTGCCAGAATGGCCAGCACGAACAGAAAAATTCGCCAGTAATACGGCGCACGTGCGTTTCGAGGTCGATTGGCCAGTACTTCGTTGATTACGTTCGACTGTTCGACATTTCGAATTACAGAATTTGCGACGCGGAACATGGTCTCCAGTTCGGGTTCCGGCATGTTCTCAGGCAATTCCGGCAGCGACGACGGTGCAGGCGGATTGTTCAGCAGAGGGCTGTCTTCGTAGCTGCCAAGTGGGGCACCATCGGTAACGAAAAACAGTCGCGACCGTTGGCCTTCACACAGCATTCGACTGATGTTAATGGCCAGGATCGCATTGTCGCCATGCCACAGCATGCCGTTTGTAAACAGGCTCTGGTCTCCGGCGAGGATTATCGGTCCACTGTTGCGCTGGCTGAGTGTCAGCGTGGCAATGACGGGCTTACTGCGTGCCCTGGCAGGATTACAGTGCCGTGGAAGTCGAGCAGCCACATCCCGTTCTTTCGCGAACCGCCGTGGCTTGTCCAGCCATCCGGATCGATTGACGACGATACTGTTGACGCCTGTCATCAGCGGATGATCTTTGTTCAGATCAGTGAGTTCCAGGCAGTCAGAGTGTGACTGATACCAGTCCTGTGAACGACTTCCGGTCGCCACGCCCTGGCTGAACTCACAGATTCGGCCCGCGGAATACCTCAGGTCCGACGCCAGCAGAACCGCACCGCCACGTTCGCAGAACGATTCGATAGTCCCGGGGGGGACGATCTGACTCAACCGGCCCGCCATCACGAGGACGGAATGCTGAGGATCGCTCAGAATTTGGTCGACAGACGTTGTTGGTTCCAGACCGTTCTGCTCCAGCAGCATCTGAAACAGCTCGTAACGAAAATGCCATTCGTTGCTGGCAGATTGCATCGACTGCTGAGCTATCGAAGTCGGACTCGCGACCAGGGCAAACAGCACCAGAAGCACGCCAACAGCGCATTGCCGCTTCGTACCGGCGTCACACACCTGTCTAACCGCAGGTGCAGCGACGAGCGAGGAACGGTTCCGACAGTTCGGTACACTGTGCCTGTGGTCATACACGAAAGACTCACTCACTGTGGCCGCATCCAGGACTCCTGTCTGTCCCGTCAACATAATTCGCACTGTGTCAGGGCGCGCCGAGCGGATTGGATCTGCTCCTGACTGAATGCGGTTTCTTCCGGAAGATACCGAGCCTGTTCGTAGAGTTCGGCCAGCACTCCAACCGCGTGAATATGCTCGGGCCGATCCAGTAGTATCTGCTCCGCTACCTTGCGATGAGTCCACCATCGCTGCGTCTGCCGGGACGGTTGCAGCGCCATTTTGTGGAAGGCGTTCACAACGTCTTCCTTTGTCTGTACGTCAGCGGCCCGCACAGGTGCGACACCGACAGGATCACTGAACGGCGTGGCGAGCAACCCGGATTTCCATGCATACAGTGCGACAACGCCCAGCAGCAACAGCAGCGTCAGCAGGCCAAAGATATTTTCCGAGACAGTCTCATTGATACTATCAGGTGTGGATGGCGAAGAAACCGGAGCTGACTCAGTTGTCGATGCGAGATCATTCAGAAAATTTCCAGCCGAACGGCTGATGCTCCGTAAACCGGAGTCCGAACGGCCGGCACTGGGTCGACTAGTCGTCTGCGGCTGTGCGTCTGATCTGGCGGGTTTGAATTTTGCGTCTTTCGCAATTTCGACAATATCCTTTCGAAGGCCGTCCAGCGCGCGAATCAGCGAACGTTCGAGACCTGAGGATTTCCCCGACCGCGCACCGGTTCGTGACGCGTTCGCTGTGTTTCCCGGCCTGCTGCCTGAAGCACGAACCTGCTGCCGAGCGTCCCTTGCAATCTGTCGGAGCGTTTCCGTAATTCCACGCTGCTGCAGTGAGGATTTCGTATCCTGTTTAAGTTGCTCGCGGGCCGCGGTTGATTCATCCGGGGCTGATGACGGCTGCCCCGACATGTTGCTCGAGTCGCTCGCAGATCGTGGTGTTTGTGGTGAAGTGCGTGGTGTGACTTCCACAGGCGGCGGTGGCTGGTTCTTCAATTCCTTCAAATACTCGGCGACTGTCTTCGACGAAGAATTTGCACCCGTCCGTTCGCTGGTCCTGTTTGATTGCCTGTTTCCCGAAGGAGTATTTCCGGGGCGTTTGTCGTCACTGACGGCAGCGTTGCTGCCATCGCGTAGCTTCCGATCCTCTTCGATCAACCGAACCAGCACATCACTCCACGAGTTCTGCAGACTTTCATCATCAGCGGGGCGCTCGTTCGGCAGTGGCTCAGGCGGTCGGCTCGAGGAGGGTTGATTCGCCGTCTTTAATTTCTTCATCATTCCTTCCCACGCCTTCTGCAGAACCTCATCAGATCGACTGATGTCTCTGCCTTGTTCGGGAGGCCCTTGTTCCCGTCCCGAGGAAGACGGAGGATTGCCGGTCGAACGACTCTGAGGTCTGTTTCCTTCTGCCGGAGGCAGAAGGGGCATGTTCGAATCGGGAGTACCACGAGGCAGTTGATGATCTTTTGCGTACCGCTGCAACATTTGCTGAATCTGCTGCCGGGCCTTAGGGTCAGCCAGAGTGTCCCGTATGACGTTCGGCGGGATGTTATTCAGCATTGGCAGTATGTTTTGAGGAAGATCGCCGCCGAATCGTTTGATCATTTGCTGCAGCTGCTCCGAGTCAATGCCGGGACTTTCCGGCGTTTGATTCTTCTGATCCCCAACAAGACTCTGCAGCTGCCTGAGCTTCTGCAGCTGCTGCTGGAGGTCTGACATCCCACTCTGCGGCAGTTCCAGAATTCGGTGCGACTGCTGAAGGGGCTGCGCGACGGCGGAATGACCGATGGTTCCGACTGCCATCAGCAGAAGCCACCGCAGAGCTGAATATCCTGATCGCCGCACTGGTCGCATCCTGAATTCTATAAGCCAATTGTCGCGCCGCCAGAACGGCGTATGAGTATACATTATTGCAGTCAGTCGACTGAGGAGTACCCGGGATGCAGGCATTTTCGAGGAAATTGGCTGCCTGATGCTGCATGGAGACGATTAATCTCGCGACACCCGCCTCCGGTCGGTGGATACCACAATGCGAGTTAATCGCATCGTCGTTTTTTCACTCGCCCCGAAGCTGCGTCGGATTCGTCATTCGGCTCGCCTGATGTGGATCATGGGGCGGCGAGCAAGTTTGGGGGACTGCTGCACACTGCGAGTGCAGGGCGGGCCGCAGTGATTCGTGTTTCGCCAGCGTATACTGAGTCACTAGTCATCGATGTTTAGCATGCCGGCGATTCTTCCATGCAGCCGACTGTCTCACGTGTCGTCGGGGAAACCGGTGCCGGTTCACAGTAGGGGCACACACTTCCGTAGTATACTCGGGCACAACCTCCGCATTCTCGCGGTCCGGTATTGATGACCATTTTTTGCCGGGTAATTCGAAACACAAGGCGTGTGAATACGATCGCAGTTAACCCCGCCAGAACCCACGACAGCGGTTGAGGCATATACACCAGCATGACGATCACAATCAGGGATCCACAGATGGTGGAAACGAAGGCAGTGAACCAGTCGCGAACCGAAACCGTGGATTCGGCCAATTCGTCATCGTGCAGAAGTTTCAGCGTCTCTTTGCGCAGTTCGCCCGCCTTTTCCGCAGCGTCACTGTTCGTAGCTTGCAGCAGTCGCTCGATGCTGTCGATGCAACGATAGACGTCACGCAGTGAAACTTGTTTCTGGTGAGCCCAGCGGTTTCGAAACTCACGCAGTTCACTTACCAGGCTGCGTTCAACGAAACCAAGGTCGTGTCGGAAAACCTGATTCCAGTGGTCCCACATCAACACAAGAACTACCTGGGCATCCCACTGATTCGGGTCGGCAGAGTTGATGACCTGAACCACGCGGGGCCCTCGCTGCCAGTTGTCTCCCAGGCCACTGCTCAGCCTGTCGTTCACGTAGGGAGCAAGTCCCGATGCCAGAATCTGTAGTCCGGATGAGATTGTACCTTTCATGGGCACCTTTCACTTAACATCGACTCACTGGAACTCTGTATTAAAGGCGTGAAATCGAGTCAGGTGGCGTGTCTAACGACTGTTCGGGGCTGATTAACGTTATTCGGTCGTCCCGGTATCGCTTCGCGTGGCTTATGTCAGACGTGACAAGACGATGTACAAACGCGGCACAGGTACCGATGCCATTTGTCAACATCGCAACATTCACGCGGGAATAAACTGATATTAGCGCATGAAAAAAAGCTGCACCTGGACGGGTACAGCCTTTGACGTGTCTTATCTGTGCGGGAACCGTCGTCGGTCAGCTACAGCTCTTTTTCTTCAGTGCTGCCAAACGCGACTTCGAACGTGCCGCAGCGTTGGCATGAATCAGGTTCTTCGCTGCTGCCTGATCAAGCGCCTTCACTACCAAGCCAAACTGCTTGTCTGCTTCTTCGCGGCTTGGGCCACCGCCCAGTAACGCCCGAAAACCCTTGATTTCACCACGCAACGTTGACCGCTGCTGACGATTCTGCAGACGTCGCCCTGTACTTGTGCGGAGATATTTCTTGGCTGCGGGTGTGTTTGGCATCGAGAACTAGCGTAAGTTGTTGTAGGTAAGGGAGTTAAATTGATCACTGGCGACCGTATGGTGCGAAACCGAAGCGACGCAGTTTATCGGATGGTCATTCAGAGTTCCAGCCTGATCGGCAAGATGCAGTGAAAACCGCACCAAAACAGCAAAACCCATGGTTTGAAAGTGCTGACAAAGCAGCTGGCTAGCCGCACATTGCGGCAACTCGCTTCCCTCGCGTTGTTTTCATGTTATAGAATCCTGCGTCGTGGAAAAAGCTGCTGCGGAGTTGCAGCAGGGTGGCGGACACCATTGATAACAATCGGTCAGGACGGCCGAGTCCGTTGCACAGAGGGATTCGCTGAGAAGACTTTCAGCAATATCGGAATGGATTCCGAGAAAGGACTCTGCCATGGAGCCAGCATCACCAGCTCCGCATTTGGTGAAGGGACTTCACCAAATTGTGAAAGATCTGCATCAAGCACCTGGCACCGTGCATTCGGGGCTCAACGGTGTGGTTTGCGGCGAAACGGAGCTTTTTGGTTGCCACGACGGTCGCGTTGAATACTGCGGCGTTGATGTCGGGGATCTATGTCCGGACGGTTTCTTCGAGTCGGTCATCTGGCTGCTGCTAAAAGGGATTCCTGCCGACCCCGATGAACTGGCCGACATCAGCACGATTCTTGCCGAGTCCGCAGTTGTTGATCAGCCGGTCAGTGAGACGATCGCGACTGTTCCATTGCAGACGCGGCCGCTGGATCTTTTTCCGCTGAGCATTGCGCTGTTGTCCTGTTTCGATCCGACCCCCGGCGACCGAAGTCTGGAGGCTTCACGTTCCCAATTCTGGCGCGTGATGGCTCAGCTGCCCGTGCTCTTACATGTCGCATTTGGAGGGCGGATTCAGGATGGGCGGGCATTATCCTGTGATGAATCGAAAACGCAGTCCTATGCCGGACGCCTGCTGCAAATTCTTCGGGACGACAACTGCGAGCCATCGCCGGTCGAAGAACAGGCAATGAACACAGTGATGACCTGCCAGTGCCTGACCGAAATGCGGCCGGCGTGCTTTTCGGCCAGATTCTTTGGCAGCGCGGTCAACGACATCGTAGCAGCATTGAAGGCAGCGTCTTCGATGTTTGTGTCGCAGCTACGGAACGATCCGTTCGCATGGTCGTCGTCGCGGCTGAAGAGTTTCAAGTCTCCGGACCATGCTGATCACTGGTGGCAGACTCGGCAGCCCCAAACTATGCCCTTCGGGTTTCACTGTGAAAGCGAAGAGGACCCGCGTGTCGCCATTCTGCAGCGACAGTCACGAGAACTTCTTGGGAGCCTGGACAGCATCGTACTGGAATCATCAGCGGCTCGCCTGGAATCGCTGCTGGCCCGAGAAGGGTTGTTTCCCACGGTGGACTGGGCGGCCGCACGAACTCTGACTCTGTTAAACGTTCCGGAAGATCGAATTTCTCTCGCGATCGGGATTGCACGGATGGTTGGCTGGGCCGCTCAGACAATTGAGCAGCACATCTCTGGCATCCAGTTGCTGCCGAGCCTACGCTATGCAGGCCACGCATCGGAATCGACCTGAAATGAACGTCGACTCCAACATCGCCATCATGTCAACGTCGCGAAACCGATGCAGTCCGATGGCGGAAATGATCTGGTAACGCGGCGTGGTCGCAGCCGCAACTGGTATTTTGTGGGTCGCTCCCGGCGATTGCAGGAAACCGTATCACGGATGCTCGTTCATTCCAAAGCCCTTCGGCACAACGAAGCGTTTCCCTGTTCGACGATGCATCGAGAGAATGTTCACTTCGTTCAGATTGATCGCAGGAAGACGATTTACATCATGTCCTACGCATTTCAGCAGTGCATTCATCCCGATTGCCAGGCTTCATATGACATCGGTCAGATCCTGACCGCATGCGAAACCTGCGGTAGTCTGCTGGACGTTCAGTACGACTGGGAACAGATCGCCGTGCCCACATCGCTCCGGGAATTCGAAGCTCGCTGGAGCAAGCGTCTGAATCCGCTGGACTTCAGCGGTGTGTGGCGTTTTCGAGAGCTGCTTGGTTTTCCGGCGAACGAGCAGATCGTCACCATCGGCGAAGGCCAGACGATTCTGCAGCAGAATGATCGCCTTGCTTCACTGGTCGGTATGAATCCAGGAAAACTATTTCTGCAGTACGAAGGCCTGAACCCTTCAGGCAGCTTTAAAGATAACGGCATGACGGCAGCTTCAACTCACGCTCGAATGGTTGGCGCCAAAATGACAGCGTGTGCATCGACGGGAAACACCAGTGCGTCTCTGGCAATCTACGCTGGCGTGTCCGGTCTGTTTCAGTGCGTCGTCTTCGTCGGCAGCGGGAAGATCGCATACGGAAAACTTTCGCAGGCGCTGGACTATGGAGCGAAGACGCTGCAGATTGATGGTGATTTTGATGACGCGCTGGCCCGAGTCCGTGAACTCTGTGCGGAATACCCGATCTATCTTTGCAACAGCGTAAACCCGTTTCGACTGGAAGGCCAGAAGACAATTATGTTCCGAGTCCTGGAGGGCCTGGGCTGGGAAGCGCCGGACTGGATCGTTGTTCCCGGTGGTAATCTTGGCAACAGCAGTGCGTTCGGCAAGGCCTTTATGGAATTAAAACAGCTTGGTCTGATCGACCGTATTCCACGTCTGGCCATCATCAATGCCGCAGGTGCCAGTACGCTGGATGAATTGGTGAACAACAACGAACTGCAATGGAACGACGGTCGCAACAACGCCGACGTCATTCGCGATTACTACGCATCAATGGATAGTGAAAACCGCCGTGCCAGCACGCTTGCGTCGGCCATCGAGATCAATCGTCCGGTCAACCTGGTGAAAGCCCTGCGAGCATTGAATTTTTGCGACGGCGTCGTGCGCAGCGTAACGGACCAGGAGATCGTGGATGCTCGAGCCCTGATCGCGGCAAACGGCTTTGGCTGCGAACCTGCCAGTGGTGCTACGATTGCCGGTCTGAGACAGATGCGGACAGAAGGCGTGATTGCTGCCAGTGATCGCGTCGCCTGTGTTCTGACGGGGCACCAGCTGAAGGATCCGGACCTGACTGTCGCATACCACACCGGTGATCCTGAAAAACAGGCCGAAAAACTGCATCCCGCCGGCGTCCACAAAACCCCTCACGCCAATTCACCAATCGCTGTCAGGAATGACACCGCAGCAATTGTCCAGGCACTGGGGTTGTCATAGGCGGCAACGCGAAACGCGCCGACGATATCCTGAGCACCCAGTTGCTGTCGACTCATCTTTGTGAAGAGCCGTATTCCCTGCCTGACGAGGTCAGAGGCGGCGGTTCACCGTGAACCCTCAACCTGACCAGTATCCGCTGTTCGCGGAAACGCGTATCAGACTTGACTGTTGCAACGCAGAACGTGAGTGTGGTGACATCGTGTCACTCGTTACGCGGGAATTCTATGACTTCTGATGTTTCACGTGGCCACTTTATCAGGACTTCCTTCAGAACCGCGGCCGCGTCCTCGACTGCTGCATCGTACGGTCGCATCACCGGGGCGAATGAACGGCTCCGCCTCGGTTTTATCGGCACTGGACGACGCGGGTTCGGTACGCACGTCAAATCGTTGACGCCTCTCAGAAAAACAGGTTCCAACATCGACCTGGTTGGTGTCTGCGATGTTTTCAGTGTGCATCGCCAGCAGGCGGTCGATTACATCACGGCAGAAACGAATATTGCACCAACGTCATATGTTGATCATCACGAACTGCTGGGCGAACCTGACGTGGACGCGGTTTGCATCGGCACGCCGGATCATTGGCATGCCAGGCAAACCCTGGCTGCTCTTGATGCAGGCAAGCACGTTTACTGCGAAAAACCCATGACGCACCTGATCGACGAATCACGTCAGGTTGTTGATCGCTGGAAAAAAAGTGGACTGGTGCTGCAGGCGGGAGTGCAATCCTCCAGTTCCCCGGCCTGGGACATGGCGCGCGAAATGATCAACGACGGTCGTCTGGGAAAAATTGTTCAGTTTCAGACGGGGTGCTTTCGCAACGGCAGGCCCGGCATGTCGCGGCACAATGTCATTACCAAAGACATGACGCCTGATAACATCGACTGGAAGCGCTGGCTGGGAGTGGACGAGGGGCTGGCTCCGAAAATGGTCTTCGATCGCGCCGTGTATGGTCAGTGGCGCTGTTACTGGCCGTTTGGATACGGCATGTTCTCGGATCTGTTTGTTCACTGCGTCACGGGCATGCTGAAGGCGACTGGTCTGAGGATGCCCGGTCGTGTGGTCGGGAGTGGCGGTATCTTTATGGAATACGATGACCGTCAGGTGCCCGACGTCGGATCAATCATTGCCGATTTCCATGAAGGTGTGCAGGGCGTGATCAGCAGTACGATGGTTTCTGAAGAACTCAAGATCGACCACATCATTCGCGGCCATAGCGGCAACATGTTGTTTCAGAAGCTCTCGTACACCAGCGGACCCTCTGCCTCGTTTGATTTCATTCCTGAGCGTCCACAGGTCACGCTCGACAGCAAACTGAAGAAGGAACGCCACGAAGCGAAGTCACCGTATAACTTCAATCTTTCTCACTTTGATAATTTCATCAGAGCGATTGAATTCGGCCGCCCGAATTCTGTCAACAATGATCCGGAACTGGGGGCCGCCGCTGTGATGTTCGTTAACCTGGCAATTAGCAGTTATCGTGAAGGGAAAGTTTTTCACGTGAACCGGGATGGTCAGGTCAGTGACGGCAACTCCAGTTGGGCGAATGGCTGGGAGAAAATGTCAAAGTCAGAAGCTCGACCGAAACACGTGGCCGGGTGGAAAGCCGGAGATTCGGGCAGTCAGATGACGCCGTTCGAGTATCAGAAACTTGCCGGACCATGAATCGACGGTCGAGATCCGGCCTTCTGACCTGTCGATGGTCGGCCAACCTTCCCCCCTTCGTCAACCTGCAACAACTAACCACCGCTGATCGGGAATCACCATGTGTCATACTGATGTTCTGAAAGATCAACGCACCATCTTTAGACGATGCGCCACCTTAGGTTCAATTCTGATGAGCTGCCTGCTCATGACAAGTGCTACCGTTGCCAGCGCAGCAGCGGACGACGCTCCGTCCGGCGAGCAGAATGAGGCGACAAAGGCGCTTCATGAGCTGTTCGATTCGGAGTGGCAACGAACGTTGCGCGAAAACCCGACACAAGCCTCGCGGCTGGGTGACCGCCGCTACAATCGCCTGTGGGACGACGTTTCTGACGAGGCGATCAATGCGTCGGCCGCAAAGACTCGGGGGGCTCTGGCCACGCTGCTGAAGATTGACTCCATTCAGCTGAGTCGTGCAGATCGGCTCAACTACCAGCTGTTCAAACGAGAATGTCAGACTCGCATCGCCATTCAGCCTCTGCAGCTTCATCTCATGCCGCTCAATCAAAGGGGTGGCATTCAAAACGAAAATGACCTGGCTCGTTTACTGAAATACGATTCGGTCACCGATTACGAAGACTGGATCGCTCGGCTGAACGCCTTCCCGACGTACATGGATCAGACCATCGCCGTGATGAGAAACGGTATGGCGCAGCGCATGCTGCACCCGAAAGTCGTCATGAAGCGAATTCCCGCGCAGATTCGCAGGCAGCTGGTTAAGAACGCAGAAGACAGCCTTTATTACGTACCGTTCCGCACATTCAAAGTTGAGTTGTCAGACGCCCGGGCGACAGATCTTCGATCCCGCGCCAAGGCGGCGATTGAAAAGAACATCCTGCCAGCCTATATGCGGTTTTTGGCATTCTTCGAAGAAGAATATTTGCCCGCGTCGTTTGACAATGTCGGCTGCTGGCAGCGACCCGATGGCCAGACCATGTACGCAGCGCTGGCCCGAAAATTCACGACGACGGATTTGACCGCGCAGCAGATTCACGACATCGGCCAGAGCGAAGTGGCTCGCATTCGTTCCGAGATGGAGGCGATTCAGAAGCAGGTGGAGTTCGATGGTTCGTTTCAGGAATTTTTGACTTATCTGCGGTCCGACCCGCAGTTCTTTTATACAGACCCCAACGATCTACTGCAGGCATACAAAGACTGTTGCCAACGTATCGATCCGGAATTACAAAAGCTGTTCAAACGCATACCGAAAGCCGCGTACGAAATTGTTCCCATTCCGGCTCAGATGGCTCCGGACACGACAACGGCTTACTACCAGCGACCCTCCGCCGACGGCAGGCGCCCGGGAGGGTATTATGTCAACCTGTATCGCCCGCAGGACCGGCCGAAGTTCGAAATCGAAGCTCTGTCACTTCACGAAGCCGTTCCCGGCCATCATTTTCAGATTGCTCTGGCGATGGAACTGGACGACACACCGGAATTTCGCCGCTACGGTGGTTACACGGCCTTCATTGAAGGATGGGGATTGTACAGTGAGAAACTGGGCGAAGAACTGGGGCTTTACCAGGATCCGTATTCCAAGTTCGGGCAGCTGACCTATGAAATGTGGCGCGCCGTGCGGCTGGTCGTGGATACCGGTATGCATAGTCTGAAATGGCGTCGCCAGGACGCCATCGATTTCTTTGTCGCCAACACGGCCAAATCATTGCTGGATATCGAAAACGAGGTCGATCGCTACATCGCATGGCCCGGGCAGGCACTGGCCTACAAGATAGGCGAGCTTAAGATCCGCGAACTACGTGCCCGAGCCGAAAGCAAGCTGGGGCGCAGGTTTGACGTCAAGGACTTCCACGACATTGTGCTCCGTGACGGAGCCGTGCCGCTGGATATTTTGGAACAGAACGTTGAAAGGTATATTACGAATCTTCAGTAGACCGGATGCACGAATTGGCACCGACGATCCGCATTTGACAGAACCTGCCGAGTCGCGGCATCGTACCGACGGCCGACAGTTTCGAAGTTCTGTGCCGGCCTCCGTCACGTTCTGAGTTGCTGGACTATCTGGCAGAAACGTTTGTTGCTGACGGCTGGTCGACGAAGAACCTGGTGCGGAGAATCGTGAACAGCAGAACCTATCAAATGTCGGGCACGCTGCAGGACGATCACGCTGAAGCGACCGGTCCCGACAATGTCCTGCTGCATCGTATGCCAGTGCGTCAGCTGGAAGGTGAGGTTGTTCGCGATGCAATACTTGCCGTTTCGGGCCAGCTGGAGGGTTCACCTGTGCCCGTTCATCTGACTGCCTTCATGACAGGACCCGGGCGACCAAAAGAAAGCAGACCGCTGGACGGTCCCGGACGCCGCTGTATTTACACATCGGTGCGGCGTAATTTCCTTTCACCCATGGTGCTGGCTTTCGACGTTCCAATTCCGACTCAGCCGGTGGGACGACGGAACGTCTGCAGCGTACCGTCTGAGGCTCTGATTCTGTTGAACGATTTGTTTGTCCGACAGCAGGGCGAAATCTGGGGCGCAGAAAGTCCTGGAAAATCAACAACGTACTCCGGAAGAACGGATCGTGATATGTAAGAATCAGCATTCGCCCGATCCCCCACAGAAACTGAAGTCGCTGATAACCTGTCGTTTCTCAAATCTCAGGCCAACGTAGCGGGGCTCGAAGCCAATCAGTGGCAGCAGGATTCTGCCGCGTGGGCCGACCTGGAACATATTCTGTGGAACACCAAAGAATTCATCCTCGTCGATTAATTGAGTCAGTAACGCTTTAAGAAGCTATCTTCAGTGTTTCCGTGCCAGCAAAACAGAAACGTTCCTCTGACTCGTCGTGAGATGCTTTGTCAGTCTGCCAATGGTTTTGGCGCGGTCGCTGCGACGACACTAATGGCGGATGCCGGACCGCAGGCCGCCGGTTTCGATTCTGACGGGCCGTTCAATCCTCTTGCAGCACGGTCGCCCCATTTCCTCCCCCGCGCAAAGAACGTGCCTTTTCTGTATGTGGATGGCGGGCCATCTCAGGTCGACACGTTCGCCCCCCAGCCCAGGTTGAACAGGGAAGACGGCAGACCGTTCAGCATGAGCGTCGACAAGACCACACTTCAGTTCGACAACATGGGCAAGACGCTGGCCAACCCCTGAAAATTCTGACAACACGGCCAAAGTGAAATTGAAGTCAGTGAGTTGTTTCCTCACGTGGCCGGGGGTGTGGACGATATGGCCGTGATTCGGTCAATGACGACAAAGTTCTCTGAGCACACGTTTGCCAATTATTTCCTGCATACCGGGCATCCCCTTCAGGGAGGCCCCAGCATGGGGACACAGGTCACGTAGGGTTTGGGAAGATTCTGCAACAATCGGCCCGGCTTCATTGTGCTCAACGGCGGCCTGACGCCGCCGGGAGGACTCGACAATTTCAACAGCGGTTATCTGCCGGCAACATTTCAGGCATCTTTGTTCACCGCAGGCGACATGCCCGTGGCCAACATTAAACCTCTGGAACGAACCGTTCAACTTCAGCAGAACAAACTGGCAGTGCTGCGCAGACTTGACCGCCGCGCCGCTGACCAGCGAGACAATCCTGACGATCTGGAAGCGGCCATCGCCAGTTACGAGGTGGCTGCTCGGATGCCGAACGTCGTCCCGCAGTTGATGGACCTGACCGGTGAAACTCAGCAAACGCGAAGAATGTACGGACTGGAGGACGACTTCAGAAACACGCAGACATACGGTCATACCTGCCTTGTCGCTCGCAGGCTGATCGAACGAGGCGTGCGGTTCATTGAGTTGACCTGTCCTTCAGGCAATTTTGACCGCTGGAATCAGCACAGCAACTTGCGCGACGGGCATTTGAAGAATGCCAGGTCCGTTGACAAACCGATTTCGGCGCTGCTGCGGGATCTGAAACAACGCGGACTGCTGGACGAGACGCTGATTGTATTTGCGGGCGAATTCGGCCGCACACCGTTTGCGCAGGGACGCGACGGACGTGATCACAACCGTCTCGGTTGCTCGGTGGGGCTGGCTGGTGGCGGCGTCAGGAGCGACCGACGAGTATGGCTACAAAGCGGTCGCGGGCAGGGTTGAAATCCACGATTTGCATGCCACCATACTGCACCTGCTGGGCGTCGGTCAGACCAGACAGACGTTTCGCTTTGGCGGACGTGACATGCGTCTGGCCGACGTTCATGGCAGCGTCATTGGTGAGGTTGTGGGTTGAGCAAAGTTGGACCAGCATACCCTGTCCACTGACGTTAACCTTCTTATCCCAGTTTCATGACATCGTCTGCAAAGGTGGCAATATGCCGGATCCGCTTCCGATTGAAGCGGATTCGACATATTTCTCACGTAACTCGTCATCTGGGATGACAGCACGGCTTTCTACCGTGATGTAGTGCAATTTCGTCTGATGAAGAGACCCAATTTCGGCTTTCCGGGTGCCTGGCTCTCTAACTACGGCGTGCAGATTCACCTGATCGCATGTGACCGTGGGCCGACTCTTCACGTGGGAGATATTCAGACTTGCGCCGAGCATGTTGCCTTTCATGTGGCGGACGCAGATCACGTTTAACGACTGCTGCCGGAACGCAATATCGCGTTTCGGACGAACTTTGTTGCTGACACGGGTGTCAAGCAACTGTTCTTCATGATCCCGATGGAAACCACATCGAAATCGGAGCCTATCCCGCTGTTTAGGAAGCGGAATAACGTCCGTCATTTGTTTGTAATTGTGGGCGACATTTTACGGTCGTCCTTACGTACTGTCGCAGCCAGCTTGAATCAGGACGAGATCGGGGAAGACACAGTGGTGCCTATCGAGCGAGCATCTTGGTCGCCCGCACCGACGCTGACCGAACCGGCAACGAACTCGTTTCTATTTCCGAATCAGTCAGCCTTTCCCGGCCGTTCGTAGATTACGCAGACCGCCGTGTAATTGAGAAGTGTGATGTTTCCCAGCGATAGGGCTGGGTTCAATCACTGCAAGAGTCCGGGGCAGAGTGATGCTCATTGAGCTTCACTCGGTTGCGTTTTCCGTCATACTGGCAGTGCCAGTTTTTCTCTCCGAAGGCTACGACTGTGACCGCTGGTATTTCTGCCGTCCGAAGTACGCTGCGGGCCTACGCCGACTTGCCCGTGCCGGTGCGTCTGCTGTGTCTGGGTTCTTTTATTAACCGAGCAGGGTCGTTCGTCTTTGTTTTTCTGACGATTTACATCAGCGAGCAGCTTGGTTTTGGCATTACGTACGCTGCCAACTGTTTCGGTGTCTTCGGACTGGGGTCGATTATCTCGTCCCTGGCCGGCGGGCAGCTGGCAGACAGAATTGGTCGAAAGCCGGTCATGGTGTTTGCTCTGCTCGGTGGAGCCGCAGCATTGGTATTGCTTGGCATCGTCAGGGATCGCTGGGGATTTCTGGGGCTGATTTTCGTTTTCTCACTGGCGATTGAAATGTATCGTCCGGCGGCGTCTGCGATGGTCAGCGATCTTGTCAGTGCGGCGGAGCGACCACTGGCGTTCGGCCTGATGTATATCGCCTTCAACCTTGGATTTGCATGTGCTGCTCCCGTGGGCGGACTTCTTGCACAGTTTTCGTTCAAACTGCTGTTCTGGGGCGATGCAGCGACGACAGCCGCCTATGGTCTGATCATTCTTTTCTTCATCAAAGAAACACACCCGAAACTGACTCGTGGCCGCCGCACGGAATTACAGCCTTCCGACGTTGGTCTGCTGGATGCTGTGCAGCACATTCTGCGAAACAAAACTTTTCTGCTTATCGCGCTGGCAACATTCCTGACCAGCCTTGTTTTCATACAGGCGTTTTCGACGTTGCCGATTCATATGAATCAGCTCGGATTTTCGAAACGTGACATTGGTCTGTTTCTTTCGACGAATGGCATTTTAATCGTCTTATGTCAGTTGCCCGTGACGCATATGCTGAATCGTTTTGAACGAGTCGGGGTGATTCTTGCTGGTGAGTTGCTACTTGCAGCTGGATTTGGTCTGACAACCTTTGCCGTAACCGGTCCGATGTTTCTGATTACGATCGCCGTCTGGACGATGGGTGAAGTGTTTCAGGCGGCGTTTAAGCAGTCTCTGGTGGCAGATCTTGCACCTGTGCAGATGCGAGGCCGGTACATGGGAGCGTATTCGCTGTGCCATGCCGTCGGCCTGTCGGTCGGCGCGCCGCTTGGCGGCAGGATTTTTGACCGGTGGGGCAGTCACGTCCTGTGGCCGTCGTGCTTTGCTGTGATGATCACAGCGGCGGCTGTCTACGGTGTCGTATTTGTAAAGCAGTGGTCTGCATTTGTGACGGCAACAAAGACTGGCAGCACGTGATGGCGGCAGTCACTGGATCCAGTGCCGGAGTCCTCGCAGTAATTCCCTAAACTCGTTCCTTCCCCTGAGACCGCAGCGCCGGACGGGTGCTTTTGTTCGTTGTGCCCGTTAATCTTTCCGCATGTCGTTTGCAGAATTAGTCGGAAAAAGAATTGTCGTCACCGGTTCGTCCAGTGGAATTGGCAGAGCCATTGCACTGGAGTGCGCGCGAGCCGGGGCGGATGTTGTGATCAGCTGTCGCACTTCGAAAGACGGCGCGGAAGCGACGGCCACGGAAATCAGGAAGCTGGGCCGCGAAGCGTTTGTATTGACTGTTGACGTTTCTGACTCTGCGTCCCGCAGCCAGTTTGAGTGTCAGTGTTTTTCCCTTGGCCGAATAGATGCCCTTGTCAACAATGCTGGTGTGGATCTACTGACAGGTGAGATGAAAGAAGCAGACTATCAGACCAAGTTAAAATTGCTGCTGGACGTTGATGTGGCCGGGACGATCGCAATGTCACGAATATTCGGGCATCGTTTTCGCGAGCAGGGAAAGGGCTGCATCCTGAATATTGGCTGGGACCAGTCGGATCGGGGCATGGAGGGCGACAGCGGCGAACTGTTCGCGGCAACCAAGAACGCTGTTATGGGATTCACTCGCTCGTTGTCGCTAAGCCTGGCTCCTGAGGTGCGAGTCAACTGCATCGCTCCGGGCTGGATCAGGACCGCCTGGGGCGACGGTGCCAGTGATTACTGGCAACAGCGGGTTCTTGACGAGACGCCGTTGAAGAAATGGGGACTGCCGCAGGATATCGCCAACATAGCTCGGTTTCTGCTCAGTCAGGATGCAGCGTACATCACAGGGCAGGTCATGAACGTCAACGGTGGCGCGGTACGGTGACCGAAGACCGAACATCACAGATCGAAAATGCGACTATCCTCTTCGTCACCGGGCGTCTGGCCGAAACCGGTCTGAGGGAGACGGTTGCCGGGTTGTCGCGGCGACTTGGGTTTCGCTACGAAGTCACGGTGCCCGGAATTCAGGTGGCGGCGTTACTGCATGTCAACCTGCTGTTGAAACGGCTTCATGTTCCGAATGGCGTCGACCGTGTCGTCCTGCCTGGCTGGTGTCAGGGTGATCTGATGAAACTCGAACAGCATTTTGGAATATCCTTTGAGCGTGGACCGAAAGATCACCGTGATTTACCGGAGCACTTCGGCCTTGATCGGAAGAAAGAAATCCGCCTGGACTGTTACTCCATCGACATCATTGCTGAGATCAATCATGCCACACGACTGCCTGTCGCTGATGTTGTCGCGGAAGCAAAGGCCATGACGGCCGCTGGTGCCGATCTGATTGATGTGGGGTGTGTGCCTGGCGAAAGCTGCCCGTTCGTTGGCGAAATTGTGCAAGCTCTGCGTGGCGAGAATCTGCGAGTTTCAATTGACAGCTTTGACCGTCACGAGGTCGAACACGCAGTCGCAGCGGGTGCAGAATTGGTGCTCAGCTGCAATCACTCGAATATTGACTGGGTAACGGACTTTGGTGTCGAAGTTGTTGCGATTCCGGATACACCGTCCGACACCGAATCACTGGACCGAATCATCGAACAGCTCTCTCGGAATAACGTTTCGTTCCGAATCGATCCGATTATTGAACCGATCGGAATGGGATTCACCGCGTCGTTGCGGCGTTATATGGACGCCCGGAAAAAATACCCCGATTTGCCGATGATGATGGGCGTCGGAAATGTTACGGAACTGACGGAGGTGGATTCTGCTGGCGTGAACATGCTGCTGGCCGCTGTTTGCGAAGAGCTCGGCATTGAAAGTATTCTGACGACTCAGGTAATCAACTGGTGTCGAACGTCCGTCGCCGAATTAGATGCGGCCCGTCGACTGATTGCTCATTCTGTCAGCAACGCCGTCATTCCGAAACATATCGATTCTTCGCTGGTGATGCTGAGGGACGCGAAACCAAAGTCCGAATCCGCGGACTCTCTCAACGCCCTTGCAACCGCATTGACCGATCCAAACTTCCGAATATTTGCCACTCCATCGGAATTGCATTTGATGAATAACACAGGCCATTGGCATGGTGACGGCGTATTCGAAATATTCGGGTCGGCACTGAAAGCCAACCCGGACGTTGACGCCGGTCATACGTTCTACCTGGGGTACGAATTGGCTCGTGCAGAAATCGCTCGGTTTCTGGGGAAACAGTATATTCAGGACGAGTCTCTGAACTGGGGGGTGATCGGAGATCTTCCGGGATCCTCTTCCGTGCGGCATGAAGGAAGGGCCGACGAGGGTGAAGTGAACAGAGAGCCGTGATGTCAGGACTACTTCAGGCCCCGTACGACGGTTATGCAGATGTTTCAAAACCGGTTCTTCCTGAGAAATCTGGCGGGCCGATGAAGCCACTGTCGCTACCATCATTCTTCGTTGACACTACCCGGCATGATCGAACGCATCACACTTTCTGATCGGTATGTTTGTTTTCTTTAGCTTCAGCCGTGTCCAATCCTCTTCATATTCAAAAACTGGCTGGTCATCTCGACGTCGTCGAAACCGTCAGACGCTTTGCCGATCAGTCGTTCCTTGTCGTCTTCGACAGCGCAGTTCCGGGACGACATCAGGATGCGCGGTACACAATTCTCACGGCTGATCCCGTTGATGTTTGTCGACTGGATCGCTGCGATCACGGAAACGCGCCTTTCGAAAAACTGCGTGAGTGGACCACCCGACTTCCGTTGGTTGAACTGGAAAATACCCCTCCTTTTTGTGGCGGCATCGCCGGGTTGATGTCCTACGAACTCGGTCACGCGTTTGAAGTTCTTCCGAGTGCGTCCGTTGATGAATTTTCAACGCCGGCTCTGACGGCCGGGCTGTTTGACTGGGCCATTGTCTGGGATCATGCAGAAAATTCAGTACAGCTCTGTGTGCTGCAACTCGAAGGCGTGGTCGTTCCCGATACCAGTCAGCGTCAGCGCATGGAATGGGTACTGGCGAGGCTTGGTGCCGGTCCGGAAGAGGCTGCCGACAGTCATGTTGGCGACGCTCGTTGCAACTTGTCGGAAAAGTATCCACTCGAAGATTGCCCGGATGTCTCATCCAGTTTCTCTGCGACGCAGTATGTGGCAGCCGTCGAACGAGTGATCGATTACATTCGTGCGGGTGACATTTTTCAGGCGAATCTGTCTCAACAGTTGACGACATGGTGGACGAAGTCTGTCTTCGATCTTTACTGCCGAGTGAAGCAACACAATCCGGCGCCGTTTTGCGGCCTTTTTCAGTACGACGACTTTGCAGTCGTCAGCGCCTCACCAGAACGTTTCCTGAAAGTGAGTAACGGTCGATTTGTTGAATCACGACCGATCAAGGGAACGCGCCGTCGGCATCGTTCACCCATTGCCGATCTGTATACCGGCAACGCGTTGTTCGCCAGTGAAAAAGATCGGGCAGAAAACGTAATGATCGTCGATCTGTTGCGCAACGATCTTTCTCGCGTGTGTCGCCCCGAGTCTGTCAAAGTGACGGGGCTGTGTGAAATCGAAGTGTTCGAAACTGTGCAGCACCTGGTGTCCACGATTGTTGGCGAACTGCAGCCTGGTCTTGACGTCTGGCACCTGTGTGCGGCGGCAATTCCCGGCGGTTCGATTACCGGTGCCCCCAAGATCCGAGCGATGGAGATTATCGCGGAACTCGAACCGACTGCACGTGGCGCTTACTGTGGAAATATGTTCTATCTGGGTCCGAACGGTGACTTTGACAGCAGCATCCTGATTCGTACGTTCACGTTAAAGGATGGCGTCGTGCAGTTTCCGGTGGGCGGCGGAATCGTGGCGGATTCCGACCCTGAAGACGAGTATCGGGAAACGCTTCACAAAGCGGCTGGGATGCTGCGATCAGTTAGAGGCAGAGTTCCGGCAGGTTGAGCCGGTGTTGACCGCGTCTGTTCTCCAATCGTTACGACCGGTACAGACACGCCCTTTTACACATTCCGGCGATGTCTGTTGTTTCTGTACAGAAAGCCCGATTCCAGTCGTCATGCGCAACGACTCGATTCCGTCAAATGTCCGATACAGAAAATGCAGGCCCCGCTCTTCAGAAAACTGATGGTCGCTGGCACACTCCGTCGCATTACACACGGAAGTTATAATGCCGAACCGAATCGCCGTTTCACTTGGTGCAGCCTTTCTTTTCACAGCGCCATCACTGTCTATGGCAAGTGATGGCTGGTACGACACATACGAAACCGCCCGTGATACTGCAGAGAAGCATGAGCTTCCGTTGCTGATCCACTTTCATGCGTCGTACTGTGGTCCCTGCAGGCAAATGAGTTCGCAGGTGTTTTCCAACCGTGAAGTGCAGCAACAGCTGCGCCAGGGACTTGCAGCGGTTGAGGTTGATGTATCACGAGACCCTGCGCTGGCGGCACAGTTTGGCGCGTCAACAATACCGCGTGATGTGGTCGTTTACCGTGACGGAACAACTGAGACACTGAACGTCGGGTTCAAGTCTGTTCTGGCTTACATGTCGCTCTTACGGCAGGTTGCGGCGCGAGGGACGCAGTCTCCCGTCCCACAAATCTTCAGGAACACGAAGGTTATTGGCCTGGAAGGATTCTGCCCCGTACGTCTTTTGAGAGACCGGGAATGGGTTTCCGGTCACGAAAACCTGACTACGGCATACCGAGGCGTCACTTACTTCTTCAGCACCAAAGAAACTCAGCAATTATTTCTGAAAGCTCCGTCGGATTTCGCCCCGCAAAACCTGGGGTGCGATCCCATTGTGCTGCTGACCGACGACCGTGCGGTGGCAGGTAAGATCAGGTTTGGTGCGTTTTTCGATGACCGGTTATACCTGTTCAGTTCTGAGAATAATCGGGCTCGGTTTAAACAGAGTCCGCTCAAGTACACTCGGATTCGGCACGCCATCAAGGCCGACCAGCTGGCAGGTCAGCGTTACGACTAAGCCGTGCCGGGATCAACAAACGAGAGCAAAGGAAACGCAATCAAGGAACGTTTTTAGATCGGATCGGGCGATCGTGGCGGTGGTTTTCTCTGCGGCCGCCGACTGCCAGGTCAAAAAAGATCAACAATCCCTGAAAAATGTGTGTCCAGATATCGCAGAGATCGATTGACACAGCAAACCGTTAAGTTAATACTAAACAACTGAGTTGCTGCTGATCGCGGGTGACCCGCACTCTCAGCCGCCACATAAGTAAAATCTTCGCATATTCTCGGAGCTCCCTCCGGCAGCTCCAACAACTGACGAAGTCCCCCACAGGCGCGACCGGTGCCTTAATTCCGGTTGTCATCGAGGACGATGGTGTGTCCTTGTGATACATCCAGGGGATGGTTTCGTGAGATTGTGTATTTAAGGGATGCGACTGCTTGTACGTTTGCCTCTGCAAACAGGTTTCTCGGTGATTCGTTGTCGAGAGGCATGAATCCCTTAGCCTGCCCGAAAGGGTTCGTTTATCGCCTGTACGACAGGCTCGCTGGTTACTTGACCGTTCGCGGATCAACAACATTCGCTGTATGGCACGAGTTGCATCGCCATATTGTCCATTGATGTTGTGGGTTCCGTCTATTTCAACGACGTGGGCAAGCGTTTTCGCGCTTTCTTTGTCTCGCTTTCGCCACGTTTCTATTCGTTCAGGAAAATAGGGTTTCCTATGCCGACAAGCAGTTCCAGTGCTGAAGAAAAAACTTCACCAGCACGCAAAACCAAAGCTACTGCCACACGAAAAAAAGTCACTCGTACTCGTCGCAAGAAGACTGAGGATGAGGCTCCCGTTGAAACAGCAGGCAGTGAGGATTCCTTTGGAGACGGAGTCGCAGAAGACGTACCCCCGAAGAAGCCAGCGAAAAAACGTGTCACACGAAAGAAAGCGCCCGAGAAGAAAAAGAAAGTTGCAGTCGAACAGGACTTTGGAGACGATCTTGCCCAGGCTCCGCCCGCCGATGATACAGCCGCTGTTATGGAAGAAGCCCGAGCCGCAAGGTTTGAGGACCATGACGCGGATCTGATGGACGATCCTCCTGGTGCCCGCACTGATTCCGGCGGACGTGGTGATGGTGTCAACTCTGATGCTTCAGGTGACGAAGGTGGCTCTCGCGACAGCGGTGGTGCATCGGGCGACTCGGAAGGTGGCGAAGAAGGTGATCGGCCACGTCGTCGCAGACGAAGACGAAGACGCGGCCCGAAGCAGGACGGCCAAGGCGGAGCTCCCGGTGGCGGCGATCCTCGCGCTGGTGGGGCTGGTGGGGCTGGTGGGGCTGGTGGTGGCGGTGGACGCGGTGGTCGTGGTCGTGGTCGCGACGGTGGCGGTGGCGGACGGGGCCGTGATGGCGGCGGACGTGGCCGGCAGTCCTCGCGAGAACGTGGTGGTCGTGGCGGTGGCGGTGGCGGTGGCGGCGGCGGCGGAGCGAATAGTATTCGGCGGCGCGGTCGACAGGTCCAATTCAGCGGTGAAGTCGTTGAAGGTCCGTTCGAAGGCATTCTGGAAATGCATCCGAAGGGATATGGATTCCTGCGGGATCCCAAAAAGAACTACGCGGCTGAAGATGCCAATCCGTTTGTCTCAAGTTCTGTCATCGAAAAGTATCGTCTTCGTGAAGGCGTGATGGTTAAAGGCGAAGTTGGTGCGGGAACCAGAAACCAGGGGCCACGGCTTCAGGAAATCGAACTGATCGACGGTTTCACTCCGGAGGAATACGAGAGCATCAAGAACTTTGATGAACTGACGCCGATCAACCCGTTCGAGCAGATCAAACTGGAAATCGGTCCGACTCCGGTCACGATGCGAGTTATGGACTTGTTGTGCCCGATTGGAAAGGGACAGCGAGCGCTGCTGGTGGCTCCACCCAGAACTGGTAAGACAATGCTGCTTCAGGATATTGCGAATTCCGTTACGAAGAATCATCCGGAAATTCATCTGATCGTTCTGCTGATCGATGAACGTCCCGAGGAAGTCACGGAAATGTCGCGCAGTGTGCAGGGCGAAGTGATTGCTTCGTCACTGGACAACGATGTTGAAAGTCATGTTCGGATTGCTCAGCTGATCATCGAACGTGGCAAACGACTGGCCGAAGAAGGTCAGGACGTCTTTATCCTGCTGGACAGCATCACGCGTCTGGCTCGAGCGTTCAATAAATGGGTAAACCCGTCGGGTCGCACCGGGCGTGGCGGTCTGGACATCCGGGCACTGGATGTTCCGAAAAAACTGTTTGGAACCGCACGTCGATTCGACGAAGGTGGTTCTCTGACAGTCTGCGGCACTGCGTTGATCGACACGAACAACGGTATGGATGAAGCCATTTTTCAGGAGTTCAAGGGAACCGGGAACATGGAAATGCAGTTGAGCCGTGATCTGGCAGACCGACGAATCTGGCCGTCAATCGATATCAGTCGATCGGGCACACGTCGCGAAGAAAAGATTCTGGATCCGGAAACGCTGGAAGGCGTAACTATGCTGCGTCGCAGTCTTATCAGTCTGACTCCTGTGGATGCGATGGAGCAGCTGACCAAGACGATGGGGAAGTTTCCGACGAACGCGGAGTTCCTGTCAAGAATCCAGGCGGTGTTGTAGAACCGAGAGTACCGTCACGGATTGTGATGCTGGGCTGAGCGTAGCGAAGAAAGCCCCGGGGGGGGCGCTCGCAGGCTCGTTCCAACCTCGACCACGGTCACGTAACCGTCGATTGTTACTGTGACGGCCCGATTTCCATGACGTCATAACCGGTATCTTTAAAGCCCAGGCGAGTGTACGTCGACTTCGCGGCGTCGTTGCCTTCTTCCACGTAAAGCCGCAGGCAGGCCACGTCCGCGTCAGTCTGTAAACGTGATTTGACGTGATCGAGTAGCTGACGAAACACGCCCTGCCCTCGATAGTCTGCCCGGACGTACACGCTCTGCAGCCAGATGATCCAACCGTCCCGCCAGTCACTCCATTCACGCGTCAGCATCAGCTGCCCAACGATTGTTTCCCCGGTTTCGGCCACGAAATAGCGGACTTCGTCTCCGACCGAAAGCCCGCGCGTGACGCCCGAGCGAACGGTGTTAGAATCCAGCGGCTTGTCTTCGGTTTCTGCTGCCAGTCGACAGTTGAAGTCCGTCAGAACGTCAATGTCTGCGGATACGGCGGTGCGGATGGAGACTTGAATCTGATGACTCATAAGGATCACCGGCGGGTTGCGCAAAAAAGAAAGCCGCCAGGCTTGATGGCCGGACGGCTTGGAGTTTCGTTGAAGATACTACTTAGAATGAATCGCCACTTAGCGGCTCTTCAGAACCAAAAGTTCCACCGCTTGCTGTTCGCAGTCGGGTTCCGTCCTGAGTGATCAGTTGCAGGTAGACGCGTTCGTCAAGATTTTCACTGATCGTCCGGGCAGAGCCATCGCACATGGAAATGACCACAATTCCCGGATGATTGGAATTCAGGTACGGCGCGTTACCGTCTGGTCCGGTCTTGGCCTCGTTGGGATAGGCTGGCAGACGGTTCCCAGTGCTATCCAAAGCAATAGCAGGCCGCGGGTCAAACATAGTGGTGAGGCCGACAAGCGTCGGATCCAGTGGGAACATGAACGAGACCGCTCGCGTACGAGGATCAGCCCATGTTGAGTTGCCCACGGCATTGATGTTTTCGCCAAACATGATGGTATTGCCGGAGCCATCATAGATGTTTCCGATGGATGCACTTGCGTTGCGTGTCTGAGCAATACCCTCGAATTCTGCCCAGAAAACGCCCGTGGCTTTGGTGATCTTACTGTCATCTTCATCGACGGTAGGCACAGTAAGATCAATCGTGGTTGCATCGCCATCCCAGTTGAACTGCTCCTGCAGAAAGCTGTGCTGGACGGCGCCAGCGTTGTTTGTGATGACTGTCTGGTCACCAAATCCAGCATTCGCTACATAGCTTAAGCCACCTGGTGTAACGAAAGCAGAATCGTCGTTCGGGCAGGCATATGCCTCAATGTAGAGATCGCGAGCCAGTGCGAGATTAGGGGCCGTATCAAATGGGATGTCCTTGTTCCAGCGGTCGTAGGTACCCTGCTGGTCCAGGAACGGCAGCAACTCGACGGCCCAGCTGCGTCCGTTAAATCGATTACCGCTTGTGTTTAGCGGAAAATATGCCAACGGTGGCAGCCGACTCTTGTTTGACGATGCGAAGTTCAGTGTAGCGACGGTGACGTTGCGAATGTTGTTCAGACACTGAGTTCTACGGCCGGCTTCTCGAGCATTCTGGATGGCCGGCAGAATCAATGACATCAAAGTTGCGATGATCGAAATCACCACCAGCAACTCGATCAGGGTGAAGCCGCGTCGTGTCTTCGTAGACGCTGCGGTGTGACGACGTGACTGCATGAGATTTCTCCAACGATAGAAATAGAATGGGATGTTTTGATTGAATTCTGAACGACAGACAGGAGTCACCGAATGGACTCGATCCGTCCACACGCCATTGGACGGCCGACCCTGTGATTAACTTTGCCCCGAGCCCGTTCTGTTTTTTTTCGGCTGCGGTAATGCCAGTAACGCAAATTCTGGGTCAATTCCGGACAAAAGTCTTCAGGAATTGGGTGATATCTGAAGAATCCTTCTAAAGCCAATGGTGACAATGCCTTGCAGATCGACCTATTGCGCACTTCCGTGTAACCGGACCGACATTGAGCATGATGCATCGTGTCTGTTTGTATCAATCAGCTGCGTTGCAAAACGATACAGATACGATTCTTCGGTTTGAATTCTGATAAGCTGAACGTAGACCGGTGACTGTTGGCCGACAGCTCGAAACATCAGTGACCCGATCGTTGACGTCGGCATATCGGGTCATGTGGCTTCGTAGTTAACACCTGCCAGCAGTCCTTCTATCATGCAAGTTGCTCTGCTCATCTGTTGTGAAACTCGATTTTCTGACACGGCCTGGGAACGATGACTACGGAAGAATCCTCAAGCCAAGACAAGACTCAGAATCGCCAGCCGCTGAAGCTGGAGACGGCCGAAGCCCACTGGGAAGCGGTGGCCGTTCACGTTGAAGGTTTTCTGGAAGCATGGGAGTCGGCGAGCGAGCCGCCTGGCATGAGTGGTCATCTTCCGGAGTCGCAGGGAACGCTGCGGCGGATGGTGTTGATCGAGCTTATCAAAGTCGATCTGGAATATCGTTACGGCAGGGAAGAAGAAAAACTGTCTCTGGAAGCCTATCAGTCACAGTTCCCGGATCTTGCCAAACCGGATGGAATGCCGGTTGATCTTATCTATGAAGAGTATCACGTTCGCAGAACTGCAGGAGAAACCGTCGATGTGAATAACTGTCTGACTCGCTTCCCGGAGCAGTCAGAGGCGATCATTCGCATGTTCAAGCTGCACTCGCCCACGGTCAGCATGTCATTCACCGGTCAGCAGCTGACAAAATCGTTTGAGCCTGGTGACCGCATCGACGATTTTTATCTGATGTCGAATCTGGGATCCGGCGCATTTGGCAGCGTCTTTCTGGCTCGCCAGGAATCCATGCAACGAATGGTGGCGTTAAAAGTCTCCGCTGACAAAGGGGCGGAGGCTCAAACGCTGGCTCAGCTGGATCACCCGAACATTGTGCGCGTGTATGACCAGACGCGTCTGCCGGACCAGAATCTTCGCCTGCTGTACATGCAGTTCGCTGCTGGAGGAACTCTGCAGGCCGTTGTACGGGCCGCAAGGAATTCAGACAGTAAGTGCGGACAAATTGTCGCCGACTGTGTCGCCGACGCTGTAGAAGCGACGGGCGTGCTGTCTTCGCAGAGTGCTTCGCTAAAGGACGGCATGGCCCACAAACCGTGGCCGCAGGTCGTCTGCCAACTCGGCATGGAGCTTGCTCACGCACTGCATTACGCTCACGATCATGGCATTCTGCATCGCGATGTCAAACCGGCCAACGTACTGCTGGACGCAAATGGAACAGCGAAGCTGGCCGACTTTAACATCAGTTTCAGTTCCGAGTTGCAGGGCTCCGGTCCGGCCTCTTATTTCGGTGGCAGCCTGGCCTACATGTCTCCCGAACAACTGGACGCATGCGACCCCGGCCACACGACTCAGCCCACAGATCTGGACGGCCGCGCCGACGTGTTTTCGCTGGGAGTCGTGTTGTGGGAATTGACGTACGGCCAGCGACCGTTTAACGACGAAGCCGTCGTGGGTAACTGGTGCGAAACGGTGGCAGGCATGGCAGCCGTCCGCCGCGCCGGACTTCCCGTTCCCTCGACTTCAGCCGATCCCGTCCAACAGCGTCTGCTGTCCGTCCTGCGACGCTGCCTCGCACCGGATCGTGCCGGCCGATACCAATCGGGGAATGAACTGGCTCAGGATCTTGGACTGTGCCTGCAACCGTGTGTCGCCAGGTTACTTCAGCAGAGTGAGCAGGGGCTGGCGGGGTGGGCACTGCGGAATCCGACGATCGCAGGGCTGTGTGCTGCACTGCTTCCGAATATTCTGGCTGCCTGGTTTAACTTCTCATTCAACGATTCAGCCATTCGCACAGACCTGCCCACCGCGTTTGACGCCTTCCAAAACGTTCAGTGGACGGTTAACGCCATCGCGTTTTCACTGGCTGTTATACTGTGCATTTGGTTTGCTCGTCCCTTGATAAATGCTTTGCAGCGAGTTCGCGAAGCCAGGGTCGGCGCCCCGGACCAGGAAGCACGACGACGTGCGCTGCGACTGGGTCGCTTTGCGGCGTTGCTGGGGATCACCGAGTGGGTTATTGCGGGACTGGCCTATCCCATCAGCCTGCATCTCATCACGGGTACACTGGAAGCCAAATGGTATGCTCATTTTTTTGGATCGCTGCTGATCTGCGGGATGGTGGCCGCCGCGTATCCATTTTTCTTACTGTCCGTGCTGGCTGTTCGTTCTTTTTTTCCGGCGTTGCTGCGAGGTGACGCTTTGACCGCGGGCGACGAAGCGGAACTGCACGAGCTGTCAGAACGATCAGCGTGGTCGCTGTATCTTGCCGGCGGTGTGCCGGCCGCCGGAATCATGTTCCTGTTGCTGACCAACGACAACATGGCCGACGCGAACAGTGCGTTCGCGTTAAAAATTCTCAGCGCGTTGGGGGCCGTGGGGTTCGCATTCGCGTTGGGCATTGCCCGATCTTTGCAGAATGACATCGAGGCGTTTCAGGAAGCAGGACGGCTCACGAGTCATGCGGACGACGATCGTGCCGGAGAATATGGTCGCGGATAAGACAACTTGGTGGCGAGAGCGTCGGGATTCTTTTCCGGGCGGAGAAGAATCCCGGTCAGCGTCCGTGCCTCCGGAAAAGACTCCCGACCCTTTGTCTCATGTCAGTACATCTGTGACGACGTCGCCTGCGATATCCGTGAGGCGATAGTCCCGGCCCGCGTGTCGGTACGTGAGATGCTCGTGATCGAATCCCATGAGATGCAGAATCGTCGCGTGGAAATCGTGAACGTGAACCGGCCGCACGACGGAGCGCAGACCGTGTTCGTCGGTGGCTCCATGAACCATGCCCCCCTTGACTCCGGCCCCGGCCAGCCATGACGTAAAGGCCCATGGGTGGTGCTCCCGACCTTTGGCGTCGGCCGTGTTGTTGAACGGCGTCCGACCGAACTCCGTCGTCCAAACTACCAGCGTATCTTCCAGCATGCCTGTCCGTTTCAGGTCCTTCAGCAGGCCAGCAATGGGCTGGTCCACGTTTTTCGCCAGCGATACGTGAGACATCATGTCTCCGTGAGCATCCCAGTTACCGGAAGACCCTGTGTCGATCAATTCAACAAACCGCACGCCGCGTTCCACAAGTCGACGAGCAGCCAGGCATTGCCAGCCAAACCCCGTGGTCTGGTTTCGCTGCAGTCCATAGGTCGACAGCGTAGCTTCAGATTCCTGTCCGAAATCGAATGCGTCCGGAACGGCCATCTGCATACCGAAGGCGGTCTCAAATGAACGCATCCGCGCGGACAGCAGTGAGTCGTTGTGGCGGGACTGCAGATGCTCTGCATTCATCGCACGCAGTGCCGCGAGTTCCATTTTCTGTCGATCCACCGGTACGCGCGGCGCGATGTTCGTCACGGGCGTAGCCCCCGGCACAACTACCGTTCCCTGATGAGCTCCTGGCAGAAAATCGCTGGC
This sequence comes from Fuerstiella sp., assembly GCA_014238335.1. GTDB lineage: Bacteria > Planctomycetota > Planctomycetia > Planctomycetales > Planctomycetaceae > Fuerstiella. Next base: position 75,455 of record JABABI010000033.1, read on the forward strand.
GTAAACCTGAGTTCCCGCGTACGTCTGTTTCGGTGCGATCACGACGAAGCCGGGCAGATTCCGGTTCATCGTTCCCAGTCCGTAGCTCACCCACGAACCCAGACTTGGCCGGGCAAAAGCGAACGAACCGGTGTGCATGCCCAGAGTCGCGTTGTAGTGGTTCGAATGAGACGTATGCATCGACCGGATCATCGCGATGTCGTCCACGCACTCGGCAACATTTGGAAACAGGCTGCTGACTTCCGTGCCACATTGTCCGTGCCTTTTGAAATCCCACTGCGGTCGCTTCAGAAATATTCGTTCGTATCCTGGACGGTCTTTGATCTCCGGATGGTCGGCCTTGATTTCTTTGCCGTGATCACGATTTAGTGCGGGCTTCGGATCAAACGTGTCTACGTGAGACACGCCGCCCGTCATAAACAGAAAGATGATGTTCTTTGCACGACCAGGAAACTGCGGCTGCCGAGCTGCGAGTGGGTCGCCGCTGTCCGCCAGCAGTTGCTGGACGATTCCAGGAAAAAGTGCGGAACCGGCGACCACTGACTGCAGCATCGATCGTCGATCAGGTGTGTTGCCTGTTCCGGCCATGTCCGAATCAATCAAGATAAAGAAACTCGTTCGCCGCCAGCAGTACCCGCGCATAGGCAGCCCATTTTTCCTGCACGTTGCCGGGGTACTGATCCAGAAACTGCGCGGCGGCGGTGTATTCGATGACGGTTGGCTGGCGTTGATAAAGCGAACGGAAGGCACGCTCGATTCGCTGCTGGTCTGTGACTTGTTCGGGGTCAGCCAAATTCCGGCCCGCGGTCAGGACTCGCTGCGAAAATCTCGCCGCCTGGTCGTGAAAAAACGGAGCGTTCAGGAAGTACAAAGCCTGAGTCGGAACGGTCGTCAGTTGACGCACCGGCGTGCTGGCGTTGGGGTCTGCTCCGTCAAACAGAGCCAGGTAGGGATCTCTACGTTGTCGCTGCACCATCAGGTATGCACTGCGTTTGTTTGTTTCGTAGACGGCGGAAAATGGATCGTGTTGCGTGAATTTCCATGTCGTCTCGGCAGGAAATGGATGCGATTCACCGATGGTTGTGTCCAGATGGTCGGCCGCCGCCAGCAGACTGTCCCTGATTTCCTCAGCATCCAGCCGTCGTCGCGCAAACCGTGTCAGGAAGTGATTTTCCGCATCGTCCGTAGCCGACGATTCAGTGACAGCGCTGCTTCGTTGATATGCCGCCGTGGTCATGATCAGTCGATGCATCGATTTTACACTGTAACCGCTGGCGATGAACTGAGCAGCCAGATAGTCCAGCAGTGCCGGATGTGTAGCGGCCTGACCACGCAAGCCGAAGTCGTTGGGTGTCGCAACCAGGCCCCTTCCGAAATGCCACTGCCAGATGCGATTGGCCATGACTCGGGCAGTCAGCGGATGCTGTGCGATCCAATCACCGAGCTGCCGACGACCGCTGCC
>JABABI010000340.1 GCA_014238335.1 Fuerstiella sp.
GTCGGTGATCCGGAAATACAGTCCCGAATTGCCCAGTACGATATTCATGCAGAGATCCTTGATCAGCCCGCAGCGGCGCTGTTCCGGGACCTGCAGCAGCGTGGTTTGCTGGAAGAGACGCTGGTGGTCTGGTGTACTGAATTCGGGCGGATGCCGATGTTTCAGAAGGGCGCCATGGGACGGGATCACAATCCCCAGGGCTTTACGGCATGGCTGGGCGGTGCTGGTGTACGCCAGGGGGTGAGCTTTGGAAGAACCGACGAGCTGGGTTTCAAAGCTGTTGAGGATGTGCTGTCAGTCCACGATCTGAACGCGACGATTCTTCACCTGCTTGGTCTGGATCACACGCAGCTGACATTTCGCCATAATGGAATCGAACGGCGGCTGACTGACGTGCACGGACATGTGATCCAGAAAATTCTCGCATAGATCGAGCCGGCTGTGGAACGCACCCTCAGGCTGACGATGACACTCGTGCCGGCCGGTTGCGTCTAGGACAGGATGCCATTGACAACTTTGCCATGCACGTCGGTCAGACGAAAGTCACGGCCCTGGTGGCGGAATGTCAGACGTTCATGATCGATGCCCAGTTGATGCAGGATGGTGGCGTTCAGATCGTGAACGTGAACCGGGTTCTCGGTGACATTGTAACTGAAGTCATCGGTTTCTCCGTAAACCGTG
>JABABI010000341.1 GCA_014238335.1 Fuerstiella sp.
GTGTAATCCATCGTGGCTATAAAATAACCACCTTTTTTAACCTGCCTGAATAAACTCTCAATGGATTTCATTGGCGGTATGTTGGTTTCTTCTATTACAGATATATTTAATACTGCGTCGAATTTTTCTTCTAGCTGAGGATCGTCTGTGCCTAGAAAATAAAGGTATGTTGGCAACTCTTGCTCGTTTCCTCTAATATCACTGTTTATAACTTCATACCTGTACTCTAAATCCTCTCTAAACAGAACGTGCAGACCCTCAAATCCCCAAGCGCTGTTATGTACGATTAACTTATCTTCTTGTTGGCTTTGTATCTTTTTCAGGTCATTCAGTGCTAATATGTACTCGTATGGTCTAGAATGAGACTGATGCTCATCTGTAAAAAATCTAGGGGAGTGTTCATCTTTAGTGTTAATAAACCTAAATTCTTCTACCGTAAAGTTTTTCATTATAATCTCTCCAGTGGAGGCGGCGGGAATCGAACCCGCGTCCTGCATAACTTCCATATTAACATCTACATTGTTAGTACATTGTATTCACACAATGGACAAAGTTATCCGATTTATCGGAGTCAGGCAAGTTATCGCCATCAGACTCTATTGGTTTGAGTGAGCCATCTCTATCTAGGCACGACCTAGCCCGTTACCGCTTGGGTTATAAGGCGCGGTACAGCCC
>JABABI010000342.1 GCA_014238335.1 Fuerstiella sp.
CCGGTTCTGCATACGATCCGGCGACACGCAAGCCGGTAGTTGCGTCTCTCGATTCAGCGGCAGCTACATTTGCCGCGAGTGTTGCCTCATCGATTCCCGCACCTGCGGATGTTTACATACTCGATGTTTGTGAATGTGACGATCAACTTCGTCTGTTGGAACTCAATCCATTTGGCGGTGCCGATCTTTACGCATGTGATGCAAAAGCCATAGTTCAAGCTGTTAGCGAAATCGCGGCGGCATAACAAAACGGTGCACGCGGAGTTGCGGCCGCTGCTCGAATTCTGAAACCAACGTTGCTGGCCGCAACCCGGTGACCTCCAGCGTTATGCCACAGTTTTGGGTAACGGCTAGCGATTTATTATTCGGTAACCGATTGTGTCAACGAGCCAGTCTCGAAACTCAGTCATGGAGCTTAGTGTCGCAATATCTGGCCAGCGTTCCAAGTAGGCGGGTGCAACAGGCTTTCCGATCAATCGCGCATCTTCACCGGTGAAGGAGGTGAGTGCGAAATCGCCAGCACGCGCGACATCGCGAATGATTGACAAGATCTCCTTTGTGAGTTTGGGAATTACAAGTTCGACAGGCACGCTGCAGACAGGGTCGTTTGATTCAAGATCCATGCAGCGAAATCGGATATAGCTGCCGTCGTCGCTGTACAAGACGTACCCTTCT
>JABABI010000343.1 GCA_014238335.1 Fuerstiella sp.
ACACCCAAGCTGGTGTACTCTCGTATAGTGGAGGAAGAGGGAGAGGAGAAGCGAAGTAGAAGAATAATCGTGACTGAATAATCAGCTCGTATATATAGTTTTTGTGTAGCAAGAGGCAGCAGTAGGTAACACAGGTGTTGATCCTGTTGCTACACCTGCACACCTCCTGTTACATTCCTGCTGCTACATTCCTGTTGCGCAAGCGATTAGTTCCAGTAGTGTGACACCTGCACTTACTCCAGCAAGTATATATAGGATGGATTAAATAATTTCTAAATAAACTTCTCAACTCTCTCTCTCTCTCTCTCACTCTCACTCTCACACTCACACTCACACTCACACTCACACTCGCTCTCACTCTCACTCTCTTCCAATAACTTCTCCCTCACTTCTCCTCAGACACTCAAGGGCCCTAGACCTCTGTTCGAACTTCTGACTCATTTTCGCTCAAGCGTTTTGGTGATATTTTGAGTGAAATTGGTGATGTATAGTCCAGGGTTTTTGTGTAATTTGTGGGTGTTTTGTTGATGGAGGGAACCAGGCTTAAGTAGGGCGTAATTGACAGTGGATCAGTGTCTAAATTGGATTAGTTTGAAGGTGTTTGAAGGTGGTGGGTTTTTGGTGATATTTTGAGTGAAATTGGTGATGTATAGTCCAGGGTTTTTGTGTAA
>JABABI010000344.1 GCA_014238335.1 Fuerstiella sp.
GGGAGTTTCCAACCCGGCGGCGTCCAGGAAGGTGGGCGTGATGTCGACGTATTCGACAAGGGCGTTTGACTTGGAGCCCGCCGCTACGGTGCCGGTGACCTTACCCCGATTTTAGTACCCACCTAAGTGAGAGAATCGGGGTTTCCCAGAGTGTGAGCATCTAATCTCTCCGCTTTGGCATCCTACTCGGTTGGTCAGCGAAAGTGACGGCCTATAATCCGTCAGAACTTCTGCTGTTAAGAGCCCCACGTTGCCAAAGAGTGATCACCATGTCTGCCCAAATTCTTAGCACTGCAGAGAATCTTCGCGCCACCGTAGAACGAGCGCAGCACGGCAATGCGGACATTGCATGGCTGGCGAGGTTTCCCAGAAAGTGCTGTAATTTTGCGGCGAACATTCTTCTGCTGGATCTCTCAGAATTGGGTGTGGGCAGGCTTCGCCGGATGATGGGTACGGTCCGCGACCATATGGGCAACGACTTGGAAACACACGTTTGGGTGCAAACGGGCGACTTTGTAGCCGACATCACGGCAGATCAATTCGGGCAGGCAAAGGTTATCGTCGAGCAACAGTCTAGCTGGCATGACTCGCTGCACGACATAAAACCTTTTATTCCTCGGCAGGATGTTCTGGAAGGAATTTCGGACACCGAAATTGGACGTCTGC
>JABABI010000345.1 GCA_014238335.1 Fuerstiella sp.
CACTCCCAGACATTCCCGTGCATGTCGTACAGGCCCCACGCATTCGGCTTCTTACCACCAACCGGATGTGTCGTTTTCCCAGAGTTCTTGACGTACCAAGCGTAATCGCCCAGTTCGGATTCACTGTCTCCGAAGCTGTACTTCGTCGTCGTCCCAGCACGGCACGCGTACTCCCACTCTGCCTCTGTCGGTAACCGATAAACATGACCCGCTGACTTCTCCGCAGGCAGTTCCGACAACTTCCGGCAGAACTCGACCGCATCGGTCCAACTCACCTGCTCAACCGGGTTCTTCTGCTTGCCCTTGAACTTGCTCGGGTTCTTCCCCATCACCTTTTCGTACTGCTCCTGTGTCACTTCGTACTGGCCCAGGTGAAACTCCTGCGTCAAAGTCACCTTGTGAGGAGTTGCGGTTTTGCCTTCGCCCATCGTGAACGTCCCGGTGGAGATCGGTACAAAACGCATACCGATGCTGTTTAAAACCGGGACAACGGCTTTGGTGGGCTTAGTGGCGAGAGTTCGGACCACACGCAAGCCCAGGGTATTGCCCCGATAGACTTCTGCCAGCTTGCCACGGTTGTCGGGGCGACAATTCCGCGGAGAACTCTTCCAGCCACCACCCCGAAACACACGCAGTGAACCGGAAGCCGGCCCTGTCGGGTCCA
>JABABI010000346.1 GCA_014238335.1 Fuerstiella sp.
CGCTACTTGACGGAACTGCGGAGCACACGAAAGCCCAGGTCGTTGTCCCGGTTGTCCGGCGCGTGCCAGTAGCGGTACGCCGAACGGCAGCCGTCGGAGTAGTAGAACCAGCTACCGCCCCGGTTCACCCGGTACGAGCCCGATGCAGCACCAGTCGGATCAGTCACCGCATCGCTTGGATAATCTCCATACCAGTCCTGACACCACTCCCACACGTTGCCGTGCATGTCGTACAAGCCCCACGCATTCGGCGGCTTACCACCAACCGGATGTGTACGGCAGTTGTTATTCTCAAGACGAGCGAAGTAATTGTCCTCATCGGTGTTCCAGATATTCAAAGCGTCGATCTGTTGGTCACCGCTGTTGTCTCCGAACCACGCGTAATCGCCCAACTCGGATTCACTATCGCCAAAGCTGTACGCTGTCTTCGTCCCCGCGCGGCACGCATACTCCCACTCTGCTTCCGTAGGAAGACGGTACACATAACCCGCAGACTTCTCTGAAGGCAGTGCCGATAGCTTACGGCAGAACTCAACAGCGTCATTCCAGCTCACTTGCTCAACAGGATTCTGTGGACCCTTGAAGAAGCTCGGATTACTGCCCATCACCTGCTCGTACTGCTCCTGAGTCACCTCATACACGCCCAGTTCGAAACCCTTC
>JABABI010000347.1 GCA_014238335.1 Fuerstiella sp.
AAGTCAGAAACCGTTCGTTTTCCGCCACAACTCGGCTCACAGATTGTTCATACGTGTTCTGTCGGCCCATCGAGTTTCAAATTGCCGTGAAACGAATCAAAACACCAGGAAGCCGTGCGGCGCGAGGTTGATAGAACGCCCGTGGGGATGATTCTCCAGACCTGATCCGGGCCGCACTTGCCCGACATTTCGTGTTGACAGTCCCCGTAGAGTCAAAAAACTCCGCCGACCGTTAAAAGCAGGCGATTCTTGCACTTCCGAAATCTGAAACATCGTCATCTCAGCCAGTTGATCCTTCGCAATCTGTCCCAATGCATCCACCGCCTCCCTCGCAGCCAGCCCGCGTTTTGACTTCGGCGTCAGCCCGAACTGTGCCAGCAGGCTGCGGGAGTGACGATCTCATCGCTCACAGCGGCGTTGCAATAGTTGCCGATGCGCCGGCATGGTTGCAGGGTGACATGCAGGGGATATAGACTTGGGAAGTGTTGGGTGATTGGTCTCGGTAGTCAGATCACCACTTGAGAAGGTGGTCATTCCGGAGCAGGTCAGCGGAACTGGGCCGGAGGACGGTAGCCCGGCCCAGCGGCGTGCCCTCACCAACCGGCGATTTCTCGATCACGTTCGGTGAGGATGATTTAGAGCAACACTGCTGACGCCG
>JABABI010000348.1 GCA_014238335.1 Fuerstiella sp.
CACGATCTATGAGTCGGCATCCCTGCCGCCGCATAGATCGCAATTCGTTATGCCGTAACTCAGCATCGCAGTGGCGTCGCACTTGTTGATTCAAAATTCGATGTACTCACCTCATGGAAATCTACGATTTAGATCGCGTTCTCCCTCTCCTTGATTCCGAGTACTACCTGTTCAAACTGATCGCCAACGAATCTGGCGTTGTGTTCCTACTTCGCACAACTGAGCATCGCGACGCCACTAGGCCAGGAATTCGCTATTCCGACAACTATGCTGGCAATGCATTGGCTGCAATGGTCAAGCCAGGTGTCATAGAATTTCGATACCATCAAGACTATACGGATGATCGCGTGCGGGATCTGGCGGCATGTATTTTGGCGCACTCGGATCTTTCGTTTGCAGTCGGGTTTCAGGTTACATATCAAAACCGCATACTGATCGAAGCCTCAGAATAATCTGTGACAGTTCGCTATTCCGCGTACAATGTTTGTTTGTTCATTGCTCCGAAACACATCGGCATAACAAAACGGTGCACGCGGAGTTGCGGCCGCTGCTCAAATTCTGAACCCAACGTCGCTGGCCGCAACCCGGTGACCTTCGACGTTGAACTTAACCGCTTCGCGAGGAGAGAGTCTTCGCTTGAGGCTGTGGGTAAGA
>JABABI010000349.1 GCA_014238335.1 Fuerstiella sp.
GGCAGCGGGTGTGTGACGAGTTGTTCGATGCTGAATGGGATCTGCTGTTGTGCTCGGCTGGCTCGCTGTCTGCGGTGCTATGTGAGGCCTCTCGGCAACAGACCCGCGCTGCTTTAGATGTCGGCGCCATCGACGCCACTATGTCCAGGATTGCTGGTAAGTGATCTGTTGCTGACGCTGGTTGACCAGGCCGCAGATGGCAGCCGCCAGGAAGGCCATGTTCGGCGCCGAAAATCGCCAGTTTCCGATGCCGGCAGGTGAAATCAAGCGGCTGAGATGAGAGAATCTGGTGAGCCATAAGTCCCGTGTTTCACGGCGATTTGAGTTCGGCGGAGTTTTTTGACCCTACGGCCATGACTGAGTCCCAAACTCCGTGCAGGCGACGTCCAGTCGGGACGGCTTGTGCAGGTTGCACCGGATTTGAGGAGCCGAGGCGCCCGCCGGCTTCTAGGCGAGGTCTTGTTGCCAAACTCGCATGAGACCGGAGTTTACCCGTCGGCTGACTTTTCTGACCGGACGCGCCGATGACAACTCGAATCTTGTCCCGAATTTGACCTGCCCGCAACGCGCCGGTCAGGCTGCGCTCTCGACTCGCCACAAGCATAGACATGTCAATGCTGTACAGGGAGGTTGTTTCGGTCTCTCACTTCACGG
>JABABI010000034.1 GCA_014238335.1 Fuerstiella sp.
TGAAATGCCCGTATTTCACGGCGATTTGAGTTCAGCGGAGTTTTTTGACCCTACCGGGCTGAATCATGGCGAGCAAGGCACTAAGAAAGGCACGCCAGTCAGAGCGCTGAACGCAACCGCGAAACGTATTGCGTTGTGGATGAGCATCCGTCTCAACCGCGATACCTGGTGCTGCCGGAATCCGCCGTTGCTGACCGTCATTCCACCGTTGCAAAATGCTTCCCCGGTGGTCTCATTCTGGCGTCAAGAGTCGACTAAAGACGCAATTGGCGTCTTAACTGCTGTCCGTTAAGGTGTCCAACGAAAAAACGCTGACCAAGCTTGGCCAGCGTTTTCAGAGTCGGGGCGACATGATTCGAACATGCGACCTCCTGGTCCCAAACCAGGCGCTCTAGCCAGGCTGAGCTACGCCCCGGGGCGTTGTTTTTCTTCGTTCACCGTCTGACACACTTGAAACCAAAGTGGTTCGCAGCAGCCACCGTGAACAGTCCAAGGGTCGGAAGTCTAGCCGGGGGACTGGCCTCTTTCCAGAGCCACACCGGATTATTCTCACTCAGAATAATGCACTCCCCGATTGTGACGTCAGGAATGGCTGGAATTGCCGGAAACCAGAAACGGACCGGTCAGACTCTGGGGTGTCGCTGCGATGACCTCTGGCGGCCCCTGGGCCACGATTGATCCACCAGCCAGCGCACTTTCCGGGCCAATGTCGATGATCCAGTCGCTCGCTGCCATGACGTCCACATTGTGTTCGACAACGATGACGCTGTGTCCGGCAACCACCAGACTTCGCAGCAAAGTGTTCAGATACAGGACGTCCTGAGGGTGCAGACCACTGGTCGGTTCATCAAGGATGTACAGCGTTTTCTCAGCACGATCGGCGGCCAGCTCCGTCGCAAGACGAACCCGCTGGGCTTCGCCCCCGGAAAATGTCGCCGATGGCTGCCCCAACGTCAGATATCCCAAACCCACGCTCTGCAACGTTTGCAGCAGTTTCCGCAGCGCAGAAAATTCGCTGAAGAACTCACACGCCTCATCAACCCTCATCGCCAGCACATCGGCCACGTTCTTTTCCGCAAAGTGAATCAACAGAGTTGCCCGGTTAAATCGGTGGCCACCGCATTCCGGGCAATTGACGACCACGTCCGGCAGAAAACTCATCTGCAGATCCCGAAGTCCCGTTCCCTTGCAGACCGCACAACGACCATCGCCGGAATTAAAACTGAATCGTCCCGCCGCATAGCCTCGAGCCCTTGCTTCGCGTGTCTTGGCAAATATTCTTCTGACGTCGTTCCACAGTTTGCTGTACGTGGCGATGCAGGACCGACGTGTGCCGGACAACGGACGATTGTCAACGGCCACGACACGCTGCAGCTGTTCCACCCCGTCAACGCCATCACAATTTGTGTCAGCCGCTGCCAGCGAGCTGTCCAAATTCCTGTTGAGGTAAGCGGCAACGATTGGCAGCAACGTGTCAATAATGAGTGAGCTCTTCCCGGACCCGCTGACTCCCGTGACGCACACCAGTTTGTTCAACGGAATGCTGACAGTCACGTTTTTCAGGTTGTTGCAACGTGCGCCGCGAACGGTCAGTTCCTGTGGAGAGCTTTCATTTTCAGTGGAAAAAAGCTGACCTTGCGTCGTGGAGCCATTGGCAACGGTCTGCGGTCTGATATCCTGGTTTACTTCTCGACTGTTGAGCGCGGCAGAAGCCGGAGTGCCCCCGCCAATTTCGCCGCGAAGATAACGGCTGGTAGGCGTGTCAGATGTCTCTGCGACGTCGGCTGGGCTTGCGGCGCACAGCAATCGGCCGCCCTCCACACCGGCTCCTGGACCAAGATCGACCAGAAAGTCTGCCGCTCGCATGATCAGGCCATCGTGTTCAACAATGACGACTGTGGCTCCGGAATCACGGATATCGAACAGCGTCTGCAGCAGATTCTGAGTGTCACGGGGATGCAGGCCGGCCGTCGGTTCGTCCAGTATGAAGCAGGCGCCGTGAAGTCCCGTGCCCAGACATGCGGCCAGACGTGCCCGTTGAAATTCACCGCCGGAAAGACTTCGCGTGGGACGATTAAGGGTGAGATACCCAATTCCGGCCTGCTGCAGACATTTCAGCCGTCGCTGAATGTCAGGAAGTATCTTTGCTGCAACCAGGGTGGCTTCGTTTGAGAGACCTTCCGCGGAATTCCTGCCAGCAGCGTCCGCAGCACCAGGGACAGTCGATTCCCAGAACAGCAGACGCGTCAGGGCATCGTCGACACTCAGTGATGTGAAGTCGGCGATCGATTCACCACGAAACGTAATGCCGCGTGAGAACGGTTGCAGACGCGATCCGTCACACGCAGGGCACGGAGCCTGCCGGAATACGGTGATGTCGGCAACGTCGGCAACAATTCCAGTCACTCCAAACCCTTCACAATCAGGGCATGCTCCACGAACACTGTTAAAGCTGAACGTACTCGGCTCCGGCGGCGGAAAGCTGAGATCACAATCGGAACAACTGAATTTTGTGCTGAAAAATCGATCGCACCACTGTCCGTTGATCTGCTCGCAGACCACACATGTGCCATCACTTTCCCGGACGGCCAGATGAACGGACTCACGCAGTCGCTGATCGATCCCGTCCTTCACAATGATTCGATCAATCACGGCATCGACATTGTGTTCTTTGCGGGCAGAAAGGTTCGGCACATCGGCGATATCCAGCAGTTCACCGTCCACGCGAACGCGGACGAAACCGTTTCGGCTGATGCGTTCGAACACGTCCTTATGACCGCCTCGCCGGGCACGAACCATGGGCGACAGCACCATCAGCTTTGAACGCTCGGGCAGGCGCAGCAGTCGCTCCACGATCTGATCAACAGACTGTCTCTTCACGGATTTACCGCACTCTGTGCAGTGAGCCGTACCGGCTCGCGCGAAGAGCAGACGCAGGTAGTCGTAGATGTCCGTTGTGATGGCCAGCGTACTGCGAGCAGGGGCGGTGGTGACCCGCTGATCAACGCACACGGTCGGCGGCAGACCGCTGACTTCGTCCACTTCGGGACGCGGCAGTTGTTTCAGGAGTGTTCGTGTATGGACGGATACACTTTCCAGATATCGTCGCTGACCTTCCGCGAACAGCGTATCAAATGCCAACGAACTCTTGCCTGACCCACTGACACCGGTCATCACGATCAGTTTGCCCAGCGGCAGATCGATACTGACATTCTGCAGGTTGTGCGTTCTGGCGCCGCGAATCCGTATGGACGGTGGCGTCTCAACGCGAGTCATGGCTTAGCCTCCCTTGCCGGAACCGCAACAAAGTGGTCCGCCAGCAGCGATCGTTCTCCGTCGAATCGATAGGCGCAAAGGAATCCGTGTTTAGCGACGCTGTAGTCGAGACACGCGATATTCGGCCTGAGCGGTGTCGGAGTCGCATGTGGCAGCCAGTAGTGCCCCACGAAAACAGGAGGCTCGTCGGAAGAGTAGGGCACTGCTGGCGCATTGGAGGAAATCGGTTCTCCGGGAAGCCCGGGATTCGCTGGCAATCCGTAGGACGCCCACGTCTCGCCTGTCGGTTCATCAAACCAGCGAATGCGAATGCGACGCCGCACGTTTCCTTCCTTGTCTGTCACTGTCACTCCGTCGGGCAGGGCAAGTTCCGGCCCCTTCATCACACACTCCACAGCCTCAAACAGCGGATGGCCGGGTGCAGTCGCATCTGTCAGGAACGCAGCCGTAAAACGGCCGTCGCTTCTGATCGAATCGTTGATCGTCTCGATACCCGCAGCATGCCAGCAGGCATGGACGACTCGAAGATTGCCCAGGTCCAAAGCCGGTGGCAGTGTGCGAAACCATTCCAGAGCGGTCGTGAGCTCTGCGTCCGTGAACTGTTGCAATGTCTGAATGTGCTGACGTTCATTCTTCTTCGAGTGAACGCGGAGGAACTGATTCGGCGCTACGGGATCGGGCGTGTGATACGCCAGAGCGTTGAACTCGTGGTTACCCATCACGGCCAGTGCCGCGTCGCTCTCAGCCATCGATCTGGCGATGCGCACGACGTCCGGAATATTGGGGCCACGATCGACAAAGTCGCCGCAGAATATAACACGGCGAGTCGGGTGACGAAAACAGCCGGACTGTTCCGAATACCCCATTTTCGTCAGCAACTCGACCAGTTCATCCGCGTGACCGTGAATGTCTCCTATGATGTCAAACATACTGATGTGGTGTCATGCCAGTTAATCAAGATCGCCGACATCGGAGTCCGCTGAGTTTCAGTGCCTCGGCTTACGCGGCCTGCCTGTTCTGTTTCGACTGCTTCACCCGTGGCGGTGACTTCCAGCGACGATGTACCCAGAAGTATTGCTCAGGGGCCCTGCGAATGAGCGACTCCAAAGCCGTCGTGAATCGCTGAGTGATCCGTACCACTGCGTCGGCGGTGGTGAAGTCTCGGCTGTCAATAACGTCCTCGGTAGCCAGTTCGAACTGCGTCCAGCGACTGTTGTATTGTTCGTCGTCGGGAAGTCTCCATGCTCCACCGACCACAATAACGGCATCATACTGAAGAGCCAGCAGGGCGATGGATTTAAATGTGGATGCTGGCTTGCCGAAGAAATCGACAAAGACGCCGCGCCCGCCCGCATCCTGATCACACAACAGCGAAATACTGCGTCCTGCTGAAAGCTCTTCAACAAGTTGGGTACTGGCACCGGATTTTGAGATCGTCCAGTTGCCCGTGGCTTCTCGAAAACGCCTGAACCATGCATGCAGCCACGGATTATCCAGATCTCGAGCGACGACACCCATCGGAAAATCGAAGTGACCAAAAGTGTTTACCGAGATTTCCCAGTTGCCGAAGTGACCTCCGAGAAACAGCACTGGCCGGCCGGTCGCGACGGCCTGAATGCATTTTTCGCGCTGATAGAATCGAAGCACGTCGGTGCAGTTATACAGACGAAAACGACGTTCCAGTTGAACGATCTCACACACCATGCGAAACAAATGCCGCCACATCCCATAAATGATGCGATCAACCTGGGCGTCAGGAAACTGTTTGCCAAAGGCCTGACGAATATTCTCTGCGGAAACACTGTATCGAGTCATTTCCTGTGGCACAACGCAGTGCACGAACCATGCCGCAGCATTCGCACACCGCTGGACGGAGCTCACTGGAAGGCACCGCAACGCAAAAAGAACGGCGCAAAAGAATGCGTATTCACAGAGGTATCTGACTTTGCGGGCGTCCATGCCTGGTCGTTCCAAAATTCGTTGCTGTCGCTGGCGCGCTGAAGTCTAGCGCACTTTGCTGCCGTTCGCCAGACCGGCCTGTGCTCTTCGCCGTTAGTGCACAGGAACCTGTTGTTCCAATGGCAATGCCGCCAGTCCGATTCCCGAATAGTAAAATCCGTGGCGCGCCATCTGATGGCGATCATACAGATTGCGACCGTCGAAAATCACCGGAGCGTTCATCTTCAACTTGATATAGTCAAAGTCCGGACTGCGGAATTCGTTCCACTCTGTCACAATGGCCAGGGCGTCAGCCCCGTCGCACGCATCATAGTGGTGCTGGCAGTAGGTGATACTGTCGCCAAGTTCCTGCCTCACGTTTTCCACAGCCACCGGGTCAGATGCCTGAACGCTGGCGCCGGCTTCCAGCAGCGAACGGATCAGGATCAAGGCCGGTGCCTCACGAATGTCGTCAGTACGAGGCTTAAACGAAAGTCCCCAGACCGCGATCGTTTTGCCGGACACGTCTCCGCCGAAGTAAGTCTTCAGTTTTGTAAACAACACGTTTTTCTGTTCATTGTTGGTTTCGTCGACGGTGCGCAGAATCCGAGGCTCAATACCATTGACATCGGCGACGGCGGCAAGTGCACGTACGTCTTTAGGAAAACAGGAACCGCCGTATCCGACACCAGGGAACAGAAATGAAAAGCCGATTCGAGCGTCGTGACCAATACCTTTGCGCACCTCGTTGATGTCAGCATTTACTTTTTCGCAGATGTTGGCAATCTCGTTGATGAAGCTGATCTTAGTCGCCAGCATGCAGTTGGCTGCGTACTTGACCATTTCCGCACTTTCAATTCCCATGGAAATAAATGGTTTTTCCGTGCGCAAGAATGTCTTGTACAGCTCGTTCAGAATGTCGGCGGCGGTTTGTTCGTCAACGCCCACGACGACTCGGTCCGGTTTGGTGAAGTCATCGATTGCGGCGCCTTCCTTTAGAAACTCCGGATTTGAGGCTGAGAAAAAGGGTGTCTCCGTTTTTGCCTCAATCCATGCCCGAACCTGTCGATTGGTCCCTACGGGAACGGTACTCTTGCAGATAACAACAGCGCCTTCGTCCAGGTGCGGAGCCATTTGCTCGGCCGCACTTTGAACGTATTTAAGATCGGCCGCTCCATTATTGTCCTGCGGTGTACCAACGCAGATGAAGACGCATTTCGCGCCACGTATGGCTTCCGCGTAATCCGTCGTAAACAACAAGCGACCAGCCACCGCGTTACGTTTTACGAGTTCGTTCAACCCCGGTTCATAAATGGGAACGCCACCGCCGTTCAGCAGGTCCACCTTCTTCTGGTCGACGTCCAGACACGTGACGTCGTTACCACTTTCGGCGAAACAGGTGCCGGTCACGAGACCTACGTAACCGGTCCCAATCATCGTTACTTTCATCGGTCAATCCTCTTGCATTTTCTGCATCCGGTCGAACCGGACTTCTCAAATTATTGTGCTCTCGCACCGGTTATCAGCGCGGAATCATGGAATGATGATTCGAGGTTGTCGCGGCTGACACCGCTATACTAGTTCCGAACACCTTGCAGGTGTTGATCAACATCAGGCGACCCCGGACGATTCCAGCGAATGTCAACATCTTCAAGAATGTCGTGAAAATCACCAGAGACAGCATTCGAGTGTCGATCAGCAGATGCCACGCCGTTCCTCACTTGATCTGTCACGAAAATCGGTCTGGCCCGAACCTGATCGTAAATTCGTATCACGTATTCACCCAGCACGCTGATTCCAAATGCGTTCAGAGCGCCAAAGAACGATGCCGTAATTATAATGGATGCCCACCCGGGAATTGCGAATCCGGTGAGCGCCTTGTGATACAGAACGAAGCCGACGGACGTAAGGCACACCACCAACGACACCGCGGCAATACCGTAGAAAAGTGTCAGTGGGAACGAAGAAAAAGAGAAGATGGCGGTCTTGGCGAGTTTAAACAGCCCCAACAGGGAAACTCGTGGATTATCGTCGTGACGTGGCAGACGTTCCACTGGGATTCCCGTCTGACGAAACCCCGTCCAGCTGCGAAGACCAGGCAGGTATCGTTCGCGTTCGGGAAGACTCAGCATCGCGTCGACGACGCTGCGATCCATCAGGCTGAAGTTGCCAGCGTCATCAGGAATTTTACTTTCGGCGACGGCGTTCAGCACGCGATAGAAGCCGTGAAACAGAATGCGTTTCGCTAACGACTCTTTACGATTGACTCGCTGAGCATAAACAACGTCGAAACCGGATTCCCATTGCTCCAGAAATTCCGTGAGCGCGCCCGGATCATCCTGTAGATCGGAATCCATCAGAATTACGACGTCACCATTCGCATGCTGCAGACCGGCATGCACTGCAGCCTGATGTCCAAAGTTGCGGGACAGGTGAACGACGACGATTCGTTCGTCCTGACCTGCCAGATCGTCCAGCAGTTCGCGACTTCCGTCCGCAGAGCCGTCGTTCACGTAAACGATTTCGCAAGTGCGGCAGCAGGTTTCCAGTACGTCGCGCACGGCAACGGTCAGCTGTCGCAGAATGGCGGCCTCATTAAAAACGGGCAGCACAACCGAAACAAAGCAGGCACGACGGTCTCGAATTGGTGCGTCGGTCACGGCAATCATTTTCGAAGAACTCCAGCCAGTGACAGTCCGGCCGGAACGGGCAGCTTTCCCATACACCATCGCTCTGCAGCCGCCGCCGACAAAAGAGCCTGATTCGTAAATTGTGAAACCTTCGGAAAATCGGGTTCCTCACGCGTGGGGAAAGCCCTTTCCCAGCCACGAACCGCCATCGCGGCCGGCAGAGTAAAACTGTTCCAGTGATTCAGCCACTGCACCCGGAACCCCGCCTCATTGGCATGTCGGCGAAACTCTCTGGCAGTGTACCGCCGAAAATGACCGAGCTGCACATCCCAGCGGCTGAACAGCCACGGATAGGCCGGCACGGTCACAATGACAGCACCGTCGTCCGCCAGCGCCCGATGCACGTGCTGCAGTACCTCGACCGGAAACTCAACGTGCTCCAGAACATCCAGCAGAACGACCGCCTTCAGACCACCGTCCTCAACAGGCCACCTGTCTTCCAGATCGTGAATATGCACATCTTCTACCCCGCGGCTGCGGACGTGTTCAACCGATTCGGCCATCAAATCAAAGCCCATCACATCGTATCCGAGCTTCTGAAATTCGATCAGGTTGCGACCGGAACCTATGCCGCCTTCGGCCAGACGTCCCGGTGGCGGGCAGTGCTTCTGCAACAGTCGAGTCACCAATTTCCGCTTAGCGACGTGCCACCAATAGCTGTCCTCAAGGTCGACGAGTTCTTTCAGGTGGCTGGCGTGCATGTGGATGTGGTTTCCGAGGCAGAGCAAATTCCCAATGAAACTCTTTTGCCGCAGCGCAGAGTACCGGTCCCATAGACGAAGCTACCACCTGTGCGAGTTCGCGCCGGACGGACGTCTGCAGCGGCAACGTATTGTGCGGATGTTCCGGAAAGTAAGACGGTCGTGCACATTATGTTGATTTTTGGCAACGTCGGTCCATGTGTGGGCTGTTCTGTAAGGCCTTGCAGGTCGCAGAACCCACACAATCCTCATTGCCTGAACAGCCGGGGCCTGCGATGAGCGTGTTGCCAAAACGCAACACACCGGCGGTTTCGAATTGACGAACTCAACACAGTGACACAGAGTTTCACTGTCAAACGACGAGCGAGGCCCGGCATTATTAACAAGGACGAGAGGACGTCGCAGGCACGATCACTGACAAGACACTCAATTCTGCCCTGGACCATCAGTGCCAACATTCACATCGCCAGAAGGTGCCCGAATTCCAGCGATCGCCTCCCGACGAACGCTCGGCGGAAGCTGCGCGCTGTTGCTGTTCATCCTGGCACCGTTGTTCGTGTGCATGCCCTTGAACTCGGACACTGCGTTGTTTGATCTTCAGGCAGAATGCGTGCTGGAAGGCGGAGTGCTCTATCGTGACATCGTGGAACCAAACCTGCCCGGAGTTGTCTGGATTCACCTCGCTGTTCGCCCCCTGATTGGCTGGTCGTCTGAAGCAATCCGTTCTGTCGACCTGCTGATTTTCGCGGGAATCATATTTCTGAGCATGCGAATGCTCCGCGAACCTGGCGCTGGCGACCTGTTCGCATTGACGGCCGCGACTTTCTATCTGTGCTGCAACGAATGGTGCCATTGCCAGCGAGACACATGGATGCTGCTGCCGGCCCTGGCCGCTCTGCTGCTCAGACTCCAGTCCAGCCCCGACGAACCGCGTGACCTAAATCTGGCGGCCCTCGAAGGAACACTTTGGGGCTGCGCATTCTGGATCAAACCCCACGTCGCAGTACCGGCGCTGTTCGTCATCGTCGTTGACGCATGGCATCGAAGACATCCGCGGCACACGATCAAGCAGATCGCTGCAGTGATTGTGGGCGGTTTGATTGCAGCGCTGCCGGGAATCTGTTGGCTGATCGATAACGGCGCGTGGCCACATTTCTGGGAAATGATGCTGGAATGGAATCCCGAGTATCTGGCAGCCGGGCGTGAGCGACGGAGCCTGGACCGCTGGCTGATGATGGCGTACCGCTTTCATCCCTGGTGGGTTGTGCATCTGGTGGCCATTCCGCTGGCATGCCGAGCCCTTCGAAACGTCATCACGAGGCGAAACCAGAACTCCGCAGACCACAGCGTGAGCCTGCTGGCGGCCATATATCTCGGGTGGCTATTACAGGCCGTCGTCCTGCAGCACGCCATGGACTACATTCACGCAGCCCCCATAGTGCTCGGTCTGCTGCTGATCGGCGCATGGCCGTGGCGATTCGAAGTGGCAGTTCGCCGAGTTGCGACAGCTGCCTTCCTGTGTCTGGCCCTGTGCGCAGCGCCCATCATGAATCTGCAGCGACTGGCCATGTGGCCACGTTGCTGGACAGAAGGCAGTTCAACGCAACTTAGAGCCACACTGGCTCATGGCACTTTTCCGGCATGGCAGGACCTAAACCAGGTTGTCGAATTCCTGCGCGAACAGCGTGTGCAGGACGGAGAACTGACGTGCCTGAACGTTCACAGCGTTCACGTTTTCAGAGAACTCAGAGTACAGCCAGCAACACGGTACTGGTGTACTTTAATTCTGCAGGATCTGTTCAAACGTCGTGCTGCCAGCATTGACGCGGCCGTGCAAGAAAACACATCCCGCTTTATCGTTACAGAATCTGTCGAATCTGTTCTCACGAATGGAGGCTCCGCGGACGAATTCCCATGGAATCTTCCCGTCGTGTTCGAAGCCGGAACATACAAGGTACACGCCACCAGTATTCCGCTGCCTGCTATGGAACACGGACAGGCGTCCTCTGTCAGAACGTCCGGATCGGACTAACTGACAGACATACTGTAACGATCGTCCGGGCGACGAATCCTGCAGATAGAACCCGCATTTCACCTGCCACCAATGCAACGCCGAAGACTGTGATCGATCATCATGTTTCGCTGAAAACACATCTACGGATCGGCGTTTTCAGGCACTGGCGGTGTACCTCGGTTTAATATTTTTCGCTTCTCCAGGTCGTATCTGGCACCGACCCACAGCGGAACGTACCTGTCACTTTCAACGGAATCTGAAGTCCACGTTTTCGGGTCGTAGAGCAATACGACGCCGTCCTTTTTTCCAACGACATGGAATTCGTTTCCAACCACGACAATCGCCGTACCTTCGTCAATTCCGATGCCCAGCAATGCCTCTCGGTCGATTGATGGATCCATCTTCCCGTCCGGATCCGTGAGTACTTCGATCAGGCCCTGTTGACGCTTTCGAGGAATAACATGCTGGTCGATGGCCGAATTCTTTATATAGCCCAACCCGCGCTGATGGTCACCAATCAGAATTCCGCTCCCGCTGGTATCACCGCGCACCAGAAACGAACCCTGAATCGACGCCCCCGCAGAGCTGCCCCCGATGACGCCACCACGATCGAGCACCTTTCCAAATTCTTTTTCCGTCAGCGTCCCAAGGTACGCGTCCGCAATCCGCCACTGCCGTCCCCCTGTGAACCAGACGGCGTCTGCGTCACGAATCGGCTGAACAAATGCTTCGGTGTCAGCTTCGGTTCGGTTATGAGTGTGGATGACCGTCACATTCTGCACTTCCAGCTTTTCACGGGCATACTTTGCGGACCTGTGCCCGAAATAATCGTATTCCGCTGCACTGGATGAAGCGGTCGGCACGATCACGAGTTTTGCATCACGGCCACCGGCCAGTTCGACAAAATGTCTGAAGCCGTCGCCGGCGCCGCCACCGTCAATAAGAAGCGTACCTTTCGCAGGACCAGAATTTTCGTTTGCCCCCGCAGGCAGCACCGGCCCTGCAAAGGTGACGAACAGGCACACAGCAAGCAGTAAACCGATGCATTTTGTGTGACAGAAATCACAACAGGGGATGGCTTTTCGCCCCTGCGCAGGGAAAACTGCGGTCAATGGATTCACTTAGTATTCCTTCAGAACGTTGTTAGAACAGCTCCGACAGCGGCTGCCCGTTTTCTTCCACGAAGTAGCGCGGCCGCTGACGTTCGTCAAGATAGGTGCCATCCAGCGGAACGTCCATGTGTCGGTAAATGGTCGCTGCCAGATCCGCAGGCGTGACCGGGCGTTCTTTGATCGTACCACCATCATTGGTGCTGGAACCGATCACCTGACCGTGCCGCAGGCCGCCTCCGGCCAGACACATGGACATAACAACAGGCCAGTGATTCCGCCCGTCGACACTTTTCTGAGTGCCCATGTTTGGTGTCCGGCCGAATTCCCCCATCGCAATGACCAGCACATCGTCCAGCAGTCCGCGTTCCTCCAAATCTGACACAAGCGTTGTCAACAGATGGTCGAACAGCGGCAGCAGTGGTTTGAGCCCCTTCGAGATTCCTCCGTAAACACCGCCCGGAATACCATGGTTATCCCAGGTGCCCGAAGCGGTGTGGTGACTCAGATCCAGAGTGACAAAGCTGACACCGGATTCCACAAGGCGTCGAGCCAGCAGGGCTTGCTGACACCACAGATGATCACCGTACCGTTCGCGATACTTCGCGGGTTCGGCGGAAATATCAAAGGCTTTTTGCGCTCGCCGCCCCAGGACCATGTCGAAGGCCTGTTGTCCGTATTGATCAACAGCATCCATGGAACCGGATTGGTCCAGTCCGCTGCGAATTCGATCCAGATCCTTCATCAGCAAACGGCGGTCACCCAGCCGGTCCACATCCAGCTGCCCTGGCAGTCGGAACAGGTCCGCACCCGTTGTTCTGTTGAGCGACTTTCCCAGCAAGTCGTACTGAGGCAGCACAGACGCCTTGTCACCAAGAAACGGATCGTATTGTTTGCCAAGCCATCCACCCCACGCCACATGCGTTGGATGTTTCATGAACGCGACGTATGGCGGCATCGCAGGATGATTGGGGCCGTGATGTTTCGCCACGATGGAAGCGATCGCAGGGTGGCGGTCACCTTTGGGATTCGTGCGAGGCGCCGCTTCACGATTGCCAGTCTGCATGACCTGATTCGGCTGGTGACTGCTCTTGCGCGGGTCGACGGAGCGAATGACGGTAAACTTGTCCAGCATCGCCGCCTGCTTCGGCAGATGTTCGCAGATGAATGTCCCCGGCAGGGCGGTTGGAATCGGAGCAAACGGTCCACGGTTATTGAACGGACGATCCGGTTTGGGATCCCATGTGTCAATGTGACTGGGACCTCCGGTCATCCATAACAGAATGACGCTCTTGTGGCTCATCGGTTTCCCGAGATCAACAGCAGCCGCGCGAGTCTGCAGCAGATCCGGCACTGTCAGCCCGGCAATTCCGGCGAGTCCGGCCTTCAGCATATTTCGACGGCTGCAGACCGTCAGCCCTTCGTTGACCAGCGGGTAATAATTGGTGAAGGCGTGTTGAGCGTGGCTCATGGGTGGGCACCTGACGAATGTGGGTTGTGATTGTCTACGGAAACATGGTGAAAGTCCACCGCGAAACGACCTAACCGGCGCGACAGCGATACTCAAGAGATGATGGAACAGTGTTTTCGGCAGTATTCCGTCAAACCTCCCGATTCCGATGCTCGTTAAACTCCATCTTCAGGACGATTAATGTTAATTCGGGCGGGTTTCAGCAGCGGCCGCGACACCGACTGCGAAAATCCCCCCAGAAGCTAATGGAGTTTGACGTACGGGCGTCGTTAATCTCGTAACAGCTCAAGTGGATAGCGGAATGGTATAGCAACGACTTATCATTCCGCCGCCAGTCAGTATGGCCCACGTTTTCAGATGGATTCCAATCTCAACTCGGACCGCAAGACATGCACCCGGACAGGATCGGCCCGTACCGAATCGACCGTAAGATTGGCTCTGGCGGGATGGGCAACGTCTATCTGGGGGTCCATGAGCAGACCGGACAGGAAGCGGCCATCAAGGTGCTGCCAGCATCCATGGCTCGAGAGGATGGTTTCGTAATCAGATTCTCCCGTGAAATCGACGCTCTGAAGACGCTCAGTAGTCCGTACATCGTGGAGTTGTTTCAGAACGGCACATCCGACGATGGCAGCTATTATTACTCAATGGAATTCGTTGACGGCGAAACTCTGACGTCCATGATTTCGCGGCGAAAGAAGATTCCCTGGCAGGAAGTCATCGACATCTCGTTGCAGATCGCCCGTGCACTCAAGGCCGCACACAACGCAGGAATCGTGCATCGCGATTTGAAGCCGTCAAACCTGATGCTGACGAAAGACGGCACCATCAAGCTGACTGATTTTGGCGTTGCTCACATATTCGCCACAACACGACTGACTCGCACGGGCGGCGTTGTGGGAACGGCCGAATACATGTCTCCCGAACAGGCCCGCGGACAACGCGCCACGAAGCACAGTGACCTGTATTCTCTGGGCGCCGTGATGTACGCGATGTTGACAGGCCGCCCGCCGTTCAACGGTAAAATGGCTAACGACATTCTACACAAACATCAATTCGCACAATTTGACAAACCAAGCCACTTTGCGCCTGAGATCCCGAGGCTACTGGAAGAATTTGTATGCAAACTGCTCGAAAAGAAACCGGGAGACCGATTTCCTGACGGACTGGTCGCCATCAAACAGCTGGAAAACGCCAGGGCCCGCATCGAATTTTCGGGGCAGGCCAACGCGGAAACCGTGATTAACGGCGCCGACGCAGCGTCCGGCCACACGGCTGACCGTGCATCCGACCACACGCTTGGAGAGGAACCAGACGGTGGACACTCACAACATGGTCCGGGGCCGGCAACGATGGTCCGGAATTTTGTGAGGGGTGATATCGAGCGGCAGTTACGACAGTCTCCAGTTGCGAAGTTCTTTGACAACACCCTGGTTCTGTTGACGTTGTTCGCGATTGTGATCGCTGCGGGAGTCTACCTTGCCAGGAAAACAGCGCCGGACGCGGGCGAAGAACTGTTGCTGGCTGAACAGACGATGGCGGGCGATGCAACCCCTGCATGGCTGAGAGTTCGAGATGAAACCCTCATTCCACTGCTGGACGGCAACGCCCTACCCGAGCGTCATTCGGATATTGAAGAATGGATTCGCCGGGTTGATCAGTATGAATTCTGTCGAGACATCAGAATCTCGACGCCGAGCGACCCTTCGGTCGATTCAGAACTACAGCGTCTGATCCGCCACGCCTTTCAGACGTACGCTGACGGAGACATCTCTGGCGGGCGTACCGAACTGCAAACGGTTCATGAAATCATTCACGACGACACCCGATATTCCTTTCTTGCAGAATTCGTAAGAGCAACACTGAATGACTGGGCCGATGAGCAGAACATCGCCGGGCGTCGCGATTTCATCACCACAATGTGCGACCGTGCCAACACTCTGGCCACACAAGACGACATCGCTCGGGCAGCTGCGATCCTGCGTTCCACGATCAGGCTGTATCGGCAGGATGCGACCGTCGAACGCGAATTGGCAGAATGCATACGACTATTGCAACAGTTGGAGACCGCTGCGGAAGACAATCAGGGGGAAAACAGTTCTGCCGAGCTGGTGCCGTGACAGACGAAGTTCGCCTCAGTACATTCCCTGCCGTGGACTGTTGATCAACAAACAAGCAGAAGACCAAACTCGTTATGGACCTCAAAGAATACATTCGATCAATACCGGACTTCCCCAAGCCCGACATCATGTTCCGTGACATTACACCAATGTTGAAGTCGGCTGCGGTCATGAGGGAAGTGATCCACCGACTGGCCGAACCATTTCGGGACGCCGACATTTCGTCTGTGCTGGCTGCAGAAGCCAGGGGCTTCGTATTTGGTGCGCCGTTGGCCATGGAGTTGGGGGCGGCTTTTGTGCCCGTACGAAAACCAGGGAAGCTGCCATTTGAAACAGAGACACTACACTACGATCTGGAATACGGCTCCGACGCTCTGGAAATCCACAGCGACGCAGTCGAGCCAAGCGACCGTGTATTGCTGGTCGACGACCTGCTGGCCACCGGCGGCACCATCGGAGCGTGCCTGGAACTGGCGACAAAACAGGGGGCTGCCGTCGTCGGCGCAGCCTTCGTGATTGAGCTCGAATTTCTCAATGGCCGTCGAAGGCTGGGCGACACAACGATTCACAGCCTGATTCGATATCAGTCAGAAGACGGCGACGAATAGGGGCCGCCATGTCTGATCCTGCTCTCTCACAGCTTGTCGAACGTTTCCAAAAGACGATGGCTCACGCATGGATGGTGCGGACATTTATCAAGCACTGCGACGAAGTTGAAGACTACCCGGAGCTGATGGGGATCGTACGGTCGGTGTTTGACATGAGCCGGGCAATCGAGTCAAAAACGGAAGACCCACTCGCCTACTTTCGTTTTGCCGGAAAGAAGATCGGAAAGCTCCGCAAGGCTGCTGAACAGTTTCAGCAGGACGCATGGAGTGCCTCAACACACACAAACTTCCAGCAGGCCGTCCGCTCTGTGCTGTACGCCACGGAACAGATGGAAGCCATTCTGGCGGAAGCTAACGCGGCGATACACAGCAAAAGTTAGGCCCCTGATCGGAAACTGCACCGTCAAACTGCTGACAGCAGTTTGACGGTGCGACGTGTGTGCCGTAAAACGGGTCTCTGCGTTCTCACCCAGCTCACCAGATGAAGGGCTTCCCAATGCGACTCTTGATTTTTCCTGTCGTTGCTGTCTCGTTCATATTGTCGACAGGCCATGCCATCGCCGAACTGAAAGCGGGAGCTGCCATAGTCGACGTCACACCGTCAAAGTTTCCAGTTCTGGTCAATGGGGGCATGACAAGTCGCAGCGCGTCGGAGGTGGTTACCCGCATCAATGCTCGAGCCATCGTACTCGACGATGGTCGCGAGCAGATCGGTATTGTGGTCGTCGACAGCTGCATGATGCCACGGCCCCTGCTGGATGAAGCTAAGCAACTGGCGTCGCAGCGAACTCGATTGAAACCTGACCGAATTCTGATTTCCGCGACGCACTCTCACACCGCGCCGTCATCAATGGGAGCGCTTGGAACGGATGCGGATGCCGATTACCTGCCGGTGCTCCGAGCTGGCATCGCTGAAGCGCTTGTGAAGGCAGAAGCCAATTTGGAGCCAGCCAGTGTCGGCTGGGCCGTCGAGAACGCGGCGGAATTTACAGCGCTCCGGCGGTGGATTCGCCGACCGGACCGGCTGGCAGACGACCCCTTCGGCAATATGACCGTGCGGGCCAACATGCATTCGGGAAGCAACTGGGACGATGTCACTGGGGAATCCGGTCCGGAAGACCCTGATCTTTCGCTGATTTCGCTGCAGTCACTGGATGGCCGACCGATTGCTGTACTGGCAAATTTCTCAATGCATTATTTCTCAGGGCAGAAAGCGCTGGCGGCGGATTACTTCGGTCTGTTCAGTGAAGGGCTGCAGCAAAAAATCGGCAGTCCCGACGGAGACCATCCGCCGTTCGTGGGAATTATGTCGCACGGCTGCAGCGGCGATATCTGGCGTCGGGACTACAAGAAGCCGCCTGAAGAACAAGACCCATTCAGGACAATCGAGGACTATACGGCAGGGCTGCTTGAGATCGCGGTCAAGGCGTACCGAACAATCGAACACAAGCCAAATGCTGATCTTGCAATGTCGGAAGCCAGGCCCGTACTGAAGTACCGCGTGCCTGACCGGCAGCGACTGGACTGGGCGAAGAAGATCGTCGCGGATCTGGGAGACCAACCACCAATGACTCGCGAGGAAGTCTACGCCCTGGAACAGATTCTTCTGCACGAACGACAGACAACAGAGATCGTTGTCCAGGGTCTTCGCATTGGTGATATAGGCATTGCGACGACACCAAACGAAACGTACGCACTCACGGGACTGAAAGTGAAGCTGCAGAGTCCGCTGCCGAAAACGATGGTGATCGAACTCGCCAACGGGGGCGACGGTTACATCCCGCCGCCAGAACAACACGTCCTGGGGGGCTATAACACGTGGGCCGCCCGTTCGGCAGGACTGGAAGTGCAGGCGGAACCGAAAATCACGGAAACGGCACTGCAGCTCCTCGAAGAATCTGCTGCGAAGCCGCGACGTCATTATCAGCAGAGTCGGGGCAAGGCGGCCATCGCTGTTGCCACAGCCAATCCACTGACGTGGTGGCGAATGGACGAAATGAGAGGGACGCACGCTGTAGACTCATCCGGCAACGGTCGAGACGGACATTACGAACAAGCCGTCGCCTATTTTCTGGAAGGGCCGGCTTCTGAAAGACTGTGTGACAACGGAGAAACCAACCGGGCTGCGCATTTTGCCGGTGGTCGCATGCTGGCTCGACTGCCCGAATTGACCGACGCCTATACAGTGAGCATGTGGTTCTGGAATGGAATGCCAAACGATGCACGCGATGTCTCCGGCTGGATGTTTTCTCGAGGCTACAACGACGGACTGAGCTCAGGCAGCGAACATCTTGGTGTAGGCGGAACGGCCACCCAGCCCGGGCGTCTGGTCTTCGCACGCGGCAACAGTGCCGATCCGCTGGTCGGCTCAACAGAGATTGCCCGCTGGACGTGGAATCATGTTGCTCTGGTTCGCGATGGCAACACTGTCCGAGTGTATCTGAACGGAAACCCGACTCCGGAAATTGAAGCCATCGTGTCCTCCGACGCTCGGTCCACCAGCGACCAATGTTTCTTTGGCGGACGATGCGACAATGACTCCAACTGGGAAGGTCGCATGGATGAAATCGCGGTCTTCAACCGGGTTCTGTCGTCGGCTGAAATCAGCAGCTTAGGTTCGCTGAAGTAAGACTCCGTCAGCCATCCAGCAGCTCAAAAAGTGTCTGCGTCCGCAGGATTGCGGCGTTCTCGGGAAACGTGTGAAACGCATGGACCACGAGTCCCTCCTGCAGCACGTCGCACTTCAGCAGACTGATGCAGGAGGGACTTTGCGGAGTTGCTCCCGGTACGATCAGGGACACTGTGGCGTTCTGCGCATCCATTTCGAATTCCCGGTGCAGCTGCAGGTAAACGTCCAGCGGGACACTTTCAAGCTGATAGCTGCAATGGTACCTCACCTGTGGCAGATCTATCATGTGCGTGCGGTATCCGATCAGCCGTCGATCGATCACCTTCAGATGTTCCGGGAACGCCTCGTGTTTCGTGGCCACCACTTCGGTGACAACGGATTCATCCGTCCGAAATTCCAACATGTGGCCGCCGGAACCTAACCGCATCTGAGCCTTCTGCCCTGCAAAACGAATTGTACACTGCGTGGCAGAATCGAAAAGTTCCGGATGAATCGGCCGTTCAAAAGCGCGGAGGACCATGTCAGCAGCATCCGGGCGAATAAGTTGCAGCGGCATAGGAAAGGTCCCGTGATCGGACGTGATTAATAAACATCAAATAAATGCATATCGCATAGTTTGCCTCTGGCTGACCATGCTTTGTGTGACAACTGAGTATAGATCTTCAGGCAGGTCATTCAGAGAGAGAAAAAACCTCTGTGGAAGAAAATACAAACTGTGCAAAAACGCCCTCACGATTCTTTCGTTGAGAGCGAATTCACGGTAGGGATTTCCACGGCGACGACACGCATTCAACGCAGCCGTTTCTGTCAGACGACCGCCAAGACATCAGTTGGAACAGAACACTTTCTTGCGATGTCAGAATACCGAATGTTGAACAAGGAATGTCGAAGGTTGAACTGCGCAGAAAACATTCCTGCTTCATCAATGGAGATTTCCTGTTCGATATTCTGCGGTTCCGGTAAAGCTGCCGGGGGCCACGGCAATGCGCAGAGAACATCAAGGCCTTTCAGTTCTCAACAGCGGAACTGATGGTTTACCAAAGATGAATCAGAATCGCACTCGTCCTGAAGTCGGCACAGAGAAAGTGCTGTGACCTGTCACAACTTCCGTTCCTTCAATCAGCGGCGTCCGGCTTCTGAATCCTGAAAATGGCACGTCGAGTTCTAATGAACAGCGCGCCGTCTGCAATGGCCGGCGTTCCCAGAATCGAATCGCCCATATCATTTACAGCAAGAATGTTCAGCTCGGGACCGTCACTCAGAACAACAACTCTGCCGTTTTCGCTGGCAACATAGATTTTTCCATCGCCGTAGACCGGCGACGCGAAGTAGTCGCCTTCGTTTCGAATTCGCGCCGGGCCGAACAGAGACTCACCGTTCTTCGTGTCAAAACAGGTCGCAATTCCGCCGCCCTTGACCAGCAGCATACGGTCATTGACAACCATCGGCGACACAATATGATCGGTGTGCTTTGTGGGGTGCTTCCACAGAACGTGAGTCTTCGTCACGTCGCCTCGTCCGCCACCTTTAACTGCCAGAATGAATTCCGCAGCCGGGTCTTTCGCGTCATAGGCCGCCCCGGCAAAGTTGTCGGCATTAAGAAAGGCAGCGTCCAGTTCCTTTCCTTCCAGATCACCATCTCCGTCCAGATCGCCACGACCAAATGTCTTGCGGTAGAAGCTTTCCGGGACCGGCCGCCTGCCCACGAACGCCTGAATCTCATCCTTTGTGATCCTGTCGTCGCTGTTGCCGGTCTCAGCCCGGTCGACGGAGGCCAGCCATTGATTGGCGATGCCTCCACTTTGCAACGAAATATAAATAACTCCGTCAACGCACACCGGCGTCGTCTTGATATTTCGCAGAAGCGTCCGGGCATGCCACAGTCGTTTTCCCGTTGCCGGATCGTATCCGATCAGCAGCCCAGTGCCGCCCACGACAATCTCGTCGCCACCTGCCGCCTGACAGATAACCGGATGCGTATAGTTCACGGCCATATCGCTGCGATCATCCTTCCACCGTACTTCTCCCGTCCGCTTGTCAAACGCGAAGAAGGCCGGGTTCAGGTCGTCGTCCTGGCAGAACAGGAGCAAGTCCCTGTACAGGACAGGCGACATTCCAGCCCCCCACTTAAACACAAAGTACGGCACCGGCAGTTCCTTCTGCCAGACGTCCTTTCCGGTTGCCGCATCGACAGTCAGCATGCCTAGCGTGCTGAAGTAGAAATAAACACGTTCCGCATCAGCTGCTGGAGTAGTCGCCGCGTGACTGTTTGTTTTATGAATTTCGTCCATATCGCCCGCAGGCCAGGAGCGTTTCCAAAGTTGCTCACCCGTCTCTGCATCAAACGCATAAAGTCCGACGGTCTTGTCATCGATCATCGCAGAAGTAAACAACCTGCCTGCCGCCACGACCGGGCAGCCGATTCCATCACCCAAATCGGCTCTCCATCGAACGGCCTGGGTCGCTGAAAACTTTTCCGGTAACGGACCGGACGCTTCCGCAATTCCAGTGCAGTTGGGCCCTCGAAACTGCGCCCAGTCCGCCGCCTGCAGTGAAGCGACGCTGCAGGTGATGCAGGTCAGCACAAGCGACCACCGACGGTGCATCTGCAGGTCAGACCCCCCGTGTCGCCGTGTTTTCGAGACACCAGAATTCGTCGTCTGAGTCTGGCGGAATGGCTTCCGAAAGTCGCTCGTGCGGTTTATGTGCGGCATGACTTGGTTCCTATTGGGGTTGTCGGTGCCTCATGATGGCACGAAGTCGTGTCATTGTGAATCCAGTCAGCCAAATCCACGCCTAATCATCGATTACAATAGGCTCAGATTCTGTTTGCTTCTACGATAATGGGCGAACTCTTCTGCAGATACCGGCCATTCCGACTCAAACAATGAACTACCTTGCGCATGGATATCGGTTTCTTGATTCTCCGTTGTTTTTGGCGGGAACGGCGGTTCCGGACTGGCTGAGTGTCGTGAATCGCCGTGTCCGAACCAGAAGTCGTCTGGTACGGCCAGCGGTCGAAGGAACCGACTGCAATAATGTCCGCGACGTGGGGCGGGGAATTCTTCAGCATCACCATGACGACGATGCGTTTCATCGTTCCGAATCGTTTCAACAGCTGGAAGCTGAACTCGGCGTACAGTTTCGCCGAGGTATGCCGGACAGATATGATCATCGCCCGGGTTTTCTGGGACACATCGTCGTTGAACTGATGCTTGACGCCACGTTGGCGGCCAGAGACGAAACACTGCTCGATCGATATTATTCCGCCATGAGCCAGGTTGATTCGACGGCAGTGGAATGGGCAGTCAATCAAATGGCCACCAGAACAACGGATCGTCTGGCATGGTTCATCGATCGATTTCGAGAAGAGCGATTCCTTGACGACTACGCTGATGACGAACGCATTTTCGTTCGTATTAACCAAGTACTGAACCGCGTAAAACTTCCCGTGATGGACAAGACAAACATCGAAGTGCTGTCATGGGCACGCCAACTGTTGCTGGATCGTGGACAGGAGCTTCTGGACGTCGTGACGGGGCAGGGTACGGACTGTGCATGACGAGGTAATCAGGGGGTCGGGAGTCTTTGTCGGATGAAGTACGTTTGGCATTGGAGTGATCTTTGTCCGAAAAAGACTCCCGACCGCTTGTCCTTGGCTGCAGTCACGGAATGTTGTGAACCCGGGAAGGTGGTTGGCGCGAGGAACGAGTGAAACCCCGGGGCTTCCTTCGCAGGCTCAGTTCAGCCTGCGGCCACCCACCAGTCCAATACCACAATCTGTTACTGCACCTTTTCTGCTTCCAAATGACGTCGTTCCCGCATAGAGTCTCCCCGTGCCGAAGACATCTAATGGCACGGGGAGCAGTATTTCAACGGCCAACATGAGAGTAAGCAAAATGGCGAAAGCGAAAGGTGGCAAGAAGAAAAAAACTGACGCCGAACCGTCAATCGAGGCGTCCATGGACGAACTGCAGGAAATAGTGCAGGTCCTGGAATCCGGACAGGAACCGCTCGAAGCTTCATTGCAGAAATTTGAACGAGGCATGGGGCTTCTGGGAGCATGTCATCGCCAGTTGGATAACGCTGCCCAGCGAATCGAAATTCTCACACGGATCGGCGACGATGGGACGATCGAAACTACTCCATTCGAGGCCACGGCGACACTCAGCAGACAACAGAACCTGGACTCAAACTCCAACGCTGAAGACGACAGCGAAAAAGATGATGACGGCGAACCATCGACGTTGTTCTGAAATCGCTTCATCTCGGGGCCGTGTTTCTGACGTGAACAGTCAGCGACTGGTCATGCAGTGACGACCAGCCACAGAGAAGTCAGGATGGCGAAAACAACGATTCATCAACAGGCCAGCGTCAACGACATTCACCCACAGCATTGAAACATCCATTCCATGGCCGAACCGTCACTTACCGAGTCTACGACCGCCGATCGCCGCAAAACGGAAAACATCGTCGCCCCGCCAACGTCGCTGCGAAATATAATGCGACAGGTCGGCCCCGGACTGATCATTGCGGCCAACATCGTTGGTTCCGGTGAACTGATCATGACGACAAAAACAGGTGCGGAAGCTGGTATTAAGTTGCTGTGGCTGATCCTGCTGGGCTGCGTGGTGAAGATCTTCGTCCAGCTGGAACTCGGACGATTCACGATCAGTCATGGCGAAACAACATTGTCTTCTCTCAACCGAGTCCCCGGTCCTCGCGGCAGTCGCGTCAACTGGGTGGTCATGTTGTGGGGATTCATGATGCTGACCACAGTCGGACAACTTGGTGGCATCGTCGGCGGCGTCGGTCAGGCACTTTCGCTAACGATTCCGATCACGGGTGATTTCGATCTCGCGGTACGAACACCGGCAGAAAATGACATTCGCGACTTTGCCGACTGGAAATTGTTCCAGGCCGGAGAGTCTCCGGTTAACACACCGGATAGTGCAGCAACCCTTGCAACCCTTTCACCTGAAGACTTAAGGATTCAGGAATTCCGAATGGGCTGGATCGGGGACGATCTTGAGCAGCTCGGCGAACGTGGCATCGAACTGATTCGCCTGGCCGAGGCCGGTCTGCCGCTCGAGGATTCAGCGGGAAATAGCATGACCACGTTCGAGACAGACGATGACCGAATTTGGGTGGTGATCGTTGGACTGCTGACGGCAGCTGTGCTGTTTGTCGGTCGTTACAAACTGATTGAACGGTTTTCAGTGACGCTGGTTGTTTCGTTTTCCATCATCACCATGGGCAATGTGATAGCTTTGCAGATGACTGACCGCTACGCGATCACGACCGACATGCTGCTGCAGGGGCTGAGCTTCGGTTTTCCGGATGTTCCAAACGCTCTGGTGACCGCCTTCGCCACGTTCGGAATCATTGGAGTCGGGGCCACGGAGTTGATCAGTTATCCATACTGGTGCCTGGAAAAAGGCTACGCTCGCTCCGTGGGCCCGCGCGAAAACACGGACGCCTGGCTTAGTCGGGCCAAAGGCTGGTTTCGAGTGATGAAATATGACGCGTTCGCGTCAATGGTGATTTATACCATCGCGACGGCAGCCTTCTATTTGATGGGGGTTGCCGTGCTGCATTCCGAAGGACGCAATCCGGAAGGCGAACGCATGGTCAGCACGCTGGCTCAAAGCTACGTTCCGATTTTCGGCAGCTACGCTCGCTGGCTGTTCCTGGGCGGAGCCATCGCTGTATTGTATTCCACGTATCTGGTGGCCAATGCCAGCAATGCTCGTATGGTGTCCGACTTTCTGAGTGTCGTCGGCTTGCGTAAAAACGAAGCCGATTCTGATGCCCGCAGGAAGATGGTCACCATCTTTTCGGTCGTGCTGCCGCTGGCCTGTGTCGTGGTCTATCTCGTATTCCCGAAACCTGTGACCCTGGTAGCGATTGCCGGAATGACTCAGGCACTCATGCTGCCCATCATCGGCTTCAGTTCGGTGTACTTTCGCTATCGCGAGACGGACAAACGACTGCGTCCCGGCAGGCTGTGGGACACGTTCCTGATCGTGTCCTGCATCGGTCTGCTGACAGCTGGCAGTTGGGGCCTTTACAAAACGGTGCCGATGGTTATCACTACGCTGCAGAAAGTTATCGGGTAACGACCGTTCGATTCATGAATGTTTGATTCTTCCGTCACGCAAGCTGGAATCGTAAGCCACTTATTTCCCGACAACACTCTGGGAACGCCTGCCTTCTGCGCGACGATTCACCTTATCTCAACCAACGTTTCCAGCGAACGAGCGAAGGCTCCGAACACTCCCTCGCTGAACAGAACGAACCGAACCTCGCGCGGCTGCTTGTGCCATTTCTGAAAGTCGATACAGGATTTCAGAGCGACGTTGGCTGCCAGATCGACCGGATAACCGTAGACCCCGGCACTGATTGCCGGGAAGGCGATGCTTTCGCAATCGTGGTCGACAGCCAGTTGCAGACACTTTCGGTAGGCGGACGACAGCAATTCCGGTTCACCGTCTTTGCCGCCGTTCCAAACCGGCCCGACGGCGTGAATGACGTGCCTGGCAGACAACAAGCCCGGCACAGATTCTACAGCGCTGCCTGTCGGACAACCGCCGGCATACTTCGCCTTTGTGTCGTCCATGATCGCCGGTCCACCAGCCGCATGAATCGCTCCGTCGACACCAGTACCGCCCGCCAGCACCGAGTTAGCCGCATTCACGATCGCGTCGACAGTTTGTTCAACAATATCGCCCTGCAGCAACTCTAATGTGCAGCCGGACACGTTAACGCGCATTCCCAATTCCTTTTTCAACGTCTGTCTTCATCGTCCTGCGCCGGTAACTCCTGATTCCGAAAATAGTCACAACGCTGTTCCTGCGCTGCACAACGCACTACAAACGAATTAGACGAGAATAATGGTCAGCCAGTTTCCATTCATAATCGATGTCGACGTTTGAGGATTCCAGCGCGTTGGTCATAACCGGAGTTCCCTCCGCCATGGGGATAGCTGACGGATTGGTCGACGTCGTGAAGAACACGCCGTTCACGCTTTGGAAATCACCCAAACCGCTGACAACGGCCAGCTTCAGTTTTCCCACTGACTGAATTTCACCCGTAGAGTCCTTGAATCGAACAGCGCCAGTCGTCGAGACGGAAATGGATCCTGCGTTTTCAGGAATGGTGATCTGAGCAGAAAGTGCTGCTGTTCCGTCATCGGTCTCTATCCCGAGCCGACCATCTGCCAGACGAATGAACGTACCACTGCGCGTTAGCAGATTGCCCGGTTTCAGTTGAAACATCAATTCGGGATGATTGACAATCGCCATATGAAGTGGGTGCGGAGAAGAATTTATTTCACCCGGCTGAAAATCGAAGACATCGCGATGTTGAAGCCCATGCCCGGAGTCAGTCCCATTTGAGAATGATTTCAATTGTGTGACGATACGCCGCCTGCGAAACCCGGGAGTCGCGACATTCAGCAGATTCTGACGAACAATCGTCGCAGCGGTCGCAAATGGCCCCCTGTGGCCGAGAGATACCGGCCGCAAATCACCGAATTCAGACATGGATTTTGATAAGAATGATCTACCGGGGAGAATGGATGGCAGACCTTTCCGTTGCTCCAGCAACAGGTCCAGTTCGTCCAGCGGAGTACCTTCATAGGTGTCTGTCCAGCCAGACACAGCTTCAGCAGAAAGTTCCGGAAAACGTTCTGTGATGACAGCGCGCACCTGCTCCCGCGACACCTTTCGGGACGGGCGAACACTCGGAACATCTTCCACTGCAACTGGCGAATGGGTCTCTGCAAATGCTTCGAAGGAGGCCAGCGAGATACCACGACCGCCCTGCGGAACGACGGCAGTTGCAGCTTCCACCGAAGAGAAAGGTCCCGTCACAGCATTGACGCCGTTCTTATCAGAAGATGTCGCAGAGACCACGGCAAAGGCATCCGAACCGGAATCCAACTCGCCCACCGTTGAAGAGCTTCCTGGTAACACAATCCAGCGATCAAAAAGTGTTCCCAGCCCGAAGACACAGACGAACATCAGAATCGGAAAAATCTGTTTCACCTGCCGGCCTCCTGCCAAAATTGGGATCGTCTGCGACGCTCTGTACGGCCTGCCGCTCGGAATCTGGTATTCACGCCTGCTGCCCGTCACAACGAAACGCGAAAAACTCTGCATTGCGTCTGAACAAGGTACCACACTGCGTACCACCATCGGGACAACAGTTTATCGAGAGTGTCGTGCATCCGGCAACCGGAAATGCGGGAGCCTGAACGTCGGCCACGGACCGGCGGAGAAGAAGATGCTGGATGTGCGGCAACGGCGCAGGGCCAATCATTGTCCCGCAACTCATCAGTCCTCAACGAGCCCCTACTGCGGCGCCTTGAATTCCAGGAACGAAAACACGAAATGAACCATCAGCGTGAACAGCGTCGACCACAGAATCGTCCGTGTGACGCCCCGGCTGATATCGGCGGCAGACTGCTTTGGCGCCACCCCGCACTTCCACGAAATCATGGCGATGCCCACGGCACAAGTCAGCAGCTTTGTTACTAACCAGCCGGTGCCCTTGTAAAAGACGGATGCCGGCAAACGCAGTTCGCGATGGAAATGAGCATCCCAGAAGGCGACGCCTTCGGTAGCGTGAGTCGAAAGAAAGGCGACGGCACTGGTGACGCTGGCAACTCCGTAGCTTAAAAACGTCAGCAACGGCGTGCCGACCAGAAAGGCGTACAATATCGGCGTGCGCACGGATCGCAGCGGGTCCATGCCGATTGTCTTCATCGCGTCCAGCTGATTGCCATACACCTTGCTGCCGACGTCAGCCGCAACTGCCGCACCTGAACGGGCTGCAATCAGAATCGTACACAGGATGGGCACCAGAAACCGGTACAAAGAAAATCCGGTGGCGTGCAGCAGATTCTCGATCAGCAATGGTTCGGTGTATTGCCGGAACGGCAGGTACCGAAAGATAAAGTCCTGGGCCACAAAGCCGATAATCATCCCCGCGATGGCGATATACACACACGCCGACCAGCCGGCGACAAGCTTCAGATAATGCCAGGTCACCCGCCCTCCCCAGCGGAAACTTCGCCAGCGCGGCAGCAGAGCGAATGGAAGCAAAACAAACTGCTCCAGGAATTCTCCGGACGCTGCCAGGGCGTTCTGAAGTGAGGCCATGATTCGCTGCAGCATCGGTGGATCCTCGGACGCTGCGTCATCCGCTTCGGGAGGTACCCCCAAAATCTCGGACAGACGAATCCAGTCTTCGCGGGGCAGTTCCTGCAGGCTGCGATTGTGGTGATTCAACACGACCACGTGGTCCGCCACGTCGACCAGCGTGGCATAGTCATGAGTCACAATGATCGACGTTCGTCCAAAGCGCTTCTGTGTGTCTCGAACCAACTCTGCCACCTGAGCAGCCGTGTTCGTATCAAGCCCGGACGTGGGCTCATCATACAGAACAACGTCAGTGTCCATCCCCAGTGCCCTGGCAATTGCCAAACGCTGCTGTTGCCCTCCGCTGAGTACGGACGTCGGACGGTCGCCTGGAACCGCAAGTTCGCTGAGTAGCTCCCTGGCCTTTTGATTCGATGATGCTGCCCCCACCGCCTGAGAAGAATGTTCGACGGCGATTTCGATGTTCTCGGCGGGAGTAAGTTCGTCAAACAGGGCGAAACTCTGAAACACCACGGCCACCGGCTGATTCCGGTGATCCCGAACTTCACTGGATTCTCCGGCTGCCCCGTGTGCCCCAAAACGTATTTCTCCCGAATACCTGATCGCCGCGTGATCCCGATCAATCAGTCCGGCCAGAATGCGCAACAGCAACGATTTACCAACACCGCTGCAACCGAGAATCAGCGTGATTTTTCCGGCCGGAAAATGCACGGACGTGTTGTCCAGCAATGGTTTTCCGCCAGCCGACAGCGAGAAATTCTGTAGTACAATCTCGGTTCCCGCAGCCGGCAATTGTTCCCGAATGTCATCCGCCGCCGGCGTCGTGCAGTCGGGCGGCGATGGATTCGGTGGCGGACTCTTCGGCTGAGACTTCGTCATGATTCAATCCTTCAACGAGTCGGCGTTAAAGGACTCTGACCGTTGCCACCGAACCCCATGGGGTATGTCATCGGCGTATCGGCATAGACGATTTCAATCGGCTGGCCCGGAACAGCATCCCGATCTGTCGGCACCATCACAAACCAGCGACGATCCTTCTTCAGGATCTGCGACCTTAGAATGCGGGAGAACTCCGGTGTAATGCCCTTTTCCCGAGTGCCGAAAATCAGGTCACCAATCTGCCGAACAACTGGTTCCAGTCGGTCTCCGGCTACGTCCAACGCTGCCCGCGTCTGCTGATCATCCAGATACGCCTCCATTTTCAGCCGAAGTGTCTGGTTGTCGACGATGGCTTCGCGGACGATCGCCTTGATAAGTTCGTGCATATCAGGATCCTCCGCCACACGTCGCAGATTTCGTTTCAATGCAGCTTTAACCTTGGGGTTTTCGATAGACCGTTTGACGATGTCTTCGGTGACCTGAATAAACTGATCGCTGCGTGATCGGAGTTCGGGCAGCGCCACTTCATCGATAAAGCGTTGAAATTCTGCCTTCAGCGCGTCACGTTTCGGCAGCGGAGACTTGTCGTACAGAAAGCTGTACGTGAAGGACAGCAGCGACACTCGCTTCCACAGCGCTCGGCCAACTTCTTCCGCAACTGGCAGCGCTTCGTGCTCGATAATCGGCAGAATTTCATCGCGAACAAGTGGAAGGACTTCGGCTTTCAGTATTTCTGTTTCGTAACGGTCACCCAACTTCCGAAATTCATCCCGGTGTTCCCTGAGTATTTGCGGCAGCTCGTCCTCGACAGCCTGCATTCCCTTACGCAACCCATGTTTCACGACGGGCCGCAACCTGTCCATGATCTCTTCCTGATGGGCCTGCCATTCATCAGCAATCAGCAGGGCAATGGCCTTCTGCCGGTCTGGCGGAATCATCGTCATGACGACCCAGTCCAGTGACATGGGTGTCGTGTGATACTGTAACTGAAAACTGTCGCCGCAGGCCGCGACTGCATCTTCGTAAATCAACACCTCGGTCGTCTTGGTGATAAAGGGGTCACGACTGAACTCTCCGTTGATGTTCGTCGCCAGACCGACCTGCCGCCATGCCCCCTCAGCTGACTGCAGAAAGACCGGATCACCGACCGCGACCATTAGCTTTTCATCGCAGGCGGCCTGCGAATGTCGATACTGCCCACTCAGCCATCGTGTCACGCCGGACGAAAGATGCGACACGTCACTGGATTGAGCGGTCAATTCCGTGCGCAGAACATACCAGCTGCAACAGGCAGCCGCAGTCCAAAACAGAACCCCGAAGATGACATGACGTTGTTTCATCAGGAACGATAACCACGAGCAGCCTGGCAAAACGTGAACCCGACCATTCAGGTCCGGACAAGTGTCTTGTAGTTTAGATGTCTGGCTGGCGAAACATCGCCTGACAGAATGCAGCCGATCTCACTGTGGTTCGTCCGGAAAACACCATTATTAGCAGAAATGCGACGCCGTGCTGCGGCAGCGTACAGGAACTGAACACCTGGCCCGCAAGTCGCCCTGGCGGGCCAGGTGTAAAAACAACAGGCACCGAATTAACCACTGTTGGCAGTTCCATGCCCGCATGCGCCCTGACAGTCAACAAAACGCCAAGCGGGCGGACTGATCACTTCATGTCCGCGGTCGGCCCTCCGTCGCACCCATGTCACTTTGCCGCTATGGGCGCGAAGCTGGCGATTTCTTTGGCGTCCTTACCGTTCCAGACTCGCAGCACGCCGTCTTCACAGCCTGCCGCCACAATGGCGCCGTCCGACGTCGTGGCCGAACAGTAAACGTAATCAGAGCAGCCTTTGAATTCACGGACTGTCCCGCCGTTACTGGCTTTGTGACGGAAAACGCGTTTGTCACCGCTGCAGCTGATGAAGTCATCTTCCATACCGATAAAGGACAGTGACGTCACCTGCTTTTGATAGGTGGTAATTGTTCGCGACTGTTCCCCTGTTTCCGCATTCCACACCTTAATGGCATTGTCGGCTCCGGCACTGGCCAGGGCCGTTCCATCACCCTTCCAGCTGACGTCCATCACGTGATGAGTGTGACCTTCATAGGACCGAACGTGATTACCGGTGGAAAGGTCAAAGACTTTGACAAACTTATCGGCGGCGGCCGACGCAAGGAGCTTTCCATCGGCGGAAAAGTCGACACCATAGACCGTGTCACTGTGTGCGTCTTCAAAGGCACGAACGAGTTTTCCGTCCGAGACGTTCCATAGCGTGAGCTCACCACTTCGAGAGGCTTCGCCCCCACCGACAGCCAGAGTTGTACCGTCCGGCGAGAAAGCCAGCGCCAATACTCTATCCGCGAATACCGATGGCTTGTCTTCTCCCTGAGGCCCCAGAATCTGTTTCAGTTTCCATTGCGGAAAGGCGTTCACCCGAGCGAGTTGACCATCCGCCTGTTGCAGCAGCAGTCCTTTGAGTCCGCCCCCGGCATAGACAGGCTTTGCCGCTTCGGGCAGGGCCGCAGGAAACACGTCCACGGCAGCACCGTCGCTGCTCTTCCACAGACGCGCAGTACCAGTGTTGTCAACAGTGGCGACAAATGACGTACCAACGAAACCGGCAAACTGGCTGGTGATCGTCGGCTTCGCTGCAGCATCAGATGCAACCTGCGATTCCGTCGAGGTCTTCGCTTCCTGCTCGACAGCAGCCAACACCTGTTTGCGTTCCACCACTCGGGCTTCAGCTCGCTTGATGGCCTGCTGGGACAATTCTTTACCTTTATTGGCGGACTTCAGGGCGTTTTCTGCCGTGGTGACGCCGTCTTTGGCCGCCTGCTCAGCCTTAGTAGCCTCTTCCAGCGCTTTCTTCAGTGCCGCGTCTTCTGGCTTTTCTTCGCTGGCTTTCTTTGCGGCCGCTGTCTTGGGAACGGTTTCATCGAACTTCTTTTTCGCTTCCGCCACAGCAGTCGTCGCCTTCTTGAGTTCTTCTTCCGCCTTGGTCAAAGACGCTTTCTGTTCTGTGACGCGTTTTTCATCTTCGGTGATTTGAGCTTTCACGACGGTCACTCGTGCATCACGAACTGTCTTATCAGCAGTGCGACGAACCAGGGTTCTTGCGGCCAGAAGTTCAGTATTGAGCGTCGCCAGAAGTTTGCCGTCCGCTGCATTCCACAGCTCCGGTTTGCCGTCGGTCGTCACGGTTACAACTCGCTGAGCATCCGTGGAAATGGCAGCCTGAACCAGGGCAGTACCGCTCTGAATATTAATCGCAGGTTGCAGCGAATCCGTCTTTCGTAATTCAACGGCCTGTCCTTCGATTCGGCACAGCAACATGGCACCGGCAACCGCGAGCTGACGGATGGCACCTTTGTCAGATTTCACAGGTTCTCCTGCAGCGAGTGTTTTCGCCGCCGCGTCCAGCGTCAGCGGCCGAAGTGAGCCGTCTTCCTGCAGGACAACCAACTTATTGCCGGCCGCGATGAATGCGGCCGCAACAGCTTTCGCACCCAGAGCTTCACTTGTGGCCGCAACCGCTGCGTCGGCTCGATTGATCAGCTTCACCACTCCTTCGGCCGTACCGACAGAAACCCACTGGTTCTCCGGACCGTTAAGGCCCAGCAATGTGGTGTCCGCCGGATCATTACCGGGAATCTCGTTCACGACGGCATTCGTGTTGAGGTCGATCACTCGGATAACGCCATCCGCCTGATGAACAGCTGCAAGACTATTGTCGGAACTGCCTACCGTACTGACCGTCGTGTTTGGCAGGCTGATCGGGGCGATGGTGCTGCCAATGTCCCGGTTCCACAATTTCACAACCTGAAATCCTGAGGTTGCCAGCAGCTGACCCTCGGGGTGAAAGGCAATCGCATGTACATAATCCCGATGAGCGGTCTGAGAGGGAGACGCATCCTTAACCAGCGCCGGATCGATCAGCGAGGCGATTTCATCCTGCGCCAGCAAATCATAAATACTGACCATGCCCGCTCGACCTGCCGCCACAAAACGACCAAACGGATCAGCGTCGACTGAATAGATGGCCGTCAACTGCGAGTTGATCGTCTGCCACTGCATATTGGCGGCAGACGCTGCAGCGCCCACTTTGGCCCCCTCAAGAATCCATTGTTTCAGCAGACCCACCTGATGGGACGTCAACTTCTTTGCCTGCACCTCATTGGGCCACGGAGGCATTTGCGGCTCTTCGATACGAGCGGCAACCTGATACAGATAACTCTCTTCCGGTTTCCCGGGAATAACCGACGGTCCGGCAGAGCCACCTTTCATAATCGCAGACGCATTTTCAAGACTCAATTCACTTTCCGACTTAACCTTGTTGTGACAGGCGATGCAACTGGCCTGCAGAATTGGGTAGATGTCCCGTTCGAACTCCACCGGACGACCAAGTTTGACATCTTCCGGTGTAATGGCTTTTTCTTCTTCATCGGCGAGAACGGAGCCAGACGCCGTCAGCATTCCGATGATGGCGCACATCGTCCAGCATGAGGCAGTGCGACACAGACAAACAGCCGACCTCAACAGAGGCGGACACAGCGCGAAGACTGGTACGGAGACGACGGAAATGCTGCGAACTTGTTTCATTATTCTGTCACCTTCAAGGCGATGGGAGCATCAAAGTGGGCGACACGGCCGTTGAAATCGGCGGCTGTCGCTCGAATAACCGCGTTGGCGATGTCTGCCGGAGCAGCATCCGCAGCGGCGGAAAGTGAAAGCGTAGCTTCCGTTTTGTCGGCGGGAATATCGACGACGTTGGAAGTCACACCGGTCGTGCCTGCGGGCAAAGCCAAAGCCACTTTTACGGCCCCGGCAAACTTGTTCTTGCGTGTCAAAGTTACTTTCACATCAACAGAAGCGCCCTTCTTGATCGCTCCGCTATCGGGAACGGCTGCGGCGATCTTGCCGGGAGTCGTGTGTACGGTCAGCCGAACCGGTATCGCGATCGTGCGGACATTGATGTTCTTGGGCTTGGCGGCATCCGTCGCCTTCTTTGCAGCGGCGTCAGCTGCCTTCTTTTCGGCGTCGCGCGTTTTCAGAGTCGCTTCGGCTGCGGTCACAGCTGCCTTCGCCTTATCGACGACCTGCTGCTGAGCGGTCATCTGAGCGGTTGCATCAGCAATCTGCTTGTTCTTATCAGCGACCAGCTTCTGTTTCTGAGCAATCTGTGCATTCACACCGTTAATCTTCGCGACAAGCGCGGCCACAGGTTTTGCAGCCTCGTTAACCGCCGCGGTCGCATCCTGAACGGCCTTAATAGCGACATCCAGATCCTGCCCTTCCGGCGTCTTATTCGCTGCAGCAGCACTAAGCGTCTGCTGCAGGGCGAGCAGTTGCTTTGTGGCCTCAGCCTTGCCAGCAACGGCGGCCTTAAGATCCGCCTGCGCCTTTGTCTGCGCCGCCTGTTCGGTCTTCAACTGTCCGTCGTATGTCTTCAGGGCGGCGGCCAGTACAGTGATTTTCTTGGCGCCGACTTCAACGGCGGCCTTGGAATCAGCCAGTACCTTCTGCTCGGTGGCCAGCTTTTCGGCAGCCTCCGTCACCTTCTTCGTTGCTCGCTCCACCTGCCACGGATTGCGACTGTACGGGACGGCCGCTGTTGTATACATCAGTAGCGTAGCGGGACCGACAGCCGCATTTTCTTTAAAGAAAAAGCGGGCAACTGCAGTGTCCTTACCTTTATCAATAGCCACTTTCGGCACGTCAACGTTCGCGGGCTGGCCCGCAAAGGCAACGTCAACTTTGGCATCAAAGCCGGCTCTGCGAGTCAGTTTCAGGGGAATAAGCAACTGTTGATCCTGCGTTATCTCTGCAGTCACCACCGCGGGCTGGATGTGAAATGGCTGTTCGTCCTTCATGACGCTGACCAGCAGTGCGCTGGACACTCGACCGGTACGCGGCAGGCCGTTGACCCCGGCGTGAACAAGAGTAGCAATCCTGGCAGCATGCTCCGTCTTCTGATCGCCATTGACAGAAGTGCCGACGATGCGGACGGGAGCAACGATTTCGCCGACGCTGGCCACTGCGGTCAGAACAAGCAGCGTGGATGCGGCTCCGGCCCGAATCTTGGTTTCAGCAGCCGTGATTCCCTCCGGCAGTCCTTCAACTCGCAATTGAATATCGACGTTGTGTCCCCCCGTTCGATAGACGTAGACAGGCACCTGATAGGTGCCCCCCTTACGAATACTGATCGCTCCGGTGGTCGCCGGAGCCTTGCCGTCTGCAGACGCGAAGGAGTCAAATACGACGACCTGAAAATCGGGAGTCGGCTTGCGAATAGACACGCCGTACGTGAGATCGGGTGCTCCACGTGACACGGCGTATCGATCCTTTAGCCGGATCTGATACTGGCCATCCTCGGGTGCAGTCAGCAGAAATGTG
Source organism: Fuerstiella sp. (assembly GCA_014238335.1). Classification (GTDB taxonomy): domain Bacteria; phylum Planctomycetota; class Planctomycetia; order Planctomycetales; family Planctomycetaceae; genus Fuerstiella. The sequence continues at coordinate 34,990 of JABABI010000034.1, forward strand.
GGGTCGCTGGTCAGCGTTGGCAGATTCGCTCCGCCAGGGTTCTGTTTATCTTCATCGACCCGAGCCAGTCGCTTCAGAGTTTCTGCGCCATCGGCGGCCTTGACGACCTGCTCAATAATGAGCATCGGATCGGCACTGCTGCCCAGACGGTGAGCCATGACGTCAATTTGCCATTGTTCCCCCTTCATGGCATCGAAGCGGAAGATATCTTCGTCCAGTTCTGTGGCGAAACTGCCGGTTATATCGGCCGGCACCGCAAGCACCTGTGTGGTTGCCGCACCTTCCGCTTCCACAACAGTGACCACAGCTTCGCTGCGAACTGCAAGGGGCAGCAGATTACCGTCAATGCCGGCGTAGATCGCTGTGTTGATGGAGACAGCTGATGAATCAGTTCCCACGGCCCGCTCATCCGGCGTCGTGAGCTTCACTGTCACGTCCTTCTTCATCAACGGAACACCGTCGAGCTCTATGTTCGCCGGCTGACCACCGACCAGATGTCGACCAAAAATTGTCACCTTTGAATCAACGTTGACCTGTACAACCTGCGGCTGCGCAAAGTCAACAACTGATCGCGTATCAACGCTCAGACGATAACCATAGTCGTTACTTCCAGCGTAGACCGTATCATGAACCTTAACCAGCAAGACCTGTTCAACAGGGCTGGTATAAACGATGACAGCGTCCTGCTGCCGGCGGCGTCGAGACTGGGCGACTCGGCGACCTGCGGCATCGAACACTTCCAGCACCGGTTGCATCAGCGAATCCAGCACAGCGGCCTCGGAGCGAATGACAATGGCCTGACCAGCCTGTGCCGTCAGCTTAAAGGTGTCGACATCAGCTGCGCCATTGGAACGAGCATTCACAATGGTGTTCAGACTGAGTTCCTGTGCCTGTTCAATCGTGTTGTTCGGTTCAGCTTCCTGAACTTCAGGGATGGTGTCCACGCGAAACACTCGTGGGTTACTGATTCCGAACAGACCTCGCAGACGAAGATCGTAGAGTCCGGCACTTAACTCCGGATCAATTGTCAGAGTAAACTGGTTGGTCACAGGCTGGCCATTGCCGTCCAGTTTCGGCACCGCCTTGATCCCGAGGTGGCTGGTGACCAGTTCACCGGCCTCGTCGAGATCGGTGCCGGCAGTGACGGTTACGTCTACACTCGTGCCTCGCTGAGCTCCAGGCGGGAACACACCGGTAATCCGAATTTGCGGCAGTTGAGCCTGGGCGCTAGTGACAAGGACCAGTGCAAGGCCGAATAGCAGAAATCGTTTCATGGCATTTCGGGGGGGAAGGAAGGAGAGAAGGGGGAAGGTTGTGTCGTGGCAGCAGGCCGCCAATACGTTTTTTGTCACTCTATCGCGTACTCGGGCGACCGCAGACCGGTCCGCCCAGGGGACACTCCGCCAAACAATTCGATGCCGTGTGCGAGGCACGTGATCTCGCACTTTGGCTTGCTTCAGGCTTCCGCAAATGCGTTGCGCACAGGCGGAGCCCCCTGAATCAATTCCAGGCGAGGTCGCGAAACCTGCGCCCGTCGCGGCAATTAGTGATTAAACAGAAACTCTTTCGTATTAATCAGTGCCCAAAGAATATCTTCGTACGCGATCCGAGGATTCTCTTTATGGCGACCGATATAATTCACGGCGACTTCCATTTCGTCCGGCCGCGGATTACGGGCGAAAACAACCTGGTAAAGTTCTGTCATGCGGTCTTCATTGCTGCGTTCCGCATCAGCCGCCAGCTTTGCGGCTCGAGCTTCGTTCTTGGAAATCTTATCTTGAATCTCTTTGCTGTTCAGCAGATGCAAACTTTGAGCAAGATTGGCATCCTGACTACGCTCGCACTCGCAGGCGGTGTCGCCCTGAGGCATACCGAACACCTTTAGAAAGTAAGGACCGTTGGACGAATCCACGAGCTGCAGAGCGCGTGTCCCGGCAGGCATGCCACCGAAATTCTCCGACGTCATGGTCACTTTATGAAATCCATCATACAGCGCCTCGGCACTTAGTCGACGAGGATAGTAGCGGCTGAAGTTCTGCTTGTCGTTCGCGTTGTATTCGTTCGGCAACGAACTCAGCTGGTATGTCTTCGAACGGCAAATGGTGCGAACGAGTTCCTTCAGGTCAAAACCTGATTCAATGAAGTGTTTTGCGAGACCGTCCAGCAGTTCCGGATTGGACGGAGGATTCGTTTCCCGCATGTCATCTTCCGGCTCGACAATCCCGCGATTGAAGAAGTGCTTCCAATATCGGTTTACCAGGGACTTCGCAAAGAACGGGTTCTGAGGATTGCTCATCCAGTCTGCCAGTTGCACACGTGGATCCTGCTCCGCCGAAATCACCAGCGGTTCGCCTCCCAGTCCAGCGGGTTTCAACACTGCACCGGACCGAGGATTGTTGGCCGTGGCTACACCTTCGTTGTGGAAGATCTGACGATCGCGGAAGCCTCCGGCGACGCCGGGAATCGCCTTCTTGCCGACACGTTTGTAGAACGCCGCCAAGCTGTAATAGTCATTCTGGCTCCACTTTTCGAACGGGTGGTGATGGCAGCGAGCACACTGGATGCGAATACCCAGAAACAGCTGGGCCGTGTCCTCGACCTGTTCTTCCACCTGATCAACTTCACGGTACCAAGTCACTGCGGGATTCATCAGCGGCTCGCCTGACGCCGTAATGATTTCCCGAACGAAGCGGTCGTAGGGTTTGTTTTCGTAGATGTTGTTCCAGACCCACTGATGAAACAGATGCGTTCCGGCCGCATCCTCGCCTTTGGACTTTTTGTTACGAAGAATAAAGTTCCATTTGTTGGCGAAGTGGTCGGCGTATTCGTTGCTGTTCAACAGCTCGTCGATCAGCTTGTCTCGTTTCTCCGGATCAGCGCTGGACAGGAATTCTCTGACCTTCGCATCGGACGGAAGAGCTCCCGCGATGTCCAGAGATACTCGGCGCAGAAATGTTGCATCGTCACTTTGTTCGGCTGGTGGAATTCCCAGAAGACGCAGCTTGTTGAAGACGGCTGTGTCGACAAAATTTTTGGCTTCAGGCATGCTGGAAGTATCCGCACCCAGTGGGATGGTCGCACGAAAGGTACTGACCTGTCCCTGATAGCGAGCCATAATTGCAACTTCGCCAGCCAGATCGAGAGTCGAGACCAGCCCCGTTTCGCTGCATTCGGCCATTTCTGCATCGTTGGGTTCGTACAGAGCCATTCGAGTCACGTCCTCGGTTGTCCCATCGGTGTACGTGGCAATAACGCTGACCTGTTGGTCACTGCCTTGCGGCATGACGCGGGCATCGGGATAACACTGAATGGCTGTCACATACGGGTCTTCAGCGTTGCCGTATGGCATTCCCTGTTCGATCCAGCCGATCAGCATTCGGTATTCATAGCTGGCCAGATCCATCCGCTTGCCACCGCCGTGTGGGGAGCGTCCGGTCGCCTTCAGCACCAACAGGCTTTCCGATGGAGCACCTGGAAAGATGCGGCGGCCCCGAGATTCTTTGCGAAGAAATTCAAAGTCGTCTTCGGGATAAAAGCCCAGTAAGGAAAGTTTGAAGCCGTTCTGGCCACTCGCTTTTCCGTGACAGCCACCGCTGTTGCAACCCAGTTTGGTAAAGATCGGAACGACCTGGTTGCGAAAGTTGATCGGTAAAGGGTTCTCGAACCCACTCACCACGACCTTTAATTCCACAGCGTGATCACCCTGCTGAGCCTTGACGACAGCCTCACCATCAGCCAGCGGAGTCACGAGTCCGGTCCCGTCAATCCGCAACACACCTTCCGGCTGCACAGAAAACGCAGCCGTGCGAGTCACATCGATCTCGCTGGTGTCGGCGGAGTGAGTGACGAACAGCTGTTGTCGAGTATCCCGACTGCGGATCTGAACAATGCCAGAATCATCGACGGGGCCGATCCGCAGCGGTGTGTCACCATTGGCGTTCGACGCACCGAATGCACAGACCAGAGCGAAAAGAAAGACGAAGCGAATCTTCATCATGAATTGATCTCCAGGTGGTGAGCACGGCATCATGCCGTATGGAGGAGAGGCCAGGGTGGGACAGAACGACGTTCTACACACTGAATAGGGTATTTGTTGAGTGATGAGAGTCAAGACACAGGGTGGCCGAAGTATCGCTGCCTGCAAAACTAGAGACTGGATCTGCCATTTGGCGTTGACTTTCCGGCCGAATCTGCACGCTTTTTCCCTCACAGGCGGGACCGTGTTGTCGATTGACCCGACGCTCGTAGAATAAGGGTTCGGAGTTCCACACAGTGACTGGACCGGTTTTTGGGTGATTTACAGAGCCTTAACCCACCGAAATGCTGGAGTTGAGCGCGGCAGCATTGAGGCTGACAGCCGGACCACACGACGTTTGTGCTGCTAATTATCTTCTACCCTTATCTTGGAAATGGTGTTTCTGTGCCGTTTGAAGCAATCGAAAACGCGATGGCCGCGCTCAAGCGGGGTCAAATGATCATCGTGGTAGACGATGAAGACCGCGAAAACGAAGGAGACTTCATCTGCGCGGCGGAATCCATCACAGCCGAACAGGTCGACTTTATGCTGCGAGTCGGACGTGGCACGATGTGTGTGCCCATGTCTGCGGACGAAGCGGACCGCCTGCGACTCAAGCCGGTCATGGGGGATTCCTTCAACACCGCTCCCCACAAGACGGCCTTCCTGACAACCGTCGACCATCGGGAAGCCGGCACTGGTGTCAGCGCCGACAACCGGGCCAGGACGATCAAGGAACTTGCCAACCCACAGGCGGCACCGGATGATTTTTTACGCCCCGGTCACCTGTCTCCACTGATGGCGATGGACGGCGGAGTACTGCGTCGAGCCGGGCACACGGAAGCGACCGTCGACCTGATGCGACTGGCAGGTCTGCGTTCGGTGGGTGCGATCATCGAAATCTGCAGTCAGAGCGGCCACGGGATGGCTGATCTTGAGGAACTGAAATCCATTTCGGCGCAACACAACATCCCGATCATTACAATTGAAGAGTTGATCAAGTACCGCCGTATACGAGAACAGCTGATCACTCGGATTGTCGAAGTGGAAATCCCGATGCGGGATTGTGGGACACCTCGAGTGATTGCTTATCAGGTCACACACGAAGAGCAGGAACCAATGGCGATCGTGTGGGGGGATATTACAAACGTGGATGCACCGCTGGTGCGAATGCATTCGTCCTGCTTCACGGGCGATGTCCTGAATTCGCTTCGCTGTGACTGCGGCGACCAGCTGCACATGGCCATGCAGATGATTCACAACGAAGGTGCAGGCGCCGTCGTTTATCTGCCGCAGGAGGGCCGGGGGATCGGTCTGTTGGCGAAACTGAAAGCTTACAAACTGCAGAACGAAGGTCTGGATACCGTCGAAGCCAATCACAAACTCGGTTTCAAAGCCGACATGCGGGACTACATGGTCGGTCTGCAGATTCTCAAGGATCTGGGGCTGCATAAAGTCCGCCTGCTGACGAATAATCCCAAGAAGACCGAAGACTTCGTCTACAACGCAGTCGACCTTGAGCTGGTTGAACAGGTGCCGATCATTGCTCCGGCACACGAATGCCGAAACAGCTATATGGCCACCAAGAAAGAAAAGATGGGCCACATTCTCCCGGACGACAACTCGCACGCGGTCAATGAGTAAATTCAGTAAAGGCCTTTTGTAATGCCCCGGACTCTGAATGTTCCTTCCCAGGACCGTGTCACGCCGACGGGGCCGACGTTTTCTTCCGCTTGGTGTAGAAATACTTCTCGACCAGTTCCTTTGGCGGCGGTGGTGTCAGGAACGAGATCACAAAGGCCGCCACGAACGAAGAACCAATCCCAATAACGACCGGATCCAGCGCGAACGGCCGCCACGGCTTGTCGAAACCCTCTCCGGCGATGTACAGAGACAGATGACACAGGAAGCCGACAAGCATGCTGGAAATGGCTCCGGCCGTTGTCATGCGTTTCCAGTACAGCCCCAGCGACATGGGGGCCAGAAAACAGGCAGCCAGTCCGCTGCCCACGTACACGATCAGATCCTGCAGGTATTTGGGCGGATTCAAAGCGGCGAACACGACCCCTGAACCGACAACGATCGTGCAAATGTAACTCATTCTCTCCAAAGTTTTCCGAGAAGCACTCGGGTTGATATTCCGCTGATAGAGGTCTCGCACAACGGAAGACGAAATCATCAGTAGAAAACTGTCCACCGTGGACATGACGGCAGCGAAGGGAGCTGCGACAAGTAATCCCGCCAACCATCCCGCTCCGATGTTTTCCGTCAAAGTCACGGCCATCTGAGGCATAATTCGGTCTGATTCCACTTCCATCCCCGGTAACAGCAATCGGGCACAGCAGAAGATGATCACCAGCGGAAAATAGATGCACGAAAAATAGACGGCCACGGTCGCGATTGAGATCCTGAGCGTTCGGGTGGAATGAAACGCCATCAGTCGAACCATACTGCTGGGCTGTCCGGTTCCGGAGATCGCCCAGTAGAAAAACATCGAAAACGCCAGACTCATTGGTAGAAAACCATTCTCCAGTTCAGCATGCGGACCAGGAGCCGTGACATAACCACCGGGACGATCATTCGAAGGAAACGCGGCGGATTTGGATTCCATGATCGCGTGGATTGCAACGTCCTGAGCAAACTCAACTTTGACTTTGCCGGACTGAATTCGCTGAAGATCCCCGGCATCCACAATTTCGATGGCATCCACAACGGTCGTTCCGGGTTGTCCGGCCGCAGCAAGGCGAAAGACCCGAGCCGGAACATCGTCGGTGCGCAGCCACGTTCCCAGCGGCACTTTGACTTCCGCAGATTCCACTTCGATCTCAATCTTCGCCGAATGGGGGGCAACCATAGAGGCCATTTCTTCCGTCGCATTCTGCATGCCGCCGACCTGCGAAATTGCCAGAGGCAGCATGATGATCACGCCGAAGACCATCACGACCCCCTGCATCACGTCCGTCCAGACCACCGCATGAAAACCTCCCCACGTCGTGTAAATGATGACGGCAACACCAAAGGTGACCAGACACAGCAGGTAACCGGGGTCAACTGTACTCTGCAGCCATGAAGCCTGAAGAAAACTGCCGACGATGGAACGGGCACTTATGTAGACGTCATTCTCGCCCAACAGTGTCTGCAGAATCATGCTGCCGGCCTTGAACTGACCAACCAGATTGACGCAGGTGAAGAAGACAATCAGCGACGTCGCCAGAACGGAGAACGAAGGACTTTGAAATCGGTCCCGAAAAATGTCCGGCACCGTAATCGCGCCGGTCTTGCGTGACACCTGGTTAATCCGTTTTCCCAACAGTCCCATGGTGCAGATCGGAAAGATCATGTAGCTGCCAATCCACAGCGCCAGAACCCAGCCATGAGAATAGATTTTCGACGGAAATCCGGTGAAGGAGCCGCCCGAGGCACTGGTCGCCGCAAATGTGAGGGCCAGTGCCCAGACTCCAAGACTGCGACTTCCAAGGAAGTATTCATTCAGAAAGTCGCGACTCTTCAGCAGGCGACTCGACAGAGCCGCAAGGCCGAACACCGCCAGCGTGTACACGCAAAACGTAATCAGTGCAGATGATCCGGCGGCGGCGAACATCGTCGGTAACTGCGGAAGTGAGGAGTCAAACACGGCTGCCTCCTTCCGCTGCTTCAGTCACTGAGTTCGCGGCAGCCAACTCGTCCGGCGTTTCTCCGAGATCAGCGTCTTCCATCACAAACAAGCAGAACCAGATTGTTACGACGTTGGCAATCAGCCACGGGAATGCAATGCCCCACGCAACCCAGGCCGGAATCCCAAATACCGTAGGAAAATTCAGTGGGTCGACCGTATCGGGATACCCGAAGTTCAGGCAGACGGTCAACGCCCAGACAAAACACGACAGCCACATCAGAAGGATCCAACGAGCTTCGCGGAGGCTGGCCACGAAAAGAGGATCCGGTTCCAGGTCCGGGTCGACGTCGAGCGCGGCTGCTGGTATATTCACGGCAGTTCTCAGCTTGTGGGAGATTAGGGCGGAAGGCTGTAGATTGCACACACTTCTGCCACGAACGTCAACCGGGTCGGCGAGAACTCAACCTGCCACGTTGCCCCTACTGACCATAAATCTCCGCCGGTGCTACGGCCCGATGCTCCCGTGCGGACACGTACGCGGCATCGACCAGCGCCATGGTGGCCAGGTTTTCCCGGCCACTGCAGGGCGGTTCCGTGTTGGTTTCCACGGCTCGCAGAAGATCAGCCATCGGACCGATAAAAGCGTCGGGAAACCAGACTGAGTCCCACCGCGGCTGATGCCATTCCGCGGATTCCGTTGTGGTGTAGTCCAAAGTGCTGGGCGTGCGTTCGGGGTAATCGGGCCAGCCGATTGTTCCACGAGCCATCCCCGCCGTCCCTTCCACGCGCCAGCGAATGCCAATATCACTGGCCGCCCCCTCACGAGAAGGGCCGGCCCATACGTCGTCCCACGAGGACGCTCGAACTCCGGAATCGTACTCCAGAATGTACAACGCGATGCCGTCGGAATGATCGAACTGCTGTGCTGTTCTGGGATCCGGCCGCACGCTCGCGAAGATTCGATCCGGGTCGCCCAGCCAGTACCTAAACGTGTCCAGGTGATGGATACTCATGATTCGCAGCGTCACCCATCCCTGTCGCTGCTGCCACGGCATCCAGTGCGGAATCGCGCGCATATCAATTGTCGCCAGCACCGGGTCGCCAAGTTGCCCGGTGTGCAGCAAATGATGACAGGCTCTGACGGACTGGTCGTAACGCATGTTTTGATTTACGGCCAGTGTGACGCCCGCCTGCTCGCACAGCTGAACAATCTGCAGAGCTTCCGCGAAGTCGCGGCCCAGGGGCTTCTGAGCAAGAATGCCTCGCAGGTTGTGTTTTCCGCTTAGCGCAGTACGGATGGTGTCGGCCTGAAGATCCGGAGGTATGGCAACGTCCAGAATCTGAACATCGGAACGATCGCAAAGCTGCTCAACGGAATCGCACACTACAGCAATGGAATGTCTTTCGGCCACCGCATCCGCATTCTGTCGGGTCCGGGAGGTAATGGCGACCGGATTAAGTCCACACTGGCGATATGCCACCAAGTGGCAATCCGCCATGATGAATCCGGAACCCACGCAGCCGATGCCAAGTGTCGTGTCAGCCGGCAATTCCACGTTGATAGACTGTAACAGAGACTCATTGGCCATTGACTGACAACCCCTGACGGAACGTGAATGTGCGGTGCCCCGGGTTGATCAGAAGTCAGGACGGCAGATGCTCGTCAGAGCCCTCTTCCATGGCTGCCAGCTGAGCGTTGCGGGTCATTCGGTAGAAGCTGATGCCGAAGCCGGTGAAAATTGTCGCGGGCATGCCGATCATAAACAGAATGCTGTACATGTAAGCCTTGGGCCGATTGCTTTCGGTCTCGTTGGCAAACTTGCAGTTTGGGCAGGCCATTGCACTGGACATCCCGACGGTGGCAAAACCGACAAGAATGACCGTCAAAATTAAACACTTCCGCAAAATATTTCGCATCACAAAAGCTCGCCTGAAAACGACTGGGCTGGAACCTAACAAACTGTAAACATAATTTCGTCATAATAACAGCGGCTACTGTCGCCCCATTGGGCGATTTTCAGTTGCGAAACCGTCGCTTTCTGAGGCATTTCTGACGCGAAAACAGGAGTTCCGCTGGACATTCAGAGTAAATGAAGCCGCACGGGGCGACGAATCAGCGAACTCGTCACCACCCCAAGAAACACGGTCTGGCGGCTTTTCACACAGTTCGACACAACCACTGAAAATGCGTCCGCCAGGACTTCGGTAGGGATGGGAAGAGAACATCGGCACGTTTTGCGTGTACCGGCTGAACAGAGCCTGCACGGACCAAAGCTAACATCGGCCAACGACCTCTGGTGTACATTTTTGCTGCCGTCACCGTGACGTCCAATCGTGCATTTCGAAAACACTGCCGAAGCTGCACATTTTGGTGGGGTCGCACCGGTCGGGGTCCGAAATCAATGTCAGGGGAGATTCTCCGTCGACACACGTCGTCGAGGGAAGTTTGCAAACTGCGGTGCGTCGAGGGGGGCCTCGGACATGGCTGAACACAGCACACGTCATTGTGTGCGGTGCGATGGACAGTCGTGACAGCCGAATCCAGGAACGATCGACGCAATGGGAACAGTCTCTGTGCACTTTCATAAACTCTTTTCGCTGGCAATAGTCCTCGCCCTTGTGGCAAGTCTCAGTGTCAACGAAAATGCGAACGCAGCACCACGACTGGAAGACCTGGCTCAGCAGGTCGGTGTCAGTATTCTGGAGGACGCCACCTCCGAAAAAAAGGTTCTGGAGTCCACAAAGCAACGAGTTCCTTACGGAAAAATGTCCAGAAACGCCCAGGCCCGAGCGGCACATATTCTGGACAACGTTTCACAATATCGGCGCATGCCAAGTCTTCAGTATCGCATCAACCCAAACATCTATCAGTACCTGATCAATCACCCTGACGTTGCCATCAGTACCTGGCGCGTTATGGGAATCTCGACGCTGCAGATGTGGCAGACGAGTGAGTTTAAATACGAAGCAAAAGCGACGGATGGGTCGACAGGTACCGCTGATATCCTCTGGCGCGACAGCAATCAGTGCTTGTTTATTGTTGAGGGAAAATATCAAAGCCCGCTGCTGCCTGGATCCATTGAAGCGTCGGCCCTGGTATGGCTGCAGTTCCGGTTCGTCGAAGGTAAAGACGGTTCGCTGCTGGTTAATCAGCAGGTCGAAACATTCCTGTACTTTCCGTCTACTGCCATCGATGCGATCGCGAAACTGACCTCACGACTGACCAGTTCAATTCTTGATCGCAACGTATTCGAAGTGTCACTGTATGCCCGCATGATGACGAAAGCAGCGGAAAAGGAGCCGCAATGGATCGAGCAACTCGCCGAGCGACTGGATGGCGTACCGCTTCAACGTCGCAGGGAACTGGCGTCCATCTCTCGCGGCCTCAATCCAGACACAGCAGTAATGCAACCGCTCGCCAACAGCAAGCAGGTTGCCCTCCAGCGCCTGCCGGTGTCGGGAGAATTCCATGCCTTCGAAAAGTCACTGCAGCAGGTCGTCACCCACGTGCCGCTGGTGCCGGATGTTACTCTCAACAGTCAGCAGCCTGAACCACAGCAGCAGAACACTTCCCGTCCCAATCAATTCTTCTCGCCAAAAACCGCAACCACCGTGACGAGACAAAAGTTTCACACTCGCCTGGCCGTGAACTACGGTAATCCACACCCACGGTCCGGTCTCAGCGGTGTGCCGCGCACAGTGACATCACCGTATTCGAACGCATCAGAACCAGACTCCGCACACAATTATGTCGCTTGCCCAGTCGCACCGTTCCTCACCCCGGTAACGAGCGCTGACCTGCCTGCCCCAACATCAACACTTGTGCGTTCGAAAAATCCCTCTCCACAAGTGCTGGAGCCACCCACAGAAATTTCCCAGCAGTCACCGGCTAACGACGACTGAATTTCGCCTCGCTTTAGCGCCGTGTGGCAAGAAAGGTCACAGCGCAGCTACGAAACACTTAACGAGAGTGAAAGGTAACCGTCGCTGATCATCCGCCAGCGAATTACTTTCGCAGCGTGCAGACTATGCAGCCGCTTTCAGCGTGCGGGACTGCTGTGCCCAACTGATCCAGTCAGTGATTTCTTCAAGATCAGGTTTTCTACGCCCCCGAACGATACGCTCACCCTCGCCGGTGCCAGAAAACGGTCCGACAAGTGCAAACAGATCGGCAGGACGCTTCTGCGATAGCTGCTCAGGTTCGCTGATCCCGCAGGCCACCAAAATCTGCGCAACGTGCCCGCGAATCCGTGGCACCATGCAAAGCAGCCGTGCCTGAGACTGCCACTGAGCAACAGTGTCGCCCGAAACTCGACGGTTGGCAAGCCGTTCGGCCACAGAATCGGCAGACGCATTCAGCAGATCGTCCACGGTATAGATTCCGACCGTCGCCAAACGTTCTGCCGTTTTGGGACCAATCGACGGGGCCGTTTGTACATCCGCGGATCGGTTCAGATGAAACTTCAGCTCCAGCTCTCCCACCTCATCGTGACGACCTTTTGCCTGCATTGTTCGATACGATGCAGAATGTCGCGCCAGCCTTTGTCGACGCAGCAATTGTCGCTGTTTCCGCTGGCGACGGTCGGCAGCAGAAAGTCCCGGTCGTTTCTGGCGACGAATTGTGCTCCGACCGCCGGAATGACTCTGCCGTCGTCGCAGTCCTGATGAGCCATCAGCGATCGATTCCGTCACCTGACCGTCACCTGACTCTGATGAGTCAACGAAGAAGCGGGAACGAGCCCGTCGAGCCTCGGTAAGTAATCGAGAATGCTGAGACCAGCGACTCCAGCTGATCGCCTGTTGGCGGTCAAGTATCCGACCGGATCTGCAATATCGTGCGCCGGCCTGCGTTTTCTGAAATTCAGCGACCACGTCGTACACCGTTTCAGGTCGCATACGACTGAGTTCAACTGCGCTTTGAATACCGGACGCATATAGAAGTTCTGCGTCACTCCGCCGCAGCATGGGAATCAGCGTGGCAAGTTCGGCCTGACCTCGCCACGCACAAATTCTCTCGGTGCCGATTGAGTAGCCTCGGTCACGATACCGCATCTCCTGATCCTCGATGGACTGTGACAGCAATTCGCCAACGGTTCTGATTCCGGACGCGCGAATCGCCTCAAGTTCGGCAACGGTGAGCCCGGACAACTCTTCGACCGAGCTGTCTACTTCCAGATAGAACAGCCAGTTCGAGGATTCCGTGGACGCCGCCACTTCCGCAACTTCCGCAACTTCCGCAACATCTGCAGGTGGTGGCACGAATGCCGCCACGGAAACGGGCGGCTCTTCAACAACCGGATCCTCCGCAGATTCCAGATAACGAACACATGCCCCCTTCTGCGCAAACAAATCGCGGACGTCCCTTTGACAGGTAAAAAAGATGATCTGCTGCCCGTCCGAAGCCACTTCCATCAACAAATCCGCGGCGGCCCCCCCCCGTTCGTCGTCAGTCATGATAAACACGTCGTCAAGTAACAAAGGAGCTCGGTCACTATCTTCTGCTCGGTGCTGAATGAGCGCCAGACGCAGCGCGAGTGCCACCAGATCACGGGTACCTCGACTAAGTTGCTGTAAAGTTTGAGGGTCATTCGACTGCCGTGTGGCCGCCTGAATCGTTGTACCGGTCGCGTCCGCAGCCAGGTGATAACACTCGCCCTCAGTAAGTCTGGCAACGTACTCGGATGCAACATCCAGGACATTGCGTGCCACCAGTTGCCCCAGTCGTTCAATGACAGCCTGCAGATTTGATTCCGTCTCTTCCAGTACGCGGCAGCGTTCCGTAAGTAAATGAAGCTGAGCGTCCGCTTCGGCAATTTGTCCCTTGACTGCATCCAGGTCCTGGAGACGTCCGGATGATTGCAGCGCCGTCTGCAGTTCCGCCTGATGATCCTCGTGCCAACCGACGTCAGCCGACATCTGTCGCTGCTCACGCCGCAGATCATCACGCACGTGCCGTTCCCGTGAAAGTGCCGCTTCTATCTCGACAATGGAGCCGCCAACCATCTGGCTGACTTCACTGCCTCGATAAAGGGAGTGTGCATCTGAGTCACAGTCAGAGCCACACCGGTCACTGACAGGAAGAACATCCGCACTGCGATCAAGTTCCTCCTTCAAAGCATCAATCTGCCCCTGCACGTCAGCATCCAGGTGCTTAATGTCGTGCAGCATCCTCTGTCCGAGAATCGATTCCAGCGACGTCTGATGCGATGCGATGGCGGCCGCGTGCCGCGCCACGTAATCACAAAGCGAAACCACCTCACTGCCAAGGTCATCCGCCGGCGTTTCTCGATCGGCGACGGTCGGGGCCACACCGAAGTCTGTGGCCCCCATTCTCTGTTCCAGCCGCGACACGATGGCACGAATGGATCCCAGCGAATCCTGACACAGAAGCGGTGCCGTAGCCTCAGTTGTCAACTCTGCAACTTCACGCTGCACGGCGTCACGAATGTCCGCCCAACGCTGTTGACGCTTGACAAGCTCCGAAATCCGGTCCGTCATCGGTCGGCGGGGCAGAGCAGCAGTGTTCTGCTTCATTAGCCTGTCGAGCAGTTTCTCGAGTCGTTCAACCTCGCTGCTCACCTCGCGAGTTCTGCGGCCCAGGTCTTCTGCAGATGCTCTCAACCGGCACGACTCAGCCTCCGACCGCAAAATCTCCTGCGGAATATCGGGGGAAACGCGCCGCATCCTTGCCAGTTCGTCGACGGCCTCCTGACGGCGACACTGCAAATCAATAATGTTTTGACGCAGGCCGCCACTCTCGCCCTCACCCTCACGTTCCTGTATCGACTGAATGACCGCCCGTTCGGCGCGACAGATTTCCTCTCCTGCGGAAGCTCCAACATCATCCAGACAAAGACGCGTCAACAGATCAAAGCGAACAGCCTCCTGCTCACCAACGCTGAAGACTTCACGATAGGTGTTCTCATTAGCCCATTCCGGCAGATCGCCATTGCGCACGGTCACGGGAATCCCCGTTACAAGATCCACGGCACACAATTCAGTCGAAACCCCATGACTCCGTTCCCGGGTCAGACGCAGCGAACGCCCACGTGATTCCAGAGAGACCGATCCACCGTACCGCCCATCGTCCGCCTGAAAGGCCTGATGCTCGGTCGTATAACCAAACAACAAACCGCGCAGAAAATGGACCAATGTGGTTTTTCCGGTGCCGCTGCCCCCGTAAATGACCGTCAGCCCCTGCGAAAGATCCCGCAATTCCAAATTGTCCAGAACGCCAAACTGCTCAACACTGAAATCAAGAATACGCATAGCACATCCCGTCCACCCGAATGACTTCAAATCAAATCCAGACGCGGTGACAGCAATCAGAACGAACGATTCCCGGTCACAACGACACTTATTCCTCAACTGGGTCCATTCATGCAGCCGGTAGCAGCAGGCTTAACCCGGCCAACAGTTCCCGCGAGACACCTCCTTTGGCTTTCGGGGTGCCACTCTGATGAACACCGCCCGTCGGGCCGAAACTGTTCCGACAGCCCGTTACAACATCAATATACTGTTCAACCACGACATCCTGTGGTGCCGTAATTCGCAGCACAGAATCCTCGCTGAAGCGAATGCTGCGAGGCCAGAAACCGCGGTGCCCTCCGTGTAGAAACTGACGCAATCGCGTCAACAGTTTCACTTCGCTCAACTCTGCAGCGCTCTGCAGATCAGTCGTCACTTGAGTCTGCAGCAGCCAGTCAACGATGACCGTCTGGGTGCTGCGACGATCCAGTGAACGAGACGTACGACTGATCTCCGCGATCAACTCGTCCACAGTCGAAACTTCCGGAAGCGAAAGTTCCTCGGTGGCGAATCGAATCACATCTGTGGTCAGAAATGAGGCCTGCATCTCACGCGTGGAAAGATCGACTTCAACAAGTAGACATCCGCAGTCTGCTGATTCCTGCGGACTCACCGACTGGACTGGCCCTGCAGAAAGCTTCATACATCCGTCCGTTGTAAGACGATCCGCGTTTGCAGTCCTTGAGGTCGAGGGCGCCGCCTGGTAAACGATGCGATTCGGAGGACTACAGCCGCGATCCTTTCCAATCGCAATGGTGAAGGACGTGTCCGGTGCCGTCGTGGCGGCAACCGACTGCAGCCCGATGCCACCGCCGATCTCATGCTGAACGCCAATGACCCCGCCAGGACGAACAATCACGTCACAGACGTTTCGTAAAGCAACAGCTGAAGTGTGAGAATCCGCCGCAACAACGATCTTGATTCCGCGACGTTGCAGAGGTTCGAACTGATCGGCCAGCCAACACGAAATTGCTTCAATGTCTTCGTCAGACTCAGCCACGCTGCCCGCGATCAGCAGAAAATCCGCCCGTTGAGCAATCGTTGTCTGAACAAGGTTCTTGACAGCCTGTCGCACGCTGCCCGTCGCCAGCCGACGCAGCCAGTCCGGCGATTCTGCCAAGCCCCCGACAGGAGTATCCAATCGTAGAAAATCTGAATGAACAAATCTGACTGTGGCCATCTACGCTTCCCTGCGTTCACGAATTGTACCCGGCATTTACCATGGCGTCGCACCCCGTTCATCCTTGAAGGAGCCTGCTGTCTCGAACGTCGCACGTTAGCTGAACCGCAAAAAATAGCCTAGACCATTCCGGCAGTTTTCGCCGAACCGGATGTGTCCAAAGTGAGTATTTCGTTGCGAAAGACAGCGACCGCAGAAGTAGTAACTCCCGCCTTTCTGCAAGTCCGCACCTACAGGTTGCCCTTTGTTGACCTACATTAGGGTGACTACCTATAGGGAAAACCCTCAGTTTGGCCACATCCTCCGACCTCGTCTGCCATTTGGCGCATGATTGGGCAGGGAGGCTAAAAAGAAACAAAACGGAGGATTCGGCAACCCCGAAAGATAAAGACACAAGACCGTAGTCTGTATTGCAGCACTTCGCTGCTTGTACAGCTCGTCACTGAGCTCCTGGTAAGACCATCTCCTTCACAGGCGGGACCCAGCGTCGACACATACACCCTATCCTGCAGGTCACGATATGACTTGGCAGGTGTTCGACAAAGACCAAGTGAATCAAATGATTACGACGCCCAGACGACATTCCGGGGCCACCGACGCCGACCGAGACCAACTGGTACTGGACAATCTCGGCTACGTGAAGCACATCCTCGGTAAACTGCTGAATCAGCTGCCTCTGCGAGTTGATGCGGAAAATCTGGAAGCCGCCGGCGTTCTGGGTTTAATCGAAGCGGCGTCACAGTATGACCCAAGTCGCAATGTCGAGTTCAGGACATTTTCCTACCGACGCATACGCGGAGAAATCCTGGACGAACTGCGCCGGAACTGCCCGTTGTCGCAGCAGATGCTGCAGAAAACCACCGCGCTCAGACATCTGCGCAGCCAGTTTCAGGGAACAGTCAGCGTTGAACAATTGGCCGAAGCGTCAGGAATGTCAGTCAGCGAAGTAACAGAATGTATTCAGGCCGCTCGCCTGACCCGTCCCGACAGCTGGATCGATACCGTTCGCGTCAAGGGCCACATCGGTGATGACGACAGTCCGGGCAAAATAGAAACTGAAGAGATGCGGCAGGTTCTCACTGACGGCGTCGAAACTCTCCCGGATAAAATGCGAGTCGCCATCGCTCTGCACTACAACGAGGGACTGAAGCTGAAGGAAGTTGGCAAACTTTTAAGCCTGTCGGAATCACGGGTATCGCGAATTCTTGACAGTGCCAGAACCCGACTGAAGGAATACGTACGGCAGCGAGGTTATTAGCAGACGACTTATTGTCGTGAACTGCTCCGGCTTGTAGGCACTCCACTTTCCCAGGCCGGAAGACGTCTGGCGCGGTCACGAATAGGCGTCATACACTGTAATCGCCGCCACAGTGCCGGTCAGGCGTCTGCTTCGACCAGGACCAGCGGCAGAATGTCACCCGTATTCTTAATGCGACTGTAGACCGTTTCGTTGGCTGTGTGGTATCCGAGCACGGCCCGCAACGTCTCACCGCGACGCAGGCTGCGATACAACAGCACCTGCAGCAATCCAATTCGCACCCTGTACCCGGCTGCCTGCTGAGCCGCTACCGGACGCCGGTTTTCGGTCACGGTCAACCGACTCCAGTCCGCATCTGCCGCGCGTCGACCGGGATGCCAGTCGATCACCAGCGGTAACATGATTCCGCCGGTGTTATGGGCGCGCATCACAAGTTCCGAACCAGCCCGTTCGCAACTGCCGGGCGTATTTTGAATACGATCATCGTCCAGCCAGACCGGCACGGCACGCAGCGAAACGCTTTCGTCCTGAAGAACCAATTCCCGCGTGATCGAATTCGTTTCCACTTCCAATCCGTCAACCAGGGAAAGCCGACTTTCAAAATCGATCTGCGCACCAGCACCTGGCGCGGTGACAGTGTCCGTCAGCACGGCGAAGTGCTCTTTAAACGCCAGCATGACGTGCCGCACGTGACGCACACCGTCAACAGATCCGGATTCCAGCTCAGCAAAAGCAACCTCATTGTCGCTGAACCAGCACGTGCAGACCCAGTCACCCGCGGATTCACAGGCCTTGCCATCAACGGTGAAGCGATGCTTCCAGCGGCCGCCAAGAACCTGTCGTCCAAGAGCAGAAAGATGCAGCCCCTGCGTCGGCTGGTCCCAGTCAATGGCCATGACGTCGGCATCAACCTGCAAAGACTTCCTGAGAACCGCCGTCGTTGCCCAGTCCGATTGCCCACTCGGGTTTCTGTTCAGGCGTTTTGCGTCATCTTTCTTCGGCTTTGCCTTTCGCTGCCCCCCCTTTGCCAGCGCTGTGACGAATGGTGCGAGTCCGGTCTCCACAACCGTTTCGGTCAGCCCCACGGCCCAGGCAAAAAGATCAAATTCGGACGGAACTTTGG
Organism: Fuerstiella sp.; assembly: GCA_014238335.1. Classification (GTDB taxonomy): domain Bacteria; phylum Planctomycetota; class Planctomycetia; order Planctomycetales; family Planctomycetaceae; genus Fuerstiella. The sequence continues at coordinate 53,490 of JABABI010000034.1, forward strand.
CGTGCTCCGGCCGATCGCTTGCCGGAGCGGAACTGATAAAGCCCTCTGAAGTTGCCAGCGCCGCAAGTCGGTTAAGTGTTTTCAACCAGCGAGCTGTCGTCTGTTCATTGGCCCATGACTTCCTGAACGAATTTGCCCAGCCGAGAATCCTGACAAATGGCATTAACCATTGTCCCGCTTCCCGAGCAAGAGCCGCATCAAGCGTACCGTCCGTGTCCGTAGATGCACACAGACAACCGTCTACGGCCTTCACACAAACAACGTGCCGCGACCGTGCTGATGGCTGCGATTCCATGACCAGGCTCAGCAGAAACGGCACTTCGACCTGAGTCACGATGTCAGCGACGCAGGGAAGCACTTCGTCATCATCTGCCAAGGACGAACGGAATTCAGTCGCAAAGACCTGCGTCAATCGGGTAAAAAGTGTCACCAGCTGTTCGCTCGAAAATCCATCGGGATATCGCAGCATCGCTTCACACGAAACCAGCACGAACAGTGGCGATACTGGTGTCGGCGCAGCGGCCGTCGCAATGAGATGGTCGAACAGCTCGCTGCTCCGGCCAAATGCTCTCATCCCGCGGATCAGTTCAGAATTGACGTCGGCAGAAAACGTCTCCGCAGACCAGACAGCAACGAACGGATCACCGCCAAACACTTTTTCAAACCGCTTCCGGACCTTCGCATGGCTCTTGAGAAAAGCGGAGTGAAACGCATGTGCATCGCCGGCTGACGCTGCCTTTTTCATCGCGGAATCGCTGTTCTTTCGAAACGACAGCTTCGCAAGAGATTGAGACACAGCATTAGACATCTTCAACGTAACCTCTGTCATTAATCTCGAATTTGTCTACACAAGGTGTTTCGCGTGAGAGAAATTTTTCCGGATTGAATGCATTCGCGCACACACATGCCCTGTCGGATTCTGTCCTATCCCAGACTCACGCGTTCTTCCGAATAGTTAAACCGGCCGGTCTCTCCCGGCACGGCCATCGCCAGCAGCAGAGTGATCGGGCCGACTCGGCCAAGAAACATCACCGCGCAAATGAGTAATCTCGACGGCAGCGACAGACTCGGTGTTATGCCGGCAGAAACTCCGACAGTGCCGAACGCACTGGTGGCTTCGTACAGGTGGTCCAGAAAACGATCCGGCTGACGTTCAAACACGACCAGCAGTCCGGTGGCTGCCATCACAATGAAGATCCCCACAGCGATCATGGACAAAGATCGCGCGACCTGGGTGATGGGAATGCAACGTCCGAAAATTTCGACACGACTGCGTCCTCGCAGCACGGCTAGAATATTCAGCACCGTCACGGCAAAAACCACAGTCTTCACACCGCCGCCCGTCGAGCCTGGCGCCGCTCCCACGAACATCAGAAAGATGGCCATCAGCTTAGTCGCCGGATGTATCGCCTGGTGGTCAACCGTGTTAAATCCCGCCGTGCGAAATGTCATGGACTGAAACCATGCATCTGCAAAACGCCCGACAACGGAAGCCTGGGGAGATGCTTCAAGGGACTCAAGAACAAACCAGCCGACCGTCCCGAAGACCAGCAGCGCCGCCGCCGAATACAGAACAAGTCGAGTATGCACGCTCAGACGCGGCCGATGACGTTCTGTGTGAAACAACGACGCGGCCACACGACGCTGCAGACCTCCGGCGACAAACCGCCAGAGATCATGAACCACGGCAAAGCCAAGGCCCCCCAGAAAAATCAGTGCGGTCAGCGGGCCCCACACCTGCCACAGTGTGCCCATACCCTGAAAGCCCTCATCGCGTAATGAGAACCCCGCGTTGCAAAACGCGCTGACGGAATGAAACGTCGCTGGCCAGATTCGCTCGCGAAACGGCAGGTCTGACCACAATCCCTGTAGTAATAGAGCCCCTAACGCTTCAACGCCCAAAGTAAACAGCAGAATCGTCAGCAACAGCCGTCGCGACCCCTGCACCGTTTCCGCATCAAGCATGTCTCGCAGCGTCCGAGCTTCACGAAACTGTATCCCCTGACGACCACTCAACACAGCCACAAATGCTCCAAACGTCAGTATGCCGAGGCCCCCCACCTGAAACAGCGCGAAAATCACAGCGTGCCCGGTCGGACTCCAGTAACTTCCCGTCGGTTCCACAATTAGCCCGGTGACACAACTGGCACTCGTTGCCGTGAACAAGGCCACGTTCCAGTCGGCCGATTCGTTGACGCCGCCTGGTAACGCCGCTCGGCAAACCGGCAACTTCAACAACAGCGTACCCAGGGCTATGACAACCAGAAACGACCCGACCAGCAGTACAGCGGAGTTCTGTGTTTTCGCCGCCAGACTACGGCAGCCGGAGAGAACGCTGAAGACAACGACCACTGCCAGGACAATTTCGGTCCAGATCCCGGCCGCGGCAGAACTCCCGGAAAAATCATCGGCGCCATTCCAAAGCCAAAGCAATCCGACGGCCCACATGGTCGGAAACACAAGATTGACCGAACGAACGGCCGTCGCAAATTTCGACTGCCGCATTTCCAGAAACAACCTCAGGCAGCGAGACAGCGAAAGCCACAACATCGTACCCAGCAGCACCCATGTCATCTCCTTGACGCGAGCAGTCGAAACGCCGGCAAACCCACAGTGCATCACCAGGACGGCCGCCCCAATAATAATGGAGACCAGTTCCCAGCGGCGCAGTCCACCGGTCGCACCTGCCCACCTTTGCCAGGAAAAACGATCATGCAGCACTTCGTTTTCGGAATCGTGCTCCAGCATTGACTGAAATCAGACTGTCAGAACAGGTTGGTCACTCACTGCATCAAACGTCGTCCCACCAATAAACAAACATCCGGCATTCGGGTGACGCTGCTGCTGTTCCGGTTCCATGTGTTCGACGGCGGTCGTCAGTAAAAGTTGTACCTGACCATCAATCCTGACCAGTTGAGGACAGGTGACGCGGGGTGACCCGGGGCAGGTCCATACTGCCTGCAGCGCACCGGAGTCCAGACTGTACTGCCGAGCAACACCGAATTCGGGATCACCGGGATCATAAAATGCCACGATCAGGCTGTGGCCATCGGGAGTAACAATCATGCCGTCCGGAAAAATCAGCTCCGACGTCAGATCCACAACTGTACTCGGCTGGCCCATCGTACCGGACTCAATATCCAGAGAAGAACGAGTGATCGTCTTCGAGGGAGAATCAATATCGATCAGCACCAGGCTGTCATCCTTCTGCGGCACGACAGCTTTGCCGTTGGAACAGATCTGATCGTCGCGCAGTTGAATCAGTGAACGGTCGCGCGACCGCCAGAGGTACAAGCCCGCTTTTTTGTCCTCAAACTTCAGATCCTTGCAACCGAAGATCAAATTGTCGCGATACAGGACTCCATCGTTGATGATCGTATCTTCAACGCCGCTGTCCACGCCGCCGCACAGTTCCGTCCAGCCCCCCGTGTTGGTGTCGAACAGCCCCACAGACCGCTCCACCCCTGCCACAAATACGCCGGGCTGACTGGTTGAAAAAGCAAACCCCGGACGGCCAGGCAGTTCATGGCTTTGATTTACGCCGGCGCCAGGATCCAGAATATTGATCGACCCCACGACCGAGTCACCACCGTGCTGGATGGCGACCCAGCTAATGCGGCCGTCAGTCAGCGAATACGGCCCTTCGGGAAGGAACCGCAATTCGCTGGAATCCGGCCGAAACAGAACGCTGCATTCCGTCGAAATTGTCATTTCAAAGTCTTCCGTTGGCTCTCGCGGCCTGCAGAAAAGGGGCGTGCTGCTTCGTCACCCGCACAATGTCGGGCAAAAGGATAGTCGGCCACAACAAAATGACCAGCAGGTTGCGTCTGTCGCTGACACATCGCTACACAATCAGCCCGCGTGAATGGCGTCAAGCGCATTCATGGCGGCTTTTTGTTCTGCCTCCTTTTTGCTGCGGCCCCATCCGCCCTCAAACCGCTCATGGCCGATCTGCACAGCCATATGAAACTCCCGGGCATGATCGGGACCTCGTTCTTCGACAATCACATACTGCGGTATCAGGCTGCCATCTCGCTGGATTTCTTCCTGCAGCAGACTCTTGTAATTCTCTGCATCACCTTCCGAGCAGTTTTCGAGTTCTGCCGCGAAGGCGCGCAAAATGAAACTGCCTGCAGCCTCATATCCGCCGTCCAGATATACGGCTGCGATCAGGGATTCCACCACGGCCGCCTTTAACGACTCGGGGATCGCCTGCAGTCCCTTGCCAACAAAAATGAGATATTCCAGTTCAAGCCGCCCAGCTACCTGGACACAGACCGCGCGACTGACAAGGTGTGACTTCTGCTGCGTCAACTGCCCCTCACGCCGATCGGGAAAGTGTTGAAAAAGGTACTCGCAGATGACCATTCCCAAAACGGCATCGCCAAGAAACTCCATTCGCTCGTTACAGTCGAGTCGCGTCACAGCGCACGAACTGTGGGTCAGACCACGCAGCAACAGGCTCTTGTCACGAAAACAGTATCCGATCCGATCTTCGCACGTCCGCAGGATTTGCTCGCGGTCGGACAGAACCACTTCAGCAGCGTTGTTGTTATTGGACACTTGGCTCAACTGATTGATGGTCAATGAAAGAAGAAAAACGAATGACAGTCGACCGGGAAAAACAGGCGTTCAGCGCGGCATGTTGAGAAACAATCATAAGTGGCAGGACCGATACAACGAAACAACGACCGGCGAAAAACTGTGACTCAGCCATCGATTTATCAGCAAATTCGCGAAAGTAGTGAAAATGACGCCGGTGACCTTCTGTTGCGGCAACACACTCCTGCGGTCCGGCCATAGAATCCATGGCCCTTGTCGAACTCGGCAATCGACAACACACCACTATGCGGGAAATGGCTCCGCACGACTGGCAGCAATCCGGGTCTTCAAAGGAAAGATGTGATGAAACTATTAAAATGGCCATCAGTCCTGCTTGTGGCGGCAATCTCGGTTCTGGCTGTCGGAGTCACTCACCAGTTAAACGGAACAAACCACGCCGTTGCACAAACGCAACTGCAACATGCAGATACACAGAACAGCCCCGGATTCGCCAGAGCGTACGAGCTTTCAGACGCATTCCGGCAGGTTAGTAAGCACACGCTGCCCGCAGTCGTTTCCATCAAAACCATGGGAAAGATGATCCGTCAGACAACAAATCGACCTTCCCCCTTCGGCAACGACCCGCTGCTGAGGCAATTCCTCAATGACCCGCGTTTCCAGGAATTCATGGATAAACAGGAAGATGATCGTGAACAGCAGTACCGCATGCCCGGCGGACAGGGTTCCGGCTTCATCATAGATTCCAGTGGTGTCATTCTGACAAATAACCACGTTGTCGATGATGCAGAAGAAATCGTCATTGAGCTGGCTGACGGAAGAGAGTTTACGGTGGTGGACGTGAGGACGGACCCCCGCTCTGACGTGGCAGTCCTGAAGATCGAGACCAAAGAAAAACTGCCATTTCTGGTACTGGGCGATGATGAAACAATGGAGATCGGTGACTGGGTCCTCGCATTCGGCAGCCCGTTCGGACTGAATCGCAGCGTGACCCAGGGCATCATCAGCGCCAAAGGACGCGGCATGACCAGCAGTCGATTGCCGCAGGAGTTCCTGCAGACCGATGCTGCCATCAATCCCGGCAACAGCGGTGGCCCGCTGGTCAACCTTCGCGGTGAAGTGATCGGCATCAATACGGCGATTTCCACTCGCAGCGGTGGCTACGATGGCGTCAGTCTGGCAATCCCAGCCTCTCACGCGAAGTGGGTTGCTAACCAACTGAGAAATACAGGCGAGGTTCGCCGAGCCTACGTCGGGATCTCTATGCAGGAACTCAACGCAGATCTGGCGAAAGCCTTCAACCTGAAAATACCGCGCGGCGTGGTCGTAACGGGAGTCGTAAAAGAGTCTCCGGCAGCACAGGCAGGCTTTCGGGAAGGTGACGTCATTCTGGAGGTCGATGGTCGTCGGATTGCCAACGACCGCAACATGCTGGGGGTCGTCGAACGACTCACGATCGGTCAGAAATATACAATCAAGATCCTTCGCGATGGCCGTGAGCAAAGCCTCAGCATCACTGTTGCCGAACGACCGGACGATCTAAGCAGCCTGGAGAACAACGATTCAGAAGGCGGATCGGATTCGAATGATGAACAGTCGGCTGACATCAGCGACGTCGGCGTTTCCATTCAGAATCTGACTGAGGATCTGGCCAGTCAACTGGGTCTGCCGTCCAGCAACGGCGTAGTGGTCACTTCAGTCGAAAGAAACAGTCCAGCCGACGACGTCGGCATGGAAACCGGCATGGTGATTTCACGAGTTGGCAACCAAAATGTGAGAAGCATTGCAGATGTGGAAGACGCCATGACAAAAGCTCGCCAGACTGGCCTCGCTCTGTTTCTGGTGAAGGTCTCCAGAGGAACCTCCAGCGTTGCTCGGTTTGTCAGTATTCAACTGTCAGACCGCTACTGAACCTGAAGGTACACCAGACGAATTACAATTCGACTTCAGAAGGCGCAGCAGTGGCAACACTTCGGCAGATCCTGCCATACCAAACAAATTCCAGAGGGTTCCCACACTCTAAAGAGTAACTCCACCCACATGATGCATGAAAACCGCTCTAGGCCATTGCGCCAGAGTTGCACTATAAAGGGATCTCCCCTCTAAAGTTGGTTTCAATTTCGCCTAGAATGCCCGCTGAGCTGAGAGTTTTCCTTTTGCGACAAGGATGATCATCTCGCGCGAAGTGATGTCTTTCTGTCTGCAGTTATTCACGGAGGAACGATGCATGGCACTCACCGAACAGAACGCCAACGGCAGCCAGCCGGGCACCGTCTCACTCCCGAATTCCATCACCCCCTCCACAAAGATCGTATTGGCGACAGCCTATCGACTGGGAGCTGAATCGATCGCCTGGTGTCTGGCCGGGTATGGAAGTTTTCGAGATGTACTGTCCGTCAACACTGTCAATGGACTGCTGGACGCGATCAGAACGCAGCAGCCACGTGTTGTTGTGATGGGTGAAAAAATCGTCACCGAAGGCTTTCGGGAAATACTGGGGGAACTCGCCGTAAAAATGGGGGAAACTCGCGTGGCGGTGTTCGCGGATTCGCTGACTGACCGGCAACTGGATCTTGTAGTTAACAACCGAATTGCGGGGCTGCTGTCCCGCAGGGACAACATTGGCACGCTGAATGAACAGCTCGTGCGAATCACATCCGGAACGAACGTCCTGTCGCCACTCCTGTCTGATCGTGTGGAGTTAGCCCGAAACGGACATTTCCGCTGCGTGGCCAGTGTACACCTGAGAAAACTGACCGATCGCCAATGGGACGTACTGCTGCGAATTGCGCAGGGCAGGCGAGTATCGGAGGTCGCGGATGAGCTGGAAATCTCATCAAAGGCGGTGGAAAGTCACAAGTACCGAATCATGAAAACGGTTGGTGCTACTGATCGCGTCGGCCTGTGTCGCTGGGCAATCCGCGAAGGGCTGATCGACGCTTAATTGTCCCCCGACTGCCGCCAGGTCACCGTTGGAGAGCATTCACAGCCGGGATTTCGGCGGCGTACGACGCAGCTCACAGAGGCCCCGTATTTCCTCGCGTCTGCCACGGAACCGGGCCCTCCATCCGCACGTTATTTGCTGGGCACATCCCACCGTTGGAGGGGGCCACGCTGCCCTGAGCTTGCTCCTCCCCCTCCCTTGTTCGTCGGTCTGCAAGCGGAGAAAAGGCTGTGTGGGGGGCCGGGCCTTGCACTTGCCCCTCACCCCGATCCTCTTCCCTGAGGGAACAGTTTCTAAATATTGGAATCTTCACGTCGGGGGAGAGGGGGCAAAGGAATGCCCGTCGGCGTCCCGTTCAACAACCGCCAACCAACGGATGCACCTGTATTCGCTCCTGACACTGCGATACGCTTGCATTGCGCGTCCGGGACGCTACAGTCTGCCGCTCGTTGTCAACTTCTGCGTTCATGTTGCGCGCCGCCTGCGTTACACGTATCAGGGCGGCTGGAAGTTGCATGAGCGGCTCGGTGCCGTCTCCCTTTCTCTCAGCGCGAGATCAAATCCCGTATTCGTCGGAGTCATTCAGAATGTCAGTCAAGGTTGGTATTAACGGTTTCGGTCGCATTGGACGCATCACTTTTCGAGCACTTGCGGCTCGAGCCGACGAATTTGATGTAGTCGCCATCAACGACCTCGGCAATCCGGCAGACCTCGCAAATCTGCTCAAGTACGACAGTGTTCATGGTCGTTTCAACGGAACCGTGGAAACGGACGGCTCAAACCTGATCGTCAACGGGAAAACCATCAAAGTTTGTGCGGAACGCAACCCTGCTGATCTACCCTGGGGCGAGCTGGGCGTGGATGTCGCGTTGGAATCGACCGGGTTCTTCACTGGTCGAGCCTCAGACGGCAAGCCGGGATTCGATTCTCACCTGTCCGCTGGAGCCCGCAAAGTGGTCATTTCGGCACCAGCCAAAGAACCGGACCTGACGGTTGTGCTGGGTGTCAACGACAGCGAGCTGTCCGCAGATCACAATTGTATCTCCAATGCCAGCTGTACAACGAACTGTCTGGCACCAATGGTCAAAGTGCTGAACGACAACTTCGGCCTGCAACACGCGCTGATGACCACATGTCATGCGTACACCAATGACCAGAAGGTTGCGGATCAGCTGCATAGCGATCCTCGCCGTTCACGGGCCGCGGCCATCAACATCATTCCAACGTCCACCGGTGCCGCCAAAGCTGTCGGCCTGGTTCTTCCGGAAGTTGCGGGCAAATTGACGGGTTATGCTCTTCGCGTGCCGGTTGCAACGGGAAGTGTCACCGATCTGACAGCCGTTCTCGGCAAGGACGTCACTGTTGACGATATCAACGCCACCATGAAGGCTGCCGCTGATGGCGAGTTCAAAGGCATCATGGAGTACACCGAAGACCCAATCGTCTCCAGCGATATCATCGGAAACACGCACAGCTGCATCTTCGACGGATCATTTACCAGCGTCGTTGGTGGCACCATGGTTAAAGTCATCGGCTGGTATGACAACGAATTTGGCTACTCAAGCCGTACCATTGACCTGATCAAGAAGATCGCTGCTCTCTAAGAGTCGTGATTTGTTCCGCGGATCAGGCGATCTGACCGCAAACCGATGAACAAGAAAATCAAGAACGCCCGTCGATTTCACCGACGGGCGTTTTTTACGCGCGGTCAGGAACTGCTATGCGTTTCCGCACGTCTGCTCAACTACCTCAGAAAACTCGCGGACGACAGCAAAATGCGACTCCAGCGCCGCGGCTGACAGCATGGTTCCATGAACAACTTTCAGACGACGGGCGAGTTGATCGAACTCCGCCGTGTCAATCGCGGGCACCGTCAGATCCAATGCATTCCCTCGCCCCATCCGCAGACAGTCGATCAGCTGACGCAGAAAAACGTACGCCCCCTGAACTCGATGAAACAACGATGTCGTCACCTGGCCGGCCTGGCAGGCAGCTGTCAGCGCGGACATCGTATTGGGCCCTCGTAGAGCGGCAAATCGTTGCCCGAAGGACAGTTGCAACGCCTGAACCGCATATTCACAGTCGACCAGGCCGCCATCGCTAAGCTTCGCATTGACCGTGCCACCATGAACCAGCTGGCGGACCTGCCGTTCCCGCATCGCTCGCATCGCTCCAAAGTCGAAGCCGCCTCCGGAGTAGATGGCCGCGTGACTGGCCGCGACTACAGATTTCGCAAATTCGGAATCACCACCAACGCACCGCAGTTTGACCAGCGCCTGCCGTTCGAACGGCCATGCATCGCCATCGTCCGCATAGTAATGTCGGAATGACGCCAGACTCACGGCAGCTGATCCGGCCTGGCCATATGGACGCATCCGCAGGTCGATGTCAAAAATCCCCTTGTGCCGAGCTTCCACCAGCTCAGTAATGCGGTTCACCAGTCGTTCAAAGAAACTGACACCGGAAAGCGGCACCCGACCATCGCTGCGACATTCATCGGCAAAAACGAGAAACATTTCGATGTCGGAGGCAAAGCCCATCTCCACTCCCCCAAATTTCCCAAGCCCGACGATAGTGAATTGGCATTGTTCATTCGACTCGGTGCGCGGAACCCCATGCGTCAGTGTCAGCTCCCGCCACGCCATGTCGCACGATGCTTTGACAACAACATCCGCCAGTCCGGTGATTTCATTCGAAAAATTCCCAAACGGGCCGCAGTGTCCCAGCACATGTCTCAGGTCAATCCGAAACAGATTCCGATCCTTGAAGCGGTTCAGAGTCTCTGCCGGATCCTGCGTGTCCTCTGTCTGCAACTTCAATTCGCGACGTAGATCGTCTTCCGATACTGTCTGTGTAAGTCGATCGGGGTCAGTCAGTATCGGCAGCAGATCATCAGGGTGGGCTCGCAGGAAGTCTTCCCATAAATGCCGACTGACTCCCAGGACACGGCTGACAGCGCGCAGAACTTTCGGCTGGCGCAAAGAAGCCACGTCAACACGCCAGTTTTCGTTGGCCAGAATTCGCTGCAGCAAGCCGCGAAAACGGTGTAACGACTGATGAGGATCACTGTTGGACGGAAGCCAGTGAGTAAACTGCTTGATCAGCGTGACGGCCGTCCGCAGTTCCTCAACTCGCGATTCATGGTTAATCGCCGAACCATCAGATTCCGTGAGATACAGAACATCACCAATGCGTCCGTCATGTGTACCGAGATCGGCTCGAAGAATCCGAAATCCACACAGGCTGAGTGCGTTGGACAGCTCAAATAGAAATCCGAAACTCTCGTCGGCGGTGATGTTCAGTCGAGTCAATCCAGCGGCATCAACATCTGAGATTTCAAGACTCAGGTCAGCCTGCGGTCCCGTCATCCCGGACTGCTGCTGCAGCCGATCGCAGAACCTATCGACAAGATTTCTACGAATGGCTTCCTGATCTTCGGAGCGTGAAAGTTGCAGCAGTTCGTTCAGTGATCGTTCCACTTTGTCGGCCACGACCTGATCGCCGTCCGACGTAGACGGTTCCCGGCCCGTCGTCTGCACAACAAAGAATGCGGCGAATACCCCAGCGGGAATTCGGAAACCAATGTGATTGTCCAGTGGTCCGACGGCCGTACTGCCCTGACAGATATCAAGTTCATCAGAAAAGAAGACTGCGCAGACCATGGACAGCAACCCCCGCGCATCGGGACTGACAACAGTCACCAGCCTAAAGTCGCCGGACTCCGGCAGTGACGTCACCTGAACATGCGACGTCCTCCCGTCGCAGCATTCAATATCCATTTTCACGTGATGCAGCAGGTGCTGATTCCGTGACAGATAACGGCGCAGGTCACGGTCAACGGCTTCGGCGACGATGGATGGCATCGCATCCGAGGCCGGGCTAGCGTCCGGCAGTCGGTCAGAGCGCACTTCGAAGTATCGGTCAAAAATAGCGCGGACGGCATGCTGGTGTGCATTGAAACGTTCCAGCAGCACCACCTCACTCGGATAGTCCAGCCTGCGAGCCAGCCAGTACCTGTGTTCATGATTCGCAGGCAATTCGTGAGTCTGCTGGTTGTGCATCAACTGCAGCGCATGTTCGATACTGCGCAGGAAAATGTAGCCTTCCCGCAGCTGCCGAAAATCGGAGACGTCAATCACATTGAACTCAGTCAGTCTCACCAGCGCGTCCAGCGTATTGGCGCTGGCCAGTCGGGGCTCGGTCTTTCCGTGAATCAGCTGCAGCGCCTGAACCAGAAATTCGACGTCGCGAATCGATCCAGCCCCAAGTTTCACTTCAGAGGAGAGTTTTCCTGATCGGCTCAGCTTCTCTTCAATCTTCCTTTTCATGCTGCGGACGTTGTTCATGACCTCCACTTTGGATGACGAAAAAAGAAGGCCCGGCGCCTGTGCGAGAAACTGCTTTCCCGGCCTCTCATCGCCGGCGATCAGGCGAACTTTCAGCAATGCCTGCTTTTCCCAGAGTTCGGCATTGTTCCGCAGGTAGTCCGTGTAGGCAGACGGCGTAATCACCAGCTGCCCGGCGTCACCCCACGGCCTCAGACGCATGTCGACTCGATACAGAAAACCGGTACTCAGGTTGTCGCTGAGCCCGTCAATCATTCGGCGGGCAACGCGCTGCGCTGTTGGCAAATCTGCCGCAGCGATCAGAATCAGATCGATGTCAGAACTGTAGTTCAATTCCTCACCGCCGTGTTTTCCCAGAGCCAATACAGAAAACGGCGGCTCGTGAACGCCGACCTGCCGGCAGGCAATGTCCAGGCAAACCTGGACCATGGCGTCTGCCAGCAACGATATCTGGAGCGTCACGAATTTCAGGTCCAGTAATCCAAAGGCGTCACACATACCGATTCGCAGAATCTGGCGTCGCTGAAAACGCCTCAGTCGCACCAGCTGCTCCTCCGGACTCAGCTGCTCGCCAAGGAAGTCTCGCGCCTCTTCGCAGAACTTTTCCCGGGACTTCATTTCGGCCGTGCGTCGTTCGGTGGACAGGTGCCGAAGTGCTTCCGTATCGACAAGCAGCGTCTGCGTCAGAAACGAACTGCCGCACGCCAGTCTGGCCAGCACTTCCAGCGACCGGGGCGTTTCTTCAAACAACGCGAAGGCATCCCTTCGCGAAACACTATTTGTGACGAAGGTGTCAGCCGCCCGAATGACCGCCTCCGGGTCCGGAGCTTCCAGCAGAATTCGTTGCAGCGTCTTAAACCACACGGGGACCGAACGGCCTGCCGGCGTGACTTGCGCCTGATGGTACCCGAGTGAAGTTTGCCGCAGCCGTGTCAGGCACTGAATGGCGGATTCAGGATCTGAGTACCCAAGCTCAATCAGTAAACGTGCGTTCTGAGCGATTTTTGCGGTGGTGAGGTTGTCAAAACGAGGAAACATCGTAGAAACGCTGCCGAACGTGGTGCAGGCCAACCCGGGGGTTGGTTGCATGAAACATTAAGAAACAGGGGACGGAGATTTTTCCGTCCGACACAAGCACCTTAACGACGTCCCGAGTCTGAGTCATGACGGAACCGAGCCGAGAAACTCTGGAAACCTTCGAAAACCCGTTTCCCCAGCGAAACTATGTGATTGAAACCATCGCACCCGAATTCACGTCCATGTGTCCGAAAACCGGGCAACCGGATTTCGGGACGCTGACAATCACGTACATCGCCGACCAGCAGTGTTACGAATTGAAATCACTGAAACTGTATTTGCAGGAATATCGAAATCACGGTGCGTTTTATGAAAACGTCACGAACACGGTGCTGGATGATCTTGTCGCCGTCACAAAGCCTCGCTGGATGAAGATCGAAGCCGCGTTTACACCGCGCGGAGGAATTCGAACAACTGTGATTGTCGAACACGGACAAATGCCGGAATAAGTCAGCGGACTCAGACTTTACGAGCTAACGCTCCGAACACAACACGACTGTCGCTGGTTATCGGTCTGAATCAACTGCAGATCATCTTGATGAAAAAACGCAGCTCACAGGAATAACAATGGCCAAAGCATGGGGCGGACGATTTCAACAGGACACCGATCCACGCGTGGAAACATTCACGGAATCAATCAGCTTCGACAGCCGGCTGTACGAAGTCGATGTCCGAGGTTCGAAGGCGCATGCCACGATGCTGGCCACCGCGGGATTGATCACAGACGAAGAGCGTGATCTGATCTGCAGTACGCTGGATGACATTCGGTCTGAGATCGAAGCCGGAAAATTCGCGTTCACGGCGGAACTCGAAGACATTCACATGCACATCGAAAGCGCGCTAATTGACCGTATCGGTGATGTGGGACGAAAACTGCATACGGGACGCAGTCGCAACGATCAGGTGTCAACGGATCTGAAGCTGTTCGTGCGAGATGCTGTGGACCTGCTGGATACACTGCTGCTGGACTGCCAGAGAGCTTTCGTGGATCGCTGCGAACAGGACAGGGGCGTCATCCTGCCTGGCTACACACACCTGCAGCGAGCTCAGCCGGTACAGGCCGCTCACTACTGGCTGGCCTACTGTGAGAAATTTAAACGCGACCGGGAACGCCTTGCAGACTGCCGCAGACGCGTCAATATTTCACCATTGGGGGCGGCCGCGCTGGCAGGTTCGTCGTTGCCCATTGATCGAAATATAACAGCCGATCTGCTTGGTTTTTCAGAAGTCGCCGCCAACAGCCTGGACGTCAGCAGCGACCGGGATTATCTGGCAGAGTTCATCTTCTGCCTGTCGCTGATTTCGGCTCATCTGAGCACATGGTGCGAAGAATGGATCATCTGGTTCAGCACGGAATTTGGCTTTATCACGCTCCCTGATGCCTACACAACCGGCTCGTCGATCATGCCACAAAAACGCAATCCGGACGTGCTGGAATTGATTCGCGGCAAGACAGCTCGAGTAATGGCAGCGGTCCCGCAGATCCTCATTCTGATCAAGAGTCTGCCCATGGCGTACAACCGGGACCTGCAGGAAGACAAGCTGGCAATGTTTGATGCCTTCGATACGGTCAAAGCCTGTCTCGAACTCACACCTTCAATCGTGGCCGGAGCACAGCTCCAGCGTGACCACATCGCGTCTCGCCTGGAAGACGGTTTTCTGGACGCCACGGCGTTGATGGAATACTTGATCAAGAAGGGCATTCCGATGCGAACCGGACACGGCACCGTCGGGCAGTTGGTCGCCAGCTGCGAAGACGCCGGTTGCCGGCTGAAAGATCTTGCACTGGCAGACCTGCAGCAGGCCTGCGATCTCATCGAAGCCGACGTCTATGATGTCCTGGGCACTGAAAACGCCATGAAAGCGTTACAGAGTTTTGGCTCCGGCGGAGAAGTGCGTGTGGCGGAACGAGTCGCTCACTGGCAGGAAACAGTCGGATAATGATGCGAATCGCCGACGAATGTTGAGCCTGACATCAGTTTCCAAAACCCAGCGCGCCAACCCATCGGCGGCCTTTGGAACCACGTTTCTTAACAGCATCGATCTCTCCTTCCAGGAATCCATTTTCACTGATCGTCAAACCGAGTCCGCGGGCAGTGGCTTCCAGTTTCTGCCGGGTTTCGTCCAGAGTTGACAACTGTCGCGATACTTGGGCACGCTCGAGACACAGTTCCAGCTGCCCCAGACGTTCCTGTTGACTGAGCGGCCTGAGACTTTGTTCCACCCTTTCTGCCAGTTCTTCCGGCAGACCGCCTTTCAGTTCGTCGAGCTGCTCCGCCGAAAGCGTCTGCGTTGAACGCACTTTTCTCAGCAAACGCTGCACCAGCGTCGACATCAGACCTTCTCGCTCGACAAGTGCCGGACGCAGGTCCGCATCAGAAAGGCTGTCGATGTCCAGCAGTTCGGGGATCTCGAACGGCGGGTCAATGTGCGCGGGTTCGTCGGCGGCGGCAGTTTCAACATCACAATCAGGCACCGCAGGTGCGGACGTTTCGCTGCTGACTTCGGCGTCGTCGCCACAGCCAAAGTCTTCCTCCATCAGGAAGGCGTTTTTGATCTGTTCCCACGCGTTTCCTGACGAAGCATCGGATTCGTCCGTCGGGCTACAGGTGCCCCTCTGCGCCACCAACCGTGTGTGATCCTGGTTTCCTGCCAACAAGTCTGACGGCTTCTCGTCTGTGGTCCGTGTGGTAAATTCGGCAAACAATCGAGTAAGAGTTGCCTGGAATCCGCTTAAGTCAGAAGCGATTCCGGCAATGGCCTGATTCTGGTGGTTCAATCCGTCACTGACCTGCTGCGCCAGCGCGCCTGTACTGCTGGAGATCTCTGCTGCTAACTGATCCAGACATTCAGATTCAGTCGAAGCTGTCGGATGGCCGGCCTGAGCGATAATCAGTTGCTCCACTCGTGAATCAATTTCATCCAGCCGACTCATAATTCGGTCAGCGACAGTGGCATGATCTGCAGATTTCGGATGGGGCTGCGTCTGGGACTTGCCCCGACGTCCGGACTTCCTGCGACGCCCTGACGGACTGTCCGGCATGGGGTGGCCGTTGCCTTCAATATCTTTGACTGCTTTTTTCGACGTTGTCATAGTACCGTTTCGGGGCTGACAGCAAACATATACTGTTATTGCACGTCAAATTTGACTTGTCGTCGCAGCCAGGGTTCGTGACGGCGACAGACTGGCTACGTTCACTGAGACCCAGTGAACACGCCTGACGTTCCTCTTGAGTAGGCAGTCGCATTCCCAGGAGGTAGTATTTTCTTAATCCTAGTTCAGTATCCAGAGCAAATTCGTCCAGCACTTCCAGCGTCAGGATATTCTCGCATACCCGCATTCCAATTAAGCGGATTGAAGTGATTTTGCTCGACTGCAGACTCACGAACAGAGGACAGGGATTTTATCTGAAAGGCCCTTCAATGAGTGAGATACACACGTGAAGAAATTGATTTTAGTCTCACCAGGACTCCCTGATGGACGGGTCGAACTATCACCATCTCGCCTGCCTGTTGTGCTCGGACGAAGCCACCGCTCCGATCTTACGATTGATGACGATCTGCTCAGTCGACGGCATTCTGAGATCCGGATGAACGGCCACAGCCAATTCGAAATTCGCGACCTGGACTCAACGAATCTGACAATCGTCAATGGTCACGACGTGGCTTCACACGTGCTTCAGTACGGAGATCTGATATTGCTTGGCGACACCGAGGTCAAAGTGGAAATAGAATCTTCGGATGATGTAATGAATGAAAAAACGACGCGCGACCTGAACATATTGCCGAAGGACACCGACAATTCGAGTAACTGACTGGCCGAACATTTCGAAACACACAACGATTCGCCTGCTATCCGTAACCTTCGGTTGCCCACACGCCAAACAGTGGGCAGCCTGATCTGACACTCAACCTACCACAGAACACCACCATGAAATACAGCTTGCCTGTTATCGTTTGCATCGCCTTGACAGCCTCGGTGAACGCCTTCGCCGACGACTGGCCAATGTGGCGACAGAACGCCGGGCGAACCGGAGTCACGACGACGGAGGTCCCTGCGTCGCTGCAATTGAGCTGGGTAAGACATCTTCCTGTGATCACTCCGGCGTACCACAGCAGTCGATTGCAGTTTGACGCCGGATATGAACCGATTGTGGCGGATGGTCAGATGCTGATCGCGTCGTCCCGCACCGATTCGGTGAGCGCCTACGAGACAGCCACCGGCAAAAAAACGTGGACCTTTCGCACAAACGGACCGATTCGCTGCGCACCTGCCGTCTGGCGTGATTTCGTTTGTTTCGGCTCGGACGACGGGCACCTGTATTGCGTCGAGTTGCACACCGGTAATCTGCGCTGGAAATACCGGGCAGTTCCCAGCGAACGCAGGTTACTCGGCAATCAACGTCTGATTTCTGTCTGGCCTGTCCGGGGAGGTCCGGTCATCGCGGATGGGCACGTGTACTTTGCGGCGGGCGTCTGGCCGTTCGAAGGAGTATTTGTGTATGCGATGGATATCGAAACGGGAGAAGTCATCTGGCGTAACGATCGACTGGGATATCTGTTCGGGCAGCAGCCACACAACACTCAGGCAATTGGCGGACTGGCACCGCAGGGATACCTTGTCGTCAACGGCGATGACCTGATCGTTCCCTGCTCGACCGCATATCCCGCTGTCCTGAACCGACTTACCGGGAAGCTGGCAGAATTCGAACTCCCAGGTCCCGGTCGGTTCCCCGGCGGCTGGTTTGCGGCCATCGACGAAACGTCAGCGCGGGCAATTCGACGGGGAAAACTTACGTTCGATGACGTCGTCAATCGCCAGCTGCACGAAGACAAAATTCATAAAGGACACGGTGTTTCCGGCATCAGTCGTACGATTCGCGCAGGTGAACGTTCGTTCCGGTTCGACGACGGACTCGATGGTGTAGACGGCACGGTTCATTCGATGATCGTGGCAGATGACCAGCTGATTGTTTCGACTCGCGAAGGCCGTATCTACTGTTTTACGAAGGCAACCCCGGGACGGCCCCCGGCAACGAGGCATTGGCGGCAACCAGTCACCAGCCTGGCGAATGCAGAACGCCCGACCACCCTGGCCAGGCAACTGGTGCAGCAATCCGCAGGACCACACGGGTACGCCTTTGTCGTCGGTTTACAGAACGGCTCACTGGTCAGGGCGCTGCTGCGGGAATCAAAGTATCATGTTGTGGCGATCGACGACGATCCTTCGCGTGTCGACAAACTGCGGCAGGAACTGGATGCTGCCGGAGTCTATGGCACACGAGCGGCGGTGATCGAAAGCGATCTACAGCAGGTCGTACTTCCGCCATATGTAGCCAGCGTTGTGACCACAGAAACGCCCGACCGTATCGCCGGTTCCGGGACCGTACTGCTGCAAACGCTGCGGCCCTTCGGTGGAATCGCTGCACTTCGCAGCTCAGCAGAGCAGGGCACGGTCGATGTCGAGACACTGCAATCATTGAAACCCGGCAACTTCGAACAGTCGAGGATTGACGGGCAGACGCTGATCCGGCGAGTCGGAGCACTTCCGGGGGCCACTGAGTACGATGGAAACTGGCAGCTCAGTACGGACGAACTGGTGCGGTTTCCACTAGGCGTGCTGTGGTTCGACGACACTCTCGCACATTTCAAGAGATCACCGCAACCAAAGTTCATTAGCGGAGTCATGATTTCCCGGCCCAAGGACTGGCATGCACCGCGAGTCAAAGGAGATTACTCGGTCGACTATCCACTGCTGCCTCCCGTGCTGTCGGACATTTACACCGGACGGGTGCTGGACAATTCCGAACAGTCAAAACTGCGTGCGAGTCTGACTGAATCTGATCCGACAAAGCACGAACAAAGTCAGTATCGCCCGCCTCGGCAAAAAGACCCGTGGAAACCAAATCAGCCTGTCGTGGGCGAACGCATCAATCCGCTGACGGGTGAGCGAGAACCGCGAGCTTTTCCCAAAACCTACGGCTGTGACGGTGGCGTGGATTATGGATCGTTCTTCACGCTGCGTGCGGGAACTCCGGCTTTTTACGACAAGACTGCGGAAAGCGGCACCGTCTTCCTCAGCGGTCCTCGCAGCGGTTGCACAAACAGCGTGATTCCGGCGGGCGGGTTGCTGAACGTCCCGTATTTTTACGAAGGCTGCACATGCAGTTATCCCCTGCCCACCGCCATGTCGCTGGTGGCGATGCCGGAAAGCCACGAACAATGGTCCGCATGGGGCGACACCGAGCCAGGGCCCGGCTCCATCGAACGCATTGGCCTGAACTTTGGAGCTCCCGGAGATCGAATCACACGCAACGGAACGCTGTGGCTGGACTACCCGTCCATTGGCGGACCGTCACCCAAAATCACCGTCAACACCTCACCTGACAAGCCATCCTTCCGCTACCGACACAGCGTCTGGATGAAGGCGGGCGGAGAATGGCCGTGGGTCACGGCGTCCGTGGTCGAGGGACTGGAACAACTGACGCTGCACAACCTCAAACCTGGCACGTACACGGTACGTCTGTTCTTTACAGAACCGGACAACCTGAAACCGAAGGACCGAGTGCAGACGGTTTCGCTGCAGGGACAGGTTGTGCTGCGTGATCTTGACGTGCTTTCCGATGCGGGCAGTCCGATGCACGGAATCGTTCGTCAGATTGAAGACGTTAAAGTGGAAGATGTGCTGATCCTGAACCTGTTGGCGACAAACGGACAGTCGGTCATCAGCGGACTTGAAGTGATTCGAAAACGCTGACTGAACAGCGGGAAACGAGGTCGCGACAGTGGGTGGCCTGATGTTTCCCCGCGCAGCGTCGATCCCGGCCCCAGCCAGGCCGGGATCTGACACGAACGCAGTCAGCATGCAATCAGTTCGTCGATTCCGTCGATGAACAGAGTGTCCAGGATGTCAAACTTGATGATGTCGACTTCACCGTCGATGGCATCAATCGTGTCCGCACCAGCACCGCCTTCCATGTAATCGCGACCTGAACCGCCGGTCAGAACATCGTCGCCATCGTTACCCAGTAGACGGTCGTTCCCCGATCCTCCGTTAAGTGTGTCGTTGCCGGCGCCGCCGACCAGAATATCGTTGCCGTCACCGCCGTACAGCACGTCATCCCCCGGACCACCAAACAGAGTGTCATGGCCAGCTCCGCCGTGCACATGATCATGACCGCGCCCCGCGTAGACAACGTCGTTACCGGCACCGGCATCGATTGAATCGTTACCAACACCGATATGGCTGACTCGCTGCAGATATGCCCGGATGCTCAGATCAGTCTGGGATGGCAACACGCCCGGAACGGTGTTCGGACCGTCTCCCAGAATGAGATCTCCGCCACGACCACCGGACAGCCTGTCGTCGCCATCGCCCCCCACGATAATGTCGTTACCTGCACGGCCCAGCACCCGATCATGGCCCGCACCGGCAAACACGATGTCATGTCCCGCCACCAGTGGCAGAGGCATCGGCATCGCAGTGGCCATGTTCGGCGAAGCGGCGGCACGCACAAGTTCGATAGCGAAACCATCAAGTTCATTGGCCGGGTCAATCAGCGTGGAATCGACAGGCTGAGGTGCACGCGCCGCATCCAGAACCGGGTCAGCCACGATGCCGTCGTTTCCGCCACCGCCGAATATGATGTCACTGCCAAGACCGCCGTGAATTCGATCGTGGCCGGTGCCGCGTGCTCCGAAGTCGCGGGCGTAGACGACGGGATTGACATAACCGGCTGGGTAGTGGTTGGTCGCGTCGCCGAAGATCCAGTCATCACCCCGTCCGCCGGACAGCCGATCGTCTCCGCTGCCCCCGATCAGGTAGTCAACACCCTGACCGCCGAATATGCTGTCGTCTCCGGTACCGCCAAACAGCACATCGATTCCCTCGCCGCCATGTACAAAGTCGCTGCCCGCCCCTGCTTCAATCCAGTCGCCGCCCTGACCGCCCAGCAGGTAGTCGTTGCCGCGTCCTCCGTCAATCGTGTCATATCCCTGGCCAGCCAGCACGATGTCGTGACCGTTGCCAGCATCGATTTCATCGTCGCCGACATTTACGTTACTGAATCGCAGCACATACGGAATCAGGTTGTCGGGCGACGGTAAGACGGCAGGAAGGGCGTTGGCGCCGTCACCGAAAACCCAGTCGTTGCCATCGCCGGTGCTCAGCGTATCGTCTCCGTCGCCACCCACAACGATGTCGTGTCCGTTCGCCGAGTGAATCGCATCGTCGCCGCCGCCGCCAAAGACCAGATCGTTGCCGCGCCCGCTGTAAATCCGGTCGTCGCCGCCACCACCTTCTATGTTGTCATGGCCGGAACCCTGATCGCCCAATCGCGTCAGATAGTCGGCGGTTGGCATGCCGTCGACAGGAGCAGGCACCGGCCAGAGATTCGGACCGTCTCCCAGCACGATATCGGCTCCACCGCCACCACGAAGGATGTCATCACCGTCGCCGCCGGCGATCCCATCGACTCCCGGTCCGCCGTGGATTTCATCGTTGCCGGCACCACCCAACAGAATGTCGTTGCCGGTACCTCCTGTGATTCTGTCAGCGTGATGACCGGTCACGATCAGGTCGTGACCGGCATCACCGGAAACTCTGGCTGGACCGCCCAGCACATACGCGACGTCATTGCCGTGTCCCAGTGTGACGGATGTCGGGTGCTGAACGGAAGGGGTGACACCAACCACGTCATCACCACACTTCGCATCGATGTCTATCCGACTGACCAGCGAATCAGAAACCGAGAAGGTCACATTGTTGACATGCACCGTAAGCAGACCGCTGCTGCTGACGTTCGCGATAATCACATCATTGCCGTGAGTGCCACCAACACTCACAACACCATTACCATCCAGCGAAAACGTTGGCACCGGTGCAAATTCACAGACTTCGGACGCAGGGTCCAGCACAGCCATATCCACTGAAAATCCGGCCGCCGCCAGCAACGTACGCTGTTCCAGCGTTTCCATCTGCTGAGTCGCGGCTAGTCCCTTTCTGCGACGGCGTGAACCGCGAAAGGGATTGAGGCTGATGAGTGACGCAAGTCTTCGATTCTGGCGACGTGACATGATTGGATCTTTCTTTGCGGCTAGGCAAAAAAGTGAAGTTGTGAATCAGGCTGGAAACGAGCGTTTCGGACAGATTCACGGGAAGTGGAACGGTTTTGGCCTATGCAGTGCTAATGCCATTCACTCAGCGCCACTTCAGGAATTACTGCAACATGCACACTGAATTCAACTTACGAACGTTATTATCCTCCCGTCACGAACACTGTTCGGTTTCAGAGCGCCTTCAGTCAGAACGATTCATTGTCTGGCGCGCACTGAAAGAGTACGCTCCAAAGGCGGGGTTTCCGGCTGATAAGGCATTCCGAGACAAAGGAGCCGCACAATGAGATATGGCCTGATTCTGTTGAACGGACCGACTCCCGGTGCGGGCCTGTCCATCACTCCGGAACTTGAAGAGGTGACTCTGGGGCGCGACGGTTCGCGCGACCTGCCTGTCGATGACGACCACTGTTCACGACTGCATTCACGAATCTGGTTCGATACTCAGCGATGGCAGATCGAGGACTGTGGCAGCAGCAACGGGACATTCGTCAACTCACGGCGCATCGAACGCGCGATGCTGCGACCGGGCGATGTCATTCGGATTGGCGAAACGCTGATCGTGTTTGCTCGCGAACACGATGCTCACGAACCTCACTGGCAGGCTCGACGGCTGGCGTCCAGCACGTTCATGATGCGTGTGTCAGAACCGTCCGAGCAGCCGGCGTTCACTGAGAAACTACTGGCCGCAGGCGACGGCCTGGCGCGATCCGTCGCAGTCCTGTGTCAACTCGCTCAGGATCTGCAGCAGCAGGATAATCGAGACGCCATCATCCGTCTGGTCAGTGATTCGATTCTGCAGGCCACCAGGGCGGACACGGTCACGATCTGGCTGGCTGGTTCAGACGGACGTCTGAATGCAGTCGGGGGACGAAACATGAACGTTGAGCTGAATGAGGTTCCGGTTTTCGCCAGTCTGGCGCTGGAGAACAACGAGGCCATGCTGGTGCAGAATGGCACTGCTCAGCCTCCGAGCCGTGACGGCAGTGACACGCCTTTGCCGTACGGCGCGGACATGGTTATCAGCGTCCCGGTTCCCGGGCGATCGGAACGATACGGAGCGATCGAATGCGGACGTAGTTCTTCGCACGGTCCGCTTACGAAAGATGATCTGGACGTGGTGATTGCGATCGCACACCAGACAGGTCTGGCGCTGGAGAACTTCGATCATCGGGAACGCCTGCAGATGGCCAATCAGCAACTTCGGGCGACCGTTCACGGGCAGCACAGCATCGTGGGCGACAGTCCGGCAATCCGTCAGCTCTTTGACACAATTTCGCGAGTAGGCCCTGTCAACAGCACCGTTCTGATCAAGGGAGACAGCGGCACCG
>JABABI010000350.1 GCA_014238335.1 Fuerstiella sp.
CAGGGGTTCCCCATACGTTTTTTTTTAACGTCATGCTGGTCTGTTCGTTGAACACAGTACTGGTGAATGGCAATCCTCTGCTTCGGTATGACGGCTACTTCGTCCTTTGCGATCTGATGCGAATACCAAATCTGGGTTCCGAATCTCGCGCTGCGGCAACTTCCGTATTCGACAGAGTTGTCCTGGGTCTCAGTTTGCCGCCGGCGACCAACACGTCAGCGTTAAGAAGGATGTGGCTGCCACTGTTTGGTGCGGCAACAGTCGCTTACCGCCTGGTTGTTCTGGTGACAATCCTGGTCGTCATTCACACGGCATTGAAGCCCTATCGCCTCGAGGGGATTAGCTATGTTCTGGCACTAAGCACGGCCATGGGATTGTTTGTGTCACTATTGGCGTTCATACGTCAGCGCATACAGACGGTTCGCCGTGATGGAGATGTGTCTGCCCGAAGTGTCGTTGGTTTTGCGGTTTTCGTGTCAGGCCTAGGATTCGGACTTTTGTGGCCACTGCCTTATTCAATTGAGGTTCCGTTTACGTTCTCACCGGGGTTGAGTTCGCCCGTGTTCGTCACTGCACCCGGGTATGTGAACTCCGCCATCATCGCCGGTGAACGCGTCAATGCAGGTCAGGAACTGGCGACTCTCACTAATCCC
>JABABI010000351.1 GCA_014238335.1 Fuerstiella sp.
CCGAGCGACCAGACCGCTCGATTGTGCCATCGGCTAACAATTTCTTCAGACCGCGTTGCAACCGCTTTCGATCCGCTTCGCTGCCTGCGTATCCCAGCAGTGATAGACAATCGCAGGTAACCCAACCGCCGCCGTCGAATGCGTTCAGTTGTGCCAGTAACGGCTTGTCGAAACTGCGGACGAAATCACGATAGAACGGAATCCCGTCGTCTCCGATCCTTGGATGTCGTTTCAGGAATTCGGCACGTTTGGAGATCAGTTCTGCAATGTCGATGTGCGGCATTTGTTCGCCTTCCGTCCCGAAGCCGATCGGTCAGTGTTTTTGCTAGTTCTGTATGCGGTAATTTGGGGTGCCAGGTCTAAAGTCCCTTCGATTGTGTCTGACACATTCAAGGTACTTACCGACGATGTTGATGCCGAACCGCCCAACAACAGGTGCTTCATAGGTTCAACTTTATTGACCGAAGAAACGGCGACGACTGGTGAATACGCAAGCCAGCCGCCGCTCGCCTTGATCTTCCCGTGACACAATGCAAGCACCTTTCAAAATTTCGAACGCGGCCAGGGGCAAGCCCCTGGAACCCCATCGATCCGCTTACGTTACGGCAACTCTGGTCGCGGCTCCGCCTCGCTCCCTCCGAGCCTCCACT
>JABABI010000352.1 GCA_014238335.1 Fuerstiella sp.
TACAGCGACGAACTCTACAACGAGTTGTTCGGGTAGCATCTGGGACCACGCGGCGACTATTCGTCGTCCAACTGGTCATACAGCGGCAGGTGCCGGTAATAGACCTCCAGGACCAGCAGCTTCATCGCCGTGGCGTAGATCCGACCACCCTGGTTCTCCCAGTTGTCGGCCGGATTCCATGTGCCGGCCATGTGTCCCCCGGTCTGCTGAGTCGCCACCAGTGTCTTGCGGAGTGGTTCGTTCCAGGCCAGCCAGTATTTGCCCTGCATGTGGTACATCACCTGTGTGGCGTAGTACCAGTAGTAGGATGTTCGCTGCTGGCTCCGGCTGGGCAGGTTCTTCATCAGGTAATCGGCCCCGGCACGCATTCGCGGGTCGTCCCGGCGAGTCCCCATAAACTGCAGGCACAATAGCCCTTCGGCAGTCATCGCCGGCCTCGGATTCCGGTCCTGGTAACCGAAAGTACCGCCAGGTCCCTGCTGGCTTTCAACTGAAGTGAGCCACTTCTGAACAAGATCATAGCTGGACGAGGGCACTGTCAGTCCGGCCATCTCACCACTTTTCAATGCCATCATCTGCCAGCCGACGACCGATGTGTCAGCCCTTTCATTCGGATTGTATCGCCAGCCTCCGGAAGCCTGATGCTGTG
>JABABI010000353.1 GCA_014238335.1 Fuerstiella sp.
GCTCGAATTCTGAACTCAACGTCGCTGGCCGCAACCCGGTGACCTCTAACGTTATGCCACCAAACCGTTGCGTCCATTCTGATGGCGTCTGACTCATGTTCATCAATCCAATGTGGTATCACGAATCTGAGCGAGTTGGCAAGCAGAGATGTACGCCTACAGGATACATGCTTCATGTTATTTCGGATCTGATTGGCTTCATTGCACTCATTTGCCTGCTCGGCGTCCTTATCTACCTTGTGTACGCGTGCATTCGCGGCCAATTCACTTGGGGCATGCTCTGGTTTCTCGTCGTCCCTTTCACTATCGCTATCGCGGGCAACATTCTGCACAGCTACTCTTGGTACTTGGCCGACAAACATCAATTCAAATACGACTACGAAAAGGCCATCTCCACTTGGGTCAATGAATCTGGCGTTCAGCAATCGTACAAATACGGCACGGATGCAGACAAAACGGATCAACCTGACTTACAATGATTCCGTTTGCCACAACCGGGGCACGCACAATCGTGGCATAACAATCGCATGCACCGGAGTTGCCGGCCGGACCGAATCTGAATCAAAGTCGCTGGCGGCAACCCGGTGATGCTGGACGTTGAACTTAACCGCTTCGCGAGGAGAGAGTCTTCGCTTGAGGCTGTGGGTA
>JABABI010000354.1 GCA_014238335.1 Fuerstiella sp.
GCTGACCGGCGTTGGTTTCCCGGCGGCAAAGACGGTTGTGGATAGGACCAGGACCGTCATGATCCATACGCTCTTGATGGCGTCGTGTTTCTTCATAATTAGATCTTCCTGTGTTGTAGTAGGTAATTGTTGTTTCCGCTCTGTCACCGTTTCGGTAACAACCTTCCATGATTGCATGCTATTTCGGCTTGATGAACAGAACCTCGTTCGGTGTGACCCACCCTGTTCTCAGATCGACTCGGAACCATCCGTCGCTGTTTTTCCGGTGGAAACGCACCGCGGTACGCTTGCCGAATTCCTTCAAGTCGTACTGCGCCCAGGTCTTGCCCATGTCGGGCGAGAACATGATTCCTGTGCGGAATGGGGATTCGAGCGCAATGTGGCCGGCAAGAATCACACCGTCCTCAATGATCATCAAGGCTACGGGATATTTCGGGTTGAATAGCATCGTGTGCTTCGATGGATCGGCGAGGTCCGCCGGGTTGCAACGAAAAATGCCGCGGTCAAAAGGCGCTTTGCCATTGGCGTCCGCTGCCCAGTAAACTTTGCCGTCGACAAAGTTAATGCCTCCGGATTTATAGCGTGAGTTTGAAGTGCTCGACACCAGCACTTTCCAGCTCCACGTATCATCTCTTCGGTCA
>JABABI010000355.1 GCA_014238335.1 Fuerstiella sp.
CCCGAGTTGTGGTCGGGCCGTTTTTTGAATTCACAGTCGCTCGCCACAGCCGGGTTACGCTTGTTCGTTCGTCGGACTGGTGACATGGCCATAAATCATGCTGCCGGCACACTGTTCGTGTCGGTCCTGTTTTATCCAGTCGCTGCAACTGCAGCGGCAGTTTCAGCAGTAGCGAAATGGTTTGCGCCCTTCTTCATTCCTGCTGGCTTGGTGATCGGAATGCTTGTCACGTTCTTTGCGAGACGGGCACTCTACGCTACTATGGAACAGCTGTTCGATGGAAACGGGGAATACGAAAGCGGATGGCGCGAGTCGACGATCGGGGCGGCACTTATGCTCCTGTATGTGATATATCCCTATGCGGTGATTGGTGTTGCCCTGTACGCAACATGGCACGGGAGCATTTGGGTGGTAAAGGCGGCAACCTGGTGACAAGCGTAAAAAATATGGACACGGCTCAAACCAACGCTACCTGACGGAGCCGTAGGGTCAAAATACTCCGCCGAACTCAAAACGCCGTGAAACACGGGACTTACCGATACTCATCCCGCTCAACCTTGCTCAACTTTCGCCAGTCCCCGTAAAGTCAAAATACTCCGCCGAACTCAAAACGCCATGAAATACGGGACTTATGGTTCT
>JABABI010000356.1 GCA_014238335.1 Fuerstiella sp.
TCGGGGCCGGCACCAGCGGCGGAGTTTCAGCAAACTGGATGTCCGAACAGGTCAACGTCGCATCAGATTCGCGGAAACCCGATGCGTTGGTCAGTGCATACACAGAGGGACGAAACCCAGTCGATGCCCTGGCCGATGAATATTCCATGCGTTTGCGTAATGGAGAGTCTCCGTCTGTTGACGAATTTGTACAACGACTGCCGAAACATGAAGACGCCATCCGCGCGTTATTTCCTTCCATCGCCATGATGGAACGCATCAGCGAAAAGGATCATTCTGAGCATCAAATTGTGCAGCAGGCCGTTCGACTGACGGATTCCCTTCCTCAGGTCCTGGGCGATTTTCGCATCGTTCGTGAGATCGGCCGAGGCGGCATGGGCATCGTGTACGAGGCAGAGCAGCAGTCACTCAGAAGACGCGTTGCGCTAAAAATCGTCAGCCCGTTGGCCGCCGTCTCCGAACATCAGGTTGTACGGTTCAGGCGAGAAGCGGAAGCAGCCGCCGGTCTGCACCACACCAACATCGTGCCTGTATTCGGAATCGGCGAAGCAGACGGAGTACACTATTTTGCAATGCAATTGATCGACGGCATACCGTTGAGCAAGTTTATTCAGTCAACACGAACGGACGTATACG
>JABABI010000357.1 GCA_014238335.1 Fuerstiella sp.
ATGGGAAGCCGTCCGTGGCAAGGTAAGAATTTTGATCCGGAGGGACCTGACTACCCGGTGTCGTTTGTGATCTGGGACGATGCGGTGGAGTTCTGCCGCAAGCTGAGTGAGCAGGAAGGCGTGGAATATCGCTTACCGACGGAAGCGGAGTGGGAATACGCCTGCCGTGCGGGCACGACGACGGCTTACAGCTTTGGGGATGATGAGTCCAAGTTGGGGCAGTATGCCTGGTACGACAAGAATGCCTGGGATATCGACGAGGCGTACGCTCACCGTGTTGGTAGAAAACTACCCAACCCTTGGGGATTGTACGACCTGCACGGGAATGTATGGGAATGGTGCGAGGACTGGTACGCACCCTATGGCACTGAGAAGACCGTCAGTGATCCCGTGGGGCCTGCACAGGGCGAAAACCGTTTGTTGCGTGGCGGGGCGTTCTACAATCAGCCGTCCAGCGTCCGTTCCGCCAACCGTGACAACAACCGTCCGGTCGGCCGTACCAGCAGCACCGGTTTCCGTGTGGCCAGAACTTACCAACCATCCCCCTAACCCGTAGAGGCCGTGAGTTTTTGTTTCGCCCACTCGGGCAAAACGGACCAGCGTCCCCAGCAATCAAAGGAATCTCCCGCA
>JABABI010000358.1:0-344 GCA_014238335.1 Fuerstiella sp.
TGACGATTCCTCGTGGCACGCACTTTCAGTTTCGCTCGTTCGGATATGTACCTCTCGCAGCTGTTGGTGTAACAATGCCGACATGGCCGGGAGAAGGCGAAGCGTCTGAGGTCAAAGGGAAATGGGAACCCACTGTACCTTTGCATAACGTTGAATAAACGACAACTGGCGCTGTACCGTGCTGAACACCACGACCTTTGGGACTTTTGGGCGCGAGTACTCGCCAGATGTCGCGCCTGCTGTTAGCCGACTTTTGCGAGTTCTCCTTGGATTCGATCGTAGCCCCAAGTGGGATTCTCTTCCAGTAACTTACGGCCCAGGATCTTACCTTTCACGCCAAGACG
>JABABI010000358.1:354-629 GCA_014238335.1 Fuerstiella sp.
TGGTCGTCGTTGAGGAGGATCCGTTTCTTACCGAGCTTCTCCTTGAGTACCTGGTTCTCGGTTATGAGATATTCGATCACCTCCTGTTGCTGTCGAGTTGCCCAGCCCGCAAAGACAAAGAACATCAGGTGCCAGGGTTGCAGGATAAAGCTCATGGTTGGCCACTGGGTGCGAGGAGAAACAGTACGATCACCGACCGCGTCGTCTGATCCAGAATACCGGTGCGCCGCCTCATTACGTGAGGCTCAAAAATCGCTGCCAGGTGATTACAACCA
>JABABI010000359.1:0-220 GCA_014238335.1 Fuerstiella sp.
ACATGGGCTGACGGGAACTGGTCCGGCTGATAAACGGACCCTCATCCGACGCGCCACTTATGATCTGACAGGACTGCCTCCTGCATCCGAAGCTGTCGAGGCGTTCCTTGCAGATACGTCTGCCGATGCGTTTGATCACGTGGTTAACCGGTTGCTTGACTCGCCCCAGTACGGCGCCCACTGGGGTCGGCACTGGCTGGATGTGGTCCGCTACGCGGAT
>JABABI010000359.1:230-627 GCA_014238335.1 Fuerstiella sp.
GGGCTGCCGGCATCATTGCGACGGGTTACCTGGCCGTCGCACGGCGATTCGGTCACGACATCGACAAAGACATTCATCTGATGCATGAGGATGTGATTGATAATGTTGGAAAAAACTTTCTGGGATTGAGCCTGGGCTGTGCACGCTGTCATGACCACAAGTATGACCCCGTTACAGCCGAAGACTATTATGCCGTTTATTGGATCTTCAGCAGTACGCAGTTCTCTTTCCCAGGCTGCGAACCCAAAGGTCAGCCCCGTGATCTGGTGCCGCTGCTGAAACCGGCACACGTGAAATCGCTAATGTCGGACCACCAGAAACGGGTTGCTGAATTGGAACGCCAGACACGGAGCGTTCCGGCAGAGCGGCAACGTTTGAAACAGTTGAGCGCCGGGTC
>JABABI010000035.1:0-67179 GCA_014238335.1 Fuerstiella sp.
GTAACGGTTGTTTGAGACAACCATTCTGTCTCGGAAAAATAGAGTTTGGGGCACTCGACCTTTGCTCGCAGTAAAAGAGAACGACAACTTCGCGGGCGATGGGATGAAGTTCAGCTAACGCAACTTCAACTTCGTCCAAATTAAAGAGATTCTCGATGCCGTCATCAAAGGACGATACGTCGACAAGCTCCGTGTCAGGTGGACAGCGGTAACGAACACGCAGATGATTCATCGTCGCCAACCGGGCAACGCAATACATCCATGGTGCCAGTCGCATGGGGTCGCGAAGACGGACAAGCGATCGAATCACACGCATCCAGGTGTCTTGTAAAATGTCAGCTCGCCACAATTTCTGCATCAGTTTTTTGTTCGAGCATCTGTTTTGCCTCCGGTTACAGCATAACAGTCGTTGGACGGCGGCAATCGGCTCACGACGGTGAGAGTTTCTTTCTGCGTCAGCCCGATGCAACCCGTACAAACAAAAGAAACAGCGGCAAAGTGTTGAGCAATAAGGGGTCGGGCAGACTGGTGCCTCGACGGAAACGAATTTGTTCTGGTGGATATGCTTATCATGTCCCGAATTGAGCCATTGGACGGCAGCAGAT
Source organism: Fuerstiella sp. (assembly GCA_014238335.1). Lineage (GTDB taxonomy): Bacteria > Planctomycetota > Planctomycetia > Planctomycetales > Planctomycetaceae > Fuerstiella. The sequence continues at coordinate 606 of JABABI010000035.1, forward strand.
TCTTGCGGGCGACAGTGACTATGCCGCATTCGAAAGATGCCTTAGCCAAGGCCCCGGCGCTCCGGTGCCACTGACTGCCGCCATTGTTTCAGGGCGCACTGGCAAAGCCGGTGGCACACAACCACAACTGGATCGTATGGGACCACATGGCTTTCAGACTGTCCGGTCGCGAGGTGTCGGAAGACCCCACAGCTATCCCGTTAGCTCCGCTGCTCGACTGGCGCAGGAGGAAACTCGTCCACTGCTTTCACTCCCCACAGCACGCGATTTGATATTTCCATTGCAGCGGAAGCGGTAATTCGAAGTTGGCGAATTCGAAGTGGATCACTCGTCGGCTTCGCGGTTCGTCCATCGACGACGACGCGTGCAGCAGCAGGGGCTTCATCAGAAGCAATCCACCGGGGGGAACCTCACAGGTGACACTTGCCATGCGTTGCTGCTGAGCATCAATTTCGGTGGCCGACATGCGGCCTCGGTGAGTCCCCGGCAACACCTTCAGTGCTCCGTTAGTTGCCGTACAGTCGTCCAGATGCAGTCGAACCGCCAACACGCGCGTCATGAGTTCAACCGGAGGCTGGACACACGCTACTCCGGCTTTACGTGTCCACGCTCCGAAGCCGCTGACCTGGTGTTTCGTTTCAACAGCGATCGACAGATCCTGATGCCAGAAGACCCCCCAGTTTGCACCGGGCGTTTTGTCGAACAACGTTGCTCGTGTCATAAACGCAGCGGCGCCGAGTATTTTCGTGACCGGTTGTGCGATTGCCGGAAGCCGGACCAGTTCAGCCACTTCCGGGACAACGTCTGTCAAATTGCGCAGGCCGTAGGTCCCGCTGCTGTTGGTGACGTTCTCCGCATTGTCGGCACAGCGGGCGACGTCAAGCAATACTTTAAAGCGGTCAATGGTGACCGTATCCAGCCCGTGCGGCACGATCACAAATCCGTACTGGTCGAGCTGTTCTGACAGGCCGTGATGAACCGCAGTTGCCATGGCAGAATCTGTGGCTGATTAATTTCCAGGGATCGGAGCTGCGGAACCCGGAGTGTCCACAGATTACACGGATTTGACAGATAAAACGTAAAATAGATTTGCCGGTTGTTACTTGTTCTTTCTGGGAGCTGGCTTTTGCCATTCTGTTGCGAACGGTGACTTGTCAAATGTGGATCCATCACCGGTGACTCGCGGGTCTCCGGTTTCTTTCAGGACCTGCATCAGCCGTGTCGAAAGATCCGATTTTACATCGGCGTAACGATCCTCGTCAGCCACGTTGTAGACCTGGTGAAAATCAATTTTGAGATCATAGAGTTCCTCCTCCGGCCGCTGAGCAAACGCAAAGTCGAAATACTTTCTTTGCTCCGGATCGTTTTCACAATTAAGAGCGATCCATGCTTTGGTCGGGCTGGCGTCCAGATCGCCAAATGCCGCAAACGTGTTTTCCCGCAACACTTCGAACGCCGGCATGTCTGCAGCCGGAGCTCCGTATCCCGGACCGGTTCCCATCGGCCAGCGGCCTGGTTTGAAATTACGGATGTACAGAAAGTTCTTTGTGCGAATGGCTCGTTGAGGATATGGCATCCAGTCGGTGCGAGCTCTCGCAACATGGCGTTCTCGTCCTGTGATCACAGCATCCCTCATCGGATCAACAACACCGGATTTGTCGGACGTCAGTACTGGCAACAGACTTTTGCCCGTCATGACCTGCGGCACATCTTCGCCACCAGCGTCCACAAATGTTGCGGCCAGATCCGGCAGACAGACGAAGTCGTGCACAACTCGATCACCCGGAACCTGCTTTGGCCAGCGGACAGCCAGCGGTACATGAGTTCCGAAGTCGTACAGGTTGCACTTGCCGTTCGGAAATCCTGGCGCTCCGTGATCGCCACTGACGACGATGATGGTGTTATCGATTTCGCCGGTTTTCTGCAGTTCGTCCAGTAACACACCAAGTCCGGCATCAAAAGCCATCGCTTCGCCCAGATAGTCTGCAAAGTCTTCGCGGACAATCGGGACATCCGGCAGACAGGCGGGCAGCTTGCCTTTCAATTCGTCAGGGTTCAGGCCCCATAATTCTTTTCCCGACCCTTTAATCCATTTGCGATGGCAATTGGTGGGTCCCCACCAGTAACAGAATGGATCGCCGTCATCACGATCCGCAAGGAAGTCTCTGAAGTTGCCTCGCACTTCATTCAGCAGCGTGTTTTTGCCGGCTTCGGCGTCGTCCTGTTTGGTCACAAACTGACTGAAGCCATTAAACCGGCTGCCCCTTTTGCCGTAGCTGGTCGGACGGGCTCCGTAGGGCGCGTTGGCAGGCGAGCCGGGACTCCAAACTTTGTAAGTGTGCCCGATGTGGTAACCGGCCTTTTGCAGAATCAACGGGTAGCTGGGAATGTTCTGGTCCCAGACGGCGCCCTGCAGAATTGCTCCACGTCCCGTGCGCCAGAAATACTGACCGGAAAGCAGAGAGCTGCGACACGGCGTGCACGACGGCGCGTTGACAAAGGCGTTGGTAAACAGCACACCTTCTTTAGCGATACGGTCGAAATTTGGTGTACTGACAATGTCGCTGGGGCCACCTTTTTCGATGGCCGCGTAGGCACTGGCGTACCGACCCCAGTCATCAGCAAAGGCAAACAGAATGTTCGGGCGACTGGAATCTGCAGAAGCCGGAGACGACAGCAGCAGCAGCATACCCGTCAGAAAGACGGGAACAGAATGATTCAACATCGGAAGAGACCTCGACAGAATGTGGATCAAATTTCGTCCGTGTCATGATAGCGATCGGCAATTGACTGCCAAAGCGTAGAGACAGCTTCTACGATAGGCGGCGCATAATGAGACAATGTCGTGCCTGAGTGCTTGAAGAATTCGCATGCCATACATTGAGCAGATCGACGAGGACGAAGCGACAGGCGAGCTGGCAAAGATCTATGAGTCATGTCAGCAGCGCATGGGCCTGGTCGCCAACATCCTGAAGGTGCAGGGTCAGGATCCGGGCATTTTGCGAGAATCACTCGGCTTTTACATCCGGCTGATGAAGTCGCCGAATTCGCTGGGTGCCGCACAACGTGAGATGCTGGCGGCAGTAGTCAGCAACGTCAACGACTGCTACTACTGAACAGTATCTCACGCACGGGACTTCGGTCTGGAGTCCGGAAACGAGCAGGTGGCCCGGCAACTCATCTACGACTATCGCACTGCAGAACTTTCTATCGCAGATCGAGCGCTCTGTGACTACTCGGTAAAACTGACGCTGACACCGGGAGAGGTCGACGAATCGGACGTCGTCGTTCTGCATAAAGCAGGATTCAGTGACGAGCAAATCACAATTGCCGTTCAGGTCATTGGCTACTTCAACTACATCAATCGCATTGCCGATGGGCTGGGAGTTGATCCTCAGGACGGCATGCGGCCCGGTCACGAAGAGTGGCGTGCTGCAAAAGGCAGAGACTACTTGTCATAGGTCGCTGAAAGTAAACTCAGGGCTGCTATCATTGGCGACGTTATGCCTGACCGATCGAAGACCCGACGCGATTTAATGAAACCTGGCGGATCCGGCGACGATCGCTGCGCGGATGCCACAGACGCTCCGGTCGGCGGCAGCACGGTACGAGTGGCAACTCGTGCGATGGCGTGCGAGTTTTCGATTATCATGAATCCAGGTTCGCACGAACACCTGTCGACCGTTGGTGACGTCCTGGAAATGGTCCACGAAATTGAGAGCTGGCTAAGTGTCTACAAGCCAAACAGCGAGATTTCGCAGACCAATCGCCTGGCGGCAACGGTACCCGTCAAGCTTCAACCTGCACTCTACGACCTTCTGAAGACTGCTCGAAGGCTGCATCAACAGACGAATGGCGCCTTTGATGTGGCGGCGGGTGCGCAAATCAGGCTGTGGCGTGCATGTCGCGCTGAGCAACGCATTCCGACGACGGAAGAACTCAAGGCAGCCGTCGCCACGTCGGGCTCCCACCACCTGGAACTGGACGACGAAGCCAGCACGGTGACATTCGACATTGATGGACTGCAGCTGGATCCGGGAGCGATCGGAAAAGGATATGCTCTGGACGAGGCCGCTGCATGGATGTCGCAAGCGGAAGACGGACCGCAATCATTTCTGATTCACGGTGGTCACAGCAGCCTTGTGGCTCGTGGACAGCACACCGGCCAATCAGGATGGCCGGTGGGAATCGGAAATCCGCTGTTCACGAAGAAACGCCTGGGAACAGTGCTGCTACGGGATCAGGCGATGTCGACGAGTGGCTCGAACATTCAGTTTTTTCGACATGAAGGGCAACGCTACGGGCACATTCTGGATCCTCGAACAGCAATGCCCGTCGAGGGAATGCTGTCGGTGACCGTTTTGGCGGATTCTGCAGCCGTCGCAGACGCACTTTCCACTGCGTTTTTCGTGTTGGGGGTCGAAAATGCTCGGGTGGTCTGTGATAATCTGCCAAATGTTGGAGCCATCCTGATTCCCTTCCCCGAAAGTGGAAAACGTGTCACTCCAGCGGTCATCGGAGTGCCTTTTGACCAGATTTTCTGGGACAAAGAGCAAGTGGCTCTGTAGCTTGATTCTCCCAAGTTGAGCATCAGGCCATCTTCGGCGGTCTCATCCGGCATGAGCCTGGAAATGGATTTTCCGCCTGGAACAGAATAGTCGCAACGTATTCACAGTTGAGCACACCCTTCGCGGAATACAATGCTCGACTCTGGAGAGTTCAGCGACCAAACTGTCTTATATTCCAACGTGAGTTCCGGCAGATTTCTGCCCACTATAAATACCCGGAGTTCAGATCTCGTGACCGAAATCCGTCGCTATTCTCTAGCCGCCATCATTCTGCTGGTGGTGCTGCGTCTGGCCATTGGTTGGCAACTGCTGTACGAAGGCCTGTGGAAGATTGATACGCTGAAGTCGCCGCGACCGTGGACGTCCGGCGGCTACCTGAAGAATTCTGTTGGGCCAATGCGAGACACATTTCGCAAAATGGCCGGCGATCCGGATGAACTTGGCTGGCTGGACTACGACGTCGTCGCGACTCGCTGGCAGAGTTGGGCAGAGCGTTTTCGGAGGCACTACGATCTAAACGAAAAACAGGCGGAGTCATTTCGCAAACTTATGGAAGGCAGTTGGGGACAGGTCGACGGGAAAAAAGTCTATGCCGCCGAACTGCTTACGTTGCCTGCAGGGGTGAGTGCCGACAGTCTGCTCATCAAGCACCGCGATCCGGGAAAGAAGCTTCATAATATCGCCTGGTACGACGCGGGGCGAAAACGACTATTGGTCAACGCGGAGCAACAGCTGACTCCGCGAGACAAGGCGAAGCTGTTGAGCCTTTCTAACGATCCGAAATTTCAGAAAGCTGTCAATGACGTCGATACGCGACAACGCAGAGGCATGGGATATCCCATGAAGCTGGCCGGGGCATTGAAAGGTAATCCCGAACTGCTCGGCAACGAAGACTGGCAACGTCTCGGCAAACTCGATCAGTACAAACAGGAACTCGCGGAATACGAAACGCTGCATGCGAAGGCAGCCACGCCATTTGAATGGGATCACCTGAAGTACACGTGGGGAAAAATTCAGGACCTTCGCTCAGAACTCACCGGGCCGATCAAGGGCATGGAAACAGAACTAATGGACAAAGCCAATGCTCTGCTTACGATTGAACAGCAAACGCGTGGACCGGTTTCTAAACCATGGACTGCGTTAAGGTTCACCGACACCATGACAATTCTTGGGCTCACAGGTTTGGGAATCTTGCTGGTACTGGGATTGTTCACACGGTTTGCCGCAGTCGCTGCAGCGTTCATGCTGTTTAACTTCTATCTGGCGATGCCACCTCTGCCCGGCGTGCCTGAACTTCCGGGGCCCGAACATAGTTTCATCGTGAACAAAAATCTGATCGAAGTCTTCGCACTGCTGGCCATTGCCGCACTGCCCACCGGCATGTGGTTCGGGCTGGACCGAATTCTCAGCGTGTTTTTCGGCAACTGGCAAGCCGACAGGAAGGTTGGTTCGTCGATGAAATCGACAGTAGCTACCGGCGACGAGCCGGAAGCCGCGGCGGCAACCTGAAATCAATGGCTGCCGGAACAGATGGCGAAACTATTCCTGTTCCGACAGATGTGACAACAAATACAAATCAATTGACTCAACCATGAAGTGGAGGAATCCAGAATGCTTCTCACTCCCGAACAGGAACAAATCGGTAAAGACAACTTTCATGAGGTTGTTGGCGTTTCCCGCCGAGACTTCATGAAAACCGCAGCAGCGGCAGGAACAGGTCTGGGTGCTCTGTACTTCGGCTACAGCAAACTGGAAGGCAAACCGGTCCGGACGGCATTCATCGGCACGGGCGACGAAGGCAATGTGCTGATCAACGAGCACCCGACGGACTACATGGAAATCGTGGCGATCGCGGACCTGCGACCTGCCAACCAGAAACGAACGTTCACGGGCAGCCATCCGGTTGCTCGTCGAGGTCTGAACGCGGTTCTGGGCAGAGCCAAAGCGGACAACGTTGCCAAGAACGTATTTACCAACCATCGCGATCTGCTGGCGAAAAAAGACGAGCTGGGCCTGGAAGCCGTCGTGATCGCCGTGCCGTTGAATCAGCACGCTCCGATCGCCATCGAATGTTTGGAAGCCGGGCTGCACGTCATCTGCGAAAAACTGATGGCACAGAATGTCACGGACTGCAAGCGGATGATCCGAGCGGCCGAGGAACAGGACCTGATGCTGGCCGTGGGGCATCAGCGTCACTACAGCGTGCTGTACGACAACGCTGCATATCTGACAAATGAGATGGAACTACTCGGCGACATCAAATTCATTCGAGCTCAATGGCACCGCAACAACAGCTTTCCTGGCAGTGACGCATGGCAGAAGTGGAACTCCTCAGCAAAAGAAGACCGCGATCTGCTGACAAAGATGGAGCAGGACGGGTCGCTGAAGGAATACGGTTATGAAACCGCAAGAAAGCTGATCGACTGGCGGCTGTACAATTCAACGGGTGGCGGTCTGATGGCCGAACTTGGCAGCCACCAGATGGACGCAGCCAGCATATTCCTGGGAAAGAAGCACCCACTGGCTGTTCAGGGCTACGGCGGCAAAAACTTCTTCGGCATGGAAGGCGTGGGTCCGGAATCGGCATGGAACGACGATCGAGATATCGACGATCAGATCTTTGTCACGTTTGAATTCCCTGGCAAGACTCATGAAAAGAATGAGCGCGATGTCGCCGTCGTGACTTACTCATCCATGAACACGAACCGCTGGGAGCCATACGGTGAAGCCGTGTTTGGCAGCCGAGGCACGCTGTGGATGAAAACCGAAAAAGAAGCTCTGCTGTACAAGGAATCCAGCAAGAACAGCCCCGGCGGCGTTGAACAACGCATCTGGATGGTGGACAGCAAGGGTTCCGGTCCCGTGCTGGACAGCTACGAAACCAGCGCTCCGTCCGCGGCAGCCAGTGGAGCTCAGGCAGGCATGGGTGAAACGATCAGCCGTGGTTACCGGGAAGAAATGGAGCACTTCTGCTATTGTGTCCGCACTGGTAAGAAAGAACTGCGCTGCAATGGCCACGTCGCCATGGCCGATGCAATCATGGCGTTGACCGGAAATCTGGCCATGATGCACAAGAAGCGAATCGAGTTCAAACCGGAATGGTTTGACGCGTCCAGTGACGCCTGTCCGGAAGAGGATGAACAGGTGAAGACTGCGTAATCCGTCGACCCAAATTCGGTTTACCCGGTGAGGGTAAGAATTTCATCGACGCATCATAAAGCAGACGTATGGCGCGGTGGCCTGACAACAAGAAATCCAACCTCGTGATGCTCGCGTTGATCTTCATGCTGTTTCCACTGCTCGCATGGCTTTGCACGCGGTTCGTGCAAGGTTAGCACACATCTGAAAACATGGACCCGTCGTACACGCAGCGGGAGCGGGCCACGACATTCCGGGCTTCAGTCCGCGTCGGCTTGCGGGCCGCCCCGCAGCGTGATACGGAACCAGCAGCCTGTTGCACTTTCCATCAGTACAACATCTCCGCCGTGCAGTCGGGCGAGTTCGCGGGCGATTGACAGTCCGATGCCTGTACCAGCGGCATAGCTGAGCGTATTCGAGGCGCGAGCAAACGGCTGGAAGATTTCACTGCGTTTCGAAGGTTCCACACCGGGACCTTTGTCGATGACATCGATCGTCAGTCGGCACAAGGAACTGCCGGTGGTCGCGGACTCATTCGGAATCCTACTGACCGAGTCCGATCGGGATAACTGGCTTTCAATCCGCAGCAGGCCTCCGGACGCTGCGTATTTTTCGACGTTACTCACGAGGTTACCGAGTATCTGTTCCACGAAGTCCGGATCCAGCGACATCGTCTGCCCGGCATTGAGTTCCAGCTGGACATCAATTCGCTGGTCGCCAAAGACCGGCTCAAAACGATCAAGAATTGTTCGGATGAGTCGATCCGGAATCTCTTCGCGAAGCTGGAGTTGCAGGGTCCTGCGTTGCTGCCGGGCAAACGTGAGCACATTCCCGATCAATCGACTGAGGCGCTGTCCTTCTGAGAGGATGATGTTCAAACGTTCTTTTGGTCGCGCCGCTCCTGCGTTCTCCATTCCCTGCAGGTCGCGGTCCAGCAATTCTGCGTACATGCGAATGTTCGTCAGCGGAGTCTTCAATTCGTGTGAAACCTGATTCACAAAACTCACCTGCTGAGACGCCTGCCGCATGTCGCGTGCGTACTCACGAATGAAGAGAACTGCAACGACGGCCAGCACGGCCGCCACCGCGCAAAGTCCTGCGGCAAGAGTAAAGTACACACTGCGGCCGGTTCCGGCAGTCAACTGATCTTCCGGCACGAAACACTGCAGTCGCCATGACGCCAGCGGAGCCACGACCGGAACCTCGCACAACGGCTGCGTTTGATCAGGTTCAAAACTGCCCCATTGATAAACAGATTCTGCTGACGTGTTGACGAGCCTCACGCGAGTGGCAACGCGTCGCACCTTTTCTGTCGCGCTGTCGACGGTTTCCGGAAGGTGAGCAACAAGGTCTGCCATCCACCGCGCCCGCTCCAGTGCGCAGCCGACGATGTGTCCGGATGACCGGCGCTGCCAGTAAATCAGGTTCAAGCCTCGGTCCCAGTACCAGACGAACCAACCGGAGGACTCCGTGAAATCGGCGATGTTCTGCACCTGGGCAACGCTGTACGCATCTTCGACCAGTTGCGAAGGGGCCTGGACTTGCTGCTGTGCCTGCAATTTCTGCACAGCCTGCGGCGCTGGTGACCGGAACGTCCGGGAGGACGCCGGCGCAGGGGGCTGGCTGGGGGCCGACCGATTATCTTCCTCGGCAACCAGACCGCTGGCAACGTTGGTCGCGTGTTCCGATCGCACGATGGCTTCTTTGAGATCCTTGCCGGTGAACATCTTTGCCGCCTGGACCAGAAACAACCGTTCTCTGCCGTTCAGGCTTTCCATGTTGCCTGGATCGGGATAGGTAATCTGACCCGAGGGGCTCAGCACAAACATCTGCAGCATGCTGGGCTCGCTGCGAATGACCCGCCGCAGCTGGTCGACGTCGAAGTGATCGATAGCAGTGACTTGATTCAGCGACCGCTCTGTGTTCTCAAAGAATATCGCGACGTTGGCATTCACGTCGTGCAGCCGATCTTCCATCAGCTCACGAAATCGTTGTCGTACAACAATCTGTTCACTTTCGGCAATGCGTAACGCGGCCCATGTCAGGGCTGTCAGCGGCAGAATGACGATCAGTGCAATCAGGATTAACGGGCGACGTTTCATGTAGCGTTATTGTATCGGTTTTAGGTCCGGACATGAAAGAAGCCCGGCACTTTGACATGTCGGGCTTCGCGATTCTGTGGATGGAGATTGTCCGCCTCTGAGGCAACAGCCTCGTCAGACGTTTTGACGTGTGATCCGCACGTCATTTATCCTTTGGCGTCGAAATGCTGCTGGCTCGTTGCTGCACGTCGACCGCGTTCTGGTAATACCGGAAGCTCTTGCGTGCCAGATTGGCCTTCACATCCTTGTTACTGGTCACACCCTCCAGCTGTTCCAGCTGAAAACAGTTCTGCACAGCAAGCCCCTTCAACCGAACAGAATCTGTCGGACAGAGCATGGCGTTGATGTTCAGATAGTCAACATTCTCCTTGAGGACCTGCCGACATTTCACCAGGTCTCCTGCGTCAAGGTATTTAGTTGCCAGCTTGTTCTGCTCGCTGGAAAACAGCGCCACGACGTCTGCCATAGCCTTATGATTCAGGCTTTCTGTCACCTTCTTCTCATCGTCGCTGAACGAGGTTTTTGCCCCATCCGACAACTTATCACTTTCGTGCGTCTTCATGTTTGCGTAGGTCACAGACACAGTCGCCAGTTCGAGGCTACTGCCGTTCTCTGCTGCTGAAAGCTCAACTTCAACAACGATATACTTGTCCTGCTCGCTGTAAATTTGCGCCAGCCGAGTAACGATATTCTGCCCGTTAATGTCGGCATCATTCCCAAGAACCCGAACAGGCCGAATGCCCTTTGGTATGGATATGCTGACATCAACTTCCTGGGCCACCACGGACAGCACATCGTCAAATTCGCTGCGGAAAATATCCGCAAGTTCGGACGCGTCTTCGATGAACAGATGATTGCCCCCGCTGGCTCCGGCAAGCTGCACCATCAGGTCTTCGTTGTAACCGAGCCCAAGTCCCAGCGTGGACACGCTGATGTTTTCCTTCATCAGCGATTTACCAAGACTGCCAAGTTCGCCGGGTGAGGACGGTCCCACGTTGGCAAGCCCGTCAGACAGCAGGATCACGCGATTGACGCGTTCCTTGTCCAGAAACTTACGAACTTCGGCAGCGCCTTTGCTGACGCCGGCGAACAGTGCTGTGTTTCCTCTCGGCTGGATACCGGTAATCGCCGCGATGACCGCCTTCTTGTCGGTCAGCTTTGTGGAGGGCACAAGCACGTTGACCGTTGAATCATAAGTGATGATGGACACGATGTCGTCAGCACTCAGCAGGTTAATCGCATCAATCGCCGCTTCACGGGCCCGCTTAATCTTCTCTCCCTGCATTGAACCTGACTTATCCAGGACAATCGCCAGATTAACACCCGCTCGTTTATTGTCAGTCTCCCGCTTGAACCCTTCCAGACCCACACGAATCCAAGTCGTCTGTTTCTCTCCCGACTTTAACACACCGTAGACTGGTGACACGTCCAGTCTGACCTGGTGAGTGTCGGCAAACGCCGCGCCACCCAGTACGCACACCAAACTCATCACTGCAAAGTTTTTCATCTTCTGCCTCCGTTTCGTATTGGAAATCATAAGCTTTTACTGCCGCACAACGTAAGTACCGATTACCAATGACGGCCATCAGTCCAGGTCCGTGCTGCAGTCGAAGCGTCTTTTGACACCGAGGATTAGACACAACATCGTCAAGCAAGTGGTCAGCCCTCTGTAAGAAGAATGTAAGACATTTGTCAGTTTTCGAGGTTCACAGATTCACAGATTCACAGGAAGCTGCGGGCCTGCCATTGGGCCATCGCCCGGGGCGTTGCCAACTGCAATTCCGCGGCAGCACAACACGCTCAGACACAGTTAAACTGTGGCATTTGGGCGAACAGTCATCAGATAACAGAGTGGCAAATCAAATCCACGGCGGAATACGCTCTCAAGCGGGATTTGGGAGATTTGGCGGCTGTTGCCGGTGTCACGCCGGCCCGATCGGATAGTCACTTCAGGCGCCGACCGCCCGATTGGTCTCTAAGTCGTTTTTGCTAAAGATGTTACGGCGTTTTGTGTGTATCCGCTCGGTATTGACCCTGTTTCGCGTCTGACCGTATAGTTCAGGTGTAAATGTGTTGCCCAACAGGCGTTGGGACAAATTCACGTTCACAGTCCTGCAAACCCACTCCCGTCTCTCGAAGCATTCTGCTTTCCCAACGTGTTCTCACCTCTCTCCCGCCTCACAGTGCGCTCGGACCACCGGTGCATTGCGTTGTCCCACCACATGCTTCCTGTGTTTCGCGCACTCAGATTTGTCGTAGTGACAGCGATGCTGCCCGCATCCGCTTCGGTGACGTGCGCTCAGACAGAGATCGCAACAGCTCAGCCGGACGCCTATGAAAATGTTCAGGTGTCCGCCGCACACGAAGAATCATGGCAGATGGGAGACATTAAAGTCTTCGCATTCAAAGGTGGTCGCGGCGCGGACGGGTTGGCGCAACTGCGGCAGGGCACACTGAATCTCTCTGGTGAAAGCATCGTTGTTTTCGATACGGCCACCGCAGACGGACACGCGATTCGTGCCTATGCAGAAGGGCGAGTTATCTATCGGGATAATGAGCAGTGGCAGAACAAACAGTCCCATATCGTCCGGCTGCGTTCGCAGAACGCCATTCAGACAAACAGTGGCTCGTCCCACAAAGGCGACGCACGCCGAGGTCCAAGCAGTCTTGTTCAGCGAGCTATCAATCGACTGAATCCTGCTCAACAACAGGTCACTCCGGTCACTCCGGTCGGTCTGCAGGTCAGTCAGGATTCGTTTGTGCCACCTCAGTTTGAACGCCTGCCGGAGGTCGTCACTCCGTTGTCCAGGCGCATCCAGATCCGTCCTCGCTCGAATGAACAGTTGCAAATCGAATCATCGCAATCGCGCGACACAATTCCCGCAGAACAGGTGTACGTGATCAGAGGGGGAGCCAACGTGCTGGTGGACGGCGTGGCCATCGACGTCGCCGGACAGACGTTGCGGCCCGGAGTCCTGGATCTTTCGGCAGATCGCATTGTCATCTGGACCGAAGCGAGTGAAAACAACGAGCTGCCGCTGCAGCAGGACATTCTTCAAACAGCAGGAAAACGCTTTCAGGTTTACCTTGAGGGCAACATTCTTGTGCGCCTCAAAGACAACACGATCACTGCGACTCATGCGTTTTTTGACGCGAACAATGACCGGGCGCTTCTGCTGAACGCTGAGATGCGGGCATTTCTCCCGCAAACAGGAGGCTCGGTACGTGTGCGAGCCGCCCGGCTTCGTCAGTTGTCCGCAAACCGATTTCATGCACAGAATGGGTGGACGACAACCAGCCCGTATGGAAAGCCGGGGTATCGAATCCAGGCCAGCGATATCTTTGTCGAGCCAGGCCCGATTTCACCCTTCACAGAACTCGATCCGATCACCGGTCAGCCGGTTCACGGGCAGCCCATGTGGATCACTGCGATGAATTCGCAGTTCATGGTCGGCGACACGCCGCTCTTGTGGCTGCCACGATTAACAGCCCCAGCAGAAGACCCGCATATCCCGATTCGCCAGGCTGCCGTGAAACACGATCGAGTGTTTGGGCTGCAGATCAAGACGGTCTGGAATCTGACGAAAGTTCTGGGCCAGTCCCAACAGCGAGGAACACAGTGGGATCTGCTGACTGACTATCTTTCTGATCGTGGACCAGGCGCTGGCGTCCACGGCGAATACAATGTTCACAACAACATGGGGCAGGCGACGGGAAACGCCACCATTTATTATCAATACGACGACGGCAATGACCGTCTGGGTCTTGATCGTATGGCCGTCCCGCCCGATAACATGCACCGTGGCGAGGTCACTTGGCGACACAAGCAGCAACTTCCTGGCAATGCTCTGCTGTTCGGCGAAATCGGATATCTCAGTGATCGCAATTATCTGGAGTCGTTTCAGGAGAATCGCTTCGACACCGATAAGGACGCAGAAACGATCCTTGGTATCCGAAAAGACTCTCAGGTATGGAGCGGGGCCCTGTGGGGGCGAGTCCGACTGAATGACATCGAAGCCACCACGGACTGGCTGCCACGAGCCGACGTGTTCGGATTCTCTCAGCCATTGTTCAATGGACATGCGTACTGGAGTTCCCACTCCAGCGTGGGATACGCTGACCTGCAGAAGGGTGATCCGCCAAACGATATCGCTGTGGACCCATACACGCCGCCGGGGCTGCCTTACATTCAGTCCGCGTCGGGCCTTGTGGCCATGACACGCCACGAAATCGACGCGCCGTTTCTGTTAGGACCGGTCAACATTAATCCTTTTGTGATGGGTGAAGCAGCAACATGGGATGCAGGTCTGAATGGCCAGCAGGACATCGGCCGGTTCGTGGCGAGCGGTGGCGTGCAGGCTCACCTGGCAGCCACAAAAATCATGCCCTTTGTTCACAGCGAACTCTGGAACCTGAATGGCCTGGCACATAAATCCGATACGTATCTTGAATATCGCCTGACGGATTCGTCCGATGACCTCGCCAATATCGCTCAGTACAACGAGATTGACGACAATGCAACAGAACGATTCCGTGGCAGGTACCCTTTGCAAATCTACGGCGGACTGATCCCCAACGAGTTTGATCCTCGCAATTATGCGGTTCGCAACGGAGCTGGTATCTGGACAAGCGCACCCTATCACGAACTGGTTGACGACCAGGAAGTGCTTCGCCTGCGATGGAGAAACCGGCTGCAAACCAAAGTCGGACCTCGGGAATCAGCAAGAATCCGGGATTGGATGATCTGGGAGAGCGGGCTGAGTTATTTTCCTAATGCGACCAGAGATAACTTTGGCGAGCACGTCGGTTTGATCTACAGTAACTATCGCTGGAACATCAACGACCGGACAAGTCTGCTGGCAGATGGAATTGTTGATCTGTTTCAGAATGCTCAGGAAAACTGGAGCGTTGGATTTCTGAGTCAGCGCAGTTCGCGGGGCAGCCTTTATGCCGGACTGCGTCAGGTCAAGGCAAAGAACTTTCTTGACAGTCAGACCGTTGTCGCCAGTTACAGCTATCAAATGAGTCCCAAATGGATTTCGACGGCCTCGTACGCGTACGACATCGCTGCAAGCGAATCACGAGGCTCATCCATAACCGTCAGTCGAGTCGGGCTGGACTGGGTGCTGCACATTGGTCTGGGCGTCGACACCAGCAAGGACAATGTCGGTATTGCCTTTTCACTGGAACCGCGATTCGGCCCGCCAACACCAACCAACTTAAGTTACCTGCTGGGCCTGCAGCGCTGATAGAGGCATCCGACACGTTTCATCGCTGGCGTCGTGCAAATCGCTCAGGGACATACATAAGCGTCACCGCTTTACGGGTGCACCGATGCAATAGAGGACACTGTCAGACCTCAGGAATAACTGCCCGTTACCTGGCGTAATTGACGCTCGGAAGATTTCACTGGACTCCGGAGCGACATCGTTGATTGCCACGATTTCCATATCTTCATCAGGCCGGATAGCCAACGTCTGACCTTTCTCGCCGACAAAGAAAGCTACTCCGTGCCACGTGACCGGCGTTGCACAGAACTGTCCGGTCGAGGCCGCCTCCCCCACCCGACGACGCCATTTTTCTTCTCCTGATTCAACGTCGTACGCAGTCAAAGTAGCACGCCGCATATCCATCACGAGCGAGTTCTTGCCAATGACTATCGGAGAGGGCAGATCGCGCGAACTGTTTCTTGGCGAATGCCAGACCATATGGGTGTCCGTCACGTCGCCACTCCCGCCAGGGCGAACTGCATAGGTGTCACCTCGCAGACCACATAAGACATGCAGCAGGTCACCGGCCGGTGTGATCGTCGGTGTGCCTCGACCGGAGAATCCTTTGCAGAACCACAGCTCCTTTCCTGTGTGCGGCTCGTATGCTCGGACACCGTGATGGCCATTAACCACAACTTCGTCGTGGCCTTCGACGTTGATCAGAATCGGCGTACTCCATCCGCGAGCGTCGTCGCGTTTGGTCCGCCAGACCTCCTCACCTGTCGTTTTATTGAGCCCGACAATAAACGCGTTAACTTCAGCGTCACAGTTCTGGATGACAAGGTCTCCTGCCAGCAGAGGTCCGGCGGCCGTACCCCAGGGACCTTCGAATCGTCCCAGATCTTTTTTCCAAAGCGGCTCGCCGGCGACGGAATAACAAAACAGCCCACCACCCCTGCCAAAAAACGCATACACTCGTTCACCATCGGTTACGCACGTGGCAGACGCCCAGCCGTTCATGCCGTGGCTCTCTTCCGGTTCGCCCGTCCATGCAACATGAGTCCAGAGCAGGCTGCCGTTTCTGCGATCAATACCCATGACCACTCGTTGACGACCGTCTTCCAGCGCAGACGTCAGAAAGATTCTGTCGCCGGAAATGACGGGCGACGAATGTCCTTTGCCCGGCAACGGTGTCTTCCAGACAACCGATTCCGGCCCCCACTTGATGGGCAACCCCCGTCCCGTCGCGTGTCCGTTCTGCAACGGCCCACGCCATCCCGTCCAATCCTGATCCGCGGACCGAACGGGACAGGCACAGACAACGACTAGAATCAGCGGCAGAATGCGGTGGGGCATCAATAGCACTTTGAAAATTCCTGTTTCGGGCCAGCAGGTGAAAACTCGTGTGTTGCAGTCTAGTTCGACACGGACGCAAAAACGACTGAAAAGCGACCAGTCGGTCCGTTGACCGTCGTGAGTCCAAACCTCACGGAATCAGAAAGTGTCAAATTCAGAACAGCAGCGACTTTAATCCGTCGGCGGCCACCACGCTCGCCAGCCACGCTCCCGTTACAGCAATCAGGATTCCCGCAGCGCACATCATCAGAAACTCGGTGCTGATCAGCACGGCGATCGTCCCGCGACTGCAGCCGAGCTTGTGCATTGTCCGAATTTCGACCGCCCGCAAACGAATCGACAGCGACAACACCAGCGTCAGCAGTAGTGCGGTCACCGTGGCAGACAGGAGAGAACTCAGCCACACCAGATGTTCGACGCGAAACACGATGTTCAGCAGGTCCTGTACAACTTCCGTGGGCTTCACGCATTGAGCGATGTCGCGCCGTTCTGTGAGGTATCGACCCAATAACAGTGTCCTGTTCTTGCGATTCGACGGCTGAGCAATCACGGCCGAAATCGGAAAGCCATCTTCATCCCCATGAAAATGAAAACTGTCGATGTTGTCTGGCGTGATTTCCGTGAACGGCAGAACGGCCGCACTGGCAGTCACGTTAGTATCGGTCTTCTCCAGCAGGACTCCGTCATCTGCGTTCTTCAGCGCCTGGTGCCCATGTCCGATTCCATCAATTATCCATGCCGTTTTTATATCAACAAATACAACGTTGTCGTCCGGCGAATGCGAAGGAGCCAGTACGCCGACGACGTTCATTTTGAGCGGATAGTTTCCAGCCAAATTGAAGGCGTTTCGAGGAGCCGACAGAATTCGGTCACCGGGTCCCAGTTGCATTCGCGCAGCGATGTCACAGCCAATAACGCAGTCGCCAAGCACGGACAGACCATGTCCCGCGGCCACACCCAGCTTGCGGAATTCAAAGTATTCAATTGTCGTGCCGACGATCGGTACGCCTGCCACACGATTGACCGATTGAGTGCGATACTGCACGTGAACAGGAATGGGCGTGGCAAATCCTGTGTCGTGGATGTAATTGGATTCGGCCATCGTAGTCTGATCCGGAGACACGCTGTCGAAATACAGACCGTGCAGAGCCAGGTCGATACGACTGCCTTTGGCACCCACGATCAATGGTGTCGCAACAGCTCGAGCGATGATGTCTTCACGAAACTGATTCAGCAGCAGCCGCACCGTAATTGGCAGCCACAGCGTCAGGGCCAGGCACAGCACAACCGTGATCGCACGACCGCGATACCACGACAGCGAACGAACAGCCAGGTAGAGTGCGTTGCGCCAACTCATTCCGGCGTCCCCCGTGCAGCAGGCGCCGGCTCAGACGACGTCAGAAAACGCTCAAAATCAATGACATGATCAAAGCGGTTCAACAATGAATGGTCGTGGGTAACCATCATCACCGTGGTATTGTTTTCGCGAGCAGAACTCAGCATGAGATCCAGAATCTGGCCGGACGTTGTCGGATCCAGGTTGCCGGTCGGTTCATCAGCGAGCAGAATCGCGGGCTTGGGCAACAGAGCTCGACATATGGCCACGCGCTGCTTTTCTCCCTGAGACAACTGCGTCACAGGTTTGCGAATGTGGTCCACCAGACCCGATTGCTCAAGCAGTTTCTCGGCTCGCCGCTGAGTCGCATCGTCAAGTGCCACGGCGTCGCCGATGCGACAAGGCAGCAGAACATTGTCAATGACTGACAGATAATCGATCAGTTCAAAGTCCTGAAACACCAGACCAACCTGCTGTAGTCGGAACCGTCGTCGCTCAGCATCTGTCAGCGTTGAAAGGTCTGTCTGATCGATCAGAATTTTTCCGAGAGCGATCGGCAGAATCCCGGAAACGAGGTGCAGCAGAGTGGTCTTTCCCGAACCACTCGGTCCCACGACAGCAGAAACGGAAGCAGATTCGACAGCCAACTCTGAAATATGCAGATGGAAGCTGCCGTGCGGGTACGTGAATGTCAGTTGTTGAATCTCAATCATCGTGTCCGCAGTTTAAGGCGGAAACTGCTCCGATGTGCGCGCGGCGAAAGATTTTGACTGAGAATCTGATGGCTCCTCCAAATTCGAGGGGACACTCTCATGCGGATCTTGCCGCGACAAGGCGGACCAGACTGGCCAGCCTAACTCAGCAACGCTTGGCTCCCCCGCCGCGGTCTATCGGTTCCGCAGTCATCAATGCGCGGTCTTCGGCTCCTTATACAGCTTCTCCAGCAAACGTGCGGCCAGCGCGGTCCAGCCGGTCTGGTGGCTGGCTCCCAGACCCTTGCCGGATTCTCCGTGGAAATACTCGTAAAACAGAATCAGGTCCTTCCAGTGAGGGTCATCCTGAAATCGTTTGTCGTCGCCATGGCAGGGGCGACGACCATCCCTGTCACGCAGGAATAATTTCACCTGACGACGCATGAGTTCTCGGGCAACATCGCCCAGGTGCATCACGTTGCCGGAACCCGTTGGGCATTCCACCTTAAACGAGTCACCATAAAACCGGTGGTAACGTTCCAGAGCTTCTACCAGCAGGTAGTTGACCGGCAGCCAGATAGGCCCCCGCCAATTGGAGTTCCCACCGAACATCCATGAATCGGATTCGCCGGGCAGATAGGAAACGCGATGCTCCTGACCACCGGCGTGCAGTACAAACGGATGCTTTTCATGGACCTTCGACAGCGAACGAATACCGTACGGAGACAGGAATTCTTCTTCATCCAGCACATAAGCCAGAATGCGCTGCAGACGTTCTCGAGACGGAATCGCCAGCAGTCGGGAACCACCGGGTGCATCGCTTTCGTCGCAGTCTCGTTCCATGTAGGTCACATGTTTCAACTGGTCGGCCCGGTGCCTGACGAACCAGTTGACGCGTTTGCGAAACCCGGGCAGTCGTTCCAGTACGCTGTCGTCGATCATCGTGACCGTGAACAGCGGAATAATGCCGACCATGGAGCGGACTTTCAGCGGAATCGCGTTTCCGTTTTCGTACAGGTGGTCGTAGTAGAATCCATCTTCTTCGTTCCAGAGTCCATTCGTACCCACCGAATTCATCGCATCGGCAATTTCGACGTAGTGTTCAAAAAACTTGCTGGCCATATCCGCGTAGGCTGGGTTTTCGGCCGCCAGTTCCAGAGCAATCGTCAGCATCGTGGCACAGAAGAATCCCATCCAGGCGCTGCCGTCGGCCTGATGCAGGTGACCGCCGGTCGGTAACGGCTTGGAGCGGTCGAAAACACCGATATTATCGAGACCAAGAAAGCCACCCGAAAACACGTGCTTGCCAAGAACGTCCTTGCGGTTCACCCACCACGTAAAATTCAGCAGTAGTTTCTGGAATGTGCGCGCCAGAAACTGTCGATCTCGTTTCCCACCGGCTTCGCCCGTTCGTTTGTAAACATGCCAGCAGGCCCACGCATGGACGGGAGGATTGACGTCACTGAAATTCCATTCGTACGCCGGAATCTGCCCATTGGGGTGCATGTACCATTCGCGCAGAAACAGAATCAGCTGGTCCTTGGCGTATTCGGTATCCACGTGGCCCAGCGGGATCATGTGAAACGCCGAATCCCATGCGGCGTACCAGGGATACTCCCACTTGTCGGGCATCGAAATAATGTCGCGGTTGTACAGATGCGGCCAGTCACCGTTACGGATCTGTTTTCGGTGAGGCGGCGGAGGCGACATGTTGGCATCACCCTTCAGCCAGTCGTATACGGAGTAATTATAGAACTGCTTGGTCCATAGCAGGCCGGCATACGCCTGACGCATAGTTTGCTGTGCATCTCCAGGAAGGTTCTTGGGCAGCTTTTGTGCATAGAAAGCGTCGGCTTCTGCTTTTCTTTGCTGCAGAGTGAAGTCGAAGGGTTTTCCGAAAACCTGTGCCGGTGGTTCGTCCTCTGCCCACAGCCGCAGCCGCAGCACTACGTTGCCGCCTGCTTCGATCGTCGTCACATAATGTGCAGCCACCTTTGTGCCAGCACGTTTCGGATTGACAGCCTCTTTTTTCCCGTTGACGACATATTCGTGGAACGCATCCTTCGAATACTTGCTGACAAGCGTCGGGTCATGAACGTATTTGGGATTGGATTCGTTTTCGGTAAACAACCATTGCGGAGCTGCACCACAGCTGGAAATGTCGGCTGCGAACAAAAACGTGCCGAGCGTTTCCTGCTGGCTGACGATGTGACCATCGCCGTCGACCCGCATGGTCGGTTTTGGCCAGGAGCCTTCATGCTGACATCCCCAGGACCACGTGTTACGAAACCACAGCGTTGGCAGAATGTGCAACGGTGCCGCTTTGGGCCCGCGATTGGAAACGGTGATTTGAATCTGCAGGTTGTTCGCGGACGCTTTGGCGTATTCCACCTGCACATCAAAGTATCGGTTTTCATCAAAGACACCAGTGTCAGCCAGTTCATATTCCGGCAGATGCTGTCCGCGCGTTCGGTTTTCAAGGGACAGTCTGTCGTACGGAAATTCCTGTTGAGGATACTTGTACAGCCCCTGCATATAAGAATGTGTGGGAGTCGAATCCTGATAGAAGTAGAACTCCTTGACGTCCTCACCGTGATTGCCTTCGGTGCCGCTGACACCGAACATACGTTCCTTGAGAATCGGATCTTTGCCATTCCACAATGCCAGAGCAAAGCACAAGCGACACTGCCGATCGCAAACGCCCAGCAAGCCGTCTTCTCCCCACCGATACGCTCGTCCACGTGCGTCGTCGTGCTTGAAATAGTCCCACGGCTGACCATTGTGAGAGTAGTCTTCACGAACCGTACCCCACTGTCGCTCAGATATGTACGGTCCCCAGCGCTTCCAGTTTTCGCCAGGTTCGCGGCGGGCTTCCCGCTCCAGCCGCAGACGTTCTGCGTTCTCGATCTGTTCAGATGACATGCTTCGTTTATTCACTCGGGAGCACGAGAATTCGCGCACGTCGTACGGAAAGCTGAGGGTCAGCGCGACGCAGATCGGCCACGAGACCCACTCGACCCGCAGTCAGCTCAGCAATCTGCGCCTGCGAAACCAGCGTACCGTTAATACGGACTACGACTCCAGGTCCGTCAACCACCACTTCCACCGCATTGGCATGTCTGGTCGATAACGAGAGTCCGGAATTGCTGGATTCGTTATAGACAGTCATTCCAGGAAAGCCCTGTATCTGACCCATCGCAGATGGATTCAGCACGACACTAAACGCCGTTAAACCCGTTGCCGTCGCCCCGGTTGCTCCGGTTGCCCCGAACATGAAATGTGCTGCATTGGATGTGGGCAGCAGCGCGAACCGAACGACAAATCGATCCACCTGCTGCGACCGATCAAGAAAAGCGATGGTTCCCGGCAGTGTAGACGTCATCAGCTGAACCGTACCATCCTCAATATTCCACAATTCTCTGCCAATGACGGCCGGGGGCAGGGTATCCGACTGAACGTAGACCAGAGCACTCGGCTGCACAAACAGGTCCTGAAACTGCCAGCGACCCAACAGCCCGGCTAACTGGCCCGATTTGATTTCAATCGTTGCTTCAGCAGATTCCGCGGCCAGTTCTTTCGCCAGCCCTGCTGCGTCCGTTACGTCTTTGACCAGCTGGACTGCCGCACCCTGAGCGTTCGTGCTGCGAACCAGTAATTTCAGACTACCCAGAATTTTGTCCGCGAGTTCAAAGTTGCCGGCCTTCGTCGCAGCCAGCCCCAGTCGCAGGCCATGTTCAACTACTGATTCCTGCTGCTGTAAGCTCAGGCCGGTACGACGAAACGCTTTGAAGATAGTCGCCGCGGTCTCTAACTCATTCGTTTCGTAACGCAGTGCTCGTAGACGCGCTGTTTCCAGCTGAATATCTGTGGCCCGCGATTTCGCGGCCAGGTCCTGATCGATCAGCTGCAGCAGCGCGACGTCGGTCGCGCCCGCTTTGGACGTGTAGCATTTTTCCAGCAGATGTTTGGCCAGCTGTGTTCGCTGTTGAGTCGTGCGCGCCTTGATCAGCTGCTTATCGTACGTCTTCTTAAGCTCCACCAGCGCGGCTTCGACTTCCTCCTCAGTTGGAAGTCCGTTGCCCGGTTGCGGAGTCGGTGACGCGACATCAATTTCCAGCAGCACGAAACCGTCCAGACTGCGCGAACGACCGGGCGGCAGTGATTCCAGCTTTGCGGTCAGCGAAATCTTCACCAGCCCTGAGCCATCCTCAGGAACCATCCAGTGAATGTTGCAGTTGCCGGCATCGGAGGAAATCGAAAAACCCGATGGTGTTCGCGGGCCGGTTTCAATGACACGCACAAACTGTCGACTAAGTCTCTTCAATGCCGCATTTTTTGGTAGCTGAAACTCATAAGATTGTCCGGCGGTCGCTTTCTGAGGAGAAATTTCGGGCAGCACATGGCGAATGTGAGTCGGCATCACATTGATCTCCAGAGTCGCAGTATCACGTGACTCCAGGTCACCTTTTTTGAAGACAGCGACCTGAACATTGTGCCGTCCCAGATCAGCCAGCGTCGGCTTCCAGTGAAACTCGCCTGACGATTCTTCAATCGTCAGGCCCTGCGGATTGCTGCCTTCCAGGCGGTACTGCAACGCAAAGGCCGCCGCAATTTCCGGTGCGACGGCAAAAGACCGGCTGTTCTGCTGCTCGGGAACGAATTCGATTGGCATTATTTCGGGCAGTTTGATCGACGCAGGTCCAACACCGACCGTCATGTTGATCTCTGTTTCCGCGATTACCGCATCCTGACCATCAACTGACTGCACGAGATTCAGCCGAATTGTGTACGGACCGGTCGTCTGACCCACTGGAACCTGCCATTGAAGCACGCCGGTGTCGTGAGTCATATCAACGCCCCCCGGCGCAGACCCACCAACTTCGATACAAACCTCACCATCGCCCTCAGACACCTCAATCTTCGGGCGGTAAACCCAGAGCTCACCCGTCCTGGCCAAATCCACCGGCGATTCCAGGAACCTGCCTTTGGCAATCTGCGGCTGGACCGGCAGCAAATTCGTTCCTGACGGTCCGGGTGCCACATCGGGGTCTTTGTTTCCGCCGTCCCGAATCAGAAGCAAGGCAATAATGATGACCGCAACAACGGATCCGCTACCGAGAACCCCGAGTCCGGCCTTTTGTTTGCGTCGCGGTCGTACCTGATGGCTGGTCGCTGGTGGCGCGGAAACGCTGATGTTAGGGAAAGGTGCAATTTCCGTTTCCACAAATTCGCCGACATCAGTCGCCAGCATCAGGTCCACAACGCTTCCGTCTCCGACTGCCTGAAGAAACTGCCTGTACGTGTGGTCCAATTCGTCTACCTCGTTTTCATCGCCTGCCGGTTCACTGATGTCCATATCGACATCGTTGGAGGCCGCTTTTGCCGCCGCTCGCAGAGCCTGCCGCTTCAGCGGCTCACACAACGGCTCAAGTGCAGTTACCAGCTCGGCGGGCGTCTGATACCGCCCGTCCGCATTGCGAGCTGTCATTTTCGACACGACGTCCGCGACGTCTGACGGTATGTCGTCACAGACGGTCAGCACCGACGGAGTGTCGCGCTGCAGACGCTGACTCAGAACCTGCAGCGGATTCGTGCCGTGAAACGGAATCTGTCCGGTGAGCAGTCGAAAGAAAGTGCAGCCCAGGCTGTAAATGTCGCTGCGAATGTCGACCTGACTTGTGTCCCAGCCCTGTTCCGGCGACATGTAGTCCGGTGTGCCCATCACCTGGCCGGCGCGAGTCACCGTTTTCTCCTCAGCGTCGTCAGCCATCAACAGGACCAGCCCCATGTCCATCAACTTCACAATGCCGTCACCGGAATCTTTCCAGTGCACCATCATGTTGCCGGGCTTTATGTCACGATGAACCATTTTGCGTTCGTGAGCGTGCTGCAGTCCGGCAGCAACCTGTCGGATAATGTCGCAGGCCATTCCCACAGGCACACGACCAAGGCGCGTCGCAATTCGGTCGACCTGATCGCCGTTGACGTACTCCATCACCATGAAGTCGATTTTTCCGACACGGCCGGCGTCCAGTGTTCGAACGATGTGGGGACTCTGGAGTTGTGAAGTGGCACGAATTTCTCTGCGAAATCGAGAAACAAGTGTCTTGTTGCCGGTCAGTTTTCGGGCCATAACCTTCACAGCAACGACGTCGCTCGTTTGGGTATTGCGGCCTCGAAAAACATGCCCCATACCGCCTCGGCCGACGGGATTCAGCAACTGATAGTGTTGCAGAACAAGTCCGGACTGTCCCTTCAACAGCTGTTTGGCCTGCCACTGCGTCAGATGCTTCTGACCGACCAGCACGCTGGCCAGACCATCGGCCGTCAACGAGTTGTCTGCCAGTTGCTTTTTCAGCCGCTGAAACTGCGCATCTGTCAACAACTGGCTTTGTTCCAGGCTGCTCAGAAACTGAGGAATCGTCGGCTTGGACATTGTGAATGGGGGCTCGTTGACTTCGTTACAATGGTCAACACGATTAAGACTCAGCGATTGGTCACAATCAAGACGGACTGACGCGAGGAGAGTCACACAGTATCCTAACGAATTACTAATCCACGGTGTATCAACGTCCAATTTGCAGAACCCCGAAATCGCAGAGTCCCAATCTTTTTCTGAAGTCCGGGGCTCTTCTGCCCGTGACTTGCCGACAAACCATGCAAATTATGGCCGAACGAGGGTTTTGCGGCGTGGTGACGTTGCAGCACTGTCTTTGTTTGCTGTAGTACACGGTTGAGGCGGTGACGACCTCGAACGGATGTTGAAGCCTCGGTCTGAAACTTCCATTTGGGACCATTTGTCGTGGATGTTCTTGTTCACCTGCGGGCGATCACAGACCGCGATGCAGAGCCCTGAGAAATGGTGTTCCCAGGCCGAAGTCCGGAAACAGTTTATATCTTAGAATTCGAACTGACCGTCGGAGACGGCTCGATTTTGGTGGTGGTGGTGCCGCATTCGGAAGGGTGAAATGGAACGAATTTTTATCTCGGGACTCGGTTTTGCTACGTGTTTGGGGAATGACCGTGAAACCTTCTGGAACAATCTGACCTCGGGTGTCTGTGGTCTGGACACACTGAAAATCCACGACACCACTGACCTGCCTGTCGATATTGGCGGTGAAGTGCTGGAACTTGATGCGTCCCGCATTAACGTCAACGACCTGGTGGCCATGAAAAAGATGGACCGAGCCAGTCAGTTTGCGGTGCTGGCGGCTCACGAAGCACTGGAAGATGCCGGGCTGCCGACGACCGACGTTGGCGAAAACGCAGCTGTGATTCTGGGCGCCGGACTTGCCGGACTTGAGACCTACGAGTTCCAGATGGAACGACTGCTGACCAGGGGACCGTCACGAGTCAGTCCGTTCACGATTCCCATGCTGATGCCGAACGCGCCTCCGGGCAACGTCAGTCTGGCATTCGGAATTCAGGGAACGGCCTATACGACCAGCAGTGCCTGTTCGTCGTCGGGTCATGCGATGATCGACGCCATGCACTATCTTCGCCGTGGCGACGCCGACTTTGTGGTCACGGGCGGAACAGAAGCGTCATTGACTCGGCTGGGCATCGCGTCGTTTTCGAACATGAAAGCCATGTGCCGAAATCGCAACGACGACCCAAAGAGTGCTATGCGGCCGTTCGACACCGACCGATCCGGGTTCATTATGGCCGAAGGGTCTTCGATTCTGATTTTCGAAACAGAAACCCACCTTCGTAAACGCGGCGGAACCGCATGGGCCGAAGTGATCAGCGGTGCGTCGACAAGCGATTCCTACCACCTTGTGCAGCCGGATCCTGAGGGTCGTAAAGCGATCGTGGCAATCACCAAAGCGCTGGAAGCGGCCCAGCTTAACCCGGCGGACATCGCCGATCAGGCTTATGTCAGTGCTCATGGCACCAGCACCCAGTTCAACGACAGCATGGAAACTGTCGCCTTGAAAAAAATCTTTGGCGATGACGCACAGAAGCTGCAGATCAGTTCCGTCAAAAGCATGCTGGGACACATGATCGGTGCCGCCTGTGCCGTGGAAATGTCCGCCTGTTCGATGGCACTGGCCAATGGACTGCTCCCTCCGACCATCAACTACGAGACACCGGATCCGGACTGCGACCTGAACTACATTCCAAATACGGCAATCGAAAAGAATGTTCGTTTTGCCATCAACAACAGCTTCGGGTTCGGCGGACACAACGTCTCTTTGGTCATCAAGAAAGTTGAAGATGACGACCTGAAACGCTGCTGACCCGGCGAATGTTAATCAGTGAACGGTGGTGCGGTTAAACGGAGATGAACATGTTAACAGGCAGCAAACCCATGAGAATCGCCGTCAGTGGAGCTTCGGGACTGGTCGGCTCGGCTCTGTGCCCGCTTCTGACTCAACAGGGTCACCAGGTGGTCGCGATCAGACGTGGCGACGGTGGCTCATATGAAGATTCGATTCGCTGGGATCCAAATTCGGGCCTGACAAATCCGGCTCGGCTGGAATCCATTGACGCCATCGTGCACCTTGCCGGCGAAAACGTAGGCGAAGGTCGCTGGAACGACGCGAAGAAACGACGAATTCGCAGCAGTCGCGTCGATGGAACAGGAAGTCTGGTGCGATCAATCGCTGCCGTGGAGAAACGTCCACGGGTTCTGGTTTGTGCTTCCGCAATTGGTTTCTACGGAGATCGCGGAGCAATGGAGATGGAGGAATCGTCGGCAGCCGGCAGCGACTTCCTGGCCGATGTGTGCGAGCAATGGGAAGCGGAAGCCAGCGCCGCGATAGAGCTCGGCGTGCGAGTTGTCAACGTCAGGATCGGTGTGGTTCTCAGCCCGAAGGGAGGCGCCCTGGCAAAAATGCTGCTGCCATTCAAGCTGGGACTGGGTGGCATCGTGGGTCCGGGCACTCAGTACTGGAGCTGGATTGGACTCAACGATCTGACCCGCATTATTGCGTTCTGCCTTGCTGACGATGCGGTCAGCGGACCTGTGAATGCCGTCAGTCCTGAATCATCGACCAACAGGGAATTCACGGCGGCCGTCGGTCACGTGCTGCATCGTCCGACCGTCATTCCAATGCCCGGCTTCGTGGCAAAACTTATGCTCGGTGAAATGGCGACAACACTGTTGCTGGCCAGCACCCGCGTACTACCGAAACAATTACAGGCCCACGGGTTTGAATTCGAACAGCCGGGGCTGGTGGACTGTCTGCAGCACGAACTCAACTGCGTATGAATACAACGTACTCAACTCTGCGCTGGCAAGGCCTGATCCTGAAGGCAGCGTGTCTTCACTGTGTGCTGTGGGGAGTCTTCATCATGGCTCTGCCGGCATCATCGGCCAAAGTCTACGGTTTTTCAGAAACGCCTCATGAAATCCACCTGTGGCAGGGCACGGGATTGTTCATCACTCTGCTGGGCGTCGGTTATGGCCTGGCTTCCACAGACCCTCGAAAACACTGGGGCATTGTGCTGATCGGATTGCTGGCCAAGGTGTTCGGCGCAACAGGCCTGTGCTGGTCAGTATTGACCGGACAGGTGTCGAGCCACTTACTGTGGCTGGTGCCGTTCAACGATGTGATTTGGTTTTGGCCATTCTGGCGAGTCGTGCGCGACGGCATGACCTCTAATGCCCGACCTGTAGACTGACGATTCGACGGCTCTGATTGACCTAACGTCTTATTGCCTGATCCATGTCGCGGTCGAGTCGCGATTAGCGACCAACGGGAGCGGGCCATCAGCTTCCGGGCGTCAGCCCGTATTGGCTGGCGGGCCGTTCTGCCTCCAGGCTCGAATGATCGCACTGTTGTCGAGTTCACCGTTGCCTGCAGCTTCAACTGATTCCAGCAGTTGCTGGTGCAGGGACGACAATGGCAAGTCGCTGTCGGAAGCATTCGCCAGGTTCAGAATCAGTCGCACATCTTTCAGGTGCTGGCTCAGTTTTGCCTGCGGCTCGAAGTCTTCGTCAATCATCTTCCTGGCTTTGGCATCCATCACCGTTGAATAGGCAGCTCCGGATTTCAATACGTCCAGCACAAGATTCAGATCCAGGCCCAGCGACTTCGCAAAACTCAAACCTTCCGCCAAAGCCGCCCGGTTCAGGCCCAGCACAAGATTCGCCACCAGTTTCATCTGTTGACCACTGCCCACTGGCCCAACATGAATAACCTTCGCGGCAATCGCCTCCAGCACCGGCCGAACACGCTGAAACG
Source organism: Fuerstiella sp. (assembly GCA_014238335.1). Lineage (GTDB taxonomy): Bacteria > Planctomycetota > Planctomycetia > Planctomycetales > Planctomycetaceae > Fuerstiella. Next base: position 29,198 of record JABABI010000035.1, read on the forward strand.
GTTCCGCTGCAGATCCCACCATGAACACGGCGTTTCCTGCCCGAGTCACGTCGCTGGAACCCAGCACTGACGCATCCAGCAAATTGACCTCTGCACCTGCCAGACGTGCCGCCAGCTCGGACGTCCTGTCCGGCTCACCCGTGGTCGTATCGATCAGAGTAGTGCCCGGTTTCAGGTTAGGAATCATGTCGGCCAGAACCTGCTCCACCACATCCGAGTTTGGCAGACACAGCACAATTGGATCTGCGACCGCTGCAATGTCACCGATCTTAAGCACTGAGCAGCCACCGTTCTCTGTAAACGCGTGTTGCGCCTCTGGTGCCGGATCAAAACCGCAGAGCGAACAACCAGCTGCCAACAGGCGGTCCGCGATGGCTGAGCCCAGCAAACCAATCCCGATGATGCCGACCGTCTTTCCGGCGTTGCCGTCATCAAGTGCCATCAGTCGCCTCGGCATCAACTTCGTCCATGGATTCGGGCGACTTCGGAACGACCAGAATGATCAACATACCCGCCACGTAAACCCAGCTGGTGAGCGAACCAATCCGAGCATAGTCGTTGTCCAGGGCCGAGACAAAACCCGAAATCGTGAGCACTACAATCGCTGAGATCACTCGACCGGAATTAAACGAAACACCGCTGCCGGTCGCGCGGACACGCGTTGGAAACATCTCTGGCAGAAACAATGGCAGCCAGCCAAAATACACCGTCGCGATCATGCCCAGCAGAAACACGGGCAGCATGAACCGCCAGTCAGAGGACGGTTCCAGTCCGGAAAAAATCACCTGAGCCAGAATCAACGACAGCAGACTGACCACGAAATAGGTCGTCCGGCGACCGAACATTGTCGCCAGCCAGCCACCACACAGACTTCCAATCGCTGCACCAATCGCCCAAATCGTCTGAGTATCCGCCTTCAGCGATTCCTGTCCGATTTGAGCACCCACCTGCCCGGCCCACGGCAAAATCCATTTTTGCGATCCCCATGCTCCCAGCAGCGGAATCGCTCCCAGCGCAATTCCGGCCAGCGTGTAGCGCAGCAAGGGGGGACGAAGCACTTCGGCCAGCGGGGCAAACTTTCCTGCTGCCGATTTTCCGTCAGCTGACTTCTGCTCGGCCAGCCAGCGAGGCGATTCCGGAACTACAAAATAAACCCACACACCCAGCACGGCGGGTACTGCGCCCAGCAGCATCAGCCACCGCCAGGCATCCGGTGTGAGTTCATACTGCGGCGACATCTGACCAATCTGTTTGACGACGATACTTAGCAGAGCAATGCCGACGTTCGCTGAAGTTCCGATCAGTCCCGCCAGCGTCGGTCGTGAAACATCCGGCCATGCTTCCGAGACCAGGGCGACTCCGGCCGGCCACATGCCGCCGATTCCCATGCAGGCGACGAATCGCATAACACACATCTGCAGCGGAGTCTGAGCAAAATAGCTGAGCCCTGTGAAGACGGAATACCAGACGATACTGAGCGCCATCGCTTTCACTCGTCCCGAATAGTCACCTAACCAGCCGAACACCCAGCCACCCAGTGCCGCTCCAAACAGAAACACAGCGATGTAGCGGGCAAACCATTCGCCGACAACTCTGTTCAGTTTATCGGCCGCAGCAGCATCTGCGGCCGTCGGCGCTGAATTTTTCGTTTCCAGAACCACTCGCGCCCCTGTGACCCAGTCGGTGTGCGCGGGATCGTGCTGCAACATGCCGATCGTTACCGAGCGGGCCGACAACGGCAGCAACGACATTTCCCAACCCGCAAACATCCAGCCAAGAAATGCACCCAGCAGAATAAGAATTCGCCCACTGCGGCTGATCGTGCCGAGCGATGTTTCGGACTCTGACATGTGGAATCCTGCAGCTCTCTGATTCTAATTCGTTTAAACGATTGCCCGGTCTTTCTTTACGGCCGCAACTCCGACATCTGATTCGACAGTACAAGATGTGGCACGCGATGGCTATGCTATAGCAGAACATTCCCTCGTCAGCAAATTCCGCGTCAGAAGCTCCTGTCAGGAGAGTCACTCATGCACGCCACTGCCGACCTCACTCACGGTGCCGCCACAGTTATTAATGTTGCCCAGCATTTTTCCCGCCTGAAAGATCGGGCCACCGAGTTGACGGAACAGATCAACGCGGAAGATCGTGGTTTTTTTACGCCAACAGAAGATGAGCAGACGCGACATCTGTTGGTTTCCTACTGGCAGTCACGCAACGCGTTATTTGAACTGGTCTCGTCGTTTCATCAGGTCGACCGGTTCGAACCGGATCAGCAACCACTGGCGTTAATGATCGCATACGCTGGTGCGCTGGTGCTCGTCGACGTGGCACGATTTATAAGAGAAAGCTTCCACCATCTTCACATTGTGCGAGAAAAATTGAATGAACCCGCACCGCACTTCGGCATCCCCGGTGGCACATACGATCACGTACAAAAGTCACTCACCAGTCCCGTACATGCATGGCATCTGTATCACGCCCTGACGTTTTTCCGGAAAAACCAGGGCAGGTTACTCGCAACAGCTGCCGACGATCCGGAGCTTCGCGAGGTCCTGAAAATTATCGCACGGCTGCAGGATCGACTTGGCATTTCGCCGGAAACGTTCGCGCTGGCCAGAACTCGCGTCCACGCGCGTTCGCTGCGCACGAGCATCGGACGTAACCTGCTCGGACGGGCGCTGTACGGCCTGCAAAAATACGTCTCCAGTCTGATGGCTGATCGCTACGTGAAGACAGGACATGAACCTGGTCTGCCAACAGACATTGATGCTCAACTGGAAAAGGAACTTAAGCCCGGCGACATCATCGTGGTTCGCAAGGAACATGCCTTCACCAACTATTTTCTACCGGGTTACTGGCCACACGCCGCTCTGTACATCGGCACCCTGCCGGAACTAAAGAACCTGGGCCTGCATGAACACGAGAACGTTCAATCAAGATGGAACACGATCGAAACGGTCGACCCGTCACGCGCAGGACGCGTTCTGGAAGCCCTGAAGGACGGCGTGCGAATTCGTTCGGTATCATGTCCGTTTCGCAGCGATGCGGTGGCCATCATTCGACCACAACTGTCACCGGGTGACGTCGCAGATGCCATCGGTCGAGGCTTCTTTCATGCCGGCAAAGGGTACGACTTCGACTTTGACTTTGCGCGGTCTGACAGACTGGTGTGTACAGAAGTCGTTTATCGATCGTACGAAGGAATCGGCGGCATCAGCTTTGAGCTGACGCGACGGGCCGGACGGATGACGCTGGCGGCGGAAGACCTGCTGCAAAAAGCGATCAACAAAGATGGCATGGCAACGCACGCTGTTTACTGTCCGGCGAAATCCGAAAAAATACTTTTCGGTGATGATGGCGATGACGCCCTGCGGAACACGATCGGGCGGAAGTCGGTGTCGGATGAGACATAACACGTGGTGTCACCGCTCGATCGCCAGCTGGTGATAGTCGACAGGAAACGACCGCATGGTGTCCGGCCAGCGATTGCAAAGTGCGAGTGATCTCGAATAATGATCATACTTCAGGGTCAAAATGCCAGTCGACAGGTGCGCTTCCGTTGTTCGTTCCACAATTAAACGATTGACTTCGCAACCGGCTTTGGGTAATTTATTTACAAAGGTAATAAACTCGGGCCGGAACGTTTTCCCTTCCACCTACCGTAAAGTTCCCTCCATGATGTCACGAGCCATCCCGTGCTTGTTTTTCGTGATTGCGACGTCTGGTCTCGTGTGCGCTGATGACGCAACGAAATTCACGGATGATCAAATCGCGTTCTTCAATAACGACGTTGTTGAATTGCTTACCGACAATTGCCTGAAGTGTCACGCCGGAGAATCACCAAAGGGCGAACTTAACCTGACGACGCGGGCCGGAATCCTGATGGGCGGCGAGTCCGGGCCGGCAGTCGATCTGAAGAGTCACGCGGACAGTAATCTGCTTACGGCGATCAACTATGAAAGCTTCGAAATGCCTCCCACGGGGCAGATGTCACCGGAGCAGATCAGGACATTAACCAAGTGGGTAGAGATGGGACTGCCCTGGCCAGAGGATTTGCATGAGATCAAATTCGAAGAATCGCCCGGCCCACCAGTTGTCGACGATGAGACAAAAAAATTCTGGTCGTTCCAGCAGGTACAGCAGCCCAAAGTTCCTCACGTTGCTGACGCAGGCAATAACGCAATCGACGCCTTCATTCGCCACAGACTGACGGCTGCCGGACTGCAAGCTTCGCCAGCGGCCAGACCTCGCGAACTTGTGCGGCGAATGTACTACGACCTGCTGGGACTGCCTCCGGAACCGACGGACGTGGAACGATGGGCGGCGAGAATTTCAGCGGTCGACGGGGAATTGAATCAGTCGGGTGTCGCGGAACTTGTTGATCACCTGCTCGATTCGCCACACTACGGTGAGCAGTGGGGACGGCACTGGCTGGATCTGGTTCGCTACGCCGAAACCAACAGTTACGAACGCGATGGCGCCAAACCTCATGTCTGGCGCTACCGTGACTACGTGATCCAGTCGTTCAACGACGACAAGCCGTACGACCTGTTCATCACCGAACAACTGGCGGGCGACGAAAAAAAAGAGCCCACACCGGACTCGATCGTCGCCACCGGCTATTATCGACTCGGTCGGTGGGACGACGAACCGGCGGATCCCAAACTCGCATTCTATGACGACATCGACGACATCATTACGACCACCAGTCATACATTCCTGGGGCTGACGTTAAACTGCGCTCGCTGCCATGACCACAAGATCGATCCTGTTCCTCAGCGGGATTATTATCGTATGGTAGCATTCTTCAGAAACGTGCGGCGTTACGGAGTTCGGGGCAACGAATCAGTTCTGGATGCTTCCGTGATGCCGATTGATCGGCCGGCTGATCCCGATATTTATCGGACGGCATTGACCAGATACGAAAACGATACAAAGGACGCGGAACGGCACCTGAAGGAAATCGAAAAGCTAATCTGGGACGACCTGCAGGATGTTGAAAAGGAAGAGTTCCAGTACGACATGAACCGAGTTCCGATTGTCGCCAAACGTGAGGGGACGATTCTTAAAGCACCGCAGGTCAATCGCTATCGCAATCACTTCAACAGACTGCAAAAGCTGAAAGCCAGCAAACCGTCAGGACTCGCTGACGCGTTGTGTGTGAAAGAGGACCTGCGAAACACAGATGCCACCCACATTCTGACACGAGGCAATCCACATGCCGAAGGTGAGGAAGTGACTCCTGGATTTCCGTCTGTACTGTCGCCGCCCGAAGCGGTAATTCCGGAACTTCCTGAAGGGGCAGCGTCGTCCGGACGCCGCAAGGTGCTGGCTCAATGGGTGGCCAGCCCGGCAAATCCGCTCACTGCTCGAGTCATGGTGAACCGCATCTGGCAGCACCACTTCGGTCGCGGCATTGTTCGGACGTCCAGCGACTTTGGCTTCCAGGGCAGCCGACCCACTCATCCGCAACTGCTCGACTGGCTGGCTGCAAAGTTCGTCCAGAGTGGATGGTCAGTGAAGGATATTCATCGGCTGATCATGTCGTCTGCCGCGTACCAGATGTCTTCTCGACCCAACAAACAGAGCTACGACGTCGACCCGACCAACGATCTGTTCTGGCGGTTCGACATGCGACGGCTGTCGGCCGAAGAAATTCGTGATTCGCTGCTGTGGGCCAATGGCAGTCTGAACGCCGACAAAATGTTCGGGCCCAGCATCTACACAGACATTCCAGCAGCGGTGAAGGCGGGGCAGTCGCGTCCCGGTTCCGGGTGGGGAAATTCGTCTCCGGAAGACAAGGTCCGCCGCAGCGTCTACATTCACGTCAAACGATCATTGCTGGATCCACTGATCGAGAGCTTCGACTTTGCCGATACCGATCAAACCTGTCCGGTGCGTTTCGTGACAACCCAGCCAACTCAGGCGCTGGGCATGATGAACGGCGAGTTCATCCAGCAGCAGGCAGAAATCTTTGCCCGACTGCTGCAGCAAAAAACAGACTCGCCGGAGGAGCAGGTCACACTTGCTCTGCGGCGCGTGATGCAGCGACAACCAACGCCGGAAGAGGTGACTCGCGGCTTGAAATTGATCGAAACGCTGAAGACAGAACAAAAACTTAATGACGACCAGGCCAGAAAATACTTCTGCCTTGTCGCCCTGAATCTTAATGAGTTCATGTATCTGGACTAAAACCATGACCATACAAAACTTCTGCGGACGTACGCGGCGCGAATTCCTGTGGCAGGCCGGAGCGGGATTTACCGGACTTGCGCTCACGTCCATGCTGGACCAGGACGGCTTTCTGACTCAGCAATCCGTGGCGGCCGATGGCGCAGCAGACTGGACTAATCCGCTGGCTCCAAAGAAGCCACACTTTACCCCCAAAGCAAAGAACGTCATTTTCTTCTACTGCTACGGCGGTCCCAGTCACATCGATACGTTTGACTACAAGCCGACGATGTATGGCATGGACGGCAAGACGATCGACGTGAAGACGTTCGGTCGGGGTGGTCACAAGAACCAGGGACGAATCGTGGAGCCTCGCTGGAAATTCAATCAGTACGGCGAGTGTGGCAAATGGGTCAGTGACCTGTTTCCCAACCTCGCAACCTGCGTTGACGACATCGCCTTCCTGCATTCGATGACGGCAGATTCGCCGATTCACGGGTCGGCGATGCTGATGATGAATTCCGGCAAGGTGCTGAGTGGTCATCCGTGTCTTGGTTCGTGGGTCAACTACGGCCTGGGCAGCGAGAATCAGGACCTGCCTGGCTTTGTGGTGATGCTTGATCCTCGCGGCGGTCCGATCAGCGGTTCCAAGAACTGGAGCAGCGGGTACATGCCGGCAACGTATCAGGCCACGGTCATGCGTTCTCAGGGTGATCCGATTCTGGACCTCTCACCGCCCCAGGATCTGGCCAATGGCGGTCAGCGCAGACTGCTGGACACTCTGCGAGAGTACAATGAGGAACACCTGACACCTCGTCAGGACAACAGCAATCTGGCCGCGCGAATCGCCTCGTACGAACTCGCCTATCGCATGCAGTCAGAAGCCCCGGAAGCTGTGGACATCAGTCAGGAAACCGAGGCCACACAGGAACTATACGGCCTCAACGACCCCAAATGTTCCACCGTCGGTCGACAGTGTCTGCTGGCCCGACGCATGGTCGAACGCGGCGTGCGAATGGTGCAGATTTATTCGGGCGGTGCTCACAACGACGACAACTGGGATGCTCACGGTGACCTGGAGAACAACCACAATCTGCACGCCGGTGAAACTGACAAACCACTGGCTGGGCTGCTGAAGGATCTCAAACAGCGAGACATGCTGAAAGACACCTTGATTGTCTGGGGCGGTGAATTCGGACGCCAGCCAACGGCGGAATACGCCAAGGGCAGCGGCCGAGACCACAACAGCTACGGCTTCACCATGTGGATGGCGGGCGGTGGCACCAAAGGAGGCACCAGTGTCGGCACCACCGACGAAATCGGCAGCCGCGCTGTCGACGACACCTTCCATGTCAAACATCTGCACGCCACTGTCCTGCACCAGCTGGGACTCAACCCGGACAAATTGAGCTACTTCTTCGGCGGCCTCGACAACAAACTCGTCGGTGTCGAAGGCGCTTCGCCAATCTGGAAAGCAATGGCCTGATGAACTGTCGGGCGTTCGTTTTCCTGACGGTCGGCCTCTTTCTGCCACAACGCGCAGAAGCGGCCGAAATTCACATTCCGGCAGCGACTGCGTACCTCGATCCCAATCACAACGCCGCGCGCATTTCTGCCGACGATGGCATTACTCGATGGACCGGACCGGAAACAAGTGTGACCTGGTTCGGCCAGCTGCAGACGCCCGGAGCTCTGAGTGCATCAGTCGTGCTGCGTCTGCAACCGGAGACAACATCGCGACTAAAACTCAGCATCGGTGAACAGTCTCGTGAAGTCACCGTTCGTGGTCACGCGACGGATTCAGTGACTGCCCAGTTCGGTACTTTCAAGATTGATGAGGGTGGCTATCACAGCTTCCAACTTCTGTCGTTGAATTCATCCGGACAAAACAACGGCAGCGTACTGAAATTAGTACTGGTCGGCACGGCCGTCGACGACGCTCATTTCAACATGCAGCCTCGACGGAACGCGGCCTCGGTTCATCTGGCATATCCCGTGCCGCGCGATACCCAGGTGTCGGCATTTTATTGCGAAATGACCGGTCTGGAAGATCCGCTGTGGAGTTACTACATGGCCTGCGGCTGGCATCGTGGGTATTTCGGTATGCAGGTCAACAGCCCGACCGAACGCCGTATCATCTTTAGTGTCTGGGACAGCGGTAATGAAGGAGTTGATCGAAACAAAGTGACCGACGAAAACCGCGTCGTCCTGGTTGATAAAGGCGCCGATGTGTCCTCCGGTAGTTTTGGTAACGAAGGCACTGGCGGACACAGTCACCTGAAGTTCCAATGGAAGACCGGAGAGAAGCAACGGTTTCTGGTCACGGCAGAACCCGTCGACACGACTCACACCATTTTTGCCGGCTACTACTTTCATCCGGACAAAAAACAATGGATGCTGATATCCAGTTGGAAGGCTCCGAAAGAAGGTCGCCGTTTGCGCGGTCTTTACAGCTTCAGCGAAAACTTCATCGGCAGAAACGGACACGTCATCCGCAAAGCCCTGTACGGTAACCAGTGGATTCGGGATTCCGCGGGAGAATGGTCCGAAATCACAACGGCGAAATTCAGCCATGACGCAACGGGAAAGGCCCACCGGCGAGACCGATTTATGGGCGTTGAGGGCGGACAGTTTTTTCTGTCACATGGTGGATTCATCAACGGCTACACCGAATTTGGTGTTCTTTTCGAACGACCACCGACAAATCAGTCGCCCGCATCCATGAAACTACCGCCGCTGCCGGAATGATGCCCCGAACCGCGTACTCGGCTGCTCTGCTTTTTTAAACAAAATGTCAGTCGACAGATCACGGGAACACGTCCGTCGCAAAATTGTTTTGCTGCGGTCAATTTACCCGCCGTGGCGTTTCTCGTAGCATTGTCGCTGCGCCGGGATGTGATGCCGGCCGAGAGTCACTGTTCGATTTCCGGGAGACAATTCGATGTCCGATCGCCTGAGCCGACGTAACTTCCTAACCAGCAGTGCTATTTCCGGGGGGGCACTGGCCACGGCATGGCATGTGAATCCAACCGCTGTCACTGCCTCAAATTCGTCGCTGGAAAAAATCAACATTGCCGCCATTGGCACAGGAAATCGAGCGGCCGCGGATATCGCAGGTTGTGCCAGTCAGAATATTGTTGCCCTGGCGGACATCGATTCAAATTTTCTGGGAGCGGCAGGCGAAAAACACAAAGGGGCGCGCAGGTACTCAGATTTCCGAGTCATGCTGGAAACCGAAGGCGACAAGCTGGATGCCGTCATCGTCGGAACGCCTGATCACACACATGCTCCGGCCGCGGCCATGGCCATGCGGATGGGAAAGCACACCTACTGCGAAAAACCACTCACACATACGGTGTATGAAGCACGCAAGCTGGCTGAACTGGCCGCGGAAAACAATCTGGTCACACAAATGGGCACGCAAATCCACGCGGGTGATAATTATCGACGAGTGGTGGAGGCCATCCAAAGTGGAACGATCGGGCCGGTGCGTGAAGTTCATGTGTGGGTGGGAGTAGACTATTCGGGTGGAAAGCTGGTCAGAAAATCGCCTCCACGCGGCGTCGACTGGGACTTGTGGCTCGGGCCTGCTCAGAAACGTGAGTACGTCGAGAGCACGATCAACGGAAAACACGAAACCGTTCACCCGTTTCACTGGCGCTGGTTCTGGGATTACGGCAGCGGCGGACTGGGAGACTTCGGCTGCCACTACATGGACCTCGCTCATTGGGCCCTGAAACTGAAACACCCATCCACTGTTGCCGCAACAGGACCGAACCGCAATGACGAAGCGACAACTTCCGGAATCGTCGTCAAATACGAATATCCAGCGCGCGACGACCTTCCCCCGGTCAACTTGACGTGGTACGACGGCGGTAAGAAACCTGATGTCCTGTCCGGTTATAAAGACCAGAACGGCAAACCCCTGGACTGGGGCGGAGGCCAGCTGTTTGTCGGTGAGCGCGGCGCGATCATCTCCAATTACAGCTCAAATCTGCTGTTGCCCAAGAATGACGGAGATCAACTGCAGCGTCCGGAACCTTACATCCCAAAATCCATCGGTCACCACAACGAATGGATCGAAGCCATCAGGACCGGCGGCAGCACAACCTGCAACTTTGACTACTCCGGAGCATTGACCGAAGCCGTTCTGCTGGGTGTTGTTTCCTACCGCAGCGGTGCATCGCTGAAATGGGATGCAAAGAATCTGAGGGTGACAAATTCGCAGACGGCCCAGGACATGATCCACAAAGAATACCGCAACGGCTGGACGCTGTAGGACGATCGAGAAAAATGTCTGCTGACCTTCCCCTCGTGTACGCAGCCAGCGTATGTGAAAGACTCCAGACCGGGGTTGCTCAGCAAACTTATTACCGCTGGCGCCAGAAGTACGGCGGAATGGCTCCGGAAATGACCAGGAAGTTAAAGGCTCTTCCCACCGTTCAGCATCACATTCGCGTCACGCAGCTTCTTGACGATCTGTTCCGGGGTATGTCGTTTACGTCTCTTCTTCATCTGAGAATCTCCTTGCCCGTCATCGGGCGTTAGACTCCCATACCATCTGGACTAGCAGCGTGTCCGGGTACCTGCCTACCCTGGATATCATTTACGCAATCTTGTATTTGAGGTTGGGTTGACGGGACATTTTTTGAGTTGTTGAACGGGACCACGGATGAGTCGAAAGTTTCGCGAATGGCAGCCTGATGCGAGCTGATTTTTCCACCGTCTCCGAGAGACTGGCTGCCGGAAGATCATCTGGTTTATTTTCTACGGGATGTGACCGCTCAGATCGATATTTCGCCAAGCGTTGAAGACTACGGGGACGACAACGGCGGTCCGCCACCCTTTGATCCGCGGATGATGCTCGTTCTGCTGCTGTATGCGTATAGCGCGGGTGTGTTTTCATCGCGTAAGATCATGCAGCACTGTGCCACAGACGCTGCCTTTCGAATCATCGTGGGCGAAGATATTCCTAACTATCGTCACATCGCCGAATTTCGAGCTCGGCATCTGAAACATCTGCAGCCGTTGTTTATGGAAGTGCTTGTGCTGTGTCGTGAAGCAGGCCTGTTGAAGGCTGGGCGGCTCTCGCTGGATGGCACGAAGATCAAGGCGAACGCGTCACGGAACAAGGCGATGAGCTACAATCGCATGAGACCGGAAGTGGAACGGCTGCAACAGGAGATTGGTGCTCTGCTGGCTCGGGCCGGTGGGGCGGATGTCACTGATGACGACCAGTTTGGCGATCAGGCGGGTAACGAAACCCCTGACGGACTGAAACGTCGTGAAAGCCGACTGGCGAAGATCCTTGAGGCAAAGGAAGCTCTGGAAGAGACGGCTCGCCAGAAGGCTCAGGACCACGTCGACAAAATGGAAGCGGAAGGGCGCCGGCATCGCACCAACCCTGATGAAGCCGTCCCCGCCCCGAAAGCACAGCGGAATTTTACAGACTCCGAATTGAAGATCATGAAGACTTCGAACAAGGAATTTGATCAGTGTGGAAATACTCAGGCAGTGGCAACCGATCAGCAAATCATCATCGCGGATAATGTCACCGATCAGGCGAACGACGTTCGTCAGACGGTTCCGATGACGGATTAGATGATCGCCCATCCTGATGCCGCCCCGGCGTCACAGAAAGCATTAGAGCGCTCAGCGGCGACACGGGTTACTTCAGCGAAGAGAACATGAACGCTCTGGATTCGAATGAACGCATCGAGGACATATTCATCGCGACCGGTCGTCAGAAGCACAACGACAAAGTGCCGGATTCGCCCCCAGGTAACCTGACCGCGAAACAAAAGATGGCGAGTCGAAACCGAACAAAAAAGGGGCGAGCAGAGTACGCTCGTCGAAAGGTGATTATCGAACCGGTGTTCGGCCAGATCAAAGAGGGCCTCGGATTTCGCTATTTCCTCCTGCGAAGCCTTGAGAAGATGAAGGAGGAATGGAAGCTGGTCTGCCTGACTCACAACTTACTGATGCTGTTCAGAAGCGGCGCGATCGCGATAAGCTGAAATCGTTACCGTGGAGTCGTACGCCCGGAATTCCTGTCGTGTTCAACACCCCGAATCCGCGTAGCCGTCCCATCGTCTTTGCCGTTCGCCAGACGCCGCAGATCAAACCAGGCGGCACACGAAAATTTTGAAGTTTTAGAACTCACCGGGACCACCACACGAGGCTTTCCGGACAGCCTGCTAGTCGCTGTCAACCAGAAGCCGGGCGGGTGGAACCTGACCAGCCATAACAGCAAAGGCAGCTTCCAGTTCGATCTCCATCTGAGCGTTGGACGTACCTGATGCAATGTGTACGTATTCGCCACCGCTCATCCGGGCAATCGCGTCCATCAGGACCGTGTCCGCACCATCGCCCATTGAGATCGTGTGAACGGTATAGCCCGCATCATATGCCTCCTTCGCTCGAACAAAGGAATGCAGAGCGGCCCGCCAATTTCCACCGCTGTTGCCACCACTTACGTAGCTGCTGTCAATAACCAGATTCGCCGAACCGTCGTCATCAAAGTCAGTGATATCGTTCCAGTTCCAGCCGGGCGGCAGGCTGCCCGTACCATATCCACTTGGATATTTATTTGACTGACCATCCGTCATCAGCAGGATCGCCTTCTGAGCTCCGTAACGCCCCTGATCATCAAGCAGGTCGCTGGCGTCTTCAAGGCCGTATCCGATGCCGGTGGCACCGTTGTAGTGCCCGGCCTGCTTATGACGTTGAATAGTATTAATGGCCATTACGTCATTAGTCAGATGTTCACCAGCCAGATCAACGGTAACATCTGCGCCATCGTCCCAAAGTCCGGTTTCAATTCTTGACGTTGTCGCATACGTGACCAGCCCCAGATGATCTCCGTAACCCAGATTATTCAGGAATGCAGCCAGCATCGTGACACCTTCCTTCATCCCATGGTGAGGATAGATCGGAGCACGCCAGAGATCTTCCGACTCGCTGTTCGCCTTCTTCTGACTGATCAGATACTGCATCAGCGTTCGGTATCCGTAATCCTTTCTGTATCCGTAGCTGCTCAGGTTGTTCTTTACGTATTTAATGTAGCCCTTCCATAGTGCCTCACTTTCGCTGGCAGAAGGCTTGCCCTTCCGATTTCCGTTGGCCGCCTTCCCTTCCTGCGGAAACGCTACGTAATCGTCCTCCCCGACGCTGGGGTTGGTAATGACAATCCACTCAGCGTCGTTGTTGCGACTACCCAATGAGCGGACGTCAGACGTATGCGGACCGGACTGCCAACCACCTTGGTTCGGATAGTCCCAGAGCGTTACCGAGTACCCGTCCGGAACCCGAAACGAGTTGATGCGGTCATCGAGATTTCCGCTCATGACATTCAGGTCATATACTCCAACTCCCAGCTCCACCATGAAAGAACGGTAATTATTACGGTTGTAAAACCTGACTTGAGACTCACTATCGCTGCCACCCAGGTCCAATTGATTAAAGATTGTATCTGTATTGTTGCTGCTGACATAGGTGCCGCCGTACGAATTGATGTTTCCGAAACCAGTGACAGGGAACTTCTGAGTTGCAAAATCGTCACTGAATCGTACATCTGAAGCGACCAGAGTGTCCCAGATATCATCCAGACCATCGATTACGCCGCTGAGTCCCAGTCGGTTGACCGTATCCGAACGCATCTGGCTGTCAAACGCCATTGACCCTGAATAGTCCAGTACAGCAACGATGTCGCGCGATTCGATGAAAGCGGTGGCATCAGCACGAATTGACTGGGCTCGTTCACCAACAACCGGCGCAAATATCAAGGGCAGTTTTGCGTCGGCCTGAGTCGGGTCTTCATTCGTTTTTCGGATCTCAACTTTCACCATATTGTACGGCGGGGTCCCAAAGGATTCCGTGTAAGTCACGCCGTCTTCCTTGAGCAGGCGATTCCCCAGAGTAACGTCGGTCGCCGGATCGATATAGAACCCGTTCAACTCAGCAACGTCGACAGCCATCGCTTTGGCCGCTGTCGCAGCAATCGCCTGAATGGTCTGCATGTCTGTTTCACCCTGTTCGGCGGCCGATCGAATTCCAATGACGATCTCCTGAGCTGCCGCCAACGCCGCAGAATCCGCGGCTGCCTGCATGCGAGTCTTCGTGACCGTAATCATACCCAGGTCAACGGACATCCCAACGAATGTCATTGCCGCCATCAGACAGACGACGGCCAGAACAAAAAATACACCCTTGCGGCGATGATATTTCAGATGTCTCACGATAAGTGATATTGAAGTTCTTTTCATAATTTTCCCCCGGAAAAGATTTCAGCTGCACGACTGGCAAGTGCCATTCGCGACTCGCTATTTTTACCCACAATGTCACCAGTCAGCTGGATAGAGAGCCCCCACCCAGTCCGGCTCGCAGAATAAGAAACGCTCTCACATTCGAACCACTCATGTAATTCGACGGAAACAGACTAATCGCCGAGTACGGCATGCTGATTTCGATCTTCATCAGTTGCAGCGCGTTGTCTTCATCAGCAATGTCAAATGGCAACCCGGCACTCTGACCTTCGGCGTGGACAATATCGACTGCCAGCGCCGAACCCGGCAGACCGGATGCGGTGACGTAGTTTCGGATGTCCCGTTCAATTTTGGCATTAGGTGTATCGCCGGATTCGACGACATCGCCCCAGTTCATATTCGCCAGGCGGCCTGCTTCGCGGACAGATGACTGCATGATCGTGCTGGCTCGCAGTGCACTACCCATTTCAATCGTGCCCAGGACCAGAATCAGCATCATCGGCAGAACAACAGCTGCTTCAATAACGGCTGCCGCCTTTCGCCTGCTGGTGTCGACGCCGTTCCGATAATGATGTTGACGTGTTGTTCGCATAGTCGGCCCCTTACTCTTTTCTCATCACAGCCTGCCCGTAGACATTGATATCTCCGACCCACCGCGGACCAAGAATGCCGACTTCACCATACGGAACCTGTATCCGCACAATGAATAGACTGCCTCGCTCAAGATCTTCAATTGCCACATTCGGAAGAGACGCGTAGTACTCGTCGTCGAGAGCCTCGGCGTCGAGAGCGATGTCGTCAAAATTGCTGGCGTCTTTCACCTGAATTTTAACGTTTTCCAGGTTAGCATCGATCGCCGAATTCAGAATGTCGTGCGCAAGCGTTTCAACCTCATCCGTCGTCGCCAAATCTCCAATACCCAGTCGAGCAGCGCGGCGCGCTGCGGAATTGAGTGTGTGGATCGTCATGAAGACGTGACCAAACTCGATAAATCCAAACAGGAAGGTAAAAAAGATCGGCAGAACAACGGCGGTTTCCACCATCGTTGTGCCTTTTCGTCTCTGCCCGTTTCTGCTTCGAAGAAGCCTCATCGTGGAGACCCTCTGGCTTGCAAGTGAGAAAATCTGTAACTAATGTCGCAGTGATCATGTTCACTATTAACCTACAACCAAATTTCGTGACCGCAGGAAACATTGAGGAACTCGGGGTGTTGGATTTTGCGCTGTGTTGTGAAAATGCAACCCGAGCTAGTCTCCCGACTCAACAGACCAGTCGATACCCGTAGAACCGACCCGAATCTGTCGCCAGCGTGCAACGTCTGTTGTTCCAAAGCAACCGGTATCACTGCCAATGATGCTTTTCGTACACGCGTGCACGGACACGTTTGACCAGCGGACCGGGTAGTTACGAATGGGACTGTTACAACGGTTAGCCAAAAACATGTACTTAGCTTGTAAGGCCCTACGTCGTAAAGCGTCGCAGCTCCACTCTAACCCCATCTCTGTGGAGCCACAGGGCCCCGTGGTGCAGGTGGTTGTTCCGGTCTACACACCGTCTGTCGGCACTGAGTCGGCAGCTTGACCAACCAGACGTAAATCTGGAAAACTCGGAATTGACTTTGATCTCTGTGAATACCGGCGACGTTGGCCTCTGGGCCTGTAATCGTCGGCGTGACACCAGCATACAAACACTTCAATCAGGCGGTTGCCTGCGTCTGCATATCATGATGGGGGCAAAGCACATGAAGGATATGAAAGATGCCGGGCGGCCTGTCGCTGCGAGTCGACACCAAATGTCCGGTCGGATTCTCCAGCGACATTGATTATGCTATTGAGTGCGGTGGCAACTTGGCAGGGAGGGCATGTCGTGGTCACGGAACCGTCCTGGTGCAGAGGCTTCCGTTTTCGCGACTGGCTGACAGAGTTCGGCAGAACTTCTCCGCGGTCAGGTAGAAGGCTCGGCACCTGGCGTTTCGGGCAACACGTCAGGTGACTGGAGCCGTTGGCGAAAAGATGTGGTCGTGGTGGAATGCCCACGGTGTTAAAAACATCTCGCCAGACGGCTTTTGGTGTTTTGAAATGTTTCACGGGAATTTAGAACTCGATGGGCGGGCAAAACACGAAGGACTCTTCTGTAAGACGAGTTGTCGCAACAAACGCACGTTAGTCGCGACACGTTTCTGGCCCGCTGCTAGTCATCCGCGACGCACATCGGCACGGCGAGGTTGCGTACCAGTTGCAAAATCAAGCCGTGTTTTGCGATTTAGCACGTCCCAGGTTCACCCACCAACGCCCGAAAACGGCAAGTGTGCAAAGGCGGCCATGGTCGCCTTTGCACACTTGCATCCCTTGAATCAACGATTGTTCCCTATAGAGTGAGTTCTAGCGCTAAAATCAAAATTACTATCCGTTAATGAATGACGGTGATCTTGAAGTTCGGCTGAGTTTCCTGAAACTAACCAACTTAACCGGAAACCAGCGACTGAATAAAGCTGATAGGGTAATTCAGGATGACTCGAATCCAACGGCATTGGACGACCGTGCTGACAGGCTTCCTCGCCGTCGTCTGCCACGGAGCATGGCAATTGTCTGCAACTGCGCAGGATCAGCGTCAGGTCAGCCTGGCCACGAAGATGCTCGCATCGGTCAACAGTCAGAAAGGACTCTGCGTTCTCCTCGGCTCCGAGGACGGAGGACTCGCCGTCGCTTTGTGTCGTGACGGTGAGTATCTGGTGCATGGCCTGTGCACCGGCCATGACGCGGTCAATCGAATGCGGCAGGCCATCGACAAGGCGGAGCTTCGGGGTGTCGTGTCGGTTGAGACCGGGTTGGCCAAACAGCTGCCTTATTCAGACAACATGGTCAACCTCGCCGTGGTCGAGAATTTCGGCCGGTTATTGCAGAACGGACTGCAGCTGAAAGAAGTGCTTCGAGTTCTCCGGCCGGGCGGTGTCGCCTGGCTGGGTAACTGGAACACTGATGGAAAACCGATTCCCGCCGCGCAACTGAATGAACTGTCCGCCGCAACCGGAATTGAGGGTCTTGTGGTCATTCAGGACGATACCGGTGTCTGGGTGCGTGTGCGAAAGTCTCGACCAACGGCCATGGATGACTGGACTCACCAGCGCGGCGACGCCAGCGGCAATCCGGTTTCCATGGATCAACAGATTGGCGTGCCGACCGGAGTTCGCTGGGTGGCTGGCCCCAACTGGCCGACCGGAGACCGCAAGGCCTCCACGCCCTCGGCCGTCGCTTCGGACCAGCATCTCGCCGTCGTGTTTCAGGACGAGGTCGTCACCGAAAATGGGCTTCGCAGGGAAAACTCGTTGATCGTCCGCGACGTTTACAACGGACTGCGTTTGTGGAGACGCAAGGCAGACTCACTGGAACTGATTTCAGACGGCGGGCGGATATACACAAAGGTCGACGGGAAACTGGTGGCTCTTGACGGTGAGACTGGTGAAGTGACTCGCACGTTCGATGTCGACGTTCCCGGTGAGTTTCTCCTCAGTGACGGATTGCTTCTCGTCGCGAACTCAAAAGCGGTCCACGCAGTGGATATTGAAACCGGAGACAGCCGCTGGTCCGCTCCGCTGGTGTCCAAACGAATGCGGGCAGGCGACGGCCGGCTGTTCGTTCACGTGGACAACAGCCGCCGCGGAGGGGATTCGCAGCTCGTTTGTTTTGAGCTGAATACCGGAGAACAGCTATGGAAAGCCTCCACGAAGTCGTGGACAAAGGAGGCGGCATTCACACTGGTCTTCTACAGCGATGGCGTTCTCATTGCCGCCACCAACGACGCGAACCACGCCGTCTCGGCCGAGGATGGCTCACACTTGTGGGAATACACCTACACAAAGATCGGTCACGGCGGCAGCTATGAAAAAGTGATTTACTCCGACGGCCTCGTCTGGATTCACACGGCCGATTCGAAAGGGACGAAGCAGTACGCGTGGGAAGGCCTCGATCCGAAAACGGGGAAGGTCAGGAAGCAACTGCTGCAACCGAAGGAGTTCACCTACAAGCACCGCTGCAGTTATGACGTCGCAACCGAGCAGTTTTTCCTGTGCGGCTCGATGGATTTTGCCGATCTGAAAACGGGCGAGTATCGGCACTTCGGAGCCAGCCGAACGTCATGCCGGACGGCAGGACTCGTTCCGGCCAACGGTTTGATTTACACGTTTCCGCACGCCTGCGGATGTTACGTGATGCTGCGCGGATTCATCGCCCTGGAGACAAGTCCGCAGACCGCTCCAATTGACGAAGACAAGCGTCTGAAAAAGGGACCAGCATATGGCGCCCAACACACGCGATCCGATTCTCCCGTGGCAGACTGGCCGACGTATCGTTGCAATGTGGCGCGCAGCGGCAGCACCGGCGAAGCCGGTCCGACGAAACTCACGCGGCTCTGGGATCGACGGGTCGCTGGTCGAGTCGCTGAATCGGTGGCACTGGAATGGGGGCAGAAAAATGCCAACCCACTTACCAGTCCAGTCGTGGCAGAGGGACTGGCGTTTGCCGCGAGCAGCGATCATCACCGTCTCGTCGCCCTTGATGCGAACACCGGTGAGCTGCGGTGGAACTTCACGTCCGGCGGACGGATCGGCTGCCCGCCGACGATCGACGGAGGTCTGTGCCTGTTCGGTTCACACGACGGCTGGGTTTACTGCCTCACCACTGATGACGGCCAACTCGTCTGGCGATTTCGCGCAGCACCGCGCGACCGCCGGATTGTCGCGTACGGGCAGATCGAATCTGCTCGGCCGGTCCTGGGAGGAGTCCTCATGTACGATGGCCTCGCGTATTTCGTCGTCGGCCGACACAGCGACTCGGACGACGGACTGCTTGTGCAGGCTGTCAAACCGGAAACCGGAGAACTTGTCTGGGCTGAGCCGGTCACAGGACACGATGGTGTCCCCGATGTGCTGACGGGCGGCCAAGGAACCATTCAACTGGCCTCCTGGGAAGTCGACGCAAAAACCGGCAAACCCGGATCGGCCGGTCTCGATCGACTTCGCGGAGGCCGACTGGGGCTGCTGAATGCCGCATGGGCGAAACGGCCGATCGCGATTCGTCGAAATCTGTCGGAGTGGAAAACCGGCGATCGACCCGCCGGCCAGATGCTCGCCTTTGACGACGCGGCCACGTGTGGTTATCGGGCGTGCGTAAAGGTCAACACCGGCAACGGTGAGATGTCCGGCAATGCCCTGCTGTTCGCCAAAGCAGTTTCGGGAAAAGAGTGGAGTGTCAAGATGCCCAACACCGCCCGGATGCGCGGCATGGTGATGGCTGGCGAACGACTCTACGTGGCAGGAAAGTTGTACGGGGACGAAAAAGGCAAGAGTGCCATTAACGGCGTACGGGTTCATGACCTTGTTGACGGAAAGCTTCTTGCCGAGCACGCCATCGACGGCGGCCTGGTCCACGACTGCCTCGCGGTTGCCGGAGAACGGCTCTACGTTTCGACGCAAAATGGCAGAGTAATTTGCCTGGGCTCGAAGTAAGAACGTGGAGCTCAAAGACGGTCCTGTTAAAGAGAACAAATGAGCGACTCGCCAGTCAAGCCAGCCGCCTCACCGTCAGATGCCCCATCGTTAGGCGCACCACCTGCAAGTCACTGTTCACTGTCGAGGCGAAAGAAGCTCGCGTACTCGCTCGTCACAACGCTGCTGTTTGTCGTCTCGCTTGAGACCGGGCTGGCGCTGGTGGGAGTGGAACTTGCGGTCGACTTGAGCGACCCGCTCGTCGGGTTCGATGGCAGCTCACCTCTGTTCGTTTCCGACACCGCATTCGGCGATCCGTCGTGGATGGTCACGTCGAAAAACAAGCTTGCGTGGTTCAATCAGCAAAGCTTTCCTCGCCACAAAGTTCCCGGCACGCGGCGCGTCTTCTGCCTGGGCGGGTCAACAACCCATGGTCGACCTTATGACGACACGACGTCGTTCCCGGGCTGGCTGCGTGAGCTGCTGCCTCGCGTCGCTCCGGATACCCGGTGGGAAGTCATCAATGCCGGAGGAGTCAGCTACGCCAGTTATCGTGTGGCCCGGTTGACTCAGGAGCTGGTCCAGTACGAGCCGGACCTGTTTATAGTCTACACCGGGCACAACGAGTTTCTCGAAGATCGCACTTATGGTGAGATCAAGCATGCTTCGCCACTGCGACGTGGTGCGATGGCCATGTTGGCTCGATCACGGACCGCCACGCTCGCTCAGTGGATGTTCGGTGGTCAGAGCGAGGATCGAGTTCAGTTGTCAGAGGATGTCGACACTGTGCTTGACCACACAGTCGGCCCCACGACTTACCAGCGCGACATCGAACAGCAACGACGGATTATCGAGCACTTCAAGGTGAATCTGTCCCGCATCGTGGCTATCGCCCGCGGGTGCGGCGCAGAGGTCGTACTGGTCACGCCGGCCTCCAACCTGAAAGACAGTGCGCCGTTTAAGAGTCAGCACTCCAACGGGATGTCTACTGAAACACTGCTGGAGTGGACGCAACAGTACGAGACAGCGCGACAGCAGGAACGTGATGGTCACCTTGAAGCAGCTCGGCTTGCTTATGCTCGTGCCGCGGAGCTCGACTCATCCTTCGCTGAGCTTCACTGGCGAACCGGTCGGTTGCTACTGAAGCAAAAACAGTTCGAGCAGGCCCATGCTGCATTTTGCCGTTCCATCGACGAAGACGTTTGCCCGCTGCGGGCGGTCAATGAGATTCCGCGGATCATTCGCAACACGGCTGAGCGGTTGAACGTGCCACTCGTGGATTTCGAGCAGCTTGTTGCTGCACAGTGTCGTGACCAGCTGGGACACTCATCACCTGGCCGGGAAGTGTTCCTGGACCACGTGCACCCCACTATTGCCGTCAACGGCCAGTTGGCGAAGGCGATCGTTGACCGACTGATCGACGCGGAAATTATCGAGATGGAGTCGGCCCCGACCGAACAAGCGCTGACTGAAGTGTCCCGTCAAATCAACTCGCGCGTCGACGAACGGCAGCATGCGATCGCTTTGCGAAACCTTGCGAAGGTTCTCAACTGGGCGGGCAAACATCTTGAAGCGGGATCGCTCGCCACGCGGGCCGTCGAGCAGTTGCCCGATGACCCGGAAAGCCTGGTGCTCTCAGCAGCGTACCTCGGCGAAACTGGTCGCGTCGACAAGGCCATCGAGTATTATCGGCACGCCCTGCGACACCGACCGGAATACGCCACGGCTCACCAGATGCTTGGGGCGGCGCTGGTCGACCGCGGCCAGCTGAATGAGGCTCTGGGGCATTTCAGAGAACTGGCCCGACTCCGCCCCGGCGACTCTCACGCCTGGCAGATGATTGGAGCGATCTACGCCGAGCAGGAGCAGTTTGACGCAGCTCTGCCAAACTTCGAGAAGGCGCTCGCGCTGAACGGCGAGGATGCCAACATCCACTACAACCTGGCCAATGCACTGGGCCATTCAGGACGACGCGGGGATGCCATCGATCATTACACCCGTGCGGTCGAGCTGAATCCGAAGGATTTAGACGCCCGAAACAACCTCGGCGTCATGCTGATGCGGGACGGCAGAAGGAAAGAAGCTGCACGGCAGTTTCGAAAAGTTCTTCGGTTACGCCCTGACGATCCTGTTGCGGCAGCCAACCTTCGCGACGCACAAAGTGAAAAGTAGCGTACAGATGCCAGGTAAACCGACTCGACGGGAATTAACGTGTTGCACGAACGAGCCCCATTCCCAGCCGGTAACGACTTCATCAACTTAGATCGTGACCTCCAGGACATCGCCCTGCGTTACTTCGAACGACTGCTGAATCACAAAAATCCCTATACAGGCTTGCGGTATAAGGACGATCCTGCATTGGCAGTGCTCGAGTTTCAGAATGAGAGCAACTTGTTCTTCCATACGCTTAACTTTTTGCGTGGCGGCGAGCGTCCGCTGTTCGCCCGCAGGATGCGGGCGAACTTGGCTTGATGGGCGCCTTCCATTGGGGTAGCGATGGGACGTTGCATGAGTTTCGCGGACAAAAGAGGCGCGCGGGCGACTACATCGAGTTCCTCACGAACCTGCAACGAGACTACTGCGCACGTCGCGAACGCGACGTGCGCCAGATCGGCTTCCAGGTTGTTACAGTAACAAAGGCGTGGAAGTCTGGTGGTCCCACCGCCAGCATGGCGAATCTGGTCGCAGACTATGCCGGCGGCATGATCGATCGACACAATTATTTTGGTGGAGGTGCCGGTGGACATGTCATAACAGAAGGTGATGTTGTCACGAAGACGCATCTGGCCTAGCCTGGTCGCGGACTGCTGAGCCCCGGCTGTTCCAGGTCGGCAACAAGCCGTTTGGAGTCAGTGAGTGGAGCATGTTGCCACCGTCGCCATACAAAGCCGAGGCCGCACCACTTTACGCGTTCTATGGAATGGGATTGCAGGGCTGGGACGCGGTCTGTCATTTCAACTGCCATGCGCCCAACATGGGCGACGGTTGGCCATCGTTGCGGAATACGTGACGGAGACACCGCACTCTCTTGGCCAGTTTCCGTTCCATAGTGAACGATGCCAGCTTCACCGTCGGTACGCTTAATCGCCTGAACGCGAATGCCAGCGTCCATCGACCGCCAGTCCTTCTTAGCGGCGTCCGAATACGAATGGCGTCTGAGTGAAGTATTCACCGCACCGCCGAACGGCTTAGAGGGTTCGAGTGATTGCAGGTGGCCATAGAATCGGAAGTAGATCCTTTTCCCTGCAGGTGAGCGTCTTTTTGACCACTTGCCCGTGCAATCAAACCGTGGTTTTCGGATCGTGTCACGTCATCTTACGTCCGACGGGGTTCTCACTCGGACGAGGTCCTTCGTAGAGTTGCCGGTCGAGCGGATTGCGCCGACCACGAGCAATACCCCGACGGTCTGGCGGTGTCAGGTGATCTCTCGTTGTATCCCTCCGAGCGGCCGTCTGGTCGGTCGGGATTTGCACGCACTGGAAATAGCCGACGCTTGTTGTGCACAATACGCTCGCCCGTTTCGGGGCTGGCGGACGATCCACGGTAAAATAGAGTGTGAGGGAGATCTGGTGACATACGCGTTAAGCATACGGTTGGCATTACTCGTGCTGTTCGCGGGCATCGTTCCGCTGCAAGCCGGGAGCCTGAAGAACCCGGGGTTTGAGGAACACGGCGGTTGGCAAGTCGTAATCGTCACCGACAAAGACAAGGCCAGCGCCGCACTTCTCGGAGCATCCGTGTCCGTCGCATTGATGCTGCAGGTAATTCAGGATTGCCTGCCTCAGGTTATTGAGGACTCAAAATCCGCCGATACGCTTCGCAAATATTTCCAACCTGCGACGTGGACTTGATGACGACCACTGAAAGAAGAAAGCAAAGTATAGATTTGCCTTTTGGTCAGTCCCGTTGCCAAATGTTCGCAAATCGAAGCCATTCCGAGCGTGCCGACGTCTCGTGGACGTGCCATCTATTTCTCAGTGAAGCCGCCTTGTCGACATTCCACCAATCGCCCCTCCCAGACGGACACGACACCGGCTTCAACCCAGGCATCAACTTCACTCATAAATCCAGGTGCGTCAGCGGAAAAACGCTTACAGCCATGATCGAACGATAAATCCCGATCAAGGCCGCCAGTCGACGTTCGACCACCCGGTCTCCGGACCTTGTCAAAGACTTTGACGAAGAGTCCAGCTTTCGCGAGTTGGCGAGCAAACGTAAGGCCCGACAGCCCCACTCCGACTATCGCAACCTCAGAAGGCGTTGCTTTTGCTGCAGAATTTGCCATCAGTGCTTGCTCGTTTGCTGCGCCGCACCTGGCGTCAAATTGGAAGTCAAACATCTGGGCGTGAGAAGTTCAAACAGGCCGCTGCCGGAAGGAAGCTTCATGAGTTGCATCAGAACATAAGCTGAAATGGACATGTTTCCGAAAGCCATCACCAGCACGAACCAGAGTACGCGGCTCAACAGCGTTTCTTCCTTCCAGGCGATCCAGACGTAAACAGTGATGAAGCCAAGGTAAGCGTCAAGCAGAGTCACCTGAAACCACACGTCCTTCATCAGCGATGCGTTGTCGAAAACGCTGCGGACCTGTGAAGCTCGAACTGTGAACGCAAGAAGCACTGCAAACGCCCCCGCAAACAGACAGAACAGGGTTTTGCGGCTCTGAAACATCGTGGAATTCTCTTCGTATGGCAGAAATTGATAGCGGTCATTGCTCACATGGGCAAGGTGTCGCGGATCGAGAACCGTTGCCGTCGAAATAGCCGATTCCAGGCTCAGAGTGTCTCTTGGCCAACGTCGGCACCAAGCCGTGTTTGCAGCAGCGGCAACTACATCAACAAGACGAGCTCCAGCGGCAGTGGCTGTCGGTTCGACTACAAAAAACGAGCGGCGAAGACGCCTGCCCGTTCACAACGCTGTATTGGGAATTTCATGGACCGGCACTACGAGTTGCTCAAGGACAACCAACGCATAAAGTTCCCGATGAAAAACCTCGAGAAGATGCGAAAGCAGCCGGACGAGATGGCCAACGCTCAGGAACGAGCAGCCAAATTGAGAATGCCAGGTGACTGATCGACGTACTTATACAGCTCGCAAAAACAGAGCGTTGCATTCGAATTCCGCTAATCCAGAAATTAGCTGGCAATCGCGTCTATGCGATTTCGCGATGACGTCGGCAGCTCGAATGTTGATTTGGTTCCAGCCCAGTTCCATGAGCGTTGGAATCGACGTGCCGAATACGGCGGAGTTGATGCCGCTCCAAAGAATTGCACTCATGCACATCGGGCAGGGTTCGGCAGTCGTGTAGAGTGTCAGCGCTTCCCAGTTTGTCTCTCCAGTCGCCGCGCAATTATTGATCGCGTCGATCTCACCATGTAGCGTTGGATTGTCGCTCGAGCGGTTGATGCCTTCCGCGACGATCACCTGAGATGCATTGTCCACGATCACCGTACCGAACGGATTCCGGGGGTTCTCTTTCGCGACTTCAATGGCGCGAGACATGAATTGTTCGTGACTATTATCAAGCACGATTGCTCCTGCCCGCAGCGGCACAACGTAGGCTACTGTTTCGCGGCTGATGTGTTAGCGAGGAGTGCGGAGTCGGCAAGCCGGCAATCCGCGGCCTGCTTTCCAAAGTAGCGATTATCGGCCACCCAGTCTTCTCGCGTGTAACTGACCACTGATGTGTCAGTTTCCTGAACTTCCAGCAGGGCCAGACGAAAGCCCATCTGAGTGATTTCCGTGAACAGTTTGTGGCAGAGATTTTCGACGCTGGTTGGGCCGTCGAAAACGTTGAGCCTGAGTGTCTCGCCAGTGCGTGCCATGTGCCTCTGCAGCGATTCGTACAGTGGGTCGTGCATATTGATCAACATGCCGTGGTCGTAATGTTCCTTTAGCCAAGGTTCGACCTTCGCGTCGAAGTCACCGAACAGTGTGCTGATGTCGCCGTCTCGTTCCACTTCGAAATGGCACTTCACGCCGTAACGATGACCATGCAGATTGCTGCATTTGTCCTGCAACGTTTCGTTTCGATGAGCCGCGTAGAACTTGTACTGTTTTTGAATGATCATGGTTTGCCTTTCGCAGGGCCGGTTCCCACCGGCCCTGTGATCACTGATTGATCAGAGACATCAATTCCGCTCGGCTGGCGGCATCGTTGCGAAAGCTGCCTCGCATAGAACTCGTGACGGTCATACTTCCGGGCTTCCGGATGCCGCGGATTGACATGCAGGAATGTTCCGCCTTCACGATGACTCCGACGGCGCTGCTCTGCAAACGGTCTTCTATCAGATCGGCGACAGTCTGAGTCATACGTTCCTGAACCTGAGGTCGACGAGAAACTTCTTCGACGACGCGAGCGAGTTTACTCAGGCCCGTCACGCGACCATTCGGAATGTAAGCCAGATGAGCGACGCCTCGAAATGGCAACAGATGATGTTCGCACATGCTGGTGAATTCGATGTCGCGAACCAGCACGATTTCGTCGTAATTTTCTTCGAATGTCACGTCCAGATGCCGACCGGGATCCAGGTGCAGACCTGCGAACATTTCAGCGTACATTTTCGCCACTCGCCGCGGAGTCTCCAGCAGACCATCGCGATCAGGGTCTTCACCGACAGCTTTGAGAATTGTGCGAACAGCACCGTTGATGGCGTTCAGATCAACGTGGGGCTTCATCACGTTCTTTGCTGTCAGCGATTCTGCCTTAACATGCACGCACTTGTAATCGACTTCGGTATCGCCGGGAATTGTTTCAGGGAAGGCAATGGGCATGAATGATTCTTTCGTATTCAGCGTACGACAGGCCTGCGTGATTGTAGATTGATTTAATTCCAGGTCCACATGAACCGGACAGGCAGAGTGCCTGCCATTAGTGCGACCACGGCACGAAAATGGGAGGCTGGAATTTGTTCCAGTCTCCCAGGCGCGTCTTCGCCACCCGTCCTGGCTACGGGAGGATGACGCTGTCGATGACATGGATAACGCCGTTGCTGGTTTCGATATCGGTGGCGATCACTTTCGCACTGTCAATCATGACACCGGCGTCACTCACTTTGACCAAAGCCGACTTGCCGTTAACTGTCTTCGCAGACGAAATCTTTACGACGTCACTGGCGAGCACTTTGCCAGCCACAACGTGGTAAGTCAGGATTGCGATGAGCTGATCCTTATTCTCAGGCTTCAGCAGATTGGCAACAGTGCCTTTCGGCAATTTTGCGAAGGCGTCATCGGTTGGTGCAAACACGGTGAACGGTCCTTCGCTCTTAAGCGTGTCGACAAGACCGGCAGCTTTCACAGCAGCGACAAGCGTCTTGAATGAACCCGCTCGTACGGCGGTGTCTACGATGTCATTGTCGGCCGGCAGAATGACGCTGTCGATGACATGAATAACGCCGTTGCTGGTTTCGATGTCAGTTTTCACGACGTTGGCACCATCGACGGTGACCTTGCCGTCAGCCACTTTGATATCGACCTGCTGCCCCTGAACAGTTTTTGCATTGCTCAGCTTAATAACATCCGAAGCCATCACTTTGCCAGCGACAACGTGGTAGGTCAAAATCGCCTGCAGCTTGGCCTTGTTTTCTGGTTTCAGCAGGCTTTCCACTGTTCCCTTTGGCAGTTTTGCGAATGCTGCGTCGGTTGGAGCAAACACGGTAAACGGTCCATCTCCCTTCAGTGTGTCAACTAAGCCAGCGGCCTGTACAGCGGCAACCAGCGTCTTAAACGATCCGGCTCCCACTGCCGTGTCAACGATGTCTGCTTTGGCAGCGGCGTGGAAAGCCACCGGATGGGCCGCGACCGGTTGAGCTGCAGGATGGGCTGCCGTTGTGATGTGTGACTGCTGCTGCTGGCATGGCTTGCTGCTGAGAATAACCGTGCCTTTGCATTTCTGCCCGGCGTTGGCTGTGGATGCGAGCATTGCGACGGCCGTGAGTGCGATGAGCTTCTTCATGATCTTAGTTTTCCTGGTGTGCGGTTGAGTTGCGTGTTCAGAGTCAAACATGACTTCAATTTCCATCGATGGCAGTTTGTAGAACGCGGCTTAACTACGTCCACAAGAATGTTGAGATGACAGAGACAGTTTGGCAGGCGGTGCGTAGTGAGATTGGTATAAACCCGTCGTTATGCAGGCCAAAGCATTCGTTCACAATAGTTACAAATCAGACCATGCCCCGCCGCGCCGATAGCTGGTGTCTCAACGGACTGAGTTGAGATCGTATGAATCCCCGAGGTCGTTTGGTTTTCAGTTCTCACACATTAAAGCGGCTTCGGTGCCAGAGGACTGGCAACGGCAGCGCGCCTGTCGTCTTCTTCTGTCAGTTGATTTCGGCCGTCACCTGTCGACTCTGGGCGCGATGTGCCGATGACTGAGATCAGCGAAGACGCAATCGCCACAGCGAAAACGAGCATTCCGAAAATGAATATTGAGGTGTCACTCATCACGACCGCCAGACAGCAGCAATGTGCCAAAAGAGAGTATGGAGGGCACCCATAAGCCGACGAATGCGCCCTGCTCTTTGTTGCCTCCGAACCAGAGCCAAATCGACAGGAGAAAGGAAGCGCCGGCCGCGGTAATAAAACCGATCTTGGCCTGTGAGCGTTTAGACATAGAACTCATTCCTTTTTGCAAAAGTGTATTGTTCTTCTGTTAGTAGACTCGTGCGGCACATCGACCAGAGGAACTGGTACCCGGGAGTTCCTCAATTGACGCGCGTCAGATTCCGCCAGCGAACGCGCATTGCCCCTGGGCAAACACCGAAGTCTCTAACGAGATGAGCTGCGTTGCTGGCATCAGGAGTCCTCCCTCATGGAGCGCTAGGTAACAGCACGTCGCCGAGCGAAATCGCAGCGTCACGAATTGGTCATCAGACGGTGAACAGCGCACTGTCAGGTGTTGGCACTCTTCTTGCCGACGGATTCTGCGGCTTCGATTTCCCGCAGTAAGCTGTCGGCTTCAGCGGAGACTCGTGCAAACCCAATGATGTCCCCTTTCCGCTGCAAATCACGAGCTTCGGTGAGCATCACCGCGTATTTATTTTCCAGCTTCTTCACAGGGTTTCGCTTGAACAGGCCGAACATCGTAGGGGTCTCCGATTTCTAAGTTTGTTGCCGTTGGTCGTAGCGGAAGCCGCCACGACTTTCGGCCTCTCCAAGTAGCAAGGCAAACCAAAAGTCCTGACTGTCTGTTGATCTAGTGACGGCCTATTGACTAAATCAAAAACGTTGGCGACTTCCGCTACGAGTGACCGCATCAATCGCCATCCGTTGCTGCTGAATCGATGGTAGAATGAGGCACGTCATTCATCGCGAAGCCCTGCAGTCGCTCGAGTGCTCGAAGCTGTAGCTGCCGGACTCGTTCCTTGCTCAATCCCATAGCGTCGCCGATCTCGCGCAGGGTTTTACCGTTGTCTGATTCCAGACCGAATCGAGAAATGACCACTCTTTGTTCTCGCTCAGGCAGCACCTTTTCTATCAACCAACGCACGTAATCGACTCTGCGGTTCTGTTCTTCGTATCCCCGCAAGTCGCTGCGATCTTCCACGGAATCCAGAAGAATTTCGGGAGCCGTGGACACTTCTGTCAGCCGAAGCTTCTGTCGTTTACCGGAGCTGCGGTAGAGTTCTCGCTGGACAGAGTGTGTGGCGTATGTGCTGAACCGAAATCCGCGGCTGTAGTCGAATCGTTCGACGGCCTTAATCAGAATCAGGTTTCCCGTGCTGACCATCTCATCCAATGCATCGGCCGCGTGTTTCAATCGCCGAGCAATCGACACCACCAGTCGCGCATTGGCCTGCACAATGTAATTGCGAACATCAGTCGCTTCACTCAACATACGCTCGATGTCATCCATCGACCCTGCATTGGGCCGTGCCGGGTTCAATCGACTCCGCAGGACGTTGCTTCTGTGTTTCAGATAGTTCATCCGCCGAAACAGGTCCGTTTCTTCGTCGGGACTCAGCAGAGGAATTTCCCACAGGTGCCGCAGATGGCCCGGCACATCAGACGGCGCTTTTCTCCGCCGTCTGGCCGGTACCTGAGACGCGGAATGTTCCAGAATGCGTCGCTCCGCGCCGGGCCGTTCGAATTCTGCGCTGTAAATGAAGTTCACCTCGCACTGAATGATCCTTCTGGCTCGCTTTGATCGTTCTGATTTCTTCGAAGTGTCATTGTGCTCGGTCGGTTCACGGTCAATGGCGGGTGCTGACATGTTCTTTTTCCTGATCGTTAGCAACACAGAGATGATTTGGTCTGATGCACAAACCGCAGCAACTGTCCGAATGAAACACGAAGCCTGACGCTGCTTGACACTTTCCCTAATTCGATGCTTGAGCAGGCTCACCCTGTCCGGCCTTTGAGACACGCTCGATTTCTCATGGCCAGATGGTCATTGCTGTCTAAAACCGGGGCATCCAACTGCTATTTCAATGATCCCAATCACTGGAGACGCGAAAATGTCCGAAAGCACAGACACGAAGACATGGCCCGAACTGGCAATCGGCCTGTACGACCAGCTCACTGACCGAAACGCGGAAATCGTGTACAATTTCGATAACTTCGAACTTGGTATTCCCAGCAGCACGGACGCGACCGCTCAACACGCTCACTGGAAGCTGAACGGAGCGATCCGCGTAACAACCCACAGCGGAGCGAGCAATTGACAATCGAACGGCTGTTTTCCGTCGATGCGGACATGACCATCGACGTCGGCGACGACCGAGTGTACGTACGTGGAGACGGCAGCAGCGTGGTTGTTGAAGTGCCGAGTATTTCACTGGTCTTTCAGATGTTGCGTTCCGTCGGCTCCATCAAGCCGGTCCGAGAGCGGGTTACGGATCTGTCCCAACTGCTGACCAACGTCGGCCTGACGATAATAGTGCGGACTCCCGGTCGCCGGTTGATGACGATCGGTCGAGACGGCAATTCGTGGTTGCTAAAGCTGTTCGGTGTTCCGCATGCCAGGCTGCACCTATCATGACGCTCGCTATAGATGATGAATCCACGGTCGGTGCAACTGCATTTGTTTAATCCGTTGCCGCAGGCTAGGTTTTGTTGGTGCACCGCCTCCACCTCTTCGAGTCGGGTTAGAATCACGAGTGTTGGCTTCAGATGATCCGCAACTTATGAACCCACCTCGCAGAATCCTCATTACAGGTGGCACCGGCTATGTTGGAGGACGTCTCATCCCGTTGCTGCGAGACCATAGTGACGACTTCCAACTTCGCCTGATGGCGCGGAAGCCGGAATATCTTCGTGCTCGAGTTGGCGATGACTGCAAAATCGTCGCCGGCGACGTGACCAAACCGGAAACGCTGACGGCCGCTCTGGAAGGCATCGATACGGCATACTACCTGATCCATTCGATGGGCAGCGGACAGGATTTCGAAGATCAGGACCGGCTGGCCGCCAGAAATTTCGCTCAGGCGGCACAAGCGAGCGGCGTCAAACGTATCGTCTATCTCGGCGGTCTGGGGGAACAGGACGAATCGCTGTCGAAACACCTGCGGAGCCGTCACGAAGTGGGTGAGGTCCTTCGGGAATCCGGTGCTCAGGTGATCGAATTTCGCGCATCTATCGTCATTGGTTCCGGCAGTCTGTCGTTTGAACTCATCCGAGCGCTTGTGCAAAAGCTGCCGGTGATGATTTGTCCAAAGTGGGTGTCGACGAAAGCTCAGCCAATCGCCATCGAAGACGTGCAGACTTATTTAATAAATGCTCTCGACCATGAACCCGGTCAAAGCCGGGTCTACGAAATCGGAGGGCCGGATCAGGTTTCCTACGGCGATCTGATGCGTGAATACTCGCGCCAACGTGGACTGAAACGCCTGATGCTCCCGGTGCCGTTTCTTTCGGCTCGATTATCGAGCCTGTGGCTGGGCTTGGTCACGCCGGTGTATGCGACGATCGGCCGCAAACTGGTCGAGAGTCTGAAGAATCCAACTGTTGTTAATGACAACTCGGCACTGGAAGCGTTTGCTTTGCGGCCCATGTCGCTTGAATCTGCCATTCAACGTGCGTTGTCGAAAGAAGATCAGGAATTCGCCACCACCCGTTGGCAGGATGCCGTCTCCTCTTCCATGGCCCCACGCAGATTCGGCGGCGTGCAATTCGCGTCTCGCCTTGTTGATTGTCGGAGGATCTCGGTGAACCTCAAGCCGGAGAAGGCCTTCGCGCCAATTCAGCGAATCGGTGGCAAAACCGGCTGGTACTACGGCAATTCCCTGTGGCGAATTCGAGGCTTCATGGACCTGCTCGTTGGTGGACCCGGGCTTCGACGCGGTCGGCGGCATCCGGTTGACCTCAAAGTTGGTGACACTCTGGACTGCTGGCGCGTCGAAAAGATCGACACCCCGCATGAACTACGCCTGTACGCCGAGATGCGACTTCCGGGCCGTGCCTGGCTTGAATTCACAGTGACTCCCAACGTGGACGGTTGCGAGATTACTCAAACAGCAATGTTCGACCCGGTCGGCCTTTTTGGTCTGTGCTACTGGTACTCCATCTGGCCACTGCATCAGTTTATTTTCACGGGAATGCTGCGACGAATCGCCGAAGCCGGCACATCAGGTCGTTTCGACAAAAGCTCGAGTGAAAGATCGGCCGCAACGTCTAAAGTCTGACGTATCGACGGCAGGCTGATGAGGAAACTGACGCTATGGACAAATCCCACGCAATTGAAATGTTCTATGATGGCGACTGCCCGTTGTGCATTCGAGAAACCCGACTGTTACAGCGGATGGACCGTCATCAGCGTCTGCGGTTCACCAACATTGCCGCGCCTGATTTCGATGCTTCTTCCCTTCAGAAGACTCAGGACGAACTCATGGCAGAAATGCACGGCCGACTGCCAGATGGGAGTTGGGTCACCGGCGTTGAGGTATTCCGACGGCTGTATTCTGCGGTGGGCTTCGGCCCTGCCGTCTGGTTGACTCGGTTGCCGATCATCAAACAAGCACTGGACCTCGGTTATTTCGTCTTCGCCAAATACCGCCTCCGCCTAACCGGCCGCTGTAGGGAAAATTGTTCGATTGAGCCGTCAAAAGTTGCCGGTGGTTTGTAAGGAATATCATTAGACAAACGTCGTCAACGTATCGTTGAAGAGCATCTCAACGGTTAAGCGTTAACAAACCGCTGACAGCCGTACGCCAGGCATCCAGTCTGTCGCCGGAAGGCAAGATGCCTGTCTTACGAGCTCAAATTCAACCAAACCAAGCAAAGGAAAATAGATGTTAGACGTTCAACAACAGATCATCGATGAACTCAAAGTCGCCTACTGGATGGAGCTCGAAACGGTCACCAATTACATCGCGAACTCAATCAACCTGGATGGTGTGCGAGCTGAAGAAATCAAGAAGGCGCTGGCCGCTGATGTGCAGGAAGAACTCACGCACGCTCAAACATTGGCTCGCCGTATCAAAACCATCGGCGGCAAAGTGCCCGGGAGCGCTGACTTCAAAGCGGCTCAAACATCCCTTCAGCCAAACGACGACACGACCGACGTGGTCTCGGTGATCAAAGGAGTGATTGACGCAGAGAATGGCGCGATCGCTCAATACAACAAGTTGATTAAACTCTGCGACGGCATCGACTACGTCACGCAGGACTTGTGCATTCAGTCGCTTGCCGATGAAGAAGAACACCGCCGCGACTTCATGGGCTACCTTGCGGAATACGAGAAGCAGGCATGAATGCAGTCTCAACTGAGAACAACAAAAGCATAACACCGAATTTGAGGCGATTCGGATCGCTGATGTTCTTCATCGTGTTGTGCTTCGCAGTTGCCGCCACGGGAGCTTTGTTTTCGCCTGACGACTGGTATGCCTCACTGACGAGGCCTGGTTACGCGCCGCCGAATTGGGTGTTCGGTCCGGTCTGGACGGTGCTGTATCTGATGATGGGCTTTTCCGGCTGGCTGGTCTGGCAGTCGCCTGGACCGGCAGCCAGGCGTCTTGCCATGATCGCGTTCGGCGTTCAGTTACTATTGAACGCTGCGTGGTCGGCGATCTTCTTCGGACTGCACCAACCCGGCTGGGCGCTCGTCGAGATCTGCATGCTGTGGACCGCCATTCTGACCACGATTCTGCTGTTCCGACGTTATTCAACAGTCGCTGCCGCTTTGCTGACTCCCTACCTTGCCTGGGTAAGCTATGCGACTGTGCTGAACTACGGATTTTGGTCACTGAACTAATCGTGGGCGACAGAATGTCAGATATTCAGTTTCACAGAATTTCTTCTGCAACAAGGCGTCCGGATTGTATGGCACCGTTAATCGATCCGTTCGTGCGATGATCGCCGCAGACGAAAATGTTGTCTCGAACCTGCAACGGTTGCACGGGCAGATCAAAGGCCGGTGATGTCTGGTTGGGCAGCGCATAAGGAATCGTGTAGGTGCGAAGGTGCTGCCACGCACCGACGGAACTTCCGAACCACTCGCGCTTCTGAGCTGTGACGCTTGCGGACAGTCCATCGTCGTCCAAATCACAATTCAGCACCGTTGCAGACACAAGTGACTGTCCGGCGAGAGCGTAATCCGTCGCAACCTGACTTGGAGCACACAGATTATTCACCATGCCGTGCCCGGTGCCGTTCAGCACCAGCATTCGGTCTTCGATCGGCGGTTCCGGTGCAGAGAAATAGACGCACCGGACAGACCGCGGTGTTCGTTGCGAAGCCAGCTCCGGCAACAAGTTTGCCGCGGCCGGTTGCTCGGTGGCAATGATAACTCGACTGCAGGGAATGACTTCTCCCGAATGTAACGACACACCGTTTGCTGCAATCGCACGCACGGGCGAATGCAATCCTCGAGTAATTCCGCTGCCAGCTGTTGCGGAATGGCTCCCATGCCGGCGGCGGGAAGCACCGTATCTCCCTGACTGAACATGCGAAACACAAAGTACAGCATGCGGCAGGACGTTTGCAGATCGTGATCAAGAAAGATGCCGCCGAGAAACGGCCGCAGAAACTTTTCTACCATGCCGGCCGTGAAGCCAAGTCGTTTCAATTCCTCCTCCGTTGAGTGATCTGGTCGCTGAAAGATGCTCTGTACATCTCCGCGACCGGCCGCCCATCGCAGATAACCGATCCGCAGCTTGTCAGCAAAATCACCTATCGAAGCAAAAGCCGTCTGCAAAGCATGCTGAGGCCGGCGGCAGGGGTCGGACATCTTCTGAAATCTGCTGTCAGTCCGGATCAGTGATCCCGGTTCGAAAGCCTGTAAGTTCAACGCGTCATAGTCGAGCAAACGCGTTGCTTCCGGGTACGCGGTCAGCAGCACCTGAAATCCCCGGTCCAGCAGGAAGCCGTCGACTTCGTCAGTGCGAACTCGACCTCCAACGCCGTCTGACGCTTCGAGCAGTATGAACTCTACACCGGCCGCGTGAAGCTGCTTTGCACACGTCAGCCCGGCAAGGCCTCCGCCGATGATGACAACGGAGTTGGTCATAGCCTTACTTTCCTGTTAGTCGTATAACCGACACCCTGGCTGTCTCATATATTTTGAATTCAACATTTCGACGGGTCGCTCTACGGATGCAAAGTTTCGTTGTGTCGTCGACTTCCCATTTAATCAATGCGTTAATCCGCTGGCAATATGGCCCACAGTTCCGGGCGACCGACGTTGCAGTGAACAGCTCGCGCTAGCGGACCGCCGAACGCCCAACTCAGGAAGAGTGTCGTTCGAGCCACATTCCATGCGGGCACGGTTTGCGGTCCTTCTTCCGCAAGCGAAAGCAACCTTCGTTCCGGACAGGGGATAGGCTGAAAGACGGATTCTGCCGCTGCTGATCGCATGGGGTCCTGTTCTGTCAATTGATCGACTTCCGAAATCGCGTGGCACAGATCGGCTGCCCTGAAGTCGACGGCGAAGTACTGGTCTAATGAAAACACGCTTCTTCGGTTTAATGCCGGAAGTATCAGGAGCCCGACGAACGAGAAAAGCAGGAAGCAGAGAAACACGTTCACCAGGTCTGCGACGGAAATAACTACGCTGCCGCTGATCAGGATCGCGGCGGTAAAGCTGGTGATGTTCCAGATCATAGCGAACACAATTCCACGCAGTCGCCCCCCCGAAGACATGGCTGCTCGACGGCGCTGGACCAACAAATGCAGGCAGGGTGGAGTGAGCCGTGCCCGCCACTCGGCAGGAATCAGAATGGTCTCGAATCCCGGTAAACCGGTGATGCCGCCAACAAAGCGTTGATCGGAATGTCGCACGAACAACGCCGATCCTTCACTTGACTCCTCGGTGCGCTGAGCCGTCATGGCCTGCCAGATGAGTTCCTGTCCGGCGATCAGAGCGATTTGGAGCGCCGCGAACATCGCGATCAGCCAGGGAGCCCCCACTTCACGTCCAATTTGTAGATAGAAGAAAAACGTGATGGAGAAGAACAGTAGCTGAATTCCGACCGATCGAATCCATCGTCTGAACCAGGGTCGAAATTTTGGCGGGTGAGTTTCGAAAGCCGCAGGAATCAGCATGCCTCCGATTAAGTCGAACGGAAGCAACAATGCGGCCGCGGCGGCGAAGAACGCCAGAATCGCAAAGTACTCATTAAGGGCGGTCGATGCTGAAACCGGCAACAATGAATCTGCAGCGTCTAAGGAGAGCAGAACGCCGGCGCTCATGACCAGCGTCCCCACACAGCCGATCCCTGTCCACAGTCGTGCTTTTCCGGGGTTCATGTCATCTCCGTCTAATGAAACGTGTCGAGTGTTGTTGCACGCAGTTGCCAGCCGGGCCACTGTCAAATGTTGTGTTTGGGGAAATCCGTTCAGGCGAGGTTCTCGGTTTGAATTGTTCGGTTCTGTGAAGGTTTCATGGCTTCCTTCCTGAGTTGATGCTCATTGACTCCGGCGATGAATTTGACTCCCCGGATGAGGTCTGGGATGTGGTGATTTTTCCATCCCTTTGAGGCACTCTGAGCCAGCTTGAACATCATGGTCAGGCTGGCTTTGGCACTGCCACAACCTTTCGTCTTGCGAAGGTATCGGGGAAGAATACCGGGAGTGAAACATTCACGATCGACAGGATGTCGTTTGTCACGCAATCGAGGTTGCCTGACAGTGACCGGACCGATTCCTGTCAGGATCTCTCGTGCCGACAACGGTCCATTGCGATCGTCAAGCTGTCGCCCACCCTCGTCAACGATGTCGGTTCGCTGGTTCAAGTAATCCGACACTTCCCGTTCCATGGCCGCTTTCAACATCCTCTGAGCCCCGCTCGCAGGATCTCGGTCAAAGCCCCACGTGATGTCATGTCAACGGAATCCGGTTCTGCCTGTGTGTCTTCGTTAACAGAATTGATACGCTTCATCACTGGTGGCGTCCCTTTCGAATGAGTTGTGATCTTTTGTCGGTGATCAATTCATCGCGAAATACGCCGCCTCGTTCAACCTCTCGGCAAACACAACTTTCTACAGTAATTCTCGCTCGCTTTCGTTTCGACCGGCCCACTCGGCCTGAGCCAAAGAGACGTCCAGCCACTGCGTTCTCGGTTATCCGCATTTACAACCGGCTGATAACCGGCCAGCGGTCCCCGCCACGACGTTTTTAGGTATCGCACCAAAGACGGCCACGACAAACCCGGCGTAATTCGCGAACTGACTCGTTGAATTCTCCGCCGTTGCCTCTAGAACCAGTCAACTCAGAGGCAATTGCATGCAACACGCAGAGAATAATTCAGCTCAGACGGTCTCGTATTTTTTTGAGCATTCTCACGGAACATGCGAACTGTGGAGTAAACGTAGCGATGTGGCGGCGCTGACGACGTACGAACCGTTGAAGCTGCTGCGTGTCTCAGGCAAAAGGACGGACGTCGTGCGACTAATATCGCAAGACCCGTCGGTGTATTCGCGATCAGACTTGTGGAAAGAATCCTTCCGTCGACAGACGGCGGACTTACACGGTCGTCAGCTCTCTGGCTAGCGTAGGCACTACACCGGTTGCCACAACTCTATCACCATGCGGCTTGTGAAAACTGATCTCAAATGACATCAAATACAGAAACCTACATTATCCTCGGCGGGGCCGGTTCGATCGGTAGCGCTCTGGTGCGGCAACTTACG
>JABABI010000035.1:67250-76485 GCA_014238335.1 Fuerstiella sp.
TTGCGACGTTCACAGCGTCGAAGCTGATGATCCGGCATCGATCGATGCCTGCGTTAAAGGCGCGGTGGATAAGTACGGCACCATCACCGGCGTCGCCAACTGCATCGGCTCCGTGCTGTTGAAGCCCGCGCACCTGACCAGCGACGCTGAGTGGCATCACACGATCACGACCAACCTCACGTCGTCGTTCTCACTCGTCCGAGCAGCGGCAAAAGCCATGCGGCAGTCGGGCGGTTCGATCGTCCTTGTCTCGTCGGCCGCCGCACAGATCGGGTTATCAAATCATGAAGCCATCGCCGCCGCCAAAGCCGGCATCATCGGCCTTACACTGTCAGCCGCAGCCACGTATTCCAAGCGCGGAATCCGCGTGAATGCCGTCGCACCGGGATTGGTAAAGTCGGAGATGACTCGCAAGTTGTGGGAAACCGACGAAGCCGAGGCAATGTCAGCTCAAATGCACGCGATGAGCAGACTCGGCGAACCCGAAGACGTGGCCCGAGCTATAGCGTGGCTACTTGATCCAGCGAACACATGGGTGACTGGCCAGACCATCGGCGTCGATGGTGGACTTGGATCTGTCCTGACGAAAATGAAGATGTGAGACACCGTAGGGCAGAGAAACTCCACTCACTGCGAAAGTAGCAAACTTAAGCCAACAAATTCAGACGTACTTACTCGAAGAACGTTCTTGCTCTCACTGCCGGTAGCTGACAACTAAGCGTCCATGAATCCTCGAATGATGCTTCCAGCTATTCCGTGTGCTGACACATCGGACAGGCAAAGACATTGCGGGCCGCCAGTTTCCATGTCTGAATCGGGCCGCCGCACCGAGAACAGAATTCCTTCTTATAGACGAGCAGACGTTCGGAACCGTTCATGCGGATACGCGGTTTGCCGATGTCTTGCGGGTCGGCGATAATGATCCGGTTGTAGCGTTTGCCAATCTTCAGCAAGTCGACAATTAACGTCCACATCGTGTCGAAATCGTCACGCGCCAAAGTGTGGCCTTTGCGTTCCGGATGGATGTTCAGCAGATGCAGCACTTCCGAACGATAGACGTTGCCGACTCCTGCGATAACGGTTTGATTCATTAACAGTGTGCCGATCGGAGAACGACTGCGGCTGATTCGCTCCCACGCTTTGTCCGGATCGGCATCGTGCCGCAGCGGGTCAACCCCCAAGCGACTTCGCAGAGCTTTCACCTTCGCTCTCGACAGCAATTCACACGCCGTCGGGCCATTCACGTCGAACGCTGTTGTTTCCCCGATGACTCGCAGTCGAACCTGGCCTCGCGGTTCCGGTGGCGGTGATTTGTGCGGGCGGAATTTGCCGTATAGCCCCAGATGAATGTGCAGCATCTTACCATCCCAGTCATACAGCAGGTGTTTGCCGTGAGCGTCAATGCCGATGAGCTGTCGACCGTTCAGTGTCGTCGCGCCGGACTTAAACCGCCCCTGAGGCGATGAAACCTGTAACGTCTGTCCGACGAAGTCTCGCGTTTGGTCTTCAGCGACGCGGTGTATGGTGTGTCCTTCAGGCACGCTTGTTTCAATCCCGGATGCAATACAACTTCTCTACACCTCGCAACAACAGAATTTCGCCAGCGATAGCCGGAGTTGACCAAAACAGGTCGTCGACGCTATTCGTGGCGAGGACTTTGAATTTCGGTCCTGATTGGATGACGTGCGTGGTGCCATTTTCGTCAAGGATAAAGACATGTTCATCATCAGCCCACAGCGACGCGGCAACGGTCGCCATTTGAGGAACTCGGGTCCGATAGACGCGTTCTCCAGTGACCTCGTCATAACAATTCAGTATTCCACCAGAACCGGGGATGTAAAGTAGCCCGCTGGACACAACCGGGGACGCCATGCCTGGACCTGATTTCGTCATAGACCATGCAATTTGGTCGCATTCGAATTCGTCGTTGAGCTCAACCTCACCCCGGAGACCCGCCGGAACAGCGACCAAGGGTCCAGCGCTGCCAGGTCCGCTCATGCCAAAGTAGATCTGATCCGCCCCAATGGCCGGTGACGCGCTAAACGAGGATTTCATTCCACTCAGTTTCCACAAAATCCGCCCATCTGCCGGATCGTATGACGTGACGACACCTGAACCACACGTCACCAATTCAGACATTTTTCCTGTGTCCCACAACAATGGTGTGCTCCAACTCGTCCTCGTAGAACGATCGTCTCGCCAGACTTGCTCGCCGGTTTTCGAATCAAAGGCTACAACGAAGGAACTTTCATCGTTGTCGTGCTGAACAAAGACCTTCCCTTCGGTCATAGTAAGCGAACTGCCTGTACCAAAGCCATTGCCGGACTTGTAAGTACCAACATTCTTTCTCCAGAGTTCCGTTCCGTCCAAATCCCACGCAATCAGACTGCCCGTGGTGGCAAAGAAAGTCAACACCCGCTCGCCGTCAGTTGCTGGAGATTCTGTGGCATAGGTGTTGGAAGGATGCACCACCGGAGGCACGAGTTGGCCAACAACACGGCTCCACAGCTCCTGGCCGTCCGTCAGATTCAAACAACTGACCACAAAGGTTTGCTTCACAGGCGTGGCACTGCGATAAGTCCGCATGCTGGATACTCCAGCCATCATTCCTTTTGGTCGAGAACCGTCTTCTGGAACGGCAGCTGTCAGAAAAATGCGGTCTTCAACAACAACCGGTGAAGACCATCCGCTTCCTTTCATCGGCACGGCCCATGCCACGTTGGATTCAGTGTTCCATTCCAACGTGTGCTTCACCTTCCCCAGCTTTCCTGCGGTGCCGCCGCGGAACTGCTGCCAATCCGCAGCGGTTGCGAGTGAAGTTACTAATGACAAACACAATAGGAGAACACTGCGCATTGAGCTGGCCTCGAAAGAAGATGCAGGTGAAAGCCTTTTTATAGAAACACTGCACGTTTTGGCCTGCAATTCCGCGAATTTCCAGATGCAAAGTGCGAGTTGACAGGGACACTGCACTTTTAGCTAAACAGTCCGCGCAGCAGGCGAAACGGAGCAAGCACGTTGTCTTTCACGGAAACTCGTTCGCTGTTCGCTCGGGCGAGCACCACGGTGGTGTCGGCGGAGGCGAGATTCTGCTCGCCAAGAATTCCAAACGGCATGTTCGACTGGCTGTGATCGCTGGAATCAACACCCACAAGTGGCCCCCATGTTTGTGATTCCGCACGAAAGATCAGCGCGACGGATGGCCGGCTGAGCACACGGTCAGGCTGCGTGTCGGGGCGGAGTAAGTTCCCACGATCCCCGTGGCATAACGGCCGACGGTGAGCCGCCTCTTCGAACTGTTCGTTCAGGCTCTTCACCACGCGTGACTGGTCGATGTAGTTGACGTTGCGTCACATGATGTCGCGGAGTTCGGTCGACAGAACAGACGCTTCCGAACCGTGACCGCTGACGTCGCCAACCAGCATCCGAGTAATCCGCCCCGAGTAGACGTAGTAGACGTCGCCGCCCTGTTCATCGCCTTCGAACGGCTGGCTGTAGACTCAGATGTCCAGCCCGGGCACCATGAAGTTCGACCAGATGGAGCGGTTGCCGCCCCAGACCTCCATGCACGCCATTCGCTCCTGAGTTAATTCGGCCACAGGAGTTTCTTTGGCTGGAAGGGTTGTGAGCATGTCAGTCTACCGGGGGAATGGTGCAATAGCGATGGGACAACCTACGACAGACTTATAGTCTGTCTTTCCAACCGCAAAAAACTGAGTCGTGGCTGACTGGCAAGTTGCCGGTCCTACGGATTCATTGACGTGGTGAAAGGATTACGTGTTGATCAGCCCGCCGGTCGCCGCGTCGTAACACGAAACCACCTCATTGTCGCCCCGACACATGAACCAACGCGCCCCAGCCGGGCCCGATGGGCTGCCGCCAGACTTCTTGTGGCGGCGACTTCGACCAATTGAGCGTTTCAATATCGGCGACCACTCGCCCGTTCCGCTGAGGTCTGCGGAAGCCCGGCCATTGCGCATCTGCGGCATC
Organism: Fuerstiella sp.; assembly: GCA_014238335.1. Taxonomy (GTDB): domain Bacteria; phylum Planctomycetota; class Planctomycetia; order Planctomycetales; family Planctomycetaceae; genus Fuerstiella. The sequence continues at coordinate 71,241 of JABABI010000035.1, forward strand.
CCACGCGGTGGTCGTCGCGGCGGATGCATCAGAAAGGACAAGCTTCAATCAATCAACAGCGGCAGGCAATGTCCACGATCATAGTCTGATCAACCGCAGCGATACCAAAATCCGAATCCGTTGCCACTCACTGTTCACGATCATCGAGGTGTCACGACGACTGTGTGTTTCAGATTGTTAAACCCGGTTTTTGCGTCCCATATCCCCTGATTTGCCAACTGAATTGCGAATCCGGGATCTGCTTTCAGCGACGAGGAAGCGTCGGGGAGATGGATATAGAGGTCGTATTCGCCGGGAAGGATGTCGGGCGGTAACGTCGCCTTCTCTCGCACGTCGACGTCAGTTCCGGGCAGCCAGAATCGAACATCGGATTCTAGTGCAATCGAAAACTCACGGTTCGGCTTGTCTTTAGCCCGAAGGATCAATCGCACGGGGCGCGGATTTATTGGTGCCGCATAGCCAGTGTTCCTCAATCGAAGAGAGACATCAATGGCTCCTCCCAACCGTACGTTGTCACTCAGCGTGCTCTTCGTCAGTTGCAGCCGATATCCGAGCTGATTGAAGATACGACCCAGACAACCCTTCTTCTGCCATTTTTGAACGGTTGATTCATGATAGTCGACGTTCATATAGGTCCAATGGAAGGTGGCGAGTTCACGTTCGGTGATTCGACATTCACGGCCGGGATACCCCGGTTCAGCGACTCCCGGAGTACTCGTTTCACCACCGTTAACGAGAAACTTCGACTCGGCGGCAAGAAAGTTGCGATCAACGCTGTAGTCTTTGCCTGGTGAATTAGTGCCGTTGCTGTATCGATAAGTGCCACTATCGCCCCATGAATTCAGAAACGCGTCGTTGTGTGCTGCAATGCGGGCGCGGATGGAACCATCGTGGGCATTAACGCGTCCGATAGGCTTGGCGGTCTTCAGCATTCTCATCTTCGCATTGGGATACCGAACGGCAACCTGTAAGTGAGCCGGAACGGCGTCCAGAATAGCCTCGACAACTTCTCTGCGATCAGCGTATCGAGCATCTGAAATATCGCCGGGTTTTGCGGGATCATCAACGAAATGATCTGTGTAATACCACTCGCCCCAAATGCCTATGAAACCAGCCTGAAGCGTCGCAATTCCGTGGCTGTTTCCCTGTACGATCGGTTGCAGCTGCTTGATATGCCTAAGAATCTGCTTCTTAGGTGGTTCTGTGTCGACCTCATCGTCTTCCAGTACATCTGGTATGCCGTTGCGGTCTCCGTCCGAATCATCCGAATGGTAGGCAAAGCGGACGACGCTCTTGCGGCCACTCTTTAGGACTTGTTTCAGGTTGAAGTCAATGTCATTGAGGAATCTCTGATCTATGTCTCTGTCAACAAAAGAATCCAGATAGAAGACGCAGTAAACGAGAGTAATCTTCTGTTCATCAATTGTATCGGCCCACGGAATCGGGACTTCAAAGTCGCTCAATGTCCACCGCCGATCCTGCGCCGAGCTGCTGCCACGGCTTTCTACGTAGCGATAGAACCCCCGTTCCGGATTTGCAATCGCTGCGTTGCTGGAAGAATAGGAGTGTGTTGAATCAGCCATGCAGCTACCGGTCATCGCCGTTGAGAAAAGCAGCAGAGAAGTTTTCAGATATTGCATGTGCGTTGGTTTCAGGAGTACACAGAGTACGAAAAATTCGAGCCGAATATTATCCAACTGCCAAGAGAGTTGCGTTGCTACCCGTTGAGTCCTCTCTCGAACTGCGGCAAGTAATTTGCCTCGCCAATTCTGTTGACATCTTCGAGTGTTCGCACTGGTCGAATCCCGGACGCTGTCTAGTATCAATCGTGGCAGTTTCATCCCACGATCCGGGGAATCACCATGTCATCCGTTTTTTGGCACGATTTCGAAAGCGTAGAAGATTAGCTCCGCCGTCGAGCCCCCTATCGGATGGGAGGGCAAATCCAAGCCATTCGTGGCCCTTCTATCAAAACGTACACGCAAATCACGGGCGATGAATACTTCATGGGAGGTCATTTTCCTGGGACCGATTCTTGCTGGAGCCATGATGCAGGAAATGACGACTCAGACAGCCGGGATTCTGCTGGCGGGTAGATTCAATCCAATGCCGGAATTCAACACACACGATCCGTTCTTTAATGAATACGCTTTGAGAGTGCCGGTTCGCGTACTGGGGGCACGTTGCGAGGGATTCGCACGCACGGGAGATACGCTGAACACTCATGTGGAGCTAGTGGGCCAGTTCGGCCACATCTTCGAATTCCGAGGACGCGTCTCGCTGGATGGTGAAGTGGTCATGAGCAACAGTTTTCAACTCGCCAACATTCTGTCAGCAACATCGCAGGGCGATACCAATACGACATCAGCACCAACTCATTACTGTCTGTTTGCACCAGGATCGGTTGTATCAACGTGATCGGCTCAAACGCTATCAAACCAGACTGAATGGACACTAAACCATGTACCGAACAACCTTGTTTCTCACTGCGTTAATGTCTGTGAATTCCATCGCAGACACAACACCCAGTAAACGCGTTCTGTTCTCATTCAATGATGCAGAATCTGCCGATCAGTGGCAAACCGTCAACGATGGTGTGATGGGAGGTCGTTCCGACGGTCGCTTCCGAATCAATCAATACAAAAATCTTGAATTCTTCGGAAACCTGTCGTTGGCTAACAACGGCGGATTCGCCTCTTTGCGTTCGAGAGGTGCTGCGTTTAATCTCAAGAGCGGAGATTCAATCAGCGCCAGAGTTCGTGGCGATGGCCGGGAATATACTCTGAATCTCTACACTCCCGCTCGACGCATGGCGTTTTCTTATCGAGCCACGTTCCAGACGAAGAAGGACGAATGGATCGAACTGACTGTACCGCTCTCCAGATTCGTCGCGACATCGTTTGGGCGAGTCGTCTCTAACTCTCCACTAAATCCCGAACAGGTCAGCGGAATCGGTGTGCTTCTGGGCGACAAGAAACCGGGGCCGTTTAAGCTGGAGATCGATTCCATATCTGTCAAGCTGTCGAACGACTGAAATCGGCTCGCGGATCCCACCGGCAATAATGGCCAATTTGCGAGGTGCTTGTCGACGCGGAGGGATGGGTTCGCCGCCAATCGATTGCTTTGCCACGGTCAACGGCCAGAGGACGTCTAGAATTCCACCATGACACGAATCTACTGCATCAGCATCCTTCTGACGACCGGGGTTCAGGCTCAGACGCTTTCTCGCGGCCCGGTCCCGACCTTACGCGACGACCGAGGTTGCGTTTCGGTGGATGATGTGCAGGTCAATGAGCCTACCGTTAGCCGATTCAAAAAACAGGCCGTCCAGAAGATAACATTGTCTGGCGGTTGGCTGGGGGCTACCGAAAAGAACGATCTAAGCAGCAGTTTCTTCGAGACATCGATCGGCCTTGGTGTTCCGCTGGGCAGTTTCGACGAGATCCTCGGTGTGACGCCGTCGTTTCGGGCGGACTTTATCGACGCCGCACCGTCGATTGATATCCCGGCCGAACTGTTTGAGACCGGTGTTACCTTCTTCTACCGCAAACCGATCAACGATCGCCTGAGTGCCATGGCCATCGTGCGACCGTCCGTCCGCAGCGACTTCACGACAAGTGACGAAGCGATTCGAATCTTCGGTCTCGGTTTGCTGATTTGGGACTACAAGCCGGACGTGCTGTCGCTGTCGTTTGGTGCGGTGTACCTTGACCGAGCCGATCTGCCTCTGCTGCCCGCAGTTGGTCTCACATGGACGCCGAAACCGACAACGAAACTCGATCTCCGATTTCCGGAATCAAAACTCGCGTGGCGACTGGCCAAAGACGGCAGCCACAGTGAAACCTGGAGCTACCTGTCCGCCGGAATCGGCGGAAACACATGGGCCGTGACACGAGCATCCGGCCAGACTGACGAGTTGTCTCTGCGCGACATCCGGCTAGTGTTCGGAGTCGATCAAGTCACCAACGGCGGAGGCGGCTGGTTCGCAGAATTTGGATACGCCTTCAACCGCCGCATCGAATACGAATCCACGGAAACCGAAGTGTCACTTAGCGACGGCGTATTGCTGCAGGGCGGTTGGCGGTACTAACTCATCAGTCAGGGATCGAAGTGCGAATTCTCCGTATTCGAGGCCCAGGGCAGAGCCCAATTAATTCTGATCAGTTTTAGGGTCTTTCGCTGAATCTCCTTACCGTTTTGTGTGCATCTTTGCGGAGCGATAACCGAGCGTTTCCGAGCGGCAGCACGAATCGGCTAGCGGGCCGTCCCGCTTTAGGGTGGTCATACGAAAAGCCGTGACTACAACCCGACAACTCTTTGATGCGTGATTCACCTGGCCTTGTCCGGAGAAATTCCAATGAAATTTGCCACGACGCTGTTTCTGATGCTTCCCGTCGCTGTTTTCGCAGGGGAAGCGGAGACTTGGCCTCAATGGCGAGGACCCAGCCGGGATTGCCAGCTTTCGCCCCGAACATGGCCAGCAACTCTGTCGAAAGGCAGCCTGAAGCAGATGTTTCGGGTGCCGCTGGGAGACAGCTACTCCGGTCCGATTGTGACCGCAGACCGAGTCTTCGTAACGGAAACCGTGGGAGAGAACGAATTCGTGCGGGCTCTGGATCGCATCACTGGGGATGAAGTCTGGAAGGTTCAATGGCCGGGTGCCATGACCGTTCCGTTCTTTGCGGCGGCGAATGGCAGCTGGATTCGATCCACTCCGGCGTTTGCGGATGGCCGCCTGTTTGTGGCCAGCATGGAAGATGTCATGGTCGGCCTCGACGCCGCCGATGGTCGGCAGATCTGGCGGAAAGATTTTCGCAAAGAATTCGGTACTGGAAATCAGTCGTTTGGCTTCGCCTGTTCGCCACTGGCGGATGCAGGACATGTGTATGTTCAGACAGGAGGCGGACTGGTAAAGCTGTCCGGTGAAACGGGCAATATGATCTGGAGATCACTCACAGAGGGCGGCGGAATGATGGGAGGAGCATTCTCGTCGCCGATCATCGCTGAGATTGCCGGAGTACGACAGCTTGTGGTGCAGTCCCGCTCAAAGCTGTCGGGCGTTTCACTCGACGAGGGTCAGGAATTGTGGTCGGTGCCGGTGCCTGCGTTTCGCGGCATGAATATCCTGACGCCCACAGTGATCGGCGATCAGATTTTCACAAGTAGCTACGGTGGCGGATCGTTTATGTTCCAGGTGTCTCGCAATGGCGACGCATATAAGGTGTCAGAGCTGTGGAAGGGAAAG
>JABABI010000360.1 GCA_014238335.1 Fuerstiella sp.
GCATACAGCAGAAACCGTTTTCAATCCAAACATTCGGAGGGTCGAGCGGCGTGTCAAATCGCAAATGCTTGAAGCACGAGTTTACCGGTGTCCAAACCGAGATAGTTTTTCGATCCAACGACATGACAAGCACCAAAGCGTCGGAGTCGTCCCCAGCCGAATGGTCCGCTCCGTCCGCAGTTGGTTTACCAACGGCGTAAAGCGAGCAAGCGACTACGAGAGCTATGCAGATAAAGGCAGTGCGAAGAACCATGTTTCATCCTTGTGTCAGTTGGGATTCAGTCGGATAACGTTCACAATCAGCCGGTTGCGGCGGTTGATTTGGAACTCTGAAACACGCAGCGACCGCAACTCGGCTGCATTGTCTTGTTATGTGGGATTTGTCAAACAGGCCGGCAACTCCGCTGACGACAGAGCACTTTTGAATTGATGACCGAGCACCTTTTTGACCGGACGCATTTGAAATTAGGACGAGGATTCTGCAAAACGAAAGTTCGGCTGTCGAGTAGAAACTAGCGATTGAAACATCTTTTCAGGGAACCGGTCGCTCAATGAAGAGCGGTGCCGCATCTGTGGAACGAGCTTGCCTATAGATCACGGCCGACTTCGCGAACAATCAAGCCGAT
>JABABI010000361.1 GCA_014238335.1 Fuerstiella sp.
CCGTAGGGAGAGAAGTAGTTCCCCGCCGGGGGACCGGGGCTCGGTTGAGCGTGAAAGGCGACCTGGAAGCCGTGCTTTTCCGGCCAGTGCTCGCGGGTCAGTCCCAAGTGCCATTTGCCGAAGTGACCGGTGGAATAGCCCGCCTTGCCGAGCACCTCGGGCAACGTGATCAAGTTGGGATCGAGGTAGTTCTTGCTGGCGGCGTAGAGCAATGGCTTGTCCGCCGGCGCTCGCTCGGGGTAACGCGATTGGCCCACAGGGCGGGCCGCCTGGTGGCCGCTGGCCGTGGTGATGCCGTGCCTCGACGGGTACTGGCCGCTCAGGATCGAAGCCCGCGTCGGCGAGCAGAGCGGGTGGGCATACGCATCGGTGAAACGGATCGATTGCCGCTCAAGCCGCTTCATGTTGGGCGTTTCGTAATACTGCGAACCGTACGGCGTGCTATCCATCCAACCCATGTCGTCGACCAGGAACAGGACGATATTCGGTCGATTCTCCCGGTTGGGCTGTGCCCCTTCGTCGCCAACGGCGACCGAGCCAAACAGCCCAATCGACAGCAGCAGCAGCGGTAGCCAGTTCCTGGCTACCCGACCATCAATGGACATTGCTGGCGAATCTAAATTT
>JABABI010000362.1 GCA_014238335.1 Fuerstiella sp.
CGAGGGATTCCAATCACGGCCTTCTGCGACATCAATCGACTGGATCTCAAGGGTCGCCTCGACCTCTTTCTGGAAGTCTGCCACGCGGTTCAGCATGCGCATGGAAAGGGAATCATTCACCGCGACCTGAAGCCGGCGAACATTCTGGCGGCGTACGACGGTGAGGACATGGTCATCAAGGTCATCGACTTTGGTATTGCCAAGGCGCTCAATCAGCGGCTTTCCGATGCGACTGTGGCCACCATGGAAGGTCGCCTCATCGGCACGCCGGAGTATATGAGCCCGGAGCAGGCTGAACAGTCGGCATTGGACGTCGATGCTCGCAGCGACATCTATTCGCTGGGCGTGATTCTGTACGAGTTGCTCGCAGGTCGTTTGCCATTCGAGGCATCCGAACTGCGGAGTGCCGGCCTGAACGAGATCCAGCGCATCATTCGCGAGGACGATCCGCCGCGGCCGAGTCTCCGCTACGACGAGTTGCGATCCAGTTCCGCAGATTTGTCGGAAGAAGTCGCCAAGTCCCGCTCGCTCGACGCTCGGTTGCTCATGCGACGGCTGCGGGGGGACCTCGACTGGATCGTGATGAAGTGTCTGGAGAAGCCGCGACCGCGTCGTTAC
>JABABI010000363.1 GCA_014238335.1 Fuerstiella sp.
CGTCATGTGCCGGAAGATGAGCCGCGTCTGATCAGGCGAATCATCGATCTGGCCACCCGATACGGCCGGTACGGATACCGTCGGATTACAATGATGTTGCGGGAAGAAGGCTGGCGTGTGAATCACAAGCGAATCGAGCGACTGTTTCAGTTGCTCGCCGACCGGCTCGACGTCGTCAGGCAGGGCTGAAAGTGCCTGCAAAGCAACCGCAGCGACGTCGGCTGTGGTTGAATGATGGATCGTGTGTTCGCCTTCGTCCGCAGCATCGGGATCACGTCTGGAGCTGTGACTTCGTGTTCAGCCGGACCCATGATGGACGACCGGTTCGGATGCTGACACTGATCGATGAGTTCACCCGGGAGTGTCTGGCCATCGATGTGGCACGGAGAATGACCAGCGAAGATGTTCTGGAACGACTCAGTAACCTGTTGATTCAGCGTGGTCCACCGGAATACATCCGGTCGGACAATGGCCCGGAATTCACAGCTCACCGGGTGCGTGACTGGCTGGAGAATGTGGGAGTGAAAACATTGTTCATTGAACCAGGCAGTCCGTGGGAGAACAGTTTTATCGAGTCATTCAACGGAAAGCTGCGTGATGAGTTGCTCAACCGAG
>JABABI010000364.1 GCA_014238335.1 Fuerstiella sp.
TGTTTAGCAGCCTTTAGGGAAAGCGGCAGGCACGGAAAACGTTGCGTGTCAATGGCCTCAAATTGTAGCGCATTCAAGGCAACCGGATCTAAACGTGGAATTTTCAAAGGCAGTCTTTCAGGCCAGCCGAGACAGTAAGCGATCGGAACCCTCATGTCCGGAAGCCCCATTTGCGCCAAAAAAGAACCGTCGATAAACTCCACCATCGAATGAATTATGCTTTCGCGCTGCATTAGCACATCAATCTTTTCAACCGATACATTAAACAGCCAGTGTGCTTCCATTATTTCCAAACCTTTGTTCATCATTGTCGCGGAATCAATGGTGATTTTTTGGCCCATTTCCCAGTTAGGATGGTTCAGTGCTTCGGTAAGAGTAATCTGTTCAAACTCATCCAGTGGAAGATCACGGAATGGGCCTCCTGATGCAGTCAGGATTAACCGTGCGATCCGCTCTGGTGGCTCATCATGCAGTGCCTGGAAAATCGCGTTATGCTCACTGTCGGTCGGCAGCAACTTTGCGCCTGTTTTTTTGGCGGTCTGCACGAAGAGTTCGCCAGCCATCACTAACGGTTCTTTATTGGCAACAGCGACGATTTTTCCTGCTTCAACAGC
>JABABI010000365.1 GCA_014238335.1 Fuerstiella sp.
TTTCTCCGGCTTGCCGGGCACGACGACCTTGCCATACTCGCTACCCTCCAGCAGCCCTTCATGGGTGTGGAGTCGAAGCTCGCCCTTGTCATCTTTCTCGCCGTGACAGCTCAGGCAGGCCGATGCGAGCACCGGCTGAACCTGTTTCTCGAACGATAACTCGGCCTCGGCCAAGCCACCCAGCGAAGCCAGCGCGGCTCCGGTTAACAACAATCGATTCACCTTGGTTTGCATCTCCAAAAGCCGGTTAATGTCCGTGGAGAACCGCGCAATGTCAATCGGCGGGTTTCGCTTGGCCAAGTGCAGCCGGTTTGCCACTTGCCGCGCACCCGGCAGCCCGGTAGATTTTCGGTTCGTCTCAATGGGAACAATTGCTCCACGACGGAATGGCTTCACGCTGATCGAGTTGCTGGTCGTGATCGCGATCATTGCCATCCTCGCCTCGCTGCTCCTGCCCGCGCTTGGCCGGGCCAAGGAGAAAAGCAAGGCCGCCCGCTGCAACAGCAACCTACACCAGCATGCGCTGGCGTTTGCCATGTATGTCGATGACAACGAGGACTACTACCCAGCCTATTCGCACTGGGGCACGCTCGGCGGCAAAAAGGGC
>JABABI010000366.1 GCA_014238335.1 Fuerstiella sp.
GGCATCGACCACCGAAAAGTGCTGCACACGCCACTGGGAAGGCCCATCCCGATTGCCGACGGTGGCAATGTGGTGCACGAATTGTTTACTTGATGGTCACAATGTGACACAAAGATCATGATGAATCCTCGTCTCTTCTATTCTCTGATCGCACTGATTGGCCTGATGCTCAGTCCATCCGCGCCGGGCCAACCGGTACCGACAAAGCTGCCGGACAGCGTCCATCTTTTTCCCGCCGGGGCGCAGCAGGGCACGACGGTGAAGGTGCACATTGGCGTCGAACAAACACCGCCCCGCGCGCAATTTTTTATTCGCGGCTGTGGCGTCCTTGGCGACAGCGTTCTTGAGACCGAAGTATTTGACGACGGTCAACCCTCACCTCGGCGGGCACCCACTGAGATTCCGATTCACTACCCGAGACAATGGGCTGGCAAAGTGACGGTCGCCGCGGATGCCCCCATCGGAACTGCGTACTGGGACACATTTTGTGCGTCAGGCGGCAGTACGGGCAGTCTGCCGTTCATTATCGGCGAGCTGCCCGAGTTCATCGAAACGGAGTCGAACTCAACGCCGCAATTGGCGGAATCGATCGAACTTCCCATCACGT
>JABABI010000367.1:0-365 GCA_014238335.1 Fuerstiella sp.
CCCGTTACACGGATGAAGCCATCGGTTTCATGCAAACTCACAGGCACCGGCCTTTCTTTGTCTACCTGCCACACACCATGCCTCACACCCGGCTGGCGGCTGCCCCGCAGTTCCGGGGAAAAAGTCCGCGTGGGCTGTATGGGGATGTGATTGAAGAAATCGACTTTCACGTCGGCCGCCTGCTGGACGCCATCCGTGACCTGAAACTGCAGGACAACACCTACGTCCTGTTCACCAGTGACAACGGCCCGTGGCTGATCAAGAACGCGAATCACGCCGACGGCCATCTGCCTTCCGATCATGGTGGCTCGGCCGGTCCGCTGCGCAGCGGGAAGGTCTCGACGTTTGAGGGCGGGTTACGAACA
>JABABI010000367.1:375-606 GCA_014238335.1 Fuerstiella sp.
CGACATGCAGCGCACTGGCCAGCACACTGGACATCCTGCCGACCTGTGCCGCACTGGCAGGGGCGGAATTACCGACAGACCGTGTGATCGATGGTGAAGACATCCGTCATCTGTGGCACGGCCGGTTCACAGAAGCGGCACCGGACAAGGCTTTTTTCTACTACCTGCGGATGCACCTGCAGGCAGTGCGTCAGGGCCAGTGGAAACTGCATCTTGTGCGTGAGGCACAAC
>JABABI010000368.1 GCA_014238335.1 Fuerstiella sp.
ATATTTAGATGAGTCCTCAGTTATGATCCGAGAAGAGTATTGAATAGTATAAATATCTGAAGTATGTCATGTTAGCATTAAACTTTGTGAGTTTTCGAAAAAAGATATTACAAGGGGTGTGAATTTAATATTAATCAGCTCATTTAATTTAAACAGCAAGATACCAACATAAATATTAACTATATGCAAAATTTCCAAATTTCCAATGCTTTGTTTGCAGAACTTTCGTGTATCGATATGTGTTTTGCCACTTTTGCCACAAGTGGCACAAGTGGCACAAGTGGCACAAATTTGATAATGGCCATCAATCTGAAGGAAAAAGTGTCTGTGAATAAAAAATTGTGATATAGCGTGGTTCATGTATGTAGAACACAATTTCCCAATCAAATTTTACTTCTTTATGAAATTTACGCTGCTTTCTAGTTTTCCAAATTATACTAGTATCAACATATCAACTAGGGTGTGACCCGTAATGCCCGTGGCCCGCTATCAAAGCCCGCGACCGGCTTATTTATTCCACTAGCCCGTGATTTAGGAAATTTGTTTATTTTATGGTACTGTTGGCTGAATTCGTGAATGTATTCTCAAAGAATTG
>JABABI010000369.1 GCA_014238335.1 Fuerstiella sp.
GTACACATCGGCGGAAGCAACGGGCAGCATCACCTTCACGCCGCTGACCGATGCGAGTGGCTCTGCGACCGTCACGGTCACCGTGACGGATGCCGGTCCCGACGGAGACCTGTCGTTGACCGCCGACAACGCCAGCTTCAGCCGCACTTTCAACGTAACGGTCACACCGGTCAACGATCTGCCCACGCTGGATGCGATCGCGGATTTGGCCGTGTTTCCCGGAGCGACCGATATTGCGGTCAGTCTTTCAGGAATTTCGGCCAGTGGCTCAGAAACTCAGCCGCTGCGTGTGACAGCGTCCAGCAGCAATACGGCATTGGTGCTGATACCAAGCGTGATTTACTCACCCAACGGTGCCACCGGTACACTGGAGGTGACAACCGTTTCAGGAGTGGTAGGGCAGGCGGTCATCACAGTGACGGTGGAAGATGGCGGGCTTGATGACGACCTGAGCACCGACGGTGACAACGCCACAGTCAGCCGAACCTTTGAAGTGACGGTTTCTCTAAGTACACCAGAATGGGAGACTCAGGGAATCACCAGCACTATCGATCCACGACAGCCTATTCGCTGGAATCCCGTGCCGGGTGCC
>JABABI010000036.1 GCA_014238335.1 Fuerstiella sp.
TCCTGATCTGAGTCTGAAACAGGATGCCGCTGAACCCACCCACCCCGACACTGCCAATCAAGACAGGTTTTCGCTAATGTCACGACGCCCTTGCGACATGCTTGCCATGACACTGTTTCTTACTTTCCTTTCCGTGTCTGAAATCGCTCACAGCGCTAATGACTGGCCACAATGGCGTGGTCCGGGCCGGGACGGAATCAGCACGGATACCGGATTGCTGAAAGAATGGCCAGAACATGGTCCTGCCGTGCTGTGGCAGGTTGATACCGCAGGTGTCGGATACTCCTCACTGGTCATCAAGGATGGCAGGATCTACACGCAGGGAGATCTGAAAGGTGTCGAACACATCCTGTGTCATGATGTGAAAACGGGCGCGCTGTTGTGGGCTGTTCAGCCCGAGCCATTGCGTCGGCGGCTGGACGAACGAGTGGCCGGTGAGACCAAGCGACTGGACACCAATCAGGACGGACAGATCGATGAACTCGAGGCGTTGACGGGGCTTGGTTTTGAGTTCAATAAATTCGACCAGAAGGTCGATCGTGACGCACAGGAAATGGCTGACACGCGCACACGGCGACTGTTCGCCGCGTTGGACGCAGATCAAGATCAGCAACTTTCAGCGAAGGAAGCAGGGCGTCCGTTTTACAACGAATTCGACCGCATCGACAAAACGGACAGGACCATTGATGCTGAAGAGATGGCCAGACAGCGTACCGATGACTGGCTTGTGAAATACGACGCAGATAACGACGGTTCAATTAATCGCGAGGAGTCCCGCAACAGCATCATCGAACGCTATTTTGGCCGCATCGACCAACCCGATAAGGAAACGAAGAATCGCGACCAGCACCTATCCCGGAACGAAATTGAAACTTACTTTCAGCGTCGTGAGCCAGGCAAAGACGGAGCGATCACGACCGAGGAAATGTGTGCGTATTACACCAGCCGGTATCCACAGGGCGATGGAATTTTCACCGCAGAGGAATTGAGAGGATTCTTCGGCGGATATCGAAACGGCCAGGGGGACGGACCACGCGGCACGCCTGCTGTCGATGGCGATCGGGTCTATACAGAAGGAGGTCACGGCGACATCACGTGTCTTGAGGCATCCTCGGGCAGAACGATCTGGCACGTGAATCTGGCTGAAACATTCGGTGGTGGCCGGCCCGGCTGGGGCTACAGTGAATCACCGCTGGTGGACGGCGAAATGCTGTTCGTCACGCCCGGAGGAAAACAGGGCACGTTGCTGGCGCTAGACAAACGTACCGGTAGGAAAATTTGGCAAAGTAAAGAGGTCACAGAAGGTGCTCACTACAGCACGCCGGTTATTGCCGAGATTCACGGCAAACGCACGCTGGTGCAGTTCGCTCGAGAAAGTGTGTTTGGCGTGACGCCCGAAAAGGGACAGCTTCTTTGGAAATACAGTGGGGCAAACAACGGCACGGCGAACTGTGCGACACCGATTATTGACGACAACTGCGTGTTTGCCTCCAGTGCCTACGGTACTGGAGGCGGTTTGGCTCGAATTCTGCAGGAAGGGGACAGTCAGACGGCAGAGGAGGTCTATTTTGAAAAGAAGATGGCCAACCATCATGGCGGCATCGTCAAGGTCGGTGGCTATCTGTATGGGTTCGGCACCGGCCTGATCTGTATGAACTTCACGACGGGTGAAATTGTCTGGCAGGATCGCAGCGTCGGCAAGGGATCGCTGACCGTTGCTGATGGTATGCTGTATTTGCTGAGCGAACGCAACGAAGTTGCACTGGCCGAGGTAACGCCGGAAGGCTATCGCGAACACGGCCGCTTCCGGATTCCCAGCCACGGGCGACCCAGTTGGGCCCATCCTGTGGTGATCGGCGGAGTGTTGTATATTCGCGATCAGCAATCGCTGACCGCCTACGATGTACGCCGTTGACGCGGCGTTCCGGGCAAGAATACAATCGACGGTCAGGCAGACAATTAAACGAAGTGGCAGCGCAGAAAAAAATGAGATCTGCTGACGCGACTGTCGGGCTTAGGTTCCTCAGACAGTCGCTTCTCAAGACGGTCAGCGGTGTCCTGCAACTGCAGAATCATGGCCGTCGCTGCTGCAAAATCGTGGTGCGTGCAGCGAGCTCCAGAGTTTTTCCGATACGCGTGCAGCCTCACCGGTCCCCTTCATCCAGTGTCCTTTGCTCCACAAGGCATCGCACATCTTTATCACGCAAGACCTGCAGGGAATCGGGAGTCACGTCCTGTTTTTTCAGGAACATGATGGCCATTTCTCGGAGGAACGAGTTAGCTGGAAGCTCCTGCGTCGGAAGGCTGTCCGAATTGCCCGCAGTTTCTGTGGTCAATTCACAGGATTCAGAAGCTGTGGAAGAGAAACCACTGCGGAGGCCGTCCGCGCGACAGCTGCGACCGTGGATGGTGCAAGATCATGCACGGTCGCCTGCAGCAAGGCGTTCACGGAAATCGGCTTCGTCAGGTCATCCGTGCATCCGACTCTGCGACAGCGTTTCTCGTCTTCAGGCATTCCGTTGGCGGTGAGTGCCAGGACGGGCGGTTTGCCACCATGGTGGTGTAGAATTCGCACAGCGGAATCGCCATCCAGTACCGACATTCTTATGTCCATCAGAATCACGTCAAATGCTTCGGTTCTCCACGCATTGACTGCGAACGGGTGGCTATCCGGCACACGGCACCAACGCCCCGGAGTGTGTGAGAGAACAATTCACGGTTAGCCGGAGCCTTCATCCGCTTGAGATCCGGAACCGGTGGCGTCATGTGAAGAAACAGTCGTTCACAGGCATTCTGTCCCTGAAACAGAGGTTCTCCCGTGAGATATTCCAACGGCATGATTCCGAGCGAATACAAATCCGAAGGCGTTCGAATATTGCATTCCAGCGCGCCCGAAGTTTCCGGGGCGACATAGGTCAGCATGTACCCCGGGGGCCTGTCCCGCTTGCACGCCGTGCAGCAGTATCAGCGAAGGACAGACGCCAAGAATGGCTCCTGGTGAATTGACTGTGGCGCCCAGAGAAATGTTGCCAGAAAGGACGCATCGAAGAACGAGTCCCTCACCATAAACACTCTGAAGTACGCGCAGAATGCTCTGTGCAACGCTGAGTGTTTCGACAATCGACAACCGCGGCGGCAGCCGCTCTGAGAGATGAGCCAGCGATCACTGCGGGCAGATGATTCGGCCAGCGTCCCGTTTGAAGTCGAACTCCACAGGAGCACAAAACCGATCATGGGAGACTGGGGACAGTCTGAGGGCTTCGTGTTTTAGACGGGACCGAAAGGCAGGAGTGATGTCAGAACACCCTTCATGCACGATAAAGCGGATGCTATGTCTGTCTTCAGTGAGGCCTGTCCTGTAGCCCTCCGCCTGTTTGATCATGGGGAGACATGGCGAACGGGACGAGAATTCAAATGAGGGATGACGTCACGATATTGTCCTCAATGTTGCATTGCTAAGCCTGTGGCCCGAATCGCCGGGCGCCTGGTCAGGTCGTTACTGATTTTCGGTCGTGGCCTTACAATTAGCACGGTGGTGACATCTGCAGCCATTTCGTTACTGGCCTGACGCGTCCGGGGACGAATTTATCACGCCGTACATCCTGCTGCTCCGCCTCACCAGTGAGACGAGGGTGGGGAATGCCGCGACGGACTCGCCGCAGCATACAAAAGTCGCTCTGAGTAACATGCCACGTGAGTGTACGCAGGACCTGACCTATTGGCGCCCTGGCTTGTCTTAAGGCTGCTTCCCAATGAATCTGGTGAGATCAAACGCCAGCGTGGAACGCCGCGCGTCTGCCGTTCTTTCGACGTGATATCTAATGGCCGAGTTGGAAGACTGGAGTTCGCAGCAACTGTCGTGAACCCTGCGACACCGCAGCTGAACAACTCAGTTTCTGGTGATTGTTTCGTGAAGATTAATCACAGTGGCAGCAACGGTCTGCCAGGCAGCGAATTCGAATTCAGAAACTCCGGCAGGCAGGTCTGTGGGAGTCGTCGCATTGCTGCCGGACCTGTTAATGCAGATCTGTGTCTCCAGCAGTTCACGAAGCGTATTTCGTTCATCGACCGACGGCATTCGAGCAGTGCACAGCTGAAACGCATAGGCAAGTTTTTCATCAACGCCGGGCACCGACTGCTTGTTGAGAACTCGCCGTGCCAAAGCTTCAGCGGCTTCCACATAGACCGGATCGTTCAGTAAAGTCAATGCCTGCAAGGGAGTGTTGCTGCGTGATCGCCTGACGGTACATGCCAGGCGAGCTGACGCGTCGAAATTGATAAAGCTCGGATAAGGAGCGCCGCGTTTCAGCACGACATACAGACCCCGCCGGTATTTGTCAGTTCCCGGACTGGCTTCATAACTGTATGCGGTGCCACCCACCTTGGACCAGATTCCATCCGGTTGATAGGGACGTATAGAAGGACCAAATTGCTTAAGACTGATCAGGCCAGCCACAGAAAGAATGTTGTCACGAATCATTTCTGCGTCCATCCTAAATCTCGGTCCACGGGCCAGCAGCCGATTTTGATCGTCGCGTTTCCGCAACTCAGGGGTCACAACCGACGACTGCCGATATGTCGCCGACAGAAATATTTTTCTCAGCAGTTGCTTCATCGACCAGTTGTTCTCCATGAACTCAACCGCCAGCCAGTCCAGTAGTTCCGGATGCGTGGGGGAGTCGCCCTTGACACCAAAATCTTCGACGGTTGCCACAATGCCCTGTCCGAAAATTTCGGCCCACCAGCGATTCACCGTCACGCGGGCCACCAATGGGTTTCGACGATCCACCAGCCACTTTGCCAGGGTCAGTCGGTTTGGCGGCCCATTAATTGCCGGGTGGAGAATTTGCGGTGTACCCGCATGCACAGCTTCTCCGTGGCTGCGATAATCGCCTCGCTCAAAAAGGTATGACATGCGTGGCTGTTCCAGTTCGATCATCACCAGCGTTGTGTCGGAAACGATGGCATTAAGTTTTTTCCGGATACTCCCCATTTCATCAACGAGTCGTTTTGTTTCAGGGTCAATCTTCGTTCGGTAATCGAGCAACTTCCGCCTTTGTTGCCTGGTCCATTTCTCCGGTGGTGTTCTGAGTTCCGCCACAATGTCTGCCGATATCGATTCTGCATCAACATGGCCTGTGACTGCGGACAGGCGAAAACATCCGATCGACCGAGCACTTCCATAATTGTGCTTAAGCCGAAAGGTGATGGCCGCGCCGTCGGCGCTTTCCAGCGGTTCCTTCAACATAAAGTTTGCCCAGTGTGGCTTGCCGAATTGTGGGGCAATTGCCCAGCCGGTGTTCACTTTATCGCTGAACACACCGACCACTTGCCAGTTCTTCTGTTCGAAATCAGCCACAGCAGAATTAAATTTCAGGACCTGCGAAACCTTGCCGTTCGCTGCGGTCACTGTCGCTGACAAACGATTCAGCACGAAGTTGCTTCGCGCGGAATCACCACGGCCGGGGCCGGTGCCCGGCAGAGTTTTGTGAGTAAGAACGTCCAGACGGAATGCGGAAATCTTCGGCAGAGTCGTTGCGACGGTCACTGTATATGTGTCCCTGTCCGGGGGGTCGTTGCCCACCAGAAGAACGGAGCCGTCGTCAAGAATCTGATGAGAGTCCCTGGCGCCAAGTGACTCGAAACTTACGATTCGCATCACGTGTGTCTGCGGCAATTCCCGGACGGTGTTTGAAAGTTTGGCGCTCCACTCGTGCAGCGTTGCTGTCAGGACCTTCTTCCGCTGATCACGTTTGGACTGTACGGCTTCCAGTTCGTCCTGCAACGAGTTTCGTTGCGCATCTTTGTCTGGGTTTGTCAGGGGCATTTTCGGTCCGCGAAAGACGATCGAACTGGGCTTCTTCGGGTCGGCACGATCGGCCTCGGACTCTGTGCTGTTGAAATATGCGAGCAGCTGATAGTAGTTCTTTGCCGTAAACGGGTCGTACTTGTGATCGTGACATTGAGCACATTCCAGCGTGGTACCCAGCCACACGGCGGCGGTTGTATTAACACGGTCAATTACCTGCTCAAGACGGGTCTCTTCAGGCAGGGAGCCTGCTTCGACATTTGTGGGTGTGCAGCGATGAAAGCCGGTCGCGATTCTCTGTGCTTCCGAAGGCTCCGGCAGCAGGTCACCGGCGATTTGTTCGATGGTGAATCGATCGAAAGGCATATCCTCATTCAGTGCATTAATTACCCAGTCGCGGTAGGCCCATATCTGACGCAGGTTGTCGCGCTGGAACCCGTGGGAATCCGCATAGCGTGCCAGGTCCAGCCACGGACGAGCCCAGCGTTCCCCAAACTGAGGGCGTTGCAGAAGTTCGTCGACAAGCTTCTTATAGGCGTCGTCCGACGGGTCGGCGACAAACGCCCGAACCTCATCCGGCGTTGGCGGCAAACCAATCACGTCAAAGAAGACTCGCCGAATTCGCGTTTCAGGTGAAGCGTCTGCAGACGCATTCATTTTTTCCCGCTGCAGACGTGCCTGTACGAAACGGTCAATGGGATTCCGGGCCCAGTCCGAAACGCCCGTTGGCGGCAGATCCGACTGCTGGGGTGCCACGTAAGCCCAGTGCGTCTGAACTTTGAAATCGCTCGGCCATTCGGCCCCGTCTTCAATCCAGCGCCGCAAAATTTGAATTTCCGTCGGGCTCAACGGTTCACCGATGGCAGGCATGATTTCGTCATGGCCGGACGGAAGAGCAATTCGTCGAAACAGTTCACTATCTTCGGGACGGCCCGGTGCAGCGATTTCCGCCAAAAGAAACTGTTCTCGGGTGTCAAGTCTAAGGTGTCCTTCCTGCTTTCTGTCACCGTGACATTCAAAGCAGCTTCGGCGGAGAATTCCAAACACATCGCGATCAAAGCGAATCTCGCTTTCCGCAGACACGGATCCCACCAATGCTGAAAAAACCAACGCCGTACCTGCCACTTTTATCATCACACCGGTCTTCATTATTTTCACCAATCGATTCGCCCGATACACTTTAACACCGCACTACTATCTTAAGTTTACAAGGACTTTGACACGAATGAAGATCGAACACACCGCTTTCAACGTAGAAGAGCCTGTTCTGATGGCCCGATGGTATGTCGACCACCTTGGTTTGACAGTTCAGCGAAGAACAACCGATGCTCCGTACGCACATTTTCTGTCTGACGACAGCGGAACGGTGATGATCGAAGTTTACGGCAACAAGGAGGCTCCGTTGCCTGATTATCGAAACATGAGTCCCGCCGAACTGCACCTGGCGTTTGTGTCCCGCGACGTAGCGGCCGATACTCAGCGGCTGCGCAATGCCGGAGCAACCGTTGTGGCAGACGTTCATCAGCTGAACGGCGACACGTTCGCCATGTTACGAGACCCCTGGGGTCTGCCGGTGCAACTCGTGCAGCGGAAGACTTCAATGATTTAGCACCGCGCTCGGCCCTCAGCAGCACCGAATGCGTGCTAAGACGCCTTACACAAGGGTGTATAATTCGAAAGGATGGTCACAGGGTGTGCCGCGGCTGACCTGCATCTGTCGCAGCGTTGGCTGAATTACGATGGAAAAGACGGTCGTCCAGAAACCGTGGTTCGGATCAGGATTTTCGTGTCGACAAATAGACGTGGGATGTCCGCTGTGGTCCCGGAGTGCATTCTTAACCTGCTCGGAATCCGGCGTGTGGGCCCTCCGGAGTAACTCGTCAATTCGATTCTTGCGAGGGCGAGATTGAATCAACTCCGCAAAGTCTGCGTTGATGTGCTCGAAGTCAGGATGCACGCAATGGTTCGTATGAGTGACGCAGCGGGAATTCACCGGCATCAGTATACGAACAGCATCGACCGTTGCTTCCAGATTGGCCGGACCCTGCGGTGTGGTCATCATGATGTTGACAGGAATGGCACGGTGTGCGGAAGACAGTACAGCCGCTGCATGCTCCAGTGATGTCGCGTCGTACATCTGCCGGAGAATAAAGTAGTGCGGAACGCCGGAAAACCGAGTCGGGGCAGGCAACGTGTTGACGCAGGCTCCGATACCGGTTTCTGAAAAACCGAGGTACGAAATCAAACCGGCCTGCGTACACATCATCGTTGCCGGTTTGTTTGTTGGGCGTCGCGTCAGTACGACGGTGAACTTGTCCAGCAACGGATCATTGTCCCAGTTCTGCGCGACCATCGGTGCGTGCGTCTGGTCGCCGGACACGGACAGCGATGTGCAGCCGGATTCCACATCGTCTGTCAGTTGGTTGCGGATCTGCAGCAGCATTAAATCCGCCTCAGAGACCCCGGCAGCCTCAGCCGTTCCCTGAAGTTCCTCCAGCAGATCGGGACACCAGTCAGCGACGAAGCGTGTGGATTCCGCAACTACAGTCGCCGCGCGCTCGGCCGAGACTCGCATGGTTTTGTTGACGCGCGAAAGTGCGATTTCGCAGAAGCTGCGAATTTGATCGCGAGCGGCATCTCCGATCTGTCGCCCAATGTTGCGTGGGCTGCCGGATACTGTCAGTTCAGGATAACGTGTCGATGTCATGCCATAGTGCCTGAATTGCAGGTGTCACGTGCGAAGCCACTGGCGTTGCAGACTATCCAACCGGAAATTTTCCGTCAAACCTGTCGCCATGATTCCGGCAGGCCGGGTGCGCTGACGGATTCTGCGTTAGACGGCAGGGGGACATCGTCCCATACGCATGGTTGGATCAAGCTCGGAACATCATTTCCGGCGGCACAACTGCCAAAATTCAGAACCCTTCAACGGCAACGGTGTGGGCCCTGGGACGAAGCTGTCGAACTGCGATTTCTACACACACACACAAGGCGGCGCGGTGGAAACGGAGCTTGTAGACGTTCCCTTCAGGGAATGGGGCGTTACCAGTCGACATCCGATCTGGTATGGATCCTACCAGCGATGTCGGTGACGTGAGGATTATTGAGGGTCAGGCGGGCGATCACGGTATCGACCCGCACATTCGACATCTCGCAGACAACGGAAATGATTTCGTTTGACACAGGCCGCGTTGCAACGCAGTTTCCGAACGACTGTTCGAACCTGTCCGTCCAGTCGGCAGTGTTAAGCCATTCCGGAATTAATCCAAGAACACGGCGTTCTCCTCCGAAGCCACGAATCAACGACCATGCGCCTTCCGGGAACTGATTTGGATTTTCCTCCGAATTGTGCCGAGGGGCCTCGCATTCGTCAGACGCACTCATCAGAAAATGTGTCGCTTCGCCCACTATGCGAGTCCGAAACTCGTTCAGCTTGATTTCTCCTGAGACAAGTGCGCCCACCAGAAGTTCGTCATTCGAGCGGAGGTGGTGATCGAATGCATCAATGATTGCCTGCGGCACGGCGCTGGACAGCATCTGAGTCGTTGAGATTTCTGCTGCAACAGACTGCAGTTCCAGCTGAATTTGATTTTGCTTCTCGATGAACTCCGTGACGGAGGCAGAGACTGCGTTCACATGCTGCACGAAACAGTGGTAAATTGTCTGATATGCCAACAGGACACAGTACTGTTTTGTGTATGCCTGAACTGCGTCTGCAGCATTTCCGCCACCACTTAATCCAAACTTTGTTTCAGGCGGTGTTTCGGTTGTGAGTGCGACGAAACTCTGTTCCATTTCGGCAACCAAATTGCTGCAAGTTGCCAGAGTTCGCTGCAGCTCAGATGCCATGAAGTGACCGGCAGCTCCGGCTCCCTCAAGGCGCTGAGACGAATTCAGGATCCCGTGAAGATAACCGACAACCGATTTCTGCGCATCCCTCGTGTTGGCTCCCAGTGTTTGCCGAACGTTTGATACGATACTATGCAGCGTGTGTCGTTGATCCTGTGCGGGTGCTTTTCGGGATGCCTGTTCCTGCAAAAAATTCAACGCTTCACCGTGTGTGATAACATTTGCTGAGATCTTACCTGTCAACCTGGCGTTAATTTCTGTCGCCAAAGTATCAAGCTCCTGCCTGCAGTCGCCCCGCAAAAATGTCATCACATGTTTGGGCAAGGTTTTTACCGTAAGATTCAGCTCTGTCAGCAGCGTCGTGGTATCGTACAGCTCGACAGGTATTTGCTGCCGCTGCTCGGGAACAGAACGCGCGACCGCTCCACACCATTTCCGCAGCAGCACGGCGCACAGACTGTTGCTTTTCTGAAAGACTGCGTCGTATGCGTCCACCTTTTGCGAACTGAATCCGAGCAAACGCAGCCGTCGCGGTTCACCCGATAGTTCCGGAGTCGCTGCTCGCCAGGCTTCAAAGTCAAGACTGGCTCGAGTGCTCGACGCAATGAACAAATACTCCGCAACCTCAGCAGCTTTCTGTGAGAACGCAGCCGCGTTTAATCCCTTGCCAAGATGGAGGAAATAAGAATAATCAAAGGGCGCCGCGTCGCGAATTCCGGCATCCCGGTCAAAACCACGGGGAGCACCCATCCCCGCTGTGCTCAGATGCTTCAGCTCCTTAAGCGTTGCGACCATATTGGCGTTCTGGACATCCGTAGCGCTTCGTTCGGTACCGGTACCATGCAGCAAAATTCCGCGAACACTGACGTTTGGGAATGATCCTGACCTCGCAATGCTCTGAACCATCAGGCCGACATCGGCCATTGCACCACTGCCAGTGCCACCGACCGTGGACGCCACGATGTAGACATCAACACCGTCGGACGAAATCGGAAGTTCACATTGTTGACCCGCTGTACGGGCCGCGTGTTCTGCTGACGCTCGCACTAAACGCTCTTCTATTTGTTTGCGAACCGCCAAACGATGATCACATAGTGCAAGTCGCCCCAGTGGACGGATGCCCTGCACCTTTCCCGTCCGCGGGATGTTAAATAACCAGCGACGGCTTAACCACGCCAGGTCTATGTCCTTCGCCAAACGGTATTGCGAAGATGTACGCAATGGCATGGGAAGAATCTCCTCAACGGACAGGCCGAAGCCTTCGTCGCTATGCCGTAAAGACTTTAGTGCATCTCGATCCGTGTCCAGCTGCAGAATGTGAAAAGTGTCTTCATGGCTCTCGTTCTGGACGAGTTGCTTCTTGAGCTGGACCATAACGTCCCCGGCCAGTCCTCCGACGCCGATGAAGACAGCGGGCCGCAGACTGCCGTCGGTGGTATCGACGGCGTCGACAGGTACAGGCGTCGACGCAATCTGCCCGGCAGCGTCGCCATTGTTTCCATCAGACGTTGGAAGCAGTGCCGTGCGATTAACTTGGGCCGGAGTCTGTGGACCGGCGCCAACAGATCCGCCTCTCTGCAGCCGGGATGATTTGCGACGTTGGAGTTCCTCCACAAAAGTGCGGCAGTTTTCATATCGAGAGTTCTCGTTCTTCGACAGAGCCCGCGCCACGACGGGCCGATCAATGGGTTCCAGGTGAAACAGATCCGGCTGACTGCGCATGTGCTGAGCCGTTAGTTGGGCGGCTGTTCTGCCACTGAATGGCGGTTGTCCTGTCAACATCATCTGATAGACGATGGCCAGACTGTACTGATCGCTACCTCGGCCGGGACGGCCCTCGAAAAGTTCAGGGGCTGCAAACAACGGCGTAAACCCGTTCACGACAGACACGTTTGTGACGTTCAGGTCTTTCGCCTGTCCGAAGTCCCCGACCTTGGCGTGGTTTCCCTGCAGCAGAAGATTGTCCGGCTTGACATCCAGATGCTGCAGACCGTGCTGTTCGGCCATAAAATCCAGTGCATCCGCAGCGTCCTTCAGATACCTCAGCAACTCCTCTCGAGGTATTCCGTGTTTCTTCCTGCTGCGATATTCCTCGAAGCGATCGCCCAGGCTGCAGTCCGCGAGTTCTGTGACGACAACCAGTCGCGAATCGACCACCTCGATTCGCTCAATGTTCAGTAGAAACGGATGCCGCAGATGGCGCATGCGTTCCAGAGCCTTCAGTTCTGATTCCGCGTGCGCTTCGTTGCGCTGTCCGTAGAGAATTTTTACAGCTTTCGGCAAGCCGCCGGGGCCAATCGCCTTCCAGACTTCACCGTAACCACCGGAGCCGAGCCTCGTGAGCAGCTGATAGTCGGCCAGCTGAACTTCGCCAAGCGTTACGGCACCGACCGTCGTGTCATTTTCTTGGCCCGTGCGTACGGTTGGATCTATCTGCCGTGTCTCCATATTGTTGACTCCTGAGTCACGCGTCGGGACCGCAAGACCTGCGATGATCCCTGGTTTCAATTTCAGTGAAGAATCCACCGGCAATACGGTCAAAGTGCTCAGCCAGCATTTCAAACGGAAGCTCGTTGTAGGTGCAGTAGTGCTTGACCTGCAGCAGCAGGTCGCGTGCATGACAGCGCCGCAGCGGTCGATTAAACGGTCGGTAATGCATGTTCAGCAGATGGTCAACACCGTCCGGGTCGTAGTAGCAGCCGATGCTGTCTGCAGCGATCTGGAACAGGTAATGAAACTCTTCCTCGTTGGGATCTGTTAGTTCAATCCGATAAGGAATTCGGCGCAGAAATGCTTCGTCGACAAGATCCGAAGGTGCTAGGTTTGTCGAGAAAATGATCAACTGCTGAAATGGTACCTGCATCTTCTTGCCATTCGGCAGTGTCAAGTAGTCCCGCCGGTTTTCCAGTGGAACGATCCAGCGATTGAGCAGTTCCTCCGGAGAAATTCGCTGCCGTCCGAAGTCATCGATCAGCAAACAGCCGCAGTTACTTTTCATCTGCAACGGTGCTTCACTGACGTGGCTGACAGGATCGTGGCGAATTTCCAGATTGTCCATCGTGAGTTCGCCACCAACAACCACAGTGGGGCGTGCCACCCTTACCCAACGAGCATCCCAGTCGTGGGTTACGCTCGGAGATTCCGCTGCACGGTGGTAGGCGGGATCGAACAAAGTAATGATTTGTCCGCCGTCGATAATGGCGTAAGGCAGCCATATTTCATGGCCGAAACAACTGGTAATTCGGTCGGCGAGTGTGGATTTTCCGTTCCCCGGCGCGCCGTATAGGAACATGCCGCTGCCGGAGTTAACTGCCGGCCCCAGCAGATCCAGAAGGTCTCCGGCAATGGAGATGTCTTGAAACGAATCTGATAGTTCACCCCGCCTGATCGGCTCTTCGCCGGTCGCCTGAGCTTCGACGGAGATTACATAGTCGACCAGTGGAACCGGGGCAGGCCCCACATAGGAGCACCCGCCTGCAAAAGTTCGTGCGTGGCTACGACCTTCGTCCGACAGTCCGTAGACGTAGTCATTAAAGCTACTGGAACCAACATGGGTGACAAGCCGTCGTGAGCGCAGCCGCTCCAGCGTCGCTTCAGTGATTTTGAAGGGCAAACACAGTTCGGTGGCAATGGTCCGTCCGCTGACACTGCCACGGGACAGCAGCAGTTTGGCGACAAGCGAATCCAGAAACACCTCACTCAGCCCGAGATCATGAGTGGATTGCGGTTCGGTCGGCCAGAAACGTTCTCCACTGAGCAGCAGAGAAAGCAGCGATGTATCCGGTGGTGAGGCAGC
The DNA here is from genome assembly GCA_014238335.1 of Fuerstiella sp. Lineage (GTDB taxonomy): Bacteria > Planctomycetota > Planctomycetia > Planctomycetales > Planctomycetaceae > Fuerstiella. The sequence goes on from JABABI010000036.1 coordinate 13,455, forward strand.
AATTGTGGACATGGGTTCAATACTTCGGGAGTGTGCGAATCAGTGCGGGCGGCTCCACATCGTGGGTGGTTTGGGCCGTCCGAACAGGTATCCCTGTGCCAACTTGAAGCCCAGTTCGAGACAGATGTCGGATTCCTCCGGAGTTTCAATTCCTTCAGCCAGAGGTACGACGTTCAGGTCTTCTACAATTCGAATCAGAGCCGCGACTGTTGATCGGCGAGCTTCGGATGCTGTGGGCAATCCCTGAATCAGCTTCACATCAAACTTCAGCACGTCCGGCGGAACTTCAATCAGTTCGGCCAGTCGGGCTTGACCGGCGCCGAAGTCATCGTATGCCAGACCGAAACTCAGTTCCGTCAGTATATCTCGCAGGCTTTTCAGAAACTTGACTGAGGTCACGCCGGATTCATGCACCTCCAGAACGACGGCTTTGTCAGGGTGTCGCTCCCGAAGATCCCTCAGTGAAGTAAACAGTTCCTGATCGTTGAGTTCGGCCGGATGGGTGTTTAGGTAAATCTGCATGTCGCCGCCCAGCCCCTCACTGAAACGCATGCCTTCGACTCGGCAAACACGACTCAGAGCAGCTTCACTGGTCCGTTGCTCGGCAACTCTGAACATTTTCTCAGGAGTCTCCAGTCCGATGAAATGACTTCGAGAAAGTACCTCAAAACCAACCCTTTCCTGAGAATCCAGCCGCACAATAGGCTGAAACCACGCTTCGACGCCCGGTCGCTTGAGGAATGTTGAAAACTGAACCTGAGCTATGGCAGCTGCGGCGGAATTCGCTTCGACAGTCGCAACGGCGTCCTCCGTCCGTTCTCGGTGGACCCTAAACATCACGTTGCCAAAGTGCAGAATGTCGCCGTCTCGCAGTCCCTCGAACGTTTGTATCTTGCGTCCGTTCAGTAATGTACCGTTCGTGCTGTTGCAGTCACGCACAAGAAGCTGCTCACCGGCCAGGACGATCTCTGCATGAAGTCCGGACACTGTCGGGTCCTGGACGCTGACAGCATTTTCATGGTGGCGACCAATCGTAAACGGCTGTGCGGCCACAGCCATTTTTTGGACAGCGCCGTCTTGTGACAGATTTCCGTAAAACGACCAGGTGATCGCCGCGGGCGCATCCGCAACTGAAGGTTGCAAAAACTCAGCATTTGCCGGTCGTAAATCATCGATTTGCTGCATCAGTTCATGACCATTGGGATTCATGCGAGAATCACTAATGTGCAGTGTCCAGTAAACTTAACTCTTTACGTTCTCTGTTGTTTCCAGGGGAAAAGCGTCGCCGTGATCCTGGGCGACGGGGGCCGGAAATGGTTCGTTCTCGGTTACAAATTCGATACTCCATGCTCGGTGGGATGACTTCTTCGCTCGATACAGGCAATCGTCAGCAGCGGCGAACAGGTCCACAGATACGCTGTCCTGGAACTTTCCGTGCCGGACGGCTGCACCAATGCTCGCGGATACATCCACGCACTCGCCGTCGACGTTCACCTCGATGTCCTCAAGGCCATGTCGCAGCCGTGAAACCGGTATCTGAACATCGCCTGGCGCACAGCCAAGGCACAGAGCGACGAATTCGTCACCACCGAATCGAGCTACCACGTCGTAGGACCGCATGGACAATTCCAGCTTTCGAGCGACCTGAACCAGCACTTCGTCGCCGACCGCGTGCCCGTAGGTGTCGTTAATATCCTTAAAGTTATCCAGGTCCACGATTACGATGCCAACCGACGACTTCGTGCGCATTGCCCGATTCCATTCTTCCGCAAGACGCCGTTCATAGGCGAGTCGGTTCATTAGTCCTGTCAACGGGTCTGACAACGCGGCATCGAACAGAGACTCCAGCCGGCCCCAGCTCAGGAACAAATGACCCTCAACCGCCAGCCCAAATAATCTGTCGCCCTCTCGAAGCGTGGCGCAGTCGAGCGTATCTTCCCGGATTGCTGGCCCCCGCAGCCCGTCATTCGAGAACGAGAGCTTCGACATGGTTTCAATCGGCACGGCCTGCCAGCGTCTGCGTTCAAATGGATTGTCAGTATTCAGCCGACGGGTAATCTCGCTTCTCCGCACGACACCGATGATTCGGTCGTCGTCGTCTGCCACCAGAATGTAATGGCTGCCACGTTCGCCATTTCCGTTCAGGTCGCCCAGCAATGTCTCTCTGTGCACGACGAGCGGGGCGTGGTCACATTCGAGTGACGAAACCTGAATGACGGCCGTTTCGGCCCTGAGTGCATGTGGCATCTGGTATCGTCAGCAATTCGTTTAAAAAATCAGGAAGTGCGGAGTATCGCTGAGGTGTTGAACACGCTCAGCGGTGTGTTCGTTGCAGTCGCGGAACACCAATGCTTGAACCTAGCCCGGGTTATCCCCCCCGGAGTCGTCTAATTGAAACATTCAACGCAGATAGCCACGTCGCGTCGTAGTGATTGTGTCGATTTGTCTGATTGAGCGGGGGAAGAATCAGAGATCGAATGCACGGTAGAACATTTAACGACTACCGTGGGATTCGCTGACCACCGATAGAAGGCCTCAACCAGAGTTGGTGTTCCGGCACTCCACAGGTACAGGAAGAGTTAGGCAATGCCGTGGCATTTCGATAATCGTTCATTGGAACGGCGCGATCCGCTCTGGAAAAAGCGGCAACATGAGTTCACAATGTGACGCAGGTGGTAAGCGCCGCGCCGAGGACGAAAACAGCAATTCGCCGATGAAGCGTTCATGGGATAGTGCCGTAATGCCACCGCAACCGAAGTTTGTTTCTATGGCTCTACTGGTGAATCGGGGGGGATGACGTGATTCATCTGTCGCAGTTGTTTTTTGTTCTGACCGTTGCGTGTTGCCAATTTCCGACGTCCGTCGTGGCACAACAGGAATACTCACTTCAGGTGGAAGTGCTGACGCAGCCATTGCCGGGGGTCGGTCGGTATACGCAGCAGTGGGCCAGGGTCTTTCAGGGAATGGGCCGACGGGCCAGATTTCGGGGCGGAAAAAATGGAGAAAACAGTCGGTTGGAGGACTCTAGTGTGCGGGGCCGTAACGCAGTCAAGGCGGTCGGCATTCTGCAGACAGACGGATCCCTTGTGTTCCCGGACCACAGATTTGTGACGACGAATCTCAAGCCCGTCGAGGACTGGTTGCTGCGACTGGAGACGTATGGAGCTGCCGGCCCTCCGAATGAGAGTCCAACATGGGGTCTGACGGAGCGAGAATACATGACCGTCGTTAAACAGCTGAGTGAGTCCGTTGACTTGCCACTGAACGTGCGAACACCGATGGAACTGATTGACAGTCTGAAACTGCCGGAGAACTTCCAGGTCACGTTTACAGATGCAGGACGCCAACGGGCGTTTCCAAAGAATACGATTGCACGAACGACCGACACTTACAAAGGGCTCAGTAAGGGCAGCGTACTGGCGGCGGCGTTAACACAGTTTGGACTGGGATTTCGCCCCAAACATGGGAAAGAAGGAGGCTTCCGGATTGAAGTCGATACAGGTATGGAATCTGACAACATGTTTCCTGTGGGCTGGAAGAATACAGCTCCCATTACGACTGTTGCGCCCGGACTGGCAAAATCCGTAACTGTCGACCTCGAAGGCGCTGAACTGGACGCACTAATACAGGTGATTGCCGAACGACTTGAAGTTCCCTACTTCTACTCTCACTTTGCGCTGCTATCAAATGGCACAGATGTGTCGGCTCTCAAATACTCGCGTAAACCAGACCGGCTTTCGCTGTTTCGGCTGATGGACATCGTTGGAAAGAAGAATGACATGGGACTGAGCCTTCGCACTGACGAGGCCGGACGTCTATTCCTGTGGGTGACCACCGCCGATGAACATAATGCCTTTCGCAGGCGATTCTGAGTCGACAAGCGGGACCTGACAGTCCGACTCGATTTGCACCGACGCTTGGACTTGCGGCAGATCAGCGTACTGGTTCTGTCCGCAGGCTGACCAGAAATGCAAGCTCCGAGAATGCAGGCGGGGCGTGGCTGCCTCGAGGCCGTTCGAGCATACAGAACTGATGAATTGCTGAAAACCAGGAAAATAACGGAGTTCATGACTGCGTTGATGTTTCGGAACCGTCATCCGTCGCACAATTCGCGTTGCATTGATTGAAACTCAGCCACCCCACGCCCGAAGGAGATTCCTCCATGGCCATTACGGCTTCCCTTACGCCGGCACATGAAGTAGCCGCTGATTGGCTTGTTGTTCTTGTTTCAGACGCACCGGAACTTCGGGGAAACATGCGTCAGCTCGACGATGCTCTGAGCGGAATCATCCGGGCTGCGATGGAGCGAGGTGATTTTAACGCGAAGCCGCAGGAATTGCTCCCGCTTTACCAGGCGTCCGGAGTCGCAGCCACCAACATCGCTGTCGTGGGTATGGGGCCGGCAGCAGACTGGAATGTCCGAGGTCTGCGACAAAGTATGTTAACCGGGCTGCGAATCTGCTGCACAAAAATAGATCAGTCGGTCGCAGTGATCGTCGACGAGGCAGTTACTGAAGGGCTTTCGATATTGCAGGCGGTCGAAACATTCAGTGACTGTGTGGTTTCTGCGGCCGTTGACGCCGACGTCTACAAAGCTGAATTAAAACGACATCCATTTGTGGAGTCTACGTTGTGCCTGGCGGACATCGCTGACACCGAGGACGCACTTGATGCAGGCGCAATCGTGGGCAGCGCATGCAATATCGTCAAGGATCTTGTGAATAGAACGGCCAATGATATCTATCCCGAAACCTTCGCTGCCTGTGCTGCCGAAATTGCTGAGGACTGCGGCCTGAAGTGCCTGATTTTGGACGAAATGCAACTGGCTGCGGAAAAGATGGGGGCGCTTCTGGCAGTGGCTCGAGGCAGTGAGAAGGCCCCGCGAATGGTGAAACTGACTTATCAGGGTGCCGGCAGCGACGCGGAGACAATCGCCCTTGTTGGCAAGGGCGTCACGTTCGACAGCGGTGGGTATTCGATCAAGCCGACTGACAGCATGATCGCAATGAAGGCCGACATGGCCGGCGCCGCGACGGCGTTGGGCGTGATCAGTGCGGTCGCCACCCTGAAACTGCCGGTGAATCTTTCCGTATATCTGGGCCTCGTGGAGAACATGATCAGCGGCAGCGCCTATCGTCTGGGTGATGTGGTCACTGCCCGTAACGGAACAACAATCGAAATTCACAACACGGACGCAGAAGGCCGCTTGGTTCTGGGCGACGTGCTGAGTTACGCCGTTGACGACGGTGTCGACGGAATAATTGATCTGGCAACGCTGACCGGCGCATGCGTGGTGGCCCTGGGGGAAGAGATTACAGGAGTGTTCACCAACAGCGCAGGGCTGACCGATCGCATTACCGCCGCTGCGGCTTCTACGGGTGAGTTTTTCTGGACCATGCCGATGCACAAACATTTTGAGCCGCTTCTGAAGAGTGAAGTAGCCGACTGCAGGAATGTCGGCCCGCGGTGGGGCGGGGCTGTCACGGCCGCAAAGTTCCTTGAGAAATTTGTCGGCAATACCCCGTGGGTGCACCTGGATATTGCAGGGCCCTCGTGGGCCGATTCGGGGACGGCATGGCAGGACTGTGGGGGCACAGCCAGCTGCGTGCGAACACTGGTGCGGATTTTTCGCGGTGAATAGCCATCACGCTGTGTTTTTGCGGCAATTCAGGCAGTACCCGTGTAGCAATACTCGGCTGTGTGGTGCTGCGACCGACGGGAGAATGTCGCGGTAGAGCCCAAAATTGCCGGACGTGTATCGTTGTTGAAGGCTTCTTCAACGGTTAAACTTATGGAGATCACCGCAACACTGGACATACGTATCGGGCTTCCGGCCTCTGCATTGTCAGGTTTGCAGTCTGCGTGGTCACTCAGCTTGCTCCGTTCCCGTTCTCCGCAACGGTGTCCCGCCTCGACGCTATTCTCACTCGTTCTGAGTGACGCTCCCGCAAAATGATTCCTGTGACCGAAACGACTATCACCAGCAATCAGACTCAGCAATTGGGTCCACCCAGCTTGTTTGACTATCAGCCGCGGACCCGTGTGGTTTTCGGAATTGGAAGTTTCTCCAGACTCGGAGAAATCGCCTCTGAATTCGGCAACGGGCCAGTGCTGCTGGTGACTGATCCGGGTTTGAAGCAGGCTGGCCACGAAGAAGCTGCGATAGCGTCTCTGGAGGCCAGAGGGCTGCAGGTCGCCGTTTTTGATGACGTCGCGCCAAACCCAACAACAGATGACGTGGATCGGTGCGTGGAGTTCGCGAAAGGCCAGAGCATTCAGCTGATCGTGGGGCTCGGCGGTGGCAGCAGCATGGATTGTGCGAAGGGAGCGAACTTTCTGCTAACAAACGGCGGTCGAATGCACGACTACAGGGGAGTGGGTAAAGCAACTCGCCAAATGCTTCCCATGATTGCGATCCCGACAACAGCTGGAACCGGCAGTGAGGCTCAGTCTTTTGCTGTGATTGCGGACGCCGAGACACATATGAAAATGGCCTGCGGAGATTCCAAAGCAGCCTGTCGTGTGGCGATTTTGGACCCGGAACTAACTGTCACGATGCCCCGTGCCGTGGCTGCAGCAACTGGGATCGACGCCATGACGCACGCCATTGAAAGCTATGTGACAACGAAGCGTAATCCTGTCTCCCAAATGTTTGCTCGGCAGGCCTGGGTACTGTTGTCAAAATCATTTTCGCAGGTGATCACCACGTCCGATGATCCTGAGGCGCGCGGAAACATGCTGCTGGGGGCACATTTGGCCGGTGCTGCCATCGAAAACAGCATGCTGGGCGCCGCCCACGCAACGGCCAATCCATTGTCTGCCCACTTCAACATGGTGCATGGGAATGCCGTTGGAATCATGATGCCGCATGTGATTCGGTGGAATATTCCGGAGGTGGGGCATCTTTACCGTGACCTTGCTATATCAGCCGGCTGGGCAGGCCACGGCGAAACTGCTGAACAGGCTGCTGAGACGCTGGCCGAAGGATTTACGGACTTGGTGTCAGCGGCTTCAATGCCGCACACGCTGACGAATGCTCTGGAAGTGCAACTCAACGACGAAATGCGGGATGCTCTGGCCGAAGAAGCCACTCAGCAATGGACGGGAAGGTTCAACCCGCGAACAATGGATATGAATTCGTTCCGGCAGCTTTACGGGGATGCAACGTGAACCGAGAGGCTGTTACTGCCTATTACGTTGATTCTTGCCCGGGGAAGATGTTTCGGGAGTGTTGTGTGTGCTTCCCGGACGGCGGAACGAGCCACGTGTTTTGGTAAACGGGACTAATGCGGGGGTTCGTCCCGAACAGGAATTCAATCATGTCACCACGATTTACTCGACGCGAAACAATAGCCGCTATGTCAGCTGGCGGTGCAGCACTCCTGACGGCTACACATTCTGCTGGAGGTGCACTCGCAGAATCGGCGTTGACGGGTCCGACCGAATCCAGCTGGGCATCGTTTCGCAACGGCCCGGCTCAACGAGGGATAGCGAAAACGACACTCGCAGCGAATCCTGAACTCAAGTGGGAAGTCGTCTCGCGCGATGGCTGGATGGCGACATGTGCAATTGTGGGCAATCATGTCTACGCTCCTGCCCTGCAGGGCTATCTGCACTGCTTCGATCGGTTAACCGGTGCAGAACAGTGGCGATACCGCACGATTGAAAGTACCGATGAAAAGAAGTTCGCCCCCGGCTTTAAGGCGGCTCCGCTGGTTACCGCGAAGGCCGTCTATGTCGGCGACGAGGACGGAATTCTTCATGCTGTTGATCGTGTCTCTGGTAATGAATTATGGAAATACGCCACTGATGCTGAAATCGCCGGTGGCGTTGCCGTCTATCAGGACAAGTTATTGCTGGCATCGCACGATGCATTTTTGTACTGCCTTTCGAAACAGGGCAGCGAACACTGGAAATTTGAGACCAACGACCGCATTAACTGCTCACCGGGTATCGCTGATCACTTTACTTTCGTGTCCGGCTGCGATGAGCACCTGCGGGTCATCGACCTGAACAGCGGAGAGGAAATTCGTGATGTGGCCATGGAATCCTATTTGATAGCGTCGCCCGCCATTGTGGACGACATGCTGTACGTGGGGTCGCAGGCAGGTATTGTGTCGGCTGTCAACTGGAAGACTGGTACGATCAAGTGGCACTATGAGAGCGACCGTAGTATGCCGTATCATGCGTCTGCCTGTGTAACTGACGACTTGGTTCTGGTCGGCGGCCACGATAAGAAATTTCACGCCATCGATCGACACACCGGCGAAGGGCGCTGGATTTTTGCAACGAAGGCCAGAATTGAATGTTCTTCCGCCGTTGTCGATGACCGTGTGTTCTTCGGTTCTCGCGATGGCAACATCTACGGGCTGTCCGTAACGGATGGCAAAGAGGTCTGGAAGTTTAATGCCGGCAAGGCGATTACGGCCGGCATCTCAATCGGAGAGGGCTGTATGGTTGTCGGAGAAGATGACCATAACGGCAAGCTGCGATGTTTTGCTTAAGCGAGTCTCACGGATCTGTGCCGGTGTCACACCAACGCCCCAGAGTGTATCTCAACGTAAACGAAAACCATGACAACAACTGACGTTTCAACGGCCACTGAAGTTGGTAGTTATTTCATTTCCAACTATCCACCGTTTTCACTGTGGACGGAACAAAACGTGCCGCAGGTGCTGGAAGCCTTCGACCGGCCTGTCGAGCAGACAAAAGACACCACGGCAGGACTGTATATTCACATCCCGTTCTGTCGCAAACGCTGCAAGTTCTGTTATTTTCGCGTGTATACGAACCAGAACGCCGCGGCCATCGAGGAATATGTTCAGGCATTGATTCGTGAGATTGAACTGATCAGTCAAAAGAAGGGCGTTCAGGGCCGCGAGCTGGAATTCGTCTATTTCGGTGGCGGCACGCCATCCTATCTGAGCTCCAAACAACTGCGTTCACTGAGAGAACGTATGAGTGAGCATGTGACGTGGGAGAAAGCGAAGGAAGTCACATTCGAGTGCGAACCTGGCACACTGAGTTTGGACAAACTCAAAACGCTCAAGGAAATCGGAATCACTCGAGTGTCGCTTGGCGTCGAGAACTTTGACGATGGCATCCTGGAAGAAAACGGCCGCGCTCACTTATCACCGGAAGTGATGAAGGCCTACGACTGGATTCAGAGTATTGGATTTCCTCAGGTCAATATTGACCTGATTGCCGGAATGGTGGGCGAGACTGACGATAACTGGCAACAGTGCATCGACAAGACCATCGCAATGCAACCCGACAATATTACCATTTATCAAATGGAACTGCCCTTCAACACGGTGTATTCGAAGGAAATGAAGGAACAGGGCGTCGCTTCTCCGGTGGCAGACTGGCCCACCAAACGACGCTGGGTCAGCGAAGCAATGGACCGGATGATGGCAGCGGGTTATCACATTTCCAGTGGGAACGAACTGGTACGAAATCCGGAGACAGATCATTTTGTTTACCGAGACAACGTGTGGCGCGGCTGCGACCTGATTGCGACCGGCGTTTCTTCATTCGGCCACTTTCAGGGTGTTCATTATCAGAACCTGGATCGTATCGAAGACTACATAGAAACCGTGCATACCGGCGAGTTGCCTGTAAATCGGGCGTTGAAGCCGAGTGAACATCAGATGCTGATTCGGGAAGTCGTCCTGCAGATGAAGGAAGGACACATCAGTGGCAAAACGTTTCGCGACAAATTCGACATCGACATTTTCACTCAGTTTGCAGACGCCCTGGGAAATCAACAGTCAGCTGGATATTTGACCGTTGATGGCGATAATGTGAAGCTTACCCGCAAAGGGCTGTTGCAGGTCGACAGTCTGCTGCCCGAGTATTTTGAAGAAGAACACCGCGCTGTTCGTTACACCTAAAACAGATGATCGATGGAGTCTGCTGCCTGTGAATCCGCTAATTGAACTCGAGCAACTTTGTTCGCTGTTTCCCGAACCCGAAGAGCAGCCGCTGTACCTTTCGGCTGAACATATTGCTCGTGAGGCCACGCCGGAGCCGTACCACCGCATGCTGGTGCATGAACATCACATGACCATTGAGATGGAGAGCTATCACGATTGCTCGGTCGATGTGGAAGTCGTGGATTCACGATTCGAGGACGATTTGTACTGCCGCAAGATACTTTTGAACAAACAGGGCACCAGAGACGTAGTACAGTTTGGGATTGTGCGATTTAATTTCAGCTTTGTGACGGATGCTGTCCGCCGTGAGATTGAATCGGAATCGATTCCTCTGGGCCGCGTGCTGATTCAACACAATATTCTCAGGCATATTGATCTTGGTGCGATTGTGAAATTTGAAGCGGGGCCAGGGCTGAGTCGCTATTTGTGCCTGAAAGAAGAACATAGTACGTTCGGTCGTATGGCAACAATTTTCTGCAATGGCTCCCCAGCAGTGGATTTGCTGGAAATTTCAGCTCCCCTCAAGTGAAGATAATATTTCATTTTGGATGACGATGTTACGTGCCGACCAGCATGGTTTCATATCAGGTTTCCTTGGAATTCCCTGCTGCCATTGACGCTTCTTCAAAAGCTCCTTCCGTATGATCCAACCCAATCCTGAATCCCCCATCAACTACCTGCCGCCACTTCAGGAAGGGTACGACGTAATCGTCGTTGGGGGCGGACCCGCCGGATCGACGACAGCCGCGCTGGTGGCAGAATACGGACACAGTGTTCTGCTGCTGGAACGAGGTGAGTTGCCACGATTTCACGTGGGGGAGTCCCTGATTCCTGAAACCTACTGGCCCCTCAAACGGTTGGGGCTTATCGACCGCTTGAAGCAGTCGGCCTTCCCTCGTAAATACAGCGTGCAGTTCGTCAGCGAAGGCGTTAAGGAATCCGCTCCGTTTTACTTTGAACTTTATAACCAGCACGAAAGCAGCGTGACGTGGCAGGTTGACCGGGGTGAATTCGATCAACTGCTGATGGACCGGGCCAAAGAACTGGGCACCGTCGCGCACACTTCCGCGCACGTGACGGAAATTCTGTTTGAAGACGAGCAGGCTGTGGGGGTGAAGTGTCGTCTGCTGAATGAGGACGGCGGCCGCACGGAACGAGAAATTCGCTGCAAAGTTGTGGTTGATGCGACGGGGCAGTCTGCATTTATCAGCAGCCGTCGCGGGCAGCGAGATGCGGATGCGATGCTGAAAAAGGCAACAATCTGGACGTATTGGCAGGGCGCCCACCGCGATTCCGGCAAAGACGAAGGAGCGACGCTGATTATGCAGACGCCCCAAAAAAAATCGTGGTTCTGGTACATTCCGCTGCAGGATGATGTCGTCAGTATCGGCTGCACGGGCAGTATTAACTACATGCTTGGGAAAGAAGCAGGGAACGTGGAAACGGTTTATGGTCGTGAGCTGGCTCGGTGTCCTGCCATGCTGAAACGGTTGACGAATGCTAAACGGTGTACCGATTTCTTTACAACGAAGGACTTTTCGTATTACTCACGCGAGGGTGCAGGCCACGGCTGGTTATTGGTGGGAGATGCTTTTGGATTCATTGACCCGGTGTATTCGAGTGGTGTCTATCTGGCGCTTAAGGGTGGTGAGTTCGCGGCAGATGCAATTCACGATGCCCTGGAACGTGGTGATTTCACCGGACCACGGCTCGGCCAATGGCAGCCACTGTACAAGCAGGGTATCGAGAATTTCCGCAAACTTGTTTACGCTTTCTATGCTGAGGACTTCAGCTTTGGAATGTTTCTGAAGGAACACCCTCAGTACAAAACGAATATGGTAGACATTCTTGTGGGTGATGTGTTTAAGCCCGGCGTCGGCGATATTTTTGACGCCATGGGAACCGTTGAACCCGCGATGGACATTCCGTTAAACCGTCCCGCAATGGTCTGACCTCGCACGTGTTCGTCCCAACTCCGGCAACCGCGTGGCTGTAAGACAATCTCTTCGGGAGTGCAGGTCTGAACCGGTCAACGCACAAAAAACGGTTCGAACAAAGTTCGAACCGTTTTTGACATTCAATTTGTGTACTGGGTGACTACGGTCCTGTCGGAGCAATCATTTCCGGTTTCAAAATGAACGGAAATACTCGCACGGCTTCACCAGGAGGGTGTTCTTTCTTGTAAGCCAGTTGAGCAGCTCGGTCAGCGGCGAATTGCAGTCGGGTAAAATCCAGACCGCAGTAGCTGTCCGTGTCCGCTTCGGCTGCGACATCGGCAAACATTTCGCCGGAAGATGCGGCATGTCGACGAACACCGTGAATGCTTCGTTCGCGGACCTTAACTCCGGCTGCCGAGAGCTTGATCAGCCCTTTCAAAAATCGGCCGGACGTTGTGTCTGCCCCAGAGACCCGCCACAGACGCTCCCATTCTTCGTGAGCTTCCCAGTAGTAGCCCAGATTGAAGAAGTCGATAGCAAGCAGGTAATTACGATTATCTTTCCATGTTTCGGTACTGAGGGCTTTGGGGCCCTGCCCCGGAGCATGCTTGCGACCATAGCTGTGCCCGTTGGGGTCCCGAATGGGATGTGGCAGACCGGACGCCGGATAAAATGCGTATTCAGGAACGGGTATGGACGGAAGGAGACGTGGACACTCCGCATCGGCCGTGATCATTTGCTGCAGACTCCAAAAAAGTTCGATGAAAAAACGGGTTCTGCGTCCACCCACACTACCTGCTTGGCAAGCCCCTTTTTCGCACAACCTCATTACCAGTCGTGAACGTTTAACTGGTCAGGTGTCAGGACTAGCGCACTCGTATACACGCAAAAGTATATTCCGTGCGGTGAGGCGGGAGTCTCGAAAAGGCAGGTAGTTTGGTTGGATTGGTTGGTGGCCCAGATCCCAATAATTTGTCCCCAACGACTCTACACGCTTTTTGGCAAACTGCGAGTACTTCTTGGTCGAAATCCACATATTCCGGGCGTTCATGGATGCGGTCGGAATGGTCCGCGAAGACCGATTTGTTGGCCTCGCTTGGCAGACCTGAATAACCGGTTAACTTCTGTCATCCCGCCGGTTTTCGCCGAGCAGTGGCGGCTCATTTTTGTCAGCAGAGGTGGGCCTGTGGCTGCCAGTTTCTGAAATTTCGTGTCTTCGTTTGTGGGGTGCACCATACATTGGGATGTTCAGTACTGAAAAAGCTCACTTCTTTGTAAACTTGAGAGCAGTTGCCGCGTCGATTCACGCAGACTTCAACATTATGGTACGTCCAGTCCGGTGCCGCTGAGTAACGGCTGAAAGTCAAGCAGCTTAAGAACAGGAAGACACCTCGAGACATGTCGACGACGCGTGAACAACTAAATGTGGATGGAGCCGTGCGAGACCGGTACAGCAGCGCTGCTCAGGTCGCAGAAGCGTCTTTGTGCTGCCCGGTCTCCTATGACGCTCAATATCTTGAAGCGATCCCCTCAGAGATCGTTGAGAGGGACTACGGATGTGGCGATCCATCCCAGTACCTGCAGTCTGGCGACCGAGTGCTGGATCTGGGTTCCGGAGGAGGCAAGATCTGCTACATCGCGGCTCAGGTCGTTGGGCCCGATGGATACGTCGTGGGTGTGGACATCAACGACGACATGCTGACGCTGGCCAGAAAGTACCAGAAGGAAGTCGCGGAACGTATCGGCTACCGGAATACTGATTTTCGCAAAGGCAGAATTCAGGATCTGCAGCTGAACATGGAATTGTTCGAACAGCATCTGCGTCAGCACCCGGCTGATTCGGCGAGAAGCTGGCTGGCTGCAGACGAAGCCGCAGCCACACTGAGCAAAAGTGCGCCCCTGGTAGAAAGCGACAGCATGGACGCGGTTGTGTCGAACTGCGTTCTGAATCTGGTGCGTACCGAGGACCGCAGACAGCTGTTCTCAGAAGTGTACCGCGTGCTGAAGCGCGGCGGGCGAGCGATCATTAGCGATATTGTAAGCGATGAAGACGTTCCGGAAGATCTGCAGAACGATCCTGATTTGTGGAGCGGCTGCATCAGCGGTGCGTTTCGTGAAGATCGGTTTCTGGAGGCATTTGAAGAGGCAGGATTTTACGGTTGCGAAATCGTAAAGCGGCAGGAAGATGCGTGGGCCGTGGTTAACGGAATTGAATTTCGCAGCCTGACCGTGCGGGCGTGGAAGGGAAAAGACGGTCCGTGCCAGGACCGCCATCAGGCTGTCATTTACAGCGGGCCATGGAAGACCGTGGTGGACGACGATGGACACTGTTTACATCGTGGCAAACGTATGGCTGTATGCGAAAAAACGTTTGGTATCTACACCTCAGAACCGTACGGCACTCAGGTAACTGCTGTTCATCCGGCTCAGCAGGTCCCGTTGGATCAGGCGGCTGACTTCGACTGTCGTCGTGCCACGATCCGCAGCCCGCAGGAAACGAAACAGGGCAAAGGTACACTGGACATTCTGCCAGGTGATGATTGCTGCGGGGATGTCGGGAATTGCTGCTAAAGGTTAGAGGTTGGTGTCGACGTTCTTCAGGCGGTTGGCTCCGTCTGTTGTCTGAACCATCTGAAAAGCCCCTGGCAGCGTACGTGGTTTGGTGATGCGAACGGTCTTGTCGCAGCTGGTTTCGCCACTGACCACGGTCGCCCGCGCTTTGGCAACGCCCAATTGTTTAGCGATAAATTTCATCAGATGTCCGTTGGGTTGTCCGGCAACCGCCGGTGCCGTGTTGGAAATCTTCAGACGATCACCCAGCAGTCGTGCGACCGGATCACGAGACGCTCGCGGAGATATCTTTAGGCGAAGCAGAAGATCGGCTCCGTCCCAACGAAAGTGCCCGTCTGGTTGCGAAGCACCAGGCTTCGCGTTTGTGTTCTGTATATTGCTCACGGCTTAGCGGTAACCTGAGTGCCTGTTTTGCCCTGATTCTTGACGCCACGTTTCAGTATTCGCTGTTTGTATGTTTCGTTGTTGACTCGCTGCCTACAGCCGCTTCTGGTTAACGGGCGTCGCGGGAACTGTGCCGGACGCCCGAGCGTGCAGCATCGGCCGCAGACGGGCCATAACACGTTTCGCTGCGGCATCGGGTGTAACGGCCAGATTATTGAATTCCCCCGGATCGGTTCGATGATCATATAACTCGATACCTTCCTCGCCTTCGGCCCATTCTGTGTACCGCCATCGGTGCGTGCGAATGCTGCACCCCATGACCATTGTTTTCAGCCGATGATCAGCTGGTCGCAGCACTTGAGTGACAGCCAGGCCGTCCCATTCGGACAGCGGTGCGTCAAGCAATGGAGTGAGGTCCCGACCCGCCAGATTGTTGGGTGCATCCACACCAGCGACGCTGGTCAGCGTCGGGTAGATGTCCACGAATTCCACGACGCGACGACAGGCCTGTCCGTTGCCACCCCTGCCAGGAACGCGAATGATCAGCGGCGCTCGCGCACCTTCTTCAAACAATGTTCGTTTCTGCCAGATGCCGTTGTGTTCGCCCAGGTGGTATCCATGGTCGCTCCAGAAGACCACAATAGTACTGTCGGCCAGATTCAGTCTCTTCAGGGAGGCCAGCAGCCGTCCAACCTGAGCATCCACGAATGAAACGCAGGCATAGTAAGCCTGCATCGCCTGCAGCAGTACGGGACCTGGCAGGTTGTAGTGAGGGACGGGGCAATTGTGAGCAAACGCCGCCACGGGGATGTCGTCTCGATCACCGGCCGGAGCAAAAGGCAGACGCATTTCCTGCACGGGATACATATCGAAGTATTTCTTCGGAGCCACATAAGGTGTGTGTGGTCGAAAAAAACCGACTCCCAGAAAAAACGGTTCGTGCTGATGCTGCTCCATCAGACGGATGGCTTCCGTTGCAATCATGCCGTCGGTTTGTTCCGTGTCCTCGCCGTCGGCTGCCAGCCAGCTGAGGGCAGCGCTGATCTTCCGACGGGGTTCGGCGTTGAAAATCAATGGTTCGTCGTCCTTGTCGCGGCCCTTCGGATTGATAGTCTGATTCCATGATGGTGGGTCATCGAATCCGTCCGTGCCGATCGACGCAGGGACGTTGTAATGATAGATTTTGCCCACACGAGCCGCGAAGTATCCCGCCTTCTGAAACGTCTGTGGCAGCGTCACCACGTCAGGCACTTCATCACGAAAGTGTCGATCCAGATCGTAGACCTTGATCTGATCGGGCCGAAGCCCCGTCATGATCGAAGCACGAGTTGGGTTGCAGAGTGGCAGCTGGTTGTAAGCTCGGGCAAAACGGACACCGCTGGCCGCGAGCGCATCGATGTGCGGGGTGCGGGCCAGCACGTCACCGTAACATCCGAGCGCAGTCGACAGATCGTCCACGGCAATAAACAGAACGTTCGGCCTGGCAGCGATGACGGACGCCAGAGGCGGGTCCGGTCCGGTCACTAACGTTGTCATCGCTGTTACGATTATCAAAGTGTTCACCGTTTTCATGCAGCGATCCTGTTCGTTGTTCTCTGTGCTCTGAAATGTATTTGACAACGATGGCGGAACTTCCGATCGAAGGCAACCGTCTAGTGCCGAAACTTTCAGTGGTTATGTGGTGCGTTCTCAAAATACAGCGGGGCACGTTTGAAATAGCCTCATCCGTGTCGCAACCGAATTGACTTACCGATATCCTATATCTGAAGTGGACCCCATCGTTAGGACCAGTTTTGCGGTCTGCTCAGGTGGATCGATTGATCAGTTCAATCGCGAGTTGTGGACTTCCCAGGGCGTGCGGTAGTCCAGCGATTGATGAGGTCGTTCGTGGCTGTAGAAATTCGTTCCTGCTGGCAAAGACTTCAACGGAATTACGACCACGCCGGTGTCCGAATTGTCTGTCTGACACTCAGCGCCAGATTGAGTGTTTCCGTCCCGGCAGCGACTGGTACTCTATAATTCCAGTGAAAAGTTGGTCAGCCTTTCGACTCCTGTGCTGGTCACACGGTAATTCTGTTCCAGCCGGATACCGGCCTTAAGTTCCTCCGTGTACAGACCGGGTTCGGCAGTAAAGCAGTCCCCTTCTTGAAATGTGTCTTCCCAGTTGGGATTCAGGTGCGGGGCTTCATGAGGGGACAGACCGAATCCATGGCCCAGATGGTGGAAGAATGCGCCGGGACAATAATCGTCCAGCATCGTCTTCGCGGTTTCGAACAATACCCTGCACGATACGCCGGGTTTGACTGTCACTTCAACCATTTCCAGTACGGCGACAACGGCTTGCCATCCCCTTAGCTGTTCATCCGTGGGGTGCCTGTTGACCGCAATTGTCCGGCAATTATCCGCGTAGTAACCACGGTACGCAGGGCCAAGATCCAGAATAAACAGTTCTCCATCCTGAGCCATTCTGTCACGCGGCGGCCCCCCTGGAGAATTACATTGAAAGTCATTTCCCAGCGCCGTTAGGGGCTCTCCGGCGACATGGACGGCGATCGACTGCAGCTGGTTGAAGACCTCAAGTTCGCTGATTCCCGGTTGAATGATTTTACGTGCACGAACGTACATCGCCTCTGTACACTCGCTCGCTCGCCGGATCATCGCCAGTTCGTCGTCCTCTTTGCGGCGACGAATCTGCCACATGGCGCGGTCAATATCGACGATGGCCCCGGGGACCGTGATATACGCCGACAGATGATGACCACCGACTGAGTATTCAACCGCGGTTCGTCCCAGGAGTTTGCCACCCAAGGCCCCGGCCAGCGCAGCCATGGCAGTTTCGGCCTGGTCCTGTCTCAGCGTGCAGTGCCACTGCGCCGGAAATGTGACGATTTCATCGGCTGCTGCGACGTCCGGTTGGTCGTTGGGCGCTGCCAGGGTGCAGTTGCCCTCAACGTCCAGGCAGACGGCCGCCTGCATCAGCCGGTGAGGCCGACAGCCGGTTAAATACTGAATATTCTCGTGGCTGACAAGAATCACGCGATCAACGGATTGTTTGACCAGCCATTTTTGGACTCTTTTCTGGCGGACACGGCACAGTTGCGGAGAAAGGTTGAGAGCTTCTGCGGTCATGTTTCGACGTTCGGATGTGGTGCACGAGAGAAATCAGTAAAGTGGAGAACGGTACGTCCGTTCCAGAACCGGGAGTCGTTATTGTGAGTGTTGCGAGTAAATCCAGGTTCGTCTACCTGTCAGGTCAAATGGTGCCTGAAGCAGACGCGAAGATTTCTATCTTCGACAGCGCTGTCATGCTGGGAGACTGCGTGACGGAATCAACGCGCACGTTTTCGCACCACCCATTTCGTCTGAACGATCACATCGACCGGCTGTATCGCTCGCTGAAGGTCACCCGCATCGATGTCGGGTATTCTCCGGAAGAACTGACTCAGATAACACTGGATGTGCTGGAAGCAAACCTGCACGCTCTGACTCCGGCAGATGATTGCTGGATCGTACACAATATTTCCAGAGGGTTGCTGAAACACGGTCCGTCCGCTGCACAGCGGAATCCCGCCACTGTGATGATCTTCACCGATCACATGGATCTTCGCGGCTGGGCAAGGTACTACACGGAGGGCTGCCATGCGGTCACGTCTATGAGCCGAGCCATTCCCGCTCAGTCTCTGGATGCTCGTATCAAGAATCGCAGTCGTCTGGCGTACACAATGGCGGATACGGAGGCACGACTGGTGGATCCTGAAGCTCAGTGCGTTATTCTGGACGTTCACGGCAACGTTTCAGAGAACAAAGGTGGTAATATCTGTGTCGTAGCGAATGGGGAACTGAGAACACCGACAACCGAGAACAGTCTTGCCGGAATAAGCCGGCAAACCGTCCTGGAACTGGCGGCCGACCTGGGAATACCGATTCGAGAACGTCGCCTGCAGATGTATGACCTTTATACTGCACACGAATTGTTCTTCACCAGCACACCGTACTGCATCATGCCGGCGACCCGATTCAATGGTCTGCCGGTTGGTGACGGTCACGTTGGGCCAGTCACAAAGAGGCTTTTGGCAGCATGGAGTGAACGCGTCGGCGTCGACATCGTTGCGCAGGCCCAGCGACAACTTGCCGAAAGTTAGGGCAGCTTACTTATTGACGGAGCCGGTACTTTCTCATGGGGTGGCCGTACTGCTATCAAAGCACTTCAATCGCGGCCATGAGTCAGCGAAATTCGCTGTAAGACGAATGAACGAGACTCAGAATGAAACGAATCAGACTTGGCGCGGCCATCCTGAATCAGACACCGCTGGACTGGGAAGGCAACACGTCGCGGATCATGCAGGCCATCGACGATGCCCGCCAGCAGGAAGTCAGCGTTCTGTGTCTGCCCGAACTCTGCATCACGGGCTACGGCTGTGAAGACATGTTTCTGTCCCCGGCTGTGTGGCAGACGGCCTGGGACATGCTGCTGAAGATCGTTCCCCACACTCCGGATATGGTCGTTTCTGTTGGGCTGCCGCTGTACATGACGAACGGCGTTTACAATGTCGCGTGCGTCGTGGCCGATCGACAGATCGTCGGTTTCGTGCCAAAGCAGCACCTGGCCGGAGACGGACTGCACTATGAGCCTCGCTGGTTTCGAGCGTGGCCAGCCGAAACAATCAGCGACTACCATCGTGACAGCAACAACTGGCCCATCGGTGATCTCATTTTCGAATACGACGACGTACGACTGGGCTTTGAAATCTGTGAAGACGCCTGGGTCGCCGGCCGGCCTGGAAACCGAATGGCAGAATGCGGAGTTGACGTTATTCTGAATCCCAGTGCCAGTCATTTTGCGTTCGGCAAGCATGAAACCAGAAAACGCTTTGTGCTGGAAGGATCGCGATCGTTCGGGGTCAGCTATGTCTATGCCAACCTTGTCGGAAATGAAGCGGGCCGAGCAATTTATGATGGTGGCGCGCTGATTGCGTCCTCCGGTGATTTGATGGCTGCGGGTCCGCGATTCGGGTTTCATGATGTTCATCTGACTGTGGCCGATGTCGACGTTGATCTTACTCGAACGCGCCGTGCCGGAATTCATTCGATGCCTGTTGACGTCAGCGATGACGTGTACGACCGGATTGCACGGATCGGTGGATCGCTGTTTACTCCGACGACGACGCGAGGCGCAGACAGAGTGGCCGCACCGGCCGAATCGGAAACCGAAGAATTTACTCAGGCTATGGCGCTGGCCCTGTTCGACTATATGCGCAAGAGCCGCGCAAACGGTTTTGTCATCAGCATGAGCGGTGGAGCGGACTCGTCAGCTGCTGCGTCTCTGGTACGGTGTATGGCAGAACGAGCAATCGCCGCGCTGGGGACGGACGGGTTTCACGAAAAATTATCCTGCGTTGAAAACATTGACAAGGCATCTGATGCGGACGCGGCCATGAATTTGCTGTTGACCGGCGTCTATCAGGCAACTCGAAACAGCTCCGAAACGACGCGTGCCGCCGCAGAAGCCGTGACCACCGCCGTTGGAGGAGTTTTCCACTTTCTGGATGTGGACATCATCGTAACGCACTACACGACAATCATTGAAAACGCCATCGAACGAACGCTCGAATGGGAGTCCGATGACATTACGCTCCAGAATATTCAGGCCCGTTCCCGTGCGCCGAGTATCTGGATGTTCGCCAATCTAAAGAATGCGTTACTGCTGTCGACGAGTAATCGATCTGAGGCGGCTGTTGGCTACGCGACGATGGACGGAGACACGTCCGGCGGTCTGAGTCCAATCGCCGGCATCGACAAAGCTTTCCTGCGGAATTGGCTGTCGCTGATGGAAACCGATGGGTCCGCGGGGTGTGCTTCGATTTCTGCCCTGGCCCTTGTGAACCGTCAGCAGCCAACGGCCGAACTGCGGCCGTCTGAATTTGAACAGACTGACGAGGGTGACCTGATGCCCTATCCATTGCTGGATAAGATCGAAGGTCTGGCGATTCGTGACAAACTGAGTCCACGTGAAGTGCTGGCACGGCTGACCGAAACACATTGCGAATATTCGACTGCTCAGCTGACCGAATGGATTAAACGTTTTTTCCGGCTGTGGTCACGCAACCAATGGAAACGTGAACGCTATGCACCGTCGTTTCACGTAGACGACAAGAATCTTGATCCCGGCACGTGGTGCCGCTTTCCAATCCTTTCCGGTGGATTCGAGTACGAACTTAGCCAGCTTTGAGAAGATACCGTCGCGGATGTTTCCGGTACGAAGCGGCTGCGCGTATGATCTAACGTAATGAGCCTTTTCTCCGAACTTCAGCTGCAGAAATTTGCCAACGGCTATGAACTGGTCGACGGTGTTTTGATGCATCAGCAGAACCCGGAACATTTTCGGATTCCTCACCCTGTTCTGAAGAAGCACGTGAGCGTGGGGCACTTCGTGGAACTCAGAATTGATTCGCCTCGATTTTCGGTTCATGCGGACGCACCAGAACAGTGCGAGTGCCCGTCGTGTCATGGAAACGCGTCTAAGCCGATTCTGAGTCATAATCAGCCCGCATCGCTTGTGCCACTGGCAGCACAGAAGGTGCCTTCGCGGGGCTGGGGCGAAGATTTCTGGGTTAAGGTGCTGCAGCGTGACGACGCCGTGATTAAGGCTGTCGTCGATAATCCGCTGTACGAGTTGCGACTGCATGAGGTCAGTTTGGGCGACGAAATCATTTTCCACTCTGATCATATTCTGGCAGTGCATCCAACACACCGGCAGGAGATCGTGATGGGTATGGACGAAGCCGACCTGAAACAACTCGTGCAGTGGCTGGGCACGCTGTAAGGAAGTTGACCGGGCAGAAAAAGGGTCAGGCAACAATAGTGCGAAGCACCGTTTGGGCTATGGGTGTCTGCCCCCTGTTCCACCTTCCTTTTCCGAGTTTTCTGGCCCGCACCACTCACGCCACGCCGGAAATGGGGTCTGCATTGTAAAGCGGTATTGGTCGGTCCTGCAGATCATGCCATTGTGTGTGTGGCGGCAGGCCAAGAGCCGAGTACATCGTCGCGGCGAGTGATTCGGGAGTCTGCCGTTCCGCCTTGGGATGTCCGCCCTGACTGTCGGTGCTTCCAATGATGCGACCATCTTCGAAGCCGCAGCCCGCCAGCATTACGGACTGTACGGCTCCCCAGTGATCTCGCCCCGGTTCCGCGTAGTGCGACGGCAGACTGGAAATCTTTGGCGTGCGACCGAATTCTCCGGCCATCACGACAAGAGTTGAGGACAGCCTGCCACTCATCGACAGGTCATCCAGCAACGCCGAGACCGCTCGATCCATCGGCGGCAGCAGATAGTTTTTGAGATTTGGAAAAGCGTTGCCGTGGGTATCCCAGGTCTCGTTGTTTCCAAGATTCACCTGCACAAAACCGACGCCCGATTCGACCAAACGGCGCGACAGCATCAACGACCACCCAAACGTGTTTTTCCCGTAACGCCGAAGTTCGGATTCATCTGCAGAATGAATATCAAACAGTCGGCTCAATCGACCGTCGCCCAGCATGGAAATTGCACGCTCGCGAGAGCGAGAAAAACGTTCGGTCTCCTCAAGTCTCTGGAGCGTGCGGTCACGTTTTTCAATCTGCGACAACAGCTCCAGACGGTCACCAAAGTGTGATGTCGAAAGCCCCTCAGGCAGATCCAGGCCGGGAGTCCTGAATGTCAGATCGTCGGAACTTTCCTTTCCTCGCGCATGATGAAATTCGTATTCCGGCCATGCACCATAGCTTTTGGCGTTAAAACGACTGGCGCTCAGCATCCACGGATCGCGCTGACTGCCCATAACTCCCCCGAACTGCCCCGGAATCACACGGCCCGTGCGATGGACCAATTTTTCCGGAAGCACAACAGCAGACGGCAGCCCCTTCGGCTCGGGCAGAAGGGCTCCCATCAACGCCGCAATCGACGGATGATCGGTCGGTTTCGGCAGAGACGGATTGAAGCCGACCGGCATAGGCGTCCGTCCTGACATCATTACCGCGTGGCCCTGGGAATGTTCATTGTAGGGATGCGTCAGGCTACGGACGACACTCCACAGATTGCTGCGGGCTGCCAACAGGGGCATGTGTTCGCAGACCTGCAGTCCCGGCGTCTGCGTCGCGATTGGCTCAAATTCACCTCGGATGTCGTCTGCGGCCTCCGGTTTCGGATCAAAGCTATCCTGTTGTGCCAAACCGCCGGACAAAAAAATGTAGATAACAGACCGGGGTTGCGGCAACGAGACGGGGTTAGCACGGACGAACGGTTGCGTCGCCATAGCACACGAAACGGACGTCAGCCATCGTCGACGCGTGTGAGAACAATTCATTGACTTCCAGCTCGACATTGTCAATCACTCCTGCACCGATTCCATTACGACGACCGGGACCCAAATTGGTTGTTCGGCAGTATAGCCTATGTTCTGCAGAAACGGGATCAGAAATCCGGCAGGCACTCGAACAGTCAGCACACGACAGCGATCGGGACGGCGTACTTCTAAGGATAATCTTCCTGGATCGGCCTAAACAGGGCACAATTAACGCTATTCTTATGGAAACTCCAACCGACAAGTAATGAAGCCCTGTCTCCGCTTTTCACGATTTACCCTATCGAAACCATGAACGAAGACGCTCCGCCGGTCACCGCGGGTGATTACTCTGATCAGAATTCGTACTCCACGGATCTACGAATCTTCGGCTGCGGGTTCGCTATGGGCGCAGCCGACATTGTTCCCGGTGTCTCCGGAGGCACGGTCGCTCTGATCCTGGGTGTTTATGAACGTTTGATCGATGCGATTACTCGTTGCAATGCCGTGTTTCTGAAGCTGCTCTGCCGCGGACAATGGAGAGCTGCCACGGATTACATCGATCTGCGTTTCGTAGTGGCATTGGGATTCGGAGTAGCTGTGGGCATAGGCGGCCTGGCGTCACTGATGAATTATCTGTTGATAAATCAGATGTCACTCACCTTTGCCACTTTCACAGGCATGATTATCGCTTCCAGTATGATCGTTGCGCGACGCATCCCGAAGTGGAACGTTCAGCACGCTGGATTACTGCTGCTGGGAAGCGTAGTGGCCCTGCGACTGGTCACACTGTCTGTTCTGCAGAATCCTCCCCACACATTATGGTATTTGTTCCTGTGTGGCATGGTCGGCATCACCGCCATGATACTGCCGGGCATCAGTGGAGCCTTTATCCTGCTGCTGCTGAACCGATACCACTATATTACTGACAGCATCAAAGGATTGGTTCACGGAGACATCGACCTTGCGGTGATCGGGGCATTGTTCGTGTTCGGCCTGGGATGTCTGACAGGACTGTTAAGTTTCAGCCGCGTGTTGCGCTGGCTGCTGTCCAGGTGGCACGATGCGACTATGGCTGTGCTGTGTGGTTTCATGCTGGGGTCGTTGTACAGGCTCTGGCCTTTTCAACGCGATACCACACCGGACATTGAAACGTTCAAGCATAAGACGTTTGAAAACTACCTGCCCGATGCTGCCACATCACATGTTGGGTTGGCCTTCTTATTGTGTGTCTGCGGTATTTCGGTCGTCCTTCTCCTGGACCGCATCGGCCACCAGGCCGACCGCACGCGAACGGCAGACAACGACGTTTAGCGAGACGTCGCAATTAGCCCACAACCAACTAGGGCCGTGGCGATTTCTGCGGGTTTGCGAGCCTGTGCGGGTATGCGATAGCGCACGTTTTTGCGTAATCCAGCCAACAGGGGTTGCCTGAACTTGAGAATGTCACATAAACTCGGGATCCAGTCATTAAGGACGTAGAGTGCCGCGCGGTATCAACGGTTTGTTGGTGCGACGCAGTTGAGTCCGCTGCAGACGCAGCCACATGGAAAGTGGTCTGTCGTGAATGACCTCACCGTTGCCATCATCATTCTTGGTTGTGCCATTCTGGCCTGTCTTCTGGGTGGGTTCTGGATCGGTTGTTGCAGATCGCGGCACCTGAGGATCGCAGTACAATTGGCGGCGCTGATGCTGATGATCGGATACACCAGTTGCCTGTGGAACCGGCCGGTTCTGACGCAGTTCCTTCCGACATCAAGCCTGATCATTCTCGCCAACTGGCTGCCTCTATGGGGCAGTTTTTTTGTTGGCATCTATGTTGCGTCACAGGTTGGTTTTTTCCGCCGCTCCGTCCTGAGCATTCTGACACTTCTACTGTGTGTGTATTCCGGTGTTGCCCCGACGCTTGGCAAAGCGCCGCGCTGCGCGGCTGATATTGATCGATCCGAATTACACTCGCAGACCACCCCGCATACCTGTTCCCCGGCCTGTGCAGTTTCCATCCTGCGTCTGCACGGCATTCAAGCCACCGAGAACGAACTTGCTGAACTCTGCCTGACACGTGAAGGCACCCATTGGCTGGGACTGTATCGAGGTCTTATGCTGAAAACGGTAAATTCGGCATGGACGGTGGCAGTGGAGCCATTTTCTGAATCAATGCTGGTTTATTCCTGTTCAACGCCCTGTGTGCTGTGCGTCAACGTCGACACGAAATGCTTTGGGGCGAGAGTGGACCACGGTTTCAGGAATAATGTCGGGCATTCCGTTGTCTGTCTGGGACGCTCCGGTCGCAACCGTATTGCTGTGTTCGATCCGTCACCGGACTTCGGCGTGGAAGACTGGGACCACGACATTTTTCAGGCTGTGACGAGTGGTGTTGTGTTGCGGCTTGTCCCCCGTGATCCGAATAGCCGTCGCAGCGCCAAGGTGACAGAGCGGATGGAAAGACGATTCGCCAGTGGGAACCTGACGGCACGACTATGACAAGCTGCGAAGCGCAACAGTATGTCGTGTCAGAACGTTCGCAATCCCTGGTCCCCCTGCCGCATGTTGCACCAGACAATAGACGGAATGGTTGCTGAAAAATCTGCAAACGCACGGTCGACAAATCCTCGCTGTGTCAGACGGTACACAATGTCAGCTCGTGGCTGAGGAAGAGAGTCTGAATTCGCGTGGGCCGCCAGCAGTTCGGGCGGCATATCCGCTGATTTCAGAAGATATAACCGTTCCGCTTTCCAGCATGTCGCAAACCATGCAGCAATGGAATCACTTGTGACATCCCACGATTTGGGAATGTGCTGTTCCTGCGACAGTCTGGTTTCAAGCCTGTCTGCGGCAGAGTGACATTTCAATATCGCGATTCGTTGCTGTCCGCACGTCACATCGCCAACAGGGGGAGCGGTGATGAGCGTGAACTTGACGTTCAGATGCGCCAGCAACTGAGCGTTCAGGGTCATCGCCTGCAGCGCCAAATCGTGTCCGGCCGCATCGGAGAGTTCAAACCGTTCCGCCCAGACTCGGACCAGATCTGCAGCGTTGCCTCCGCCAACCACAACCACAGGATTTACGATCTGATTCTGTTCGACAAACGAAACAATTCGGTCACCAACATCGGGAAGACAGAGCAGGCTGCCGCCCAGTTTCAAAACAGACAGTGAGCCGGATGCTGCAGACATTTCAGCTCAATCCTGAACGGTGACGCCGGCCCGCGGCGAAGTGACCGCCCAGCAAGCCACCTGTTGTCCAAGGTCGCACTGTTCCAGTGCAGGACGGTCCGACCTGCACCGTTCCTCCGCGATTTCACATCGTGTGACAAACGGACAGCCCGTGGGTGGATCGCGTGGACTGGGAACTTCTCCTTCCAGTATGTACAGATCGTTGCGGTCGTCCGGATCGTTAACCGGGTTTGATTTCAAAAGTGCTTTGGTGTACGGATGCTTCGCATCGCGATAGATGTCGTCGCAGGACATTCGTTCCACCACGTGTCCCAGGTACATCACGACCATGCGGTCGCAAAAGTGTTCGACGACCTTCAGGTCGTGCGATATAAACATCAGCGTGAGACCGAACTGTTCGCGGAGATCCATCAGCAGATTCAGAATCTGAGCCTGGACAGACACGTCCAGTGCTGAGACCGGTTCGTCAGCGATAATGAATTCCGGCTTGACCGCAAGGGCACGCGCGATATTCAGGCGCTGACGCTGTCCACCGGAAAACTCATGTGGGTAACGATTCTTAGCGTCTTTTCTCAGTTGCACCGTTTCGAGAAGTTCTTCGATGTATTTTCCGGTGTCTGCCTTCGGCACGATGTTATGGAACCGAATGACCTCCGACAGCATCTGTCCCGCAGTCATTCGGGGATTGAGGGAAGAATACGGATCCTGGAAAATAAATTGCATGCGGCGCCGAAACGGCATCAGTTCCGAGTGTGACAGCCCCGTCGTTTCCGTTCCATCGAAATACACCGTGCCGGACGTTGCTTCCTGAAGTCGAATCATCGTCTTCCCCAGCGTACTTTTGCCGCAGCCGGATTCGCCAATAATTCCGAGTGTTTCGCCTTTTTCGATTTGCAGGCTGACGCCATTGACGGCCTGTACGTTCGCCACAACGCGATTCAGAACTCCGCCGTGTATTGGAAAATGTTTGACCAGACTTGATACTTCCACGAACGCCATCGCTCAGTCCCCACTTTCCGTCGAGGATGTCGCGTTGACCGGAAAGTGGCAACGCACGGATCGGCCGTGTTCGTCTTCGGTGACGAGCGGCAGATCCGTCACGCACTCGTCCTGGCGATAACCACAACGATCGGCAAAGCGACAGGCCTTCGGCATATCAAACAGACTGGGAACAATGCCTTCGATGGTTGCCAGGCGTTTCCCTTTTTCTTTCCTGCCGGACTGCGGAATTGACTCCAGCAGCGCTTTGGAATAGGGATGGGCCGGATTGTGGAACAGATCATGGACGGAGGCCTGCTCCACGACCTGACCGGCATACATCACAATCACGCGATCACACGTTTGAGCGACCACGCCGAGGTCATGGGTAATCAGCAGGATCGCAGTGCCGGTGCGTTCCTGCAGACTGTTCATCAATCTGAGGATTTGAGCCTGAATTGTGACATCCAGGGCTGTGGTGGGCTCGTCAGCAATGAGAATTTCCGGCTCGCACGCAAGCGCCATCGCGATGACAACTCGTTGACGCATTCCGCCGGAAAGTTGATGAGGGTATTCGTGGTAGCGTCGGTCAGGGTTGGCAATTTCAACCAGGTCCAGCAGCTCAAGAACTCTTGCTTTGCGTTGGCGTCTGTTCAGCTTTGTATGATACTTCAGCGCTTCGTCCAGCTGCCAGCCGATGGTAAAGACGGGATTCAGTGCCGTCATGGGTTCCTGAAAGATCATCGCGATGCGGTCACCACGAAGGTCGCGCATCTGCCTTTCCGAGTAATTCAGCAGGTTCTCGCCGTCCAACTGAATTACACTTCCCTGGCTGTAACAAGTGACGTGTTCCGGCAGCAGGCGCATGATCGATTTGCTGGTGACGGACTTGCCGCACCCTGATTCCCCAACAAGCCCCACCGATTCCCCGCGGTGCAGATCGAACGACACTTTGCTGACTGCATTGACAATGCCACGATCGGTTCGAAACGACGTCGACAGGTTCCGCACGGAAAGTACAACGGCCGGCGTTTCCGTTACCGTTGCTGCGGTGCAATTGTCTGTCACTGTGGTCATCTAAATTCAGACGTGTTTGGGGTCCAAAATGTCCTGCAGAGCATCGGAAAGGATATTGAACGCCAGCACCAGTCCGAACATCAGGGTGGTTGCCGCACCGATTTGCCAAAAAAAGTCGTTCAGTACTTCGTCGCGTGCCGCGTCGATCATCAGCCCCCAGCTGGCACCGCTTTGCACGCCTATTCCGAGAAAACTGAGAATAACTTCCGACTTTATAGCTCCGATAAACAACAGTGAAAAGTTTATCAGCATCAGGTGAGAAATGTTCGGCAGAATATGACGCAGAAGAATTCGTACACGGCTGTACCCCATTACCTGCGCCGCCTGAACATATTCGGATTCCCTCAGCTTTAGCGTTTCGCCGCGGATAACTCGACAGGGCCCGATCCAAAATGTCGCGGAAAACGCAACGAATACCGGGATCAACGTTTCGTCAAGAGTACCGCCAATCATCCACCTGAATCGATCACCGGTGAATTTATTCAGCCACGCGTCAATTTCACCGCCGCGAAACATATAAGCCAGAACCATCAGCATCACAATGTTGGGGATGGATGCAAATGTGGAGTACAGCCACGTAACAATTCCATCGACCCATCCGCCGAAATAGCCCGCCGCAAGGCCCAGCAGCGATCCGATGGACACGGAAATAATGCCAGTCACGAAGCCCACCAAAACGGCGACACGGATCGAATAAATACTCCTTAGGAAGACCGAACGTCCGGCGACGTCAGTGCCAAACAGAAGATGCAAAGTCCGATGACGTGCTTGGGAAGGAGATTGATCGGCATATAAGGCCCTCATCTGACCTTCGGCCGTGCTGGTCAGTTTTTCGATGGTCGCCGCGTCTGATCCCGGGTGATTCAGGTCATCAAATTCGTCTAATTCGGCAACGGTGTCCCATAAGGCGTCCAGTCGAATCTGCAATTCTTCGGCCGAGATATCCGCCGGGCGCAGGTTGCCAATCCGCAGTCCCCGCAGTTCCTCTTCGATCTTCTCGTTCGTCGGTTGCTCGCCACGAGATTCGAGTCGACGCTTCAGTTTTGCCCTCAGCGTCAGTTTTTGCTCAATCTGTCCTGCATACCAACTGACATCCTGAAGCCTTTTTTCAAACAATTGTGAGACGGCGAAGCCGGGCGTTGACTTCGGACCATAGCGACGTTCACAGTCCTCGACACTCACAAGGTCGCCCAGGATGACGGCCGCAGCAATGACGAAGTACACGATGATCACGACGAAGCTGATAACCGCCGGTTTGTGGCGTAGAAATTTCTTCAGACTGCGCGATTCGTCAGAGGTTCCGCTCATGACAGCCTCACCCGCGGATCAACCACGGCGTACAGCACATCCGTCAGTAGGTTCGATGCGATATAAATCGCTGCAAACACCGCGGTGAAGGCCTGTACAATCGGAAAGTCTGCCTCCACGACAGCCGTCAGCAACTGTTTGCCCATTCCAGGAATCGCAAAGTACACCTCCAGCAGAAATGACCCCGTGATCAAAAATGGGATCGTAATCACCACGCGTGTAATGATCGGAATCATCGCGTTCTTCAGCATGTGGACAAACATGACCTTTGGCTGGGATGCGCCCTTGGCCCGCGCGGTCGTGATGTAGTCCCGACCGGATTCTTCGACCATGACCGCTCGGTAAAATCGCGTGTCATAGCCCATCGCGACGATGACGCTGATCAGCACTGGCAGCAGGCAATAATACGGCCAGTGTTTCAACACGTAGGTGCCGAGTCCATCCTTTTCGAGTGGCTCATAGCCACTCACGGCAAACGGTGACATGCCAATCTGATCGGGCAACCACGCGGCCGCGTAGTACTGCCCAAAGACGATGTAGACAAGAAAGCTGACACTCATTCCCAACACTGCCGAAATGACGAGTGCTCTGTCCAGCCAACGCCCTCGATACCACGCAGACATCAGCGCGATGGCGACCGAAATCAGGGTCGTCAGAACCAGCGACGGGACAGTTAACGCCAGGCTGGGCCCGACACATCGATGCATGACTTCGCCAACGGTCTGGCCACGATTGACCCAGCTCTCCTCATCAAAGTTCAGCGTGCAGAGTTTCTTCAGAAAGATGCCATACTGCTGCACGAACGGTTTGTCCAGCCCGAGTTCCGTCCGCTTGGCCGCGATTTCCTGCTCCGTTTTGACTTTTCCCAGTAGTCCGTTCACCGGATCTCGCACGCGCAAAGCCAGCATGACCAGCAACACAATCCCCATGAACACAGGGACGTTGTAGAAAAATCTGCGAAGAACGTACGCCCACATACTATTGGCTTTGTTTCCATTCGTTCGATGACAGCCCGCGTCAGGCGGCGATTCGAGCGACCCGAAGACGAAACTTAGGCAGCTGTCGGAGATTAGTCTACCCCATCCCCGTTCTTTCGCCCGCAGGAGGTGCTACTCCGTTGTTTCGTTTCGCCGAATCTCAACAGTGAGCGGCCAGCCGGGAACCGCCTGACGGCTCGGTCTGCGGTCCTGATCCATGGTGTGCAGTTCCATTGTAATTTGCTGGTTGTCTTTATCGAACAGCAGAATGCCGTAACCGTTTTCGCCGTGAGCCGTTCCTGCCACGCTCAGTTTGTTGCCAAAGCGGTCATGATGATTTCCTGAACCGACAACTCCAGGAATTTCACGACCCTGTGCAGGAACGGACGGCCGCCAGCTGCGGTTCTGTTTCGACGAAAATGCGGGTAGCGAAAAAGCCCACGGTCCGTCCCCCCAATCGTCGATGCCATGCTGATGCAGCGTTCCGAAGTGGATGTCACCGCTAATCATCACGGCCTGCGACGGCGCAATGGCGCGGAGAGCGCGGTTGCGGGCAGACTGCGGCCAGCCGTTGGCATCCATATCGCCGTAGGTCACGTCGTAGTTACCGATATTAACCAATGGCGATTGAGAAAGCACCGCCGACAGTTGTTCTTTTGCGGCGACGCGTTTGGCCCATCGGGCGACGAATTGTTCCTGAGCGGTTCCCAGCAACTGAAGGTCGTCGCGATCAAGTTTACGTACGTCAAACGCAGGGTCCATGATGACCTCCAGCGTGCGGTTCGGCTTGTGGCTGCGAGGATCCGGTATGGCTTCTGAGAGAACTTCTGACGGCGGCGATTTGAATTTTCGGTCCTCCAGAATGGCGAAGCTCACTCCTCCATAGTCGAACGATGTAAAGTAGGCATTGATGCCGTCGCCCCAGGGACCCGGGTTGGCGGGGTCCGGGAGGTGCCACGTCTGCGTTCGTTCGGCGGCATTCACCCAGAGCGGATGCATGGGGTATCCACCTGTTGTGCGGTCACCCGTCATCCGGCGACCACCGTCGCCCCACAAGTCGTTAGCGTAGATGTCGTGATCGTCGGTGATCATGACAGATGGACGGTCCTTCAGCAGTGCGCGAAATGTAAGTCCGAATTTTCGCCATTTGGCCAGATAATTGGCCATTGCTGCGGGAACATCTCCCTCGCTGTTCGCCTCAATGATGCCGCCCCCCGCATTGCTTTCGTAGATCTGGTCTCCGGCAAAAAAAATGAGGTCGGGATTCTGCCGAACCATCTGAGTGACAGCTTCGGTGTAAGGGAACCACTTGTCGTTGACACAGGCCACGGCCATCAACTTGAGTGTTCCTGAACCGGACGGTTCTGCACGGATCGTTCCACGCAACTCGCTGCCACCACACACAATTCGGTAGTCTCTGGCCCTGGCTGCGTTCCAGTCACCAATTCGAAATTCCGCCATGGCGGTCAGGGGGGTCACCGAGGCTTCAGCCGCCTGGTGCCACTCCCCTTCACTTTTGAAGAACAGCGTTACCGTCGAATCGGCTTGCCGCGTGGGATCGGCATCCGTATGGGCCGCCAGCTTCAGTGTGCCGTCCGCGATTCCGTATTGTGCCCACAGCAGACTGGCATGTTGGGTGCGATCGGCGTTGATGCGATCAACAGTCGTAAAATAAGCACCGTGAGTCTGTCCGGCAGGCGTGGTGAGAGTGCTTCGCAGTTCGGTGTGGCCCGCTGGCAGATTTACTTCGAAATCTGCGACGTCCCGTTGTTCGGGATCGACGATGTCAACTGACAGCGACTGCCCCGCGATTTCGATTTTCGCAGATGTCGAATCGATTGCCCTCGCCAGGTACGTTGGCCACCGCGACAGCGAAATTCGATACCTGCCAGGCTGGGCCACATCCAGCCACCATGATCCGTTTGATATCTTCCTGTTCACCACGTGCCCGTGTGCCCACGGTGGTCCGCCTTTCGGCATGACCCAATCCTGACTGGTCAGGTACGTTGGGTTCTCTTCATCCGAACCAACGA
The DNA here is from genome assembly GCA_014238335.1 of Fuerstiella sp. Taxonomy (GTDB): domain Bacteria; phylum Planctomycetota; class Planctomycetia; order Planctomycetales; family Planctomycetaceae; genus Fuerstiella. The sequence continues at coordinate 46,149 of JABABI010000036.1, forward strand.
CAGTTCGAGTCGGCTGCATGCCCGGCTGCACGTCGCCGAACCAGGTCAGGTGTTCTGTGGTGAGTTGCTGTACGACATCCGGGTGAAGCTCAGAGATATCATGTCTCTGAGCCGGATCCGCGACGATATCGTACAGCTCTTTACCTTCCACCAGACGCCAGCGTTCCGTCATCGCCGCGCCAATTTCCCAGGGGTCGTCCGGTTTGAGATAGCCGTTGCCACCGTGCATCTGCGTATGCAGCGTCCGCGACGACCACGCTTTCTTCCTGTTTTGCAGCAATGGCGCCAGCGACCGACCGTCCAGTGAAGGCCATGATGCAGGTCGTTCGAGATCACACAGTTCCATCAGCGTCGGCGTGATATCGAAGTGTGCCGTCAGGGTACCGACATCTCGCGGAGGCCCCAGCTGACCGGCAGGCCAGTGCACAAACAGTGGTACGCGATGTCCGCCGTCATAAGCAGAACTTTTGCCACCCCGCATGTTGGCGTTTTCTGCGGCATCAGTTGGCCAGCCGTAGATCCGTCCTCTTTCGTCAAATTCTGGGCCTGCCGAAGTACCATTGTCGGTCATGAACAGAAGGACTGTGTCTTCTGCCAGACGTTCCTGGTTCAGGAAAGTACGAAGACGGCCGAGGTTCCAGTCAAAGTTGGCCACCATTCCTTTGAAGCTGGCCCGCTTGTCGCTGATGCCCATGTCCAGAAAGGGCCGCTTCCACCTGTCGGCCACCAGATAAGGGCCGTGAGGAGCGTTCGTTGGCAGATAAACAAAGAACGGTTTACTGCCGCCGGCATCCGCAGCCACGGATGTCATGAACTTCATGGCTTCGTCGAACCAAACATCGGTGCAGTAACCTTCAAACTTCCTGTTTCTGTCACCCACCAGATAGGTGTCGTCAAAGTAATCATTTGTCCAATAGTCGGAAATCTGCGTCACGCCTCCACACCGATGCCAGACGGACTGTTCAAAACCCTTGTCCATAGGGCGTGAAGGGGCGCTGTCGCCCAGGTGCCACTTGCCGAACATGCCGGTTGCATAACCGTTGCGAGTAAACAGATGGCCAAGTGTTTTCTCACGAGAATGCAGAGCCGTTCGGCCGGACGACGTTCGATACGCGCCTGTGCGGGCCGGATATCGGCCGGTCATCAACGCGGCTCGTGTAGGTGTGCAGAATGGAGCCACGTGGAAGTCGGTAAACCGCACCGATTCACCATGCAGCCGGTCAAGATTCGGTGTCCTGAGTGTGGGGTTTCCGTGGCATGACAGGTCGCCGTAGCCCTGATCATCCGTCATGATCAGAATCACGTTGGGTTTTTCAGCGATGGTTATGTGCTGACCAACGACGCACACCATAAGGAAACTGAGTTTACGCATGAGTTGCATCATCCGTGTCTAGAAAACGGCACGACACACTAATGTCGTGGAGTGAGTTAAGCTGAGTTGATTCCCGACGATAGCCGCATCTTCTATAAGTCCGGCTCTGTTCTTTCAGTGATCATCTGCGGGAGTCCGTATGTTAAGATGGCAGCCTTCAGCGCACACGCGTCCGCATCAACCAGAAGTGAATTCGGCCGAATACAGTTCGTTACCGTCCACAAGACAGCGGTGGATAAGGCATTTTCCGGCACATGTCAGCTTTCGGGCCGCCAGATGGTGCGCACAGACGATTCGAAACAACGTGTGTAAGGCCGCGTGGCGACGTATCTCGATCGTCGCGTACGTCGCACTGTTCTGTCCGATTGCTGCCGAAGCAGCAATTCGTACGAACTTCGTGATCATCATGGTCGACGACATGGGCTATGGTGACGCGGGTTGCTATGGAAGCACGGAGTTCCCCACACCTAACATCGACCGACTGGCCAGCGAAGGAATGAAGCTTACGGATTTCCATTCCAGTGGATGCGTTTGTTCTCCCACGCGAGCTGGTCTATTGACTGGCCGATATCAACAGCGCGCGGGAATACCGGGCGTGGTCTATGCGGCATTTAACCGGAATCGTCATCATGGACTTCAGTTGCACGAAACGACCTTTGCCGAAGTTCTGAGCGCCGCCGGTTACGCTACGGCCGTTTTCGGGAAATGGCACGTTGGGTACGAAGAAAAATACAACCCCATCTATCAGGGGTTCGATCGCTACGTCGGCTATGTCAGCGGCAACGTCGACTTTCACAGTCACATCGACGGAGCCGGTGTCTTTGACTGGTGGCATCAGAACAAACACACCAAAGAAGACGGCTATACAACTCACCTGATCACAAAACACGCCTGCGACTTCATAGCCCAACATCACGACACATCGTTCTGCGTCTATATCGCTCACGAAGCACCACACGACCCCTATCAGGGGCCGCAGGACCAACCGGTTCGCAGAGAAGGTGAGTCGAAGCTGATCTACAATCACCGTGAACCACAACACGCAAAACGTGCCTACGCGGAGATGATGACTGAGATGGATAAGGGCATCGGTGAAGTTCTGAACGTGCTGCAAAAAACCGGAGTTGACGACGAAACATTCGTAATGTTTTTCTCCGACAACGGAGCGACCGGCCCCGGATCCTGCGGCGATTTGTATGGAATGAAGGGGACGTTGTGGGAAGGCGGCCATCGGGTGCCTGCGCTCGCTCGCTACCCCGGCAGAATCAGGGGAGGCGCCGTCAGTGAACAGTTGGCTTTTACCATTGACGTCCTGCCCACACTGCTGGATTTCGCGGAAGTGTCATCGAATGCGTGGCCAAAATCGGACGGCACCAGCCTTGTTCCCGTGCTGACAAAGAACGAAGTCTTAGGTCGTCGTCAACTGTTCTGGCAGTACGGTGAAGCCGCCAGTATGCGAGACGAAAATTGGAAACTGGTTATTAATGGAGGGAGGAAATTGAAGCCGGCTGCATTTGCCATTCCCAACATCGACTGGAATCGACCGGACGACAACCGTCACGAAGTCGCATTGTTCGACATGGCGACGGACCGTTCTGAGCAAAAAAACCTCGCCGAAACGTTTCCGGATCGTGTTGCGGCAATGAAAAACGCAATTTCGCATTGGCAGCAGGACGTTGCCATTAACGCCACAGCACAACCTGAAAAGTCACGATAGCCAGACCTTAACTCCAAGCAGGCCGATGTGTCTTGTACAAAATAAGACTCCCGATCCGTTGAAAGACAGGGACTCGCTGGTTCTTCATGACATGAATGTCAGCTGCCTGCCATTGGGCTCCGGTTCGCTCAGTCCAGCGAGTCGTCCTGACAAACATCAGCAAGTTGGTTGGCGTCGTCCACCAACTTGCCGTTCGAATCGGCGGACGACGGGAGCTTGGCTGGCAGTTGTCGCAGAGTCAATCTCAAGAGCGTTTGTTCCATTGGAACCATGCAGCGGGGGGCCGGAACCGAAGGCATTTCCTTGAAAGAGCACCTGCTCATCGCCACCTCGGTCATTCCGGAAAACATGGCCTCCAATCATCGTTTTTTGCTGCCAAACCGGACGTTGCCGTCTCTCACCGCAGCGACGTGTCGGACCACTGACAGTGAGGTAATCGAGAAATCAACTTAGAGAAACGCCATAAGGACGTAACGAGGAATGTGACTCGCCCTTGTCGAAGGACCAGGCTCGTCGTCACTTTACCGAACTCTTATTGGATCGCGAATTTACCGGTGTCCAGCTGATCCTGTTAAGTGACACGTTGCGAGAGGCGGGGCTATAGAACGCAACTCTGGACGAGGACACCACCCGTTGCTTTAAGTCAGACGTGGTACGTGGCGTTCATTTAGTGCGTCATCAAACGCGTGAGTTTCCAGGGTCCGAGTTGTTGAAGGAGTGAATGCGGATTGTTGCTGAACCGGCTTCTGACTCAGTCTACTGCACGGGTGCGCGTCAGACGTTGGCACTGACAAAAAAAACGGGTCAGACATAAATTCGTCTGTGATCGCTGTGTCTTCCGCTGATCCCTGACGTCCCTGTTCGTCGTGGTCTGCCGGTATTGGCGAGGCCTTTTTGTCCGTCTTTGCGACCTTCAGAGGCTTGACGAATTCTTCAGACGCTGTCCATGAAGTAAGTCGGAGTTGGTCATGAACAACGCCTCTTGGATTGTCCGTGATTGTCTTGTCCACGACGGCGACCGAGAATTCAAGGTTGAAACTCCACGGTCCCGGAGAGTTGTTGTCACCGTTGATGGCTCGCACCCATGCTCGATAATCGCCAGGCGTAAGATCTGACGCCGGCGTGTAGCTTGTCGCAGTCAATGCATTCTCGCGGATGACGGAGTTCTGTCCCGTCGTCAGGTTGTCCAACTGTAGTATGTATTGACTGGCGCCAATCACCGGTTTCCAGACAATTACCGGTGTGAGGTCCGAGGTCGTTCCGGAGGGCTCCAGCACGACAGCTCGGCCGCTGGTATCAGTCGTAGCGGCGGCACTCCAGGGGCCTGCCACATTTGCCGCATCGCGCGCTCGCACCCACCATTGCCACTGGCTGGCCGCAAGCGGTGTGGCCGGTGTCCAATTTGTTCCGGTCAGGCCGACCGGAGATACGGCGGTCTGACCGTTGGTTAGGTACAATTCGAAAGTTGCGGCATTGGTGTCGGCCGTCCATTCAAACGTGGGACTTGTATCAAACGTGGGCGTCAACGGACTGGTTGGCGTCGCGGAAGTGCTGCTGTTTGACGCGTCAACGGCGAAACTGAGGGAACGGCTCCACAGACCGGAATCACCGTTAGCTTTGTACGACTTGATCCAGACCCGATAGTTACCGTCCGCCAGCGGGAACGACGAATAGCTGGTCCCCGTGATTCCATTCCCGCGGTGTATCAGACCGAGACCGTCGTCGTTAAATAAATAAATCTCGTAGGAACCTGCCCCCTCGACAGCTTCCCATGTGATTGTCGGCAGGCTGTCGTTGACGGTGCCGGACGGGCTGAGAACAGTCGGACGCCCGCCGACAAAGAATTCACCTAGTCTGCTCCACTCGCCTGCACGGCCGCTGGTGTGCGAGGGCCGAATCCACCAACGATGAGTCCCGTAACTGAACGGAGTGGCCGGAGTAAAGTGGGTTCCCGTCAATCCTGTTTCGGTCAACACTACGGTGCTGCCGCGTTGAACCCACAACTGGGTACTGGCCATGTCCGGCAGCGACGTCCACGAAAACAGCGGTTGCGTGTCGAAGGTTGAAACCAGAGGCGACAGCTGCTCCGGTCCGATGTAGTATCGGGTGTGGTCCGACCACGCGGCTGCATAGTTGCCAGCGCCATTCGCCCGCACCCAAATTTGGTGCCGACCGAATCCGAAATCTAACGCGGGCGTAAAACTTGTCTCAGTGACGATTTCGTCGGCAACCAGAACGCCACCTGCCGTGTTGTTGTCGATAAAGACCCGATACGATGTTGCCCCGATAACCGGACTCCAGGAAATTGTGGGGGTCAGGTCGTCTCCTTGAAACGGCAAAGCATTGATCACCGCAGCGGTATTGATCTGAAAGTCTCCGATCCCCCATGCGGTAGCGCCACCGGCCGCAAGATTCGCCCGGACCCACGTTCGATAGCGTCCGATGTCCAGGTCCGCAGGCAGGGTGTAGCTGTTACCGACGACGGTTGGATTCACGACCGGATTTCCGGCCGCGCCAAGTTGTTCCAGCCAGACTTCATAGGAATTTGCGCCACTGACTTCTGTCCACGTCAGAGTGGGCTGGTGATTATCAATTGCACCTAAGGGGCTCGTCACCACAGGCGGTACGGCCGGCAGGTGAATCGTGAGTGGAGCGGCGCGAAAGGAAAACTCGGCCGACTGACCGATCACGTTGCCGGTCTGATTTGCGGAAAAACTGACGGTCGTTCCGGAAAACTCGGACTTTGCCGTGAATGTGGCCACATACAGGGTCTGTCCGTTCGCCATAGGCGAGTTAGGCCAGCCGAACGACACTGCCGGATCCGTGTCAGCGTAACTCGTGACCAAGACCGTATCGGTGGCGGCGAGGTTATCGTCTCCGAGCACAATCGGGTCTGATTCCAGACGCGGCACGTCCGGCGTGACCAGCAGTCCTTCCGCAAAGACATCGCGAGTTTCCACGAATGTCAGTGCATCAGCGTCAAAGTGCAGGTTAAAGCTGACCAGCGTTGCCTGCAGAGCGGCCGGATCATCGCTGTCATTCAAAGTCTGATAAACGACAGGTACATCAAACGTTTCGTCCGGGGCTACAGTTCTGATGCCGACATCGGACGCGATCAGTTGAGTGGCCAGCAAAACTCGGCTTTCCAGAACTTCCGTAGATAGGTGCTGCAAGGCACTCCCGGAACGCGCTGTTCGCCCACGGCGTTTACTGCTAATCCCTCGGTCGGCCCGCCACAGTCCTTTCAATGCTGCAGGAATCCAGCTCATGTATTTCTACCTCTGCACATGGGACCACGTCTGAAGATGGTTAAACTCAAACAACCCAAATTATAAAACTGAATCAGGAGCTGACGAATGCAACGGGCAATTCTGACATCAATTCTAAAGTTGGCGATATGCCAGATCTTCAGATTGTGTCGATCCATCGCCAAAACTCGCCTGAAATGGCTGCTGACGTAAGTTTGAGAATAAAAAAGGAAATCTGCAGGCAGACACACAGTTCCTATCCCCTTCCGGTGTTCGACAAAAACGCCGTATACACCGTTGAGGCTCTGCCATACAAGCCAGAATGGGGGCGAGATGTGATTTTGCAAATAGGCCGTTATTTACAGCTACGACCACAGATGGGAATTGCAGGCCCTTGTGGTTTGCGGCCCGCAGCGAGCCGGGGGCAGATCCCACTGACGGATCCATTCCGTGTCGATCATGGGCAGAAATCATATGTGGAAAGTTCATATGTGGAAAGTGAGTGCTATCAGGAAGGCCGTCTCGCCGGTCTCTCAACCTCTCACTCAGCAACAAATACACTTCGCAGTGATGTACAGCGTCTCCGTGCTGGATTGACCGTTGGGAACATCCAACGTCGGTTGTACGGCAGCTGACGCTTGGTGTGCCGGGACCGAGGCTGCCATGCAGAAGCACAGCAAAGGTTGCACGCCCGTGCCGTCATCAGGAACACCGCAAATCATCGTAGAAGATGGGTGCTGAAGCGCCAGCGGCTCTGGGGCTGTAGCTCATTGAGACAACGACTTCTCCGGCGCATGCGAAGGCGTGCTCAATCACACCCATCTAAAACCAGCACTTCATGGCTAATTGTCGATGAAAGCTGGTTCGGTTCAGTGCCGCCGGCTTGAAATCAACGTTTTATCCACCAGAGGCTTCACGGAACGGAAAGGCGTCGATGCGAAAGATTTCCAGTGGGGTTGAGACTCCTCGTCCCCGCGGCACTGCAAATCCGTATGCGATGATCGCTCCAGACGTGAGTTCCGCGACGTAAATCAGCCCGTTTGCCGGCTGTAGGCCGCCGGAAGTCCTGAGCTGAGCGTCTCCGGAAACCATGGAGTACTTGGGCTCCGGAGTCGCTGGATTCAGTTGAAAGTCCTGGGAGACGGTGCGGAGATATCTGTGAGAGAAACTATTCGACTGGCTGTTCAGAAAACCGCCGCTCAGCACACCTGTCAGATGGTCGAGCACAAAGACGGCTTCCGATTCACCCGATGCCACACGACAGGTACACATGGAAAACTTGTCATTGCCGTTTGCGGCTGAGGCTTTTACCGGCTGATACGGCTTCAATGCAATGAAACTTATTCCCAGAATGACGCCTAGAGCCAATGTCGCAATCGGCTGTTTTTTTAATGTCTTCATGTTCGCCTCGCTTTTTTGTTGAGATGCCATAGGTCCGCGCCGCAAATGACCGCGAAAACGACGTATCATCTGTCTGACGCAGTAAATTGTAAGACGCTGGGGTTGATTTCACCAGATTCCAGCTGATGATCTGCGTTCACAAAACGAATTCGCCACGGAGTCTCCGTCAGATTTCTGAAAATGCGGGGTATTCCGCGGCGATTTCCTGTACAGAGAACCTTCTTCGGCTGTTGAGTGTCCCACTGCGAGCAAGTTCGATAGTGCCCTGGCGTGAACGCCGACCAAGTGACCTAAACATGACGACAGAGCCAAATCAGTCATCCGCCGGAGACATTTGCATCTGGAGGTCAATTCGTGAAGCGGCTGTGGAACACGTGCGCAAAGAGCCTATGCTCGCCAGTTTTCTACATGCCACGATTCTGAATCATGACCGTTTTGAGGACGCGGTGAGCTTTCACCTGGCCGGAAAGCTCCAGTCAAATTCGCTATCCGGTATGCAATTACGGGAAGTGATCGACCATGCATTTTTGCACGATGCGGACATCGCCGAATCCATCAAGGCCGACTTGTCTGCAATTCGCGAGCGTGATCCGGCCGTCAATTGCTGCATGGTGCCGTTACTTTATCTCAAGGGGCTTCATTCGCTTGCCAGCTACCGAGTGGGCCACTGGCTGTGGAATGACGGCCGTCAATTACTGGCCCTGCACCTGCAGAACCGAATGTCAGAAGTGTTTTGCACCGACATCCATCCGGCCGCCAGAATTGGAAGGGGAATTTTGGTGGACCATGCAACGTCCGTTGTCATCGGAGAAACGGCCGTTGTGGAAGATAATGTTTCGATGCTACACGAGGTGACCCTGGGAGGAACCGGTAAGGAAACCGGTGATCGCCATCCCAAAGTCCGACGAAACGTTCTGATCGGTGCCGGAGCCAAGATACTTGGCAACGTGGAAATTGGTGAAGGCGCCAAAATTGGAGCGGGCAGCGTGGTGCTCACTGAAGTGCCGCCCCACTGTACGTTCGCAGGGGTACCCGCCATCCTGGTGGGTCGGCCGCAGTCAGAAGAACCGTCGCTGGAAATGAACCACGGCATCGACATCTGACATGTCATGGACTCAGGTAATGCCTCGTGACCTAATTTCCCAACCGCTTTGTCGTGCCGACCAACTGGGGGCTTGTATACCCGATGATCCGCACGCGGTGTCAGCCTGCCTGCCTCTTTGGGGCCACAATATCGGCTACGAGGAAGGCGACCTGTTCGTCGTTGACAAATTACAGGCCGCCTATCCTCGATTTCACTTTCATCCCATCGTCCAGAAACTATGTGACGAGTTTCTGAACGAACACGGCCACAGGGGACTGCCGTTCGCCTCGGAACGCTGTGCGGACAGAGCTGTCGAGTACGTCAGGAATGGTGGTTGCGAGGACATAAAGCGCGTCCCGTTTGACGGACAGTCAGCGTACGGCGTCGTCGTGCCGGCCGAGGAGTTCCCTTTGCTTAAGCAGTACTGGCAGCATGCCGGCGAAAATGTTTCATCGAGAGTTGCAGAACAGATTCTTGCCTGCATCCCCGCTACTGCAACGGAGACTGAAGCCAGGACGACTGCACGACAACGTGTTGCCGATGTCGCAGGTGCCGCGGCCAGCGACGTCTTTCTGTTTCCATCCGGCATGGCCGCCATCGCGTGCGCATGGAGAACGGTATCAGCGATCCGTCAGGGCCGAACATGCCAATTCGGTTTTCCGTATGTTGACACGTTGAAAATTCAGCAGCGTTTTGCGTCAGGCACCTGCGAATTCCTGCCAGCCGGCAGCGACGCGGACATCGAGAGACTGGAGCAGTGGTGCCACACACAGCCACCGGCGGCCGTCTTCTGCGAGGTTCCGACGAACCCGCTGCTCGAAACTCCGGACCTACCGCGACTGCGCAAGATCGCTGATCAGCACGACATCCTGCTTGTCGTGGATGATACGCTGGCTGCCTGTGGAAATCTAAACGTGCTTCGTTATGCCGATCTTCTGGCCACGAGTCTGACGAAATATTTCAGCGGCTATGGAAATGTTCTGGCGGGGTCACTGGTTGTCAACCCGCAGGCCAGGAATGCAAACGAGCTTGGCAGCGCCATCGGCGACGACTTTGAGGAGACTCTGGGCGATTCAGACGTTGCAGTACTGGCCGCCAATTCAAAGGATCACGTCGAACGTACAGCCACTATCAACGACAATGCGCTGCTTCTGGTGGAACATCTGTTACAGCACCCGGCCGTGGAATCGGTGTTTCATCCTTCGGTCGCACGCAGAAACTATGACCAACTGAAGTCCCCCAACGGCGGATACGGTGGTCTGCTTTCGATCGTGTTAAGGGATGCCGAGAGCTCAACGCCGAAAGTGTTTGACGCACTGGAGGTCTGTAAGGGGCCCAATCTTGGTACAAACTTCACTCTGTGCTGTCCATACACCCTGCTGGCGCACTATGACGAACTGGACTTTGCCGAATCCTGCGGAGTTTCCCGCTGGCTGCTGCGGATCAGTGTGGGCGTCGAGCCTATTAATGACCTACTCGCACGCTTCGACCGTGCCCTGTTACACGGAACGTGTCATGCCGACTGACAGGGTGAACGGCGGAAGCGTTGTTATGCTCGGGCCCCGTCATACTTCACGGTCAGCCAGGCACCGTTGTCGGCGCTGCTGGCGACGCTTTGCTGAATGAAGTACATCCCTTCCGCGCCATCGTACACGTTTGGATAAATCGTGTCTTTCGCCTCGAATGACTCGCCTGCCGCGCGAGCGACCATGGCGTCATATGCGAAGCGATACACGTTTGCGAACGCTTCAAAGAACGCTTCCGGGTGGCCCGACGGAAGTCGGCAGGCGCCGGCGCCAAGGCCGTTCATAAAAGGTGCATTGGGATCACGTGTGTACATCTGATGGGGCGATCCGTTTCGGCGAACAATCATGACATTGGGTTCTTCCTGTCGCCACTGCAGGGCTCCGTCTGTACCGTCCACTTCGATGAACAGATCGTTTTCACGCCCGTGTGAAATTTGGCTGGCGGTGACCGTTCCCAGAGCACCGTTGGTATAACGAACGACAGCGTGCCCATAATCGTCCAGTTGTCTGCCCGGCGCGAATATCCTCAGGTTACAGCTAATGTCCTCGGGGATCAATCCGGTCATGTATCGGCCAAGGTTGAAGGCGTGCGTGCCGATATCGCCAAATGCTCCGGCAGCTCCCGACTTGGCAGGGTCAGTACGCCAGGCCGCCTGTTTCTGTTCCTCTTCCTCAAGACGAGTGCGCAACCAGCCCTGAATGTAGTTGGAGCGAATCGCCTGAATTTCTCCGAGCTCGCCGCTCTGAATCATTTCACGTGCCTGGCGAACCAGAGGGTACCCGGTGTAATTGTGTGACACGGCAAACACCACATTGCTGGCTTCGACCGCGCGGACAAGCTCTTCGGCCTGAGTCATATCGAATGTCATTGGTTTGTCGCAGATTACATTGAATCCGGCTTCGACTGCCGCTTTCGCAATCTCGAAGTGCGTGTGATTGGGCGTCGCGATACTGACAAAGTCGATTCGTTGATCAGCGGGCAGTGCGTTTTCGGCATCAAACATCTGCTGCCACGACGTGTACGCTCGCTCCGCTGCGATGTCGTAAGCCGGGGCTGAGGCTTTTGCACGTTCCGGATTGGACGACAAAGCGCCGGCCACTAGTGTCGCTCGGTTGTCAAGCACGGCGGCGGTGGCATGCACCCGGCCAATGAAGGATCCCTGGCCGCCACCCACAAGGGCCATACGAAGTTTGCGATTCAATGAACCGTTTGTTGTTTCCACCTTGCCAGATCCTTTTTCCTGCGTTATTGAATTGAGTCTATTCGTTGGGGACTTGCCCCCCCCCCAATGGCAGGAGTCTGAGTGACCAGATCTCGGGCACTGTATGGGCACTGGCACTTTGACCAGGAAAGTCAATGTGTCAGAATCGCGCAAACAGGAGAATTCCGTAGTGGGCCGCTCCCGGCAGGGAGCAGAATACTGGTGCCGTGACAGCAAGGCAACCATGCGTTTTCTATACGTTTGCAGGACAGCCAGGTGACTGAGTCAAATCGAGAGTTCTTCAGGCTTAACTATCCGCGCAACGGACGTCCCAAACTGGTAGTCCGGGGAAAGTTGTACGACGTCGCGGAAGTCTCAGAATATGGACTGCGAGTGACGTTACCGCAGACGGAGCTAGAAGACTGGGCAGTCGAGATGACGGTCTGCGGCCGAGTGGAGTTCTCGGACGGTGGCACGTTTGATGTTGTCGGGCAAATTGTCAGGCACGATGACAAGAACGGTGAAAATCAGTGCGCCATTCGTCTGTCGGATGGGATTCCCTATGCTCGGATAGTCGCAGAACAACGCTTCATGCTGCAGGTTTTTCCGGCCTCCAGAAAACCGAAGTGAGTTCCGTAATGTTTCGCCGGAGCATACAGTTCCGCCCACTTTAGTGTTTCCCCGGCCGCAGGGCCTGCGTGGAAGCGGCCAGCTCACATCGTCTGCGCCCTCAGGGTGGTTGTTCAGCTCAAAGATTAATCTTCATGACCGTTGCTCTCAGCGAGTTTGCAGAGTCTCTGACCGCCGAATCAGCGTTTACCGTGCTGGCCATTGCCAAACAGCTGAAGGCGGCCGGAAAGGACGTTGTGGAACTGGAGATTGGAGACAGTCCGTTCAACAGCCCTGCGTCCGCACAGGCAGCAGGACTGCGGGCGATCAAAGAAAATGTTTCGCATTACTGTCCCTCAGCCGGTATTCCCGATTTTCGGGAAACTGCTGCCGGGTTTGTGCAGAGAGAGTTTGGAATTCCGGCGACCGCCGAAAATATCGCGGTCGGCCCGGGAGCAAAGCTCTTTGAACAGTTTTTCTGTGAGAGCTTTCTGAATCCCGGCGACGGAGTGCTCGTTTTCAGTCCTCATTTCCCGACATACCCAGCCAACATCGCTCGACGTGGAGCGAGAATGCTGCTGAAACCGTTGCGTCAGCAGCACCACTTTCGACCGCAGGTGGCGGACATAGAAGCTTTCCTGAACGATGATCCCTCTCCGAGGGCAATTTTTTTGAACTCTCCACACAATCCCACTGGCGGAGTCACCACCGAGCAGGATCTGCGTGACATTGCTGACTTGATTCGCGGCCGAAACATCGCCGTGCTGAGCGACGAGCCATACTGCCACATGGTGTGGGGCGGACAGCATCACACGCTTGCTGCTCAGGCAGGTATGCTGGAGCAATGTGTGGCGGCGTACACTTTCAGCAAGTCTTACAGTATGAGCGGCTGGCGACTTGGTTTTTGCGTGTCATCGCCCAGAATCATCGAAGCGATCAGTTTGATGATCAATACGTCGATCTCATGCACACCGCCACTTGTGCAGTTGGCCGGCAAGGCAGCTTTGCAGCAGGATTCCGCAGAGCGTGACGAGGTGATGCTGAAGTTTCGCACGAAAGTTGAGCTGCTGACGCAGGGGCTGAACCGGATCGAAGGATTTCATGCTTTGGATCCCACAGGGACATTCTACGTGTTTCCAGACGTCACGCCGATATGCAATCAGCTGGGTATCACCAGCCATGGTCTGGCCCTGTATCTGCTGCAGGGAGCGGACGACGACTTTGGAATTGCCTGTCTGGGCGGTGAATGCTTTGGCGAGGCAGGAGCCGGCTTCTTAAGATTCAGCTGTGCCGAGCGGGACGAACGGCTGCAACAGGCACTCGATTTTCTGCCGGTTGCTTTGTCACGCAGCGAACGTATCACGGAGTGGCTGAGAAAACACCCGGACACCAGGCTTCAGTCACCCTATGTATAGGCTATCGGTCCCACGCGCGGCGCCGGTGAATTTGAGCTGAGTCTTCTGTGGCAGCTGGCAGGTATTGTTGCCATGGACTCCGGACGCAGATTCACGAGCGGACTGTGGACGTGATCACGTCGTACTCGCCGAAGCGGTGTACTTCGGCGTTGGCAAAGATTTCTATCATGCGATTCTGGTGCCAGTCCGTCAGTTTCGTGACCAGATGAATTCTTCCACCGAAGGTGAGGGCGTCGACCGCGGACTGCAGAAATAATTCAGAGATGCGAAAGTCTGAATAATAGGGGGGATTGCAGAGGAACAGGTCCCATGTACCCGGATCCGGAACGTGGCCGTCGGCCGTTAACAGAACGGAAACATTGCTGGCCTGGTTCAGGGCGGCGGTCGCTTCCGTCGACTGAATGGCGCGGGTGTGACTATCGACAGCGAGTACCACGGCGTTTGGATACTCCAGGGCAGTCGCTGTGGCCACCGCACCGCAGCCACAGCCCATTTCAACTATCCGCTCCGGCGACCGTGACTTCTTTGACCGATGAGCTTCCAAAAGACTCAACGATCGGATCAAGGCGCGGGCGCCTGCATCGATCTTACGGTGGCTGAAGACACCCGGTCGGCTCACGCAGCGAATGAGTCGAGGCGTGGCGCCAGCAGACAACGCGACCGGATTCGGCGTTTTGTCCGTGCCAGGTTCTGAATCCGCAGAGTCATCCGGTCCATCCAAATTCGCGCGGAACGCAAAGTCGCACCGAAAGTCTTTGACTTTCGCCGCGCCCTCTCGCTTCCGCGCCAGGTAGCAGATGCCCTGTTTGTCCCGGAAAACTGTAATTCGACCAAACGTGGCCTGCAGGTGTTTGTGCAACCAGTGATCACGGGCATTATTGGTGGACACGATCAGGCGTCCATTCGGTTTCAGACGCACGGCGATGGCCTGCAGTACATCGCGCGTCAATTCGGACGATGCTCGTGAATCGGTGGGCAGAACCACAGTGTCGAACTCGCCGTCGGGAAGGTCCGGCAGGCAGAATAGTTCGATGTCGGTGTCGTGATCGCCTGTCGCCTCGATTTCGGACAGCGAGTCGATGAGTGAGGTCAGAAACAGATGCTCAAAAGTGAAGATCTTCCAGCCTACGTGAGGATGTCTTTGCGTCAGATGACTCGCCAGACCAGTGCCCTTCAGCAACACCAACATCGCGTCACCGGGAAGAATGCGATCTGAGTGTTCCAGTATGAGCCGTTCTGCGGCGCCTCGCGGAAGTGAACGGCGGGACGTGTGATTTTTGTCCGGGGGGCTGCCTCCAGCTGCTGACATCCACCGACGGTTCCTGCTCTTTGCCATGGGCGCCGTTGCACTCTCAGTTCAGGGTTGCCTGCTGGGGTGGTGTGCGATCCGGGAAATACACGTAGTTGTGCAGGACACAGGCAAGAGATGGCCGGTTGAAATAGTATGGCCATAAATGCGCAGCGCCGATCACTCCGGTGACGTCGTAGTCATAGACTTTGTGCCCCCCACTGCCGAGTTGTCGTCGATCACGTGTAGTGAGTCCTGTCAGACCGAGCGGATGTTTGGCAACCAGGGGCAGCCGACAGGAATAGAACTGCAGGGCCGGGTCTCTTGTGTTTCTGAGATTTAGCAGACACTGAGTGCTGCACAAGGCGCGGCCATAGCGATGTGATGGATTCAGCCAGTTATGGTCAATTGCCGACGCAGCAAACACCGTCCGAATATGACGACCTTCAGCACGCGCAAACGGATGACAGACCCCCTGAACACTTCCCCCGGCAAGTAAATGCAGGGCAGATGAGATAACGCGGGTGCCGTGACTGTGCCCCAGCAGACAGATCGGGCATTCCGGCGGGATATGGTGTGTGAGTTCGGCCAGATAGTAACCGTTACGAGCGGCCTGTCGGCCCAGCTTGTTGACCTCCAATTGAACCAGTGGTCCGAGGGGAGAATAACTTGGCCACGTAAGAAAGATCATCTGCATTCGACGGCCCATCGCACCCCGACGAAGCCACTGCCAGGTGCTGATAGATTCCCGACAGGCGCTGGCCCTGTCGACGAAACTGCCATGAACCATTATGCACACGGGAATTCCAGGCTCAAGTGCCGCACACAACTCCACCATACTGGAGCTGCGATACCCGGCACATTGCTCGTATCGTAGAATCCCAGGAAAAAATCGAGGGCAGGTGTGGACGAATGACTGAGGGGAATGATGCGTGCTGACGAACCAGAAACCGCTCTGCGTCATTGGCGGAGCCAGGTGAATCACAGGTTTAACAACAGGCGGAAGACCGGTTGCGGTAACTTCTGATGATGCCTGCGGCTGCGCAACGGACGGAGTTTCCTCTGCCCGCACGTCGGAAAGGACGGCGATCACTACAAGCAGAAAGCAGAATCTGCAAAGGTTCGCCTCAATAAATTTGCGTAGCATCATTTGAAGGCCGGTTATTCGTAAACGGTCTCCTCCGTGAAACGAGCGGTGCCATGGCCGCGTCCAACCACACAGATTGAAAGGTCGTTATTACTTGAGTTTGACGCGCAATCCGTGCCTGTGCCGCTGTACGATAGGTGTTGCATGCCTCAATCTATCGACCAAATTTATAAACGGCATTGGCGGAATGCCCCCACAGGACACGTGTATCGATTCTGCCGAAATGCCGAGTGAGTCGGGTCAAAGGCAATCTACTGACGGCAGCGAACCTGCTGCTGTCAGTAGATTGCCGTTCCGTACCGGATTGTCTGACTTGCAGGTTGTGCGGTGCAGAGCGGCTTGCAAGGTGGGCCCGTCCTTTCAAGAATATCCTGCGCCTCGTGCAACGTCGTCAGATCTTTTGGTTCGTCACAGCGGCGGTCTCCTGAGTTGCGAAGTATTGTGGTGTCGTATGGCGGCGGTTTCGGCAGGATTAATTAACGTCAAAAGGTGCGAAACGTGAAACTTCTTTTGCGAAGCGGTCAGGTGTCGTTGAGTTTTGTTGTCAGCCTGGGGCTGGCAGTCATGGCCAGTGATGATTCTGACGACCGGAATTCGCTGGCTCAGTTTTATGGATTTAACGACGTTGAACTCTTCAAGCTGGATGCGCGTTCTTTCAATCTTGCTGCGGGAGACTTTGACAGTGACGGACGGACGGATCTTCTGACGGTGGACAATCGCTCTAGCTGTCTGCGATTTTTTCGTCAGAAAAAGAACGGTACTCCGACTGCACCAGGTAAGGGGCGTTTCGTTAATGACGTAAAGTCGGATTGGCGGTTCGACGTGCGGCAGATTCCCGTCGATAAAGAGGTGGCCGGACTTGTTGCGGCTGATTTTGATAACGATGGCAGACTGGACGTCGCTTATGTGGGGGCACCGGATCGGCTGGTGCTGCGGTATCAGCCGGAAAAGGAAAAAACGGACTGGAATCGTCGCTGGTCCGTTCGGCTGCCTGAACTCGCTCCCGCCGCGTGGATGATTTCGTCTGGTGACCTCAACGGTGATGACCGCACCGATGTTGCGGTTCTGGGCAAGGAATTCACATACGTACTGTATCAGTCAGACGACGGGACCATGGGAACTCCCTCGAAGCTGATTAACACATCGGCGCAGTTGTCGTTGCTGCAGATTGCCGACATCGATGGTGACGGTCGCGACGATCTCAGTTATCAGGCAAACGAAGGGTCTGAGCGAGGACTGTGTGCTCGAATTCAGACCGCCGATGGCAGACTGGGACCGGAAGTTCGTTTCGATCTGAATCAGCCGCGATCAGTCACGCTTTACGATGTCGATCAGTTGCCGGGCAAGGAAATTCTGACGATTGACAGTCGGACCGGCCGTGTGATTGTTTCCAAAATCCGGAAGGCGGCGGCGGACAAATCTGATCTGCCAACGCGACTTGTTCAATACGGAATCGGTCCTCCGTCGGGCAGTCGAGGGCGGGCGCTCGCCATTGGAGATGTTGATGGTGATGGACTGCAGGATGTTATCGTCGCAGATCCGGAGAACGCTCAGGTGTTGTTATACCGTCAGAACGGTGTAGACGGCCTTGACACTGCAGAAACGTACCCTGCTCTGCTGGGAGCGGAAGACATTTGTGCAACGGACACAGATGGCGACGGACGTGCAGAAGTTATTCAGATGAGCGACAAGGAGGGTGCTATTGCTGTCAGCCGTTTTGAAGATGGACGGCTGTCCTTTCCGGCGACGGTAGCCAAGCCACCGAAAGGTCACAAGCTTGCCGCAATCCAAGTGCTCCGCACGGGAGACAGCACTCAGTTGGCCGTCTGTACGACGACCGGATCCGGCAGTTCTTCGAGTGTCCAAATGCAGTTCTACGAGGTTGCAGCTGGTGAGTCGTGGGAAACAGCTGGAGAAACGGTCACTCTCGATTCCTCCGCGGTCGGCACACGTGGCGTTTCTCTGATGTCCCTCGACACCGAACAGGGTTCGTCAGACAAGCTGCTTGTGGTCCCGAGAGGGGCAGGGAATAAGGGCATCACGCTTCTGCGTCGCGCCAAGGGCGACACTGCCTTCCACAGGGATACTCCGCTGAATCTGGGTACGACATCCGCGGGGGAGCTTTTTCAAAAGAAGGGACGACTGTTTGTGGCACGGGAAGCCTTCGCCCGAACGATGAAATTCGACGGCACGTCATGGACCGTGGTGGACCAGTTTAACGCTGGCGAATCCAAGGCCAGGATCGCAGGTGTGGCGGTTCTGGATCTGGACAACAAGGGAGAAGACGAGGTCGTCCTGGTCGACTCGGGCGTCAAGAAACTGCGCATCCTCAGACTAATGGACGGTCTGTTTCGGCCATGGCGGGAAGTCGAACTGGGATCGCTGCGATATGTCGGGTGTTTCGTTGCCGATCTGAATGGCGACGGCGCAGAAGACCTGCTGCTGCATGGTACCAAACAGTTTGCCGTATTGTATTCCGGGCAAAGTGGCACGGAACTGGAAGAGTTGGCATCTTTTGAATCAAAACGTAAAGATGCCTACCCGGCAGATATCATCGCAGGTGATGTCAACGGAGATGATGCCGTCGACCTGACGTTCATCGACACCAGCATTGATGGACTTGAAGTGCTTCGATACGACGCCGGCAAGGGCTTGCAGTCCGCTACGAGCTTTCGCGTCTACGAAGAGAAACGTCTCGTGTCCGATTCCACGTCACGCGGCACCGAACCGCGGGAAGGATTGGTCGCGGATGTAACAGGAGATGGCCGCCAGGACCTGATTGTATTGTGTCATGACCGCCTGATCCTGTACCCTCAGGATGCGGGGACCGAATCTACAGATTAGTCGGTGGCTGCTTCGATTTTGGGCCCCGCGTATCAATTCCCCAGTTTCCGCAATGCAACATGACTCGGTGTGGGTCGGCTGCCCGCACCAGGCTTCTGGCTGCGTATGCAAAATGGGGCGAATTTCGGTTGCGCGGCACACAGTCACAGAAAAGGCTGCGGCGGTCCTGATCGATATTTGTGTAAACGCTTTCCCTGTTTTTGCCACCATACGGCACTGTAAAGGATTCGGATTTCATGAAAGACCCACGGATTACTCTTCTCGCGGAAACTCTCATTGATCACAGCTGTCAGCTTCGCAGTGGCCAGAAGGTCATCATCGAGGCATTCGACTTGCCCGAAACAGCACTGGTCTGTGACCTTGTGGAAACAGCCTACGCCCGCGGCGCGACACCACTTGTCATCTGGAAGGATAATTCGATTCTCCGCAGCCTGTATCGGGGCGCCGATGTGAACAGCATGCAATGGGCGGGGGCGGTGGAAAAAAGAGCGATGGAGGCTGCAGACGCTTACATCGGAATTCGAGGGTCCACAAATACCGATGAATTCGCCGATGTGCCGCCGGAAAAAATTGAGTTGTTCACGGAACACTGGTGGAGCCCGGTGCACATAGACGTCCGCGTCCGGCAGACTCGGTGGGTTGTTCTGCGGTACCCGACGCCGTCGATGGCTCAGGCGGCCAAACAAAGTACACCTCAGTTTGAAGAATTCTTTTTTGACGTATGCACGGCTGATTACGCACAAATGGCGGAGAACCTGAAACCCCTTGTCACCCGCATGCAGGCGGCGGATCAGGTGTATATCACCGCACCTGGCACTGATCTGACGTTTTCTATCAGTGATATTCCCGTCATCCCGTGTGCCGGAGAATCCAACATCCCGGACGGTGAGTGCTTTACGGCGCCGGTCAAAGACAGCGTCAACGGAACGATACGGTTCAACACCCAGTCACGATATCAGGGTGTTGTCTTCGACGGCATTGAGTTTGAACTGCAGAACGGGCGAATTGAGAAGGCCACGTGTGTCAATGAACCAGAACGGCTCAATCGAATTCTCGACGCCGACGAAGGTGCTCGCTTTATTGGCGAATGGTCCTTTGGCACAAACAACCGAATTCTGCACCCCATGCTTGATACTCTGTTTGATGAAAAGATCGGCGGCTCTTTTCATTTTACGCCAGGCAATTCGTATGACGAGGCCGACAATGGTAATCGCAGCAAGGTCCACTGGGATCTGGTGTTGATTCAACGAGCCGACTACGGTGGTGGCGAGGTCTCGTTCGACGGAGATGTGATTCGCAAAGACGGATTCTTCGTACCCGACGATCTGGCGGCGTTGAACGAAGGCCTGCCGGGTTCTGCCAGTTAGACCTTCGGCTGCTCCATGTCACCGAGCGCCAGGAGTGCGTCAGCTCGACGCTGCATCGCTGTTTCGACCGCAGCGATCGCTTCGTTATCCAGCTTTCGGGTGCCCGCAACGGCCGTCTGATGAATCTGATCGGGACGACGTGCACCCACGATAGCGGAAGTTAACTCCGGGAGTCGCAGAACCCATGCAATGGACAGTTCCGGCAGCGTCCAGTCGAGACATTTGGCAAGGGCCGCCAGTTCTTCAACAAAGGTCAGATTGACTTCCAGCTGCGGTGACTGAAATCGCGGATCCCGTGCGCGATGATCCTTCTCGGACAGTGCCGCAACTCGTTCTGCTGTGAACGTACCCGTCAGCATGCCTTTGCCCATCGGGCTGTAACACAGGACGCCGATGTTATGGCTTCCGCAGAACGGCAGAAGCTCGGCTTCAATGTCACGTGCGATCATACTGTATGGCGGCTGCAGCGAGGTAATCGGATGAATGGCCTGCAACCGTCGCATCTGCCCGACGCTGTGATTCGACACACCGATATGCCTGACTTTGCCCTGTTCCTTCAGGTCGACCAGGGTCTGCCAGCCCTCTTCAATTTGTTCATCCGGTTCCGGCCAGTGCATCTGGTACAGATCGATGCAGTCGACATTAAGGCGTTTCAGACTGGCCTCGCACTCGGCGACAATGCTGTCGCGGCGAAGGCATTTACCAATGTCTCCGTGGCCGATGTTGGTCCGTCCACACTTCGTAGCGACGATTGGCCGATTGGCTTCGGGAATCATTTTGAGTGCCTTGCCGAGCAGTTGTTCACTCTGGCCGAGACCGTAGATCGCCGCCGTGTCAATCCAGTTGACACCAACGTCAACGGATCTGACGATCGTGTCGATCGCTTCGGATTCATCCTGGTCACCCCACCCGAACTTCCAGTCACCGCCGCCAATGGCCCAGGTTCCGAGTCCAATTACACTGACCTCCAACCCGCTGTTTCCTAGTGCTCTGAACTGCATCTTCTTTTTTCTCCAGTGACGACGTAAACTTGCCAGCGGGCCGTCAACCATTTAACGGCCACGCTGACTCAGGGCGAGGTTCAGTGTTCAGGATGGCCGCGATCGGTTTGTAAAGTTCTAATTGACCAGGTGTTGGTCCGCTCAAGGTTCTGATGCTTTTCAGTATTCTTTGAAACGATCGCATTCCGGCGAACAGGGATACTGCCACCGACACTGTGTTGCCTCCAACTGGCAATGCCGACATCATGAGATGATTGGTTTCACGTGACAACGGCTGGACGGCATACACGAGCATGACCAACAGCGCCAGCGCCGTCAGAGGCAGCGACAGGACCAGCAGGCTGACGCTGCCACTAAGACCCGCAGCGATGGCCTGAGGAGTCCGCGACAGGCGTCCCGTGCCCTGTTTATACGCACCTTCGGCAACCTTATACGGATTGACCGAATCATCAGACGTTGTTGGCTGCGGTTCAGAATCTAACATTTCGAAAAGTTTCATTTCGTCGTGTTCGCGGCTTCAATAACATTCATTGCTGCAGACGTTTCGGGAAATCGCCGCTTTAGTTCCACAATCAACTGCGCCGCCGCATCCCGCCGACCGGTCATCTTCAGGCAGTGAATTCCTGCCCTCAGCGACTGAGCAGCAAGTGCCTTGTCGTCCGGACTCATCAGGGGCCCCCACAAGAACGCTAACGACGCCCGATCGTGGTCATGTTCCTGAAGTAAACATCGTCCCAGAGTAAATTGCGGACCGTATCGCGCCGCAACCGGAAGGTATCGAACGCGATCCCTCCAGACGTTTAGAACCGGTGTGGGGCTGTCGGGATGCTCCAGCAGATGCAGCCGCCAGATTTGTGTTTCGGCCAGTTCACTGATGCGTTTCAGGCCACTGTGTCGCCACAATCGCTCCAGGATGGACCGTGCCCGCGGCCGATGTGCCGGATCGTGCAGCACGGCGGACGCTGCTGCGAGCTGTTGCACAAGCGAATCACTGTCCAGTCCTGCCGGGTTTTCCGGCAGTCGCTCCTGCGGCGGCAGTCGCGAATCCCACACCAGCGGCAGAGAGGAAACATGGCGTGTTCTTCGATCCTTCCGAAAAATCCGGTCAAGGCGATCGACTGCCTGACTTCGTTCACCGGCCTGCACCGCCGACCTGGCCGCGGTTGCCTGCAGTTCGTTCCAGGCCCACGGACGTGATTCGGACTTGAGCGCTTTGTCGAAGTACTCAATTGCACGGCGCATCTGGCCGTTCTGCACATTTTTCAGACCTTTCTCAAAATCACTGCTGCGGGGAAACGTCAGCTCAACGATGTCGGTAACCCTGAACAATTCGACAGTACCGCGTCCGCCGCGCCGCAGAGTCAGCGCTTCGCCCGATATGTCTTCAATCCGTCCGGAGACCTGATGCGTCTGTTCGCCTGAATCATCAAGGAGTGTAATCACGTCAGTGCCGGCAAATGGCAATATTGTCTGACTGTCCTGGGCAGGACTTTGAATTCCGCAAAGCGACACAAACATCAGTGTCCATTTCGCGAGAATCAATTGACGAACAAAGACAGTCCGGCCGAAAGACCTCTCCTGCATCGGCTCACCGATCAACGTTGGTGTCCAGGCTGGCGGTACACCAACGGCAGGCAAAAGTGCCGTGGCTGTCTCTTGAGATATCCGGCCTGTGTAAACAGGTGGAATTCCGCCGTCGCATCGGTCTGCAGTGGCGGACCCATCTTCAGCGCAAACGTTAAGAGTTAGGGAAGGGTCGTACACGTCCACGTTTCCGAACGAACAACAGTATTGGTGGAATCTTTGACAACCTTGATTGTCCACTGTGCCACGCCAAACGGCACTTCGTCACAGTACATCACGTCACAGCGTTGCCAGCAACGACCATGTTCCGGATCGTCGAATGCCACACGTGAAGCACCTCGGTCGCATCTGAGTGCCCATTTTTTTCCGGAAGCACGAGTGTACCTGAAGTATCGAGGACTCGCGGCGTTGTAGGGCCGCGGGCCGGGAAGTCCCCGCAGCAGTTGCACGACATTCTGGGCAGGTGTTGCCAGGGATTGTGAAGAGACCCTCATGAACGCATCGAAATCCGTGGGCAACGGTGGTATCCATTGCTTCAGCCAGATAGAAATGTCTTTCCCCTCAGCTTTCTGCTGCGGCAGAATGACCAGATGATAAGTATCCTCGGCTTCGGCTGTACCTTCGTCAGGATCTGCGGCGGGCCGAGCCAGACTGTCCGTCAGCGACAGGATCAGAGCTGGCTGGTCGCTGAGTTCAACGGAGAACAACACCTGAAGAGAGACTCTGCGATCACCATTCGTCCACTCAGACCTGGCGTTCTCATCTCCGGAAATATTTCCCAGAACGGAACACCTGGCTGGGACAAATGGAGGAACGGTAGTGCGGTAGTTGATCCAGCCAGCCTTCTGCATCTGCTCGTAAACCCAATTCGGCTGCCATGGTGTTTGCAACGAATACATTTGTGAATAGATGGATGGAACCAACAATGTCGCGGCCAACAGGAATCCAAAGATATTTCTGCCGAATCGTTCCAGCGCCGGGATCATTCCATACCACCAAAACGGAGTCAGCCACAGCATCCAACGCAATGCTGATGAGTTGCCGCCGTAGTTATAGTTCTGTGTCCGTGACAGATAGAAACTCAGGATCAGGAAGGACAGGCCGGCCCCCAGCCACCACACAGCGCGAAAGACGCTTCTGCGGTCTTTGTATAACCCCAGGACCCAGCCGATGCCGGTTAACAGATACACGGGCGTCATCGCAAGAATGCCGTGGTGCCCGAGTATGCAATGAAACAGATAAACGACTGGAGACTCGTCATTCGCATCAATGCCCTGAGGCTGCGACCAGTAACTGGGCACACCTTCATGGACATAAACATATTTTTCTGTCCCGTAATAGGCGTAAAACGGTTTGATCCCGCCTGTACAAATCCAGTTGGTCACGAAGAACGCAGCCAGAGGAATAATCGCTGCCGGTACATACAGCCGTGCCGTCTTGTCCCAGTCATGTCTGAGCAGCAGCACAAAGGTTAGCAGGCCGAATAACGCGGCAGGCAGCTCAAGGCAGCATGTCAACGCGGCAGTAAATCCAACAATGGCGAAGTCGCTGGCGGCCGGTGTTTTTGACGATCTGATTCTGATCATCGCTGCCACACAGAAGATCACGCAGACGGCCGCCGGTGTGTGATTGTTGAGGGTCGTAAGAAACGGGTTCAGCATGCTGCCGAATGCCGCGGCCACAAGAATAAACCAACGGGTGCGATCTGTGATCGGGGAGTGTCGCAGAGACCGTCGCAGCGACAACAGTGCCGCCAGAAAGGGCAACCCGTTTACAAGGACCAGCAGTAGTCGAGTGACGAATGCGGTATGCTCCTGCAGACCGTATCCCAGAGTGTGACGTTCGAGCCAGTACAATCCGGCCACGACAGTAGGGAAAAGTGGTGGCTTCGAGGAGTAGAAGTGCCACGGATCGTCTTCCGAAGTCCGATGACGAACCTTGTCGATTGTGGACCACTGCGAAACCCCGTCAATCTCATCGATCCGGTAGGTTCCGCGTTCCACGAGCGACCAAACGGTACACCAGCGGGAACGATCATTTGCACTCTGCAGGGGTTGGCTGCTGATTACCGCCACGAACACCACCACAAAGGCCAGCAGAATCAACGCAAGGCCGACTTTATCCGACGGCATCGTGGCTTCAAGCTGTTGTGGAAAGGGATGTGGCTGGTCACTGGTCACCGGGCAATAATAGTCGAAACCAACGATGTGCGTCATCCTTATCGGCAAACAAAAACGCCGCGCGGAAAACCGCGCGGCGTTTTTATCCGGCTTCAGAACATTTGTGTCAGAAAACTAGTCTTCCTCAGCAGCATTGTAATTGAAACACATCCGAATCAGGTGAGCCACATTGTCAGCCCGCATCTTGTCATTAATGCGGGCGCGATGAGCTTCCACCGTTTTTGTACTGACCGTGAGTTCTTTGGCGATCTCGCGACTGGACAGGCCGTCCACAACATGATCAAGGACTTCACGTTCTCGATTGGTCAGTCGATTGAGACTGTCCTCAGTCTCATCAAGTTCGTCATCCATATCGATGTCGACGTCATAGTAGTAGTGATACCCGCGGGCAATCGCTTCTACCATGTCGTTGATTCTGACGGGCTTACAGAGAAAGTCAAACGCACCGTTCTTCATGGCGCGAACCGCCATCGGCACATCGGCGTGTCCTGAAATCATCACGATCGGCAGAGGAAAATCCTCAACATCCAGTTTTTCCTGCAGCTCAATTCCTGACATGCCCGGCAGGCGAATGTCAAGAATCAAAACCCCCGGTCTGGCCTCACGATAGTCGCGATAAAACTCCATCGCGGTCATATAGTCAACGACGTGTATTTTTTCATCCTCAAGGGCCTCCTTCATCGAAGCCCGAATTGCCTGGTCGTCTTCAACCAGAAATACGGTGAATTCCTTACGTTTGCGCGGGCTGTGGAATTCAGTCGATGGTGGATCAGCTTTCTTCTTTTTTCGACGGGTAATTCGGCCCCGTTTGTGCAACATCTACATTCCTCCCCCAAAACGTGGTCATCTAGAAGACAGCCCCCAGGCCCACTGCCCCCAGGCCCCCAGGGCTACGTGGCCGTGAACTTACAGGGATTTGTACAGGAATACAATTATCTAATCCCTGTTAGTCAAAACACCTGCAATTCATTGCTGAAAACGTCTCGTTAAGAGCATCGTAACGAGTCGAAACGCACGTTCACCCCCTGGGTCTGTTAGGTATAATCCCTTCATGGATCTCGCCGAGGCTGGCAGTTTTGCCACCTTTCGGTTTAGTTCCGGCGACGATGGCATCGAGCTCCATCAGCCTTGGTGTTGACCGGAACGACGTGTGTGGGTTAAACGGGAGCATACCGGTGCCAGCCTGATGTTTGCCGTCGTTGGTAACGCGGTGCCCCTCATTCGATTTCAAGGTTCCGTAGATTCCGGGATTCACGATGCGTTGCGCAGGTTCCCCTGGGGCCTGTGCTCAACGCCCTGCGATTGCCTCGGAACTGAAACCCTAACGTAAATGACCCGGAACGGCGCAGCGCGACACGCAGACTCGACCCTGCAACGCATTAACCTGCGTGCGTGGCGGGGGTTCGTTGCGTCCTGCTGTTGCTGGCTGTCTCTTGCGTCGACCACTGTTGCTCAGAGATGGGAAGTGCACGAAACGCTTGGCAATGTCGAGCTGTTCGCTGAGTTTCGCCTGCGTCCCCATATCGTCGCTGCCCAATTGGCCAGCGTTGAAGAGGAACTACACCGGAATCTTAACCTGGCCCAGCCGGAAGAAGCGAAGATTCAGATCATTGTATTCAACTCTGCCGCAAGCTATCGAGCGTACCTGGCCCGTCGCGTACCGGAGGCATTGCGTCGTCGAGCAATATTTTATCGATCGGGTGACCAATATCAGATCTATGCCTATCGCCACGATCAACTGCTAATAGATCTGCGTCACGAATACACGCACGCGGTCCTGCACCGGACTCTGCCGTTTGTACCGTTGTGGATTGATGAGGGGTTGGCAGAGTATCTGGAGATTCAACCGGAACGCAGAGCCAAGTCCAGTCGTCTGGTCGCAATGAGGTGGAAGTGCCGGACGGGCTGGCGACCCGATCTGCGGAATCTTGAGTCCATCCCGTCGGCAGCCCGCATGACAAGCGAACATTATCGGGACAGCTGGGCGTGGACGCACTATCTGTTGAATGAGTCTGAGCAGACACGAACACTGTTCCAAACATACCTGGCGGCAATATCTGCCGGAGAAGCGCCGGGCAACTTCAGTGAATGGGTGGCGTCTCGTGACTCCGAAGTCGTAAAACGCGTGGGTTCGTATTTTCGCAGATTTCGTATTTCGTTACGCTGAGAGACACGCAGGCTCTGCTGGCGCGTGATGTTGTCGCGCCAGACCGTCCGAACGGATCCGGTTTCGGAAACGCGGCGCTGTCCACCTTCAATCGGAACGCATTAGTGATTAGATCCCTTCGCACACGTATCCTCATGGGCTGTCTGACTGTCGTCGGCTTGTTCTTTGTGCTGGCTCCTTCGTTAGGCTCAGATCAGTTGCCGTCGAAATCAGAATCGCCCTCTGCGACCAGACCGATCCGGGACATTCGCATGCGGGAGGGCGGAATGGTGATTTTTCATGTACTGGACGCAGCGGGCAGTCCTTTGCCGCGCCAAGTTGTCAACGTTTCCTATGAGGGATACAACGTTGCAACTGCACGGAGCAACGAAGCTGGACAGATCCGGGTCAACGGACTGCGTCCCGGCGTCCACGTTCTGGCGTCAGGGCAGTCGACCCTGCCGCTTCGTTTCTGGAACGCTCAGTTTGCTCCACCGTCGGCAGCCAACAGTACAGCCATTGTTGTTAATCAGCCTATGGTTCGTGGGCAATACGGAGCTCCGATGATTGGACCGGGCCTGCTGGCC
>JABABI010000370.1 GCA_014238335.1 Fuerstiella sp.
TGATCTCCACCATCTGCTTCACCCTCCTTCCGCACTCACTGTACCACACAAGTGTTGATTGGTTTGTGCGAACCGAATTCTCTCAGCGGCAGTTGCGTAGGCCAGGACCTGTCCTGGCGCGCCCCTCATTGTCAGGACAGGTCCTGACCTGCATTTGCTCGTGTTCTCGTCCTCGGTTTGTGACCGCTGCAGGCGAGAAGCAAAGAACCGAGGACGAGAAGACGAGCAGGAAGTACGAGGACGAAAGAAAACACGAATATCGTACTCGTGTCTCGTACTCGTCTTCTCCTCCTCGGATTCAAGCGGCGGCGATAGTGATGTGAATCACAGGTTGTTGCGGCATCCTGTTGAACGGGCTTGACGCTGCGCCAGATTCTAATTCGCAGCATCCTCATCGCAGGTTTACGAGCCCAGCCCGTCTGCTCAGGAAAACAGCCCCCGACAATCCTCGACCGCATCTCTTGTGCCGAACAGTATTGGGTCAGGTACCCAAAACCGGAACGGCCCGACGGGTGCTTCACATTTTTGGTACCTGACACCTTTTCCCCACGTTCTGGGCACTACCTTCCGGCCGCAGACTTCGCCACTTT
>JABABI010000371.1 GCA_014238335.1 Fuerstiella sp.
AACTGAGAACGAAGATCTACCTGCGTTTGTAGCAATCCCGGATCCTCGTGGAAAACCACAAGCCAGCGTCGACAATTGGGGGTCAGGATTCTTACCCGCGGCATTTCAGGGCACCGCATTCAATGCAACTGATCCGCTTCGAAATCTGGCTCCACCGCGCGGAATGACTCCAAAGCAGGATGAGCGTGTTCGCGAGTATTTGCAAAAAATGAACCGCCTTCAGCTTGAACAATACAAGGGCGACAGCGAATTGTCGGCGAGAATCGCCAGCTATGAGTTGGCGGCGAGGATGCAGTTAAGCATCCCCGGAATCATGGATTTTTCGACAGAGTCCAAATCGACGATGAAAACTTATGGCGCAGATGATTCTGCGAATCCGACAAAGGGTGCCTACGCCCGGAATTGTATTCTTGCTCGCCGATTATTGGAGAAGGGAGTTCGGTTCGTGCAACTGTTCACCGGCGCGTATCAATCCGGCGGCGAAGGCGCGAGCAATTGGGATGCACATTCGGACCTCGTCAAAAAGTACAACAATCACGGAGCAATATTTGATCAACCGACGGCCGCACTACTTTCGGACTTGAAACAAC
>JABABI010000372.1 GCA_014238335.1 Fuerstiella sp.
CCGTCGAGCAATTGGAACAAGCCTGGCATGGGTAGCGATCTGGAATGTCAAAACCGGCCTGGCCCAGCAAACCGAACCGGCGCAAAGTTGAAGTCGATGGCCTGGCATACGAGATGAACATCTAAGGAATCAAAGCGCAGGTATTCGGTTTAAACACTGACGATTTCGAAGTGCCGAAGATGTCGTGAAGAACGATTGTCAGTTGGCTCACGTTAAAGAACTCTAAATAACGACCTTGGTGTAAACGGAAACCATGAAAAAACGAATGAACCTGTTAATGCCCGCTCTTTGTGCAAGCGTCTTCGCGACGCTTGCCAGTCCTGTGCTTTCGGCTGAGCCGGAGTCTGACATGATTGGCCGGCGGATCCCCGACTTCCTGTTGCCGGATGCGGCGGGAAAAAAAGTCGCATTGTCGGACTTCAACGACTCGAAGGCGCTGATTGTCGTGTTTCTAGGAACGCAGTGCCCGATCGGGAACGCCTATGTACCAGTGCTCGGCGATCTGCAGAAAAAGTACAAAGACCACGGCTTGCAGGTCGTGGCAGTCAATTCCAATTTGGCCGACGACGCCGATTCCGTTGCAGAACAC
>JABABI010000373.1:0-249 GCA_014238335.1 Fuerstiella sp.
CATCCACGCGTGCGGCGTCCGCACGGAAACCTGACTGCTGTCGATAGGCCTGTGACATCACCAGGAGCTTGTGGATGGGCTTGACCCTCCAGCCGTTTCTCAGCAGTTCGCCGGCCAGCCAATCCAGCAGTTCCGGGTGACTGGGCTGCCCGCCCATGAATCCAAAGTCGCTGGGGGTTTTCACCAGGCCTGTGCCAAAATGTTTTTGCCACAACCGGTTGACCCACACGCGCGGTGTCAACGGGTTCC
>JABABI010000373.1:259-583 GCA_014238335.1 Fuerstiella sp.
GGCGGTAAGCTTCGGTGGACATGTCCAGCACCGACAGGCTCGCGGGGACGACCTCCTTTCCTCGGCGCTGGGGGTTCCCTCCAATGAAGACATGCGTGGGATCCTTGATCGGGGTAAAGGTGCCCGCCCACCACTTGGGAAGGTCGGGAACCTGGCGCTGGCGGCGTTTCACCGTCGCGATCTGTCTCGAAAGTCTTCGAAGTTCTTCCTGTTCCTCCGGGGTTTGTTCCAGATCCATCCATCGCCGGTGAAGGTGTGCCTCATGCAGGGGCTTGCGGTCATGGGAATCCGCCACTTTTTCCCAGGTGACACCATCGGGTGATA
>JABABI010000374.1 GCA_014238335.1 Fuerstiella sp.
TTGCGCTACTTCGGCGACTACGAGTTGCTCGACCGCATCGCGACCGGCGGCATGGGCGCGGTGTACCGGGCGCGCCAAAGGAATCTCGAGCGCATCGTCGCGTTGAAGATGATCCTGGCCGGACGATTGGCGAACGAAACCGAGGTGCAGCGCTTTCACGCCGAGGCCGAAGCAGCCGCGCGCCTCGACCACCCGGGCATCGTGCCGATTCACGAGATCGGCGAACACGACGACCAGCACTTCTTTTCGATGGGATTCATCGAAGGAGACAGCCTGGACGCGCAGGTGAAGAACGGCCCGCTGCCTCCCCGCGAGGCGGCGACGGTGCTGCGGCAGATCGCCGAAGCGATCCGTTACGCTCACGAGCGGGGCGTGATTCACCGCGACCTGAAACCGGCCAACATCCTGATCGATGCCGGTGGTCAGCACAAGGTGACGGACTTCGGCCTGGCGAAAAAGACCGAAGGCAACAGCGAGATGACCGGCACCGGCCAGATCCTGGGGACACCGGGCTACATGCCGCCGGAACAGGCGCGGGGCGACATCGACAACATCGGCCCGGCCGCCGACACCTATGCTTTG
>JABABI010000375.1 GCA_014238335.1 Fuerstiella sp.
TATTTCTAAAACCTGATTGTCAAAGAGCTTTGCCGTCGGTTCAGTTTTTTGACCCCATTGCGGCACAGGTCGCGCGGTCGAACATCCAAGATGGAATGTCGATTCGTCGTAGCTTGCCGCTGATCATCCGCGCCACTCGGCAGATCGGTCCTGAGCCACCATTTATCCTCTTTACCAACTGAACAGTTTCACCGCCCCATGGATGAAACTGATAGTGGATCTTCAACTCAGTTTTCTGCTCAGTCTGTCGTTGCGTTGTACCACGGTGAGCGGAATCATCAGGGACTCGGCAATGAGTTGATCGAGCCAGTCCATGGTGCTGGAGTCGTCGCTGGCCGGATCGAATGCCGGGAACGGCTTGGTGGCACGCTCAAGTACTACCATCGACGCGCTGCTTGAATGTCGCTGTAGACGACTCTGGCGATGGCCTTCCGCGATGAAGGTACGCGCTGATTATGAAGCGAGGACCATTTCGAGAGCCGTTCGTCGAGTTCGTCATCGAACGTCGGCTGAAATCGACTGCGATTTCTATCGATAACACCTGATTGTCAAAGAGCTTTGAGGTCGGTTCAGTTTTTTG
>JABABI010000376.1 GCA_014238335.1 Fuerstiella sp.
GGATGTCGAACGCGTCGGTCGCCTCCATCTGCATCCGGTACGCCAACTCGAACGACTGGATGCGCGCCTCGAGTTGAGCGTCCTCCTGCCGGCGATCTGCGTGCCGGCGATTGAGCGACTGAATGAAATCGAGTTGCCGTCGTTGTTCCGAGAGCGACAGCCCGCGATTTTTTATATGCTCGATGAGTTTATCGACCGCCGTGTGCTTGGTGTCAATATGCGTGCCCTGGTAAATGCCGGGGAGAAAACCGGACTGCCAGTTTTGCGATTCCTGAATCGGGTAACCGCCGGGACACATGACGATGAAACCCGGCAAATTCTGGTTCTCGCTGCCCAGCCCGTACGTCAGCCAGGCCCCCACACTCGGGCGTCCCAGCCGGCCGACCCCGCAGTTCATCATCAGTTGCGCGGGATGGTGATTGAATTCGTCGGTGTGCATCGATCGCACCACCGCGATGTCGTCAGCACACGTGGCGATGTGCGGCAGCCGGTCGGAGAATTCGGTTCCGCACGTGCCGTGGCGGGTAAACCGACGCGGGCTGCCTTTGAGTCGCGCCGTCTTGGTATTGATGAACGCGA
>JABABI010000377.1 GCA_014238335.1 Fuerstiella sp.
CACCGACCCAGAATCGCGGTCTTGCCCGTTTAAACCCGCCAGTGAATTTGCAAGCCGGGCACGTCATTTCAGTATTGTGTTCAACATTCATTACTGATTCCTCCGCATCTCACGGTTGAATCTCACGGTTGAATCTCACGGCGAGGTCAAAGCGAACGCCGGGGCGATGATGTTGGATCAAAGGAAACAGTCTTTGCGGCATAACTGGTTGGAATCCGTGCAGGACCGAATCAAACCGGTCAGGACAGGATGATCCGGTGTGGGACCGGATTAAAAAAAATCCCGCGGGGCGACGGATATACCAATAAGCCGTGCGTGGCCTGATCTGGCCATTCTGGATTGTATCACCACGTTAAGTGGTAATCTGCCTGCTGTGGCTGGTCGCAGGAACAGCCTCTGGAGCCGGTGGTCTGTAGCGCGGGGAACTGTGCAGCTACACGGGATTGTGGAGTTGCCGCTCTCCCCTAAGCCTGCATCCTTTGCATGTTACTCCGCAGCCATGCCGACTGCGTAGTCAACGACTGCGGCGCTGTTCTGATTGGTGAGATCGTCAACTCTGCAGCCTGATGGCAC
>JABABI010000378.1:0-228 GCA_014238335.1 Fuerstiella sp.
CCTGCGACACGGTTAACAGCCCGGGAGCGAGATTCAGACTGACTAACTGTGCTGTTGGTCCAATGGCAGATGACGCGGGATAGTTGCCGTCGGCAATCAGGATTTTGGAACTATGACCGGCCTGAGCGATGATCTGGCTGATTTGAGGATGAATGAGTTCTGACTTGAGCATGACATTAATTTCCTTTGAGTCGTTCCTGCCGGTCGAATTCAATCAGGCCCTCGATG
>JABABI010000378.1:238-573 GCA_014238335.1 Fuerstiella sp.
CCGAACCAACCAATGTACGACGTGCTTCCGCCCGTTCGTCGTTCACCTGCTGTTGTTGAGCCTCAAGAATACGACTCTTCAAAACCTTCAGAGCTTTGGCGCGATTCTTGTGCTGACTCTTTTCGTCCTGAATCTTCACTGCGATCCCGGTCGGAATGTGAGTCATCCTCACCGCGCTTTCAGTCTTATTCACCTTCTGTCCACCGGGACCACCAGCTCGCATGGTGTCTACCTGCAGGTCTTCCGGTGTGATGTTGACCTCCACATCGGTCGCTTCAGGAAGAACGGCCACAGTGGCGGCACTCGTGTGGATACGGCCCTGCGTTTCTGTTTCC
>JABABI010000379.1 GCA_014238335.1 Fuerstiella sp.
GTCGTGCCGATCGTAGATCGGTTTTCTGGCCTGGTGATAAGCGGCGACAATGTTGTCGTCGGCCAGCGGTGTTTCGCCTTCCCGCGTGTTGTTAAAGATGCCGGCGATGGAGTAATAATCCTGCTGCGGAATCGGATCAAACTTATGATCGTGGCATCGCGCGCAGGCAACGGTTAAACCCAGGAACGCGCGGGAGAATGTGTCGACTCGATCATCCAGAGTTTCCCCTTTGGCCTGAGCGACACTTTCCGGATCGCCTCCATCGGATGCATACGTTGGGCCAAGAGCAAAGAATCCGGTTCCGGCCGCTGACTGTTTGTCGATCTTATCGCCCACGATCTGGCAACGGACAAATTCGTCATACGGCATGTCTGCGTTAATGGCCTCGACCACCCAGTCTCGATACTGCCATGAACTCGGATGAGGCTTGTTGTCCTGCGTCCATCCTCCGATATCGCTGTAGCGAGCAACGTCCAGCCAGTGTCGCCCCCAGCGTTCTCCGTATTGCGGACGTTGCAGCAACGTATCGATCAGTTGAGCGACGGTTGCGTCATTCAGGTGTGTTTCCCCGT
>JABABI010000037.1 GCA_014238335.1 Fuerstiella sp.
CTGATGATGTTCAGCTGTTGTTTGATCAGCAGGTGTTGTTTGCTGTCTCAATTAATCCGGAGTTGCGTGTCAAAGTCGCTCGTGGGCCTGGAGATTCTGTTGTGCAACAGGCTGGTTACACACCGGTTCTGGTGAAAGTGATCAACGATGCAACAGTGACACGCCGTTTGCGGATCAGCAGCCCGCAGGCCGGTCCGGTCTATGCGGGCACAGTGGAAGCCATCCTGCAACGCCAGGCGCAGACGGAGTTGAAGATCAACGAGAATGTGAAAGGTGATCGACGTTTTCTGGCCGTCGAAATATTTGACCAGTCGCCGATGACGTCTCGCCTGAGCGGTTTGCAGGTCGAATATCTGGTCGCCTTGATCTACAGTAGCGAAGCCGGTCAGCGGGAAGCAAACATAGTCTTCGACATTGGCGAAGGTACTCAGGACCTCGGTTTTCGCAGCGAGGTTCCGGTTCTGTTCAGTGTCGCCTCCGCAGTTCCCGTTAGACTAAGTATCAACGATTTCGATAGTCAACCGACGACGGCTCGGCTTGAGTTCCGAGACCGGGACGGTCGGATTTATCCGCCTCAGGCCAAACGACTTGCTCCCGATTTTTTCTTTCAACCGCAGATCTACCGCAAGGATGGCGATGTCGTACTGTTGCCTCCGGGGGAGTTTGAACTCGTTTCCAAACGTGGTCCGGAGTACCTGCGTACTAAACAGAAAGTCACGGTGACGGAAGACAGAGAAAACGTCGTCCACGTAAATCTGAAACGATGGATTAATCCGATGACGTTCGGATTTTATTGTGGCGACCACCACATTCATGGTGCAGGGTGCTCGCATTACGACAACCCGACGCAGGGAGTGACTCCGCAGGATATGTTTGCTCAGGTGAAGGGTGAGGGACTGAATGTGGGCTGCGTTCTGACATGGGGACCGTGCTTTGACTACCAGCGGAATTATTTTTCACCGATCGCCGATACTGTCAGCGAACCTTTGAACATTCTTAAATATGACCTGGAAATCAGCGGCTTCGGTTCCGCAGCATTGGGGCATGTGTGTCTACTGAACCTGACGAACCAGACGTTCCCGGGTTCTGATGGCACATCGACGAAAGGATGGCCAACGTGGACGGTGCCGGTGCTGAGATGGGCCAAAGAACAGGGCGGAGTCACGGGTTATCCCCATTCCGCCCTGCATGTCGATCCTCGGCAGTCCGCCAGGTGGCAGCTTTCGAAACTTGACGCTGATGCGAACGGCACATTGTCCGCAGATGAAGCGGCAGCCGGATTGCTGGCCGAAGAGTTTGAGCGAACGGACGAGGACACAAACGGCCAGTTAACGCAGTCTGAACTTCAGAAGAGTGCTAACCGTGCCGCGGATACGTTGCCGAACATCGCATTGCCGTCCCTGAACGGCGGTGGGGCGATGGAGATTTTTGTCAGTACCAGCGAAGGCGTGTGTGACTTTATCAGCGCAATGGACACGGCCAGAATTCCGGAATGGAATACGTGGTACCACCTTATGAACTGCGGTTTTCCACTGAAGCTGAGCGGAGAGACCGACTTCCCCTGCATGAGCAGCCGGCGAGTTGGCCAGGGCCGTGTGTACGTGCAACTGGGCGATGTTAAGCAGGTCAGCTTTCCCGCATGGTGTCGGGGCGTCGCTGCCGGACAGTCTTATGTTTCTGACGGCTTCGCGCACGCGGTTAAGTTCACCGTGAACGACCATGCGCCCGGCCGTTCGGACATCGTGTCCGAACGGCCGACATCAGTCACTGTCAGGACCAGCGTTTCCTTTGCGCCGGAACAACCCAACGCCGTGGCCTACGGAACGCTGCTGCCGTCGGCGGGTCGCCGAATGGTGGGCGACACGATTAACCTGCACGCTCCCAGAAATACTGGCTACATGCGAGGCGGTCAGCGATTGGTCGAAGTTATCGTCAATGGCCGCGTTGCAGCATCAAAGTCGGTGGTCGCGGACGGAACGATCAACGATCTGGAATTTCGTCTCCCAATCCAGCAAAGCAGCTGGGTTGCCGTCCGACAATTCCCACAGTTGCACACTAATCCCGTCAACGTGATTGTTGACAATCAACCAATTAGAGCCTCACGCGACAGCGCAATGTGGTGTGCCGAATCCGTCCGGCTGCTGTGGCACAACCGGCGAAGATTTATTTCTGAGGCCGAACAGCTCGCCGCAAAGATCGCCTATACCAACGCTTTGGAAAAGTTCTTCCGCATCGCTGGTGAATCCGATGCTGACGACCGCAAGGTTATCAGGTTCTCGCTGGAGTAGTCCGAGTTACGACGGAACTTCGGATTGGCTTTTGATCGGGGATTAATAATTTTCTGTTGCCCGACGGCACCTGAAAGTGCTGGCTCGGTTTGCCCGTCATTCGCCAATCGGTCTAGTTTGCGTTCGCCACTTTGCGGGCAGCAGCCAACATGGCCCTGGCTTGCTGATCGGCCAAAGACCACCGTTGACAAGTTCAAGGAGCTTCTTGCCAATCGCGTCATAGTTCGTCTTTCCGGGAACGCTGTTCTTCTTGTTGTTCACCACCGATTTGTTTTGAGTGCGGCCAGCTTGACAGCGGCTTCCTTTGGGGGCAACTTGCCGGCTTTTACGGCCACCTGAATTTCGAAATATACTGCCTTCGTCACGCTCTTTGGGCCGTCGTTTTCCTGACCCTTTACCGCCGTGGACTTCTTGAACGCAGCCCGCTTGGCGACGGCTTCCTCTGTCGTCAGTCTGCCTGCCTTGACAGCTCTCTTGAGCTCTTGGGCAAGTGCCCCGTCGTCAGGGGGTTCGGCCTGTGTCAAATCGCCAAAACTCAATGCCACCAGACGGTGACATCTTCTAGTGACAGGTGACACTTTCTTGCTGCTGCAGCCACTGCGATGCGCCGGATCCTTGTGGACCGTGCTCGCGCGAAGCAAATGGAAAGGGGGGCGGGGATCTATAGCGAGAGCTCCTGGAGGATGTGGTGGAAGCCCTGCCTGATGCTGACTTACTGGCGCTGCGTGAGGCGCTCGAAAAACTGAAATCAGAAGACCCGCTGAAAGCAGAACTGGTTGAGCGGCATTGTGTTGCAGGTCAGACGGGTGACCAGGCCGCGGAAGTTCTGGGCATTTCTGTCAGCATTGCGGACCGTCACTCGGCGTTTGTCCGAGCCTGGCTGAAGACGGAAGGTCGAGGCGTTTGACGCCTCTGCCGCTTTTTGGGGAATATTCTTAAATATTCCTGATGCTCAATCGACGTTTGCCTCATTTGTCCTCGTGGTGGGACATTCCGGTTTTGGGGCAATGACAAGCACACAGCGTCAGCAAAGAACGGGATATGTCGAAGATCTGCGGGGCACCGAGCCAGTGTCGAAGCTCTGGCAGCGCCGCCTACGGAGACGATCTCCGATCGTGCCGAATGCCGCGGCATGGAAACAAGGAAGGTCGTGGTCAGTGCACGCGGAATGCATCCGGCGAGCACACAGCGCCAGCAAGTGAGTCTTTCACAACGGTGCCTGCCCTCACGGCTTGCGTCGGCTTACGCTTCGCCATGGGCGTCAGCCATGACACGCGGTGTCATCGACTGACGCTGATATTGTCGGACGCTCCGCAGCCATCTGTCCGCAACCAACACGTCTCGATTTCCATCCGGGTAAAAACGATCGGATGCGTTTGCTCAACCGCCCGTTCCTGCCAATAATGCTCTGACCAGACTCGCAACTCACGTCAGGGGCGAGAACACTCAAATCCGATTACTCGCTGCCATTGGTCGCTTCAGCTGATTCAACTGCGGCACTTTTTTTATGAATCAGCCTTGCTCATGCCGTCCCCCGTCTTGAACGTCGTTCTGTACCAGCCCGAGATTCCTCAGAACACAGGCAACATTGGTCGTACGTGTGTTGCGATCGGAGCAAAGTTGTGGCTGATTCGTCCGCTCGGTTACAAGCTGGATGATCGGTATTTGAGGCGGGCCGGAATGGACTACTGGCAGCACCTGGACTGGGAAGCGGTCGACAGCTGGTCCGAAGTTCAGCAGCGGCTGCCGGATTCATCTGTCTGGTATCTGACAAAAACAGCCGCTCGAATGGTCTGGGATGCGGAATTCAGTCGCGGCGACATTCTGCTGTTTGGGAGCGAGTCCCGAGGGTTGCCGCCATCCATTTTGAATGAATGTGTGGCCAACAAGCTGAAGCTTCCGATGACCGATCTGGTTCGCAGCCTGAATCTGGCCAGTACGATGAATACCGTTGCCTACGAAGCCGTGCGACAGTTTGGCGGGCTTGAATGAGTAATCGTAGTCCGCACGCAATGCGGCGCCTTGACGTCGCCGGCGGCGGGAAGTGTGGACGGTTCATCGCTGAGGCGTTGCACGCGGCCTACGTTGGTGCCGTTGGCGTTTTTGCCTGGCGGGCCAGTCGGCGGTCGAACACTTCCTGGACGGAAACCTCGATCGTTCTGCATAGTTCGTCCAGATCCAGGTCATCTTCGTCAAAGCCAAACGGTTCTTCGACGTGTTCCGCCACTGTTTCAAGGCCCAGCATGAAATACGCGACGATGCCGGTCAGCGGCACGGTCCACCAGCGGAAACTGTCCACGATGCCCCAGGGAAACGTGATCAGGTACAGCCCGACACACTGTCTGGCGAACGTGCGATAGGAACGAACGATTCGAGTATTACGGATCCGTTCACAACCTCCGCAGATGTCCAGAAACAGTCGAGCTTCTGCGTCCAGCACTCGCAGGTCGTCACCATCGATAAAACCATCGGACTTCCATGAACCGAGCTCTTCATACATGCGAGTGATCAGATACGACGGGACATGCGAAGGCTGATCAGGACACGCTTCGAAGCCATCCAGCTTCTGCAGGTTGGCACCTTCGCGCAGGTGATCTTTCATAGCATAGGCGAAAGCCACGATTTCAATTCGAAATTTATTCAACTCGTCGTCACCAGCTTTGCACAGGTCAGCCACTTTGATGGCCATGTTGCGACTGATGTTGACCAGAGTGCCCCACAGTTTGCGAGCTTCCCACCATCTGGCGTAGGACGAGTTTGTTCGAAATACCAGCAGCCAGCCCAGGACCAGGGTGAATGCGGCATGCAGATCGGGTGGCAGCGTGATGAATTCGCCGTAGCCAGACTGTGTTTCGACCCACACGGCGAGAAGGGCATACGCCGCTGTCGCTAACGCGTAGAGGCTTACATTCCGCAGTGTTGCACTGCGGGCAATTTCTGACACAACATCGCGATTCATTGTATTGTGGCTTGGTCAATCCCCGGAACGTATGCAGAAGCGGAAGGTGATTCCCCCGTATTCTTCGACCCATGCTGAACCGCATCTGAAATCAAAGCGTTATCAAACCGGTTCTCAGGCTCTGCGTGAATACTGTCAGATCCCGTTCTGGTCCACATGTACAGGCCGAGTGGCAGTGCGAACGTCGTGTATGCGGCTGCAATCAGCGATATCGGTTGCTGGGCATCTGTTGGTCCCCAGTGCAGCACTGTGATCAGGATGAGACAGAATGACGAAATAGCCGGCCCCGAGAGACCGAACGCGATACCACGCGTGAGCTTCCCGCGTTTGCTGAGAAACGCCACCAACATTCCAATCGGGGACAGAACAATCCCCGTCGCGACAATACTTTCAATGTTGTAGAACGCAGCGGCGACGCCCAGAACGATTGTTGTGCACTGCAGACCGAGACAGATTCGAAGAGGCCGCAGATTTGTGGTGACTTCGGCCTCAACCGGCTCAAACGACGATTGCGGTGCACGAAACGGATTGTCGTCTGACGCGGTCATGATGTTCTGTATTGAACTCGTCGCCTGTCGGTCACACCTCACGACATGGGAATAACGCGTTTCATCAGCGTCGCGGGTATGACCATGATGACAACCAGACTGGCCAGTCGACTGCTACCCGTCACGCAGAATACCATGGCGGCGTCGATGAAAATAATGTTTAACAGCATGAATCCGACTGTTTTCTGCAGCAGCCTTGGCTGGTTTACCTGGATGGCCTGCATGCACCGCAGACCCACATTCGCAGCAATCAAACACAGCGCAATCAACGCTCCCGTGGCGGCCGGCTGCACTGACATTACTTTCACTGCTGTCCAGCCGTTGATCCCGATGCCGGTCAGCGCGACCGCCAGTCCTGAAGTCAGAGCGAGTCTGGATGAATCTCCCGTTTCGTTACGAGCAAACCATGTGATTCCAAAAACATAGACTGCGAGTGCTGCCGCAATCGTGACCTGTGGACCCGACCAGACGTCGGCCCAGCTTCCCGCACAGCTGGCCCCCAGCATGATGTTCAGGAAGCGACAGCCGGCCATGCCAAACGGGCTGGCAGCCGTATTCTTCAGAACGGAATCGTACAGCACGACGGCAGCTGTCAGAATCAGGGCAATGCAGACGCCCACGGGTTCTGTCTCAGCGAATATCCCGGCCAGCCCTGCGGCAACGACACCCGTCAACATCAGCATGCTTCCGAAGACTGCAGCTGACTTCTTTGAGATTTGGCCCGAAGGAATCGGCCGTTCCGGTCGCTCCTTTGCGTCCAGTGCGGCGTCGAATACATCATTCAGGACCATGCCGCCCAGATACAATCCAGCGCTGGACAGCAGCAGCAGCCAGAAGTGTTTTAACGCCAGGATGTCGGGCAGACTTCGTTCTGAACTGCTGACGGTGAAGCCACACAAAACGTTGGTCAACGCTGTAAAGACCGTCGGCAGCCGCATCAGTCGCAACCAGGTACGAACCGTTGAATCCGCAGGTTGACGTACGTCGGGAATACCGTTCTCTGTCATTTCTTGATTCGATTTATGCGAGCGTGGCGACACGGTGTTACGACGTTACACTTGGCTGGAGTCGACCGTGATTTACCTGTTTCATCCGCTGTTCACAGAAGTTGCGTCAGTCATGTTCAGAGAGTCTATTGTCTTTGCCGGCTTCATCATACTCACCGCTATCTCACCCCAGACTGCTGCCCAGACAGGGACGCGGAAAAAGGCGAAGCCACCTTCGCGACCATCGATCGTCTGGGTCAATCAGCCAAAGGACAGTCAGTTGCCGCTTCCGGCAAACACGCAGCACCTGACGTTTCACAGCACACTGGTGAACAAGGATATTGGTTACTGCATTTATCTGCCGCCGGGTTACGCATCATCCACAGAATTGCGGTATCCCGTGATTTACAACCTGCACGGCAACGGTGGTAACGAATTCACGAGTGTTGATTCGGTCCGTCTTCTGCACGAAGGAATCGAATCGGGACGCTGGCCGGAGATGATCATGGTACTGCCGAATGGCGGGCACAGTACGTTCTACAAGGATTCAGCGGATGGACAATTTCCGATCGAATCCATCTTCATCACGGAGTTCATCCCTTTCATCGAAAAAAACTATCGCACAATCGGTGCTCGCCAGGGTCGCTGCATCGAAGGCTTTTCGATGGGAGGCCGAGGATCCACTCGACTGGCTGTCAAGTATCCGGAATTGTTCTGCAGCCTGTTCTGTCAGGCTGGCAATGTGCCTCATCTGCTGGAGGCATTTGACCAGGCTGAACCGGAAATCCGCGAGAATTTGCTTTTGGGGCCTGACCGCACAGACTGGGAGGCTGATGATGTTTATGAACTGACGAAAAAGAATGTCGGTCGAATTAAGACCAGTCTGCGCATTCAAATAGCGTGCGGTACAAAAGACTTTGGTCACATCAAGACAGTTCGCGACTTTCACATTCATCTGCAGACGCTGGGCATCGACCATACCTACATCGAACTGGAAGGCCTGGCCCACAAGCGCACCGAGATGATTGGGCGAATGAAGCCGATCTGGTTCGACTATCATGTCGAGTCCATGCGTCGGGCGACCGCGAAGCAGCAAGAGAAAAGCCGCCGGACGGTGCGTTAAACGAACGTCCCCTGTCGTGAGACCTGTGACCGTGATCCTCCGAGCTGAGCAGGGTGCGTGAAGGGACGCACCGTTGTCTACTGGTCTTCCGCATCAGCATGTTGATTCATCCAAGCGACAGCTCAGACAAGCCGACGAAGTCGGTTAGAAGATGGGGCCGGGAAACCAGGGGCAGAATTCTTCGTCCCCGATGCCCTGAGATTCGCTTAATGTCTGCTGTCCACTGGCGGTGGCAATGATGCGTTCGAAGATCTGCTCACCGACCTCTTCGATGCTGCTGCCGTCCAGAATCACTCCTGCATTAATGTCCATGTCATCTTTCATACGGTTGAACATCGGCGTGTTTGTGGCCACTTTGATCGTTGGCGATGGTTTGCAGCCGAAGCAGCTGCCACGACCTGTCGTGAAGACAACAACCTGAGCACCGCTGGCGACCTTTCCCGTGATCGACGCCGGGTCGAACCCCGGACTGTCCATGATGACGAATCCTTTTTCCGTAATCGGTTCCGCGTATTGGTACACCGCACGCAGCGGAGACGTTCCACCTTTGGACACGGCACCGAGAGACTTTTCGAAAATGGTTGTCAGTCCGCCGTTCTTGTTTCCAACAGACGGGTTGTTATCGATGGAGGCGTCGTATCTTCTGGCGTAGTCTTCCCACCAGCGAATTCGTTCCAGCAATTGTTCGCCCACTTCCGGAGTAATCGCTCGCGGAGTCAGCAGATGTTCTGCGCCGTACAATTCGGTCGTTTCTGAAAGTATGGTTGTGGCGCCGTGGGCGACCAGCAGGTCACTGGCGACGCCCACCGCCGGATTTGCGGTGATGCCGCTGTTGCCGTCGCTGCCACCGCATTCCATCGCAATTTTCAGCTCACTGACCGGGATCGATTCACGGGTGACATCGTTGGCCAGTGGCAGCAGGTCTCGCAGAACACCAACGGCTTTGTTGACGGTTTTTCGAACGCCGCCGACTTCCTGTATGTTCAGTACCATCGGCAGCGGTTCATCGGGTTCCCTGATGCCGCCCAGCTGAACCAGACCGTGATCCCGTTCCAGCAGAGTGGCCTGAGCCGTTTCACACCCCAGACCCAGCACAATGCAGGCGACGATGTTTGGATGTTTTGCAAAACCGGCCATGGTACGGTTCAGCTGCTTATGGTCGTCACTGTTGAACGCCAGCGCACAGCCTTCCTTGTGAACGAATGCCACCACTCCGTCGATGTTGGGGTATGCGGACAGATCGGTTTCCGTCAGTTCCTTGGCGACGTATTTTGCGGTTGTCGCGGAACAGTTCACCGTGCTAATGACAGCGACGTAGTTTCGAGTTCCGGCTGATCCATTCGGACGCCGGTATCCGTCAAAGAAACGTTCACGGGTCGGTTTCGGTGGTTCGTGCAGTTCGGTGGAAAATGCGTAGTTCAGACCGGGTTTTGTTGCCTGCACATTATGAACGTGCACCCAGTCGCCGATGCCGATGTTTGACGAGGCATAGCCGATCACCTGGCCGTACTTAACAATCGCAGCGCCTTGGTCGATCTGCGAGATCGC
The DNA here is from genome assembly GCA_014238335.1 of Fuerstiella sp. Classification (GTDB taxonomy): domain Bacteria; phylum Planctomycetota; class Planctomycetia; order Planctomycetales; family Planctomycetaceae; genus Fuerstiella. The sequence continues at coordinate 9,453 of JABABI010000037.1, forward strand.
GATCTTGTGGCCGGGAGGTATGGAGGCGAGCGCAGTCAGCGTTCTGTCGCCTGACGGCACGGCGCTGCCTTTGCTCAGATACTCTTTGGCAACGGCAACGTTGTCGTTGGGATGCAGGAGCAGCAGGCTGTTTGAACTGGTCAATGATTTTCTTCCGTTCGATGGATCGTCCCGGTACGTCGTCCCGGCATCGCGCTGCGGAAGACGTCACTTTGTTATGTTCCCGTACTTACTCTTCACTGCCAAGTAATCGGTCGTGAGTTTTCCGGGCGTCCGGAAAAACCGCAGATTCTTCCCGGCATGTTTCCGTCAGACGGGAAGAGATACTCACCAGAGCAGCCCTGCACACCGTCGGTGCACGTGCTGAAGGAGAAGCGTCCGTCGGGTGAAGGCGTCAATGGACCTCTGGTTCTGTGTCGGTTAGGTCCAGCAGCAGTTTGTGCGCCGCCCGGTAGCGTGGGGCCTGTTCCAGTGACAGCAGTACATGGCGTCTGGACTGTTCTGCGTTCTGACTTTTCAGAATTTGCGCAATCAGAAAGTGCGTCCGCGCGGCGTCAGCAGGTTCCAGTTCCAGGAGCCCCGTCAGAACGTCGACTGCCAGATTGTCGTCCTTTGTCGACGAGGCAACCACGTTGAGCTGTCTTAGCACGCCCGGCTGCAGGGGGTCGATGGCCATGACAAGCCGACCGGTAGTGAGTGCCTGGGGCCATTGTTTCGCTGTCACCTGCAGCGATAATAATTCGACCGCGGCTTCCAGGTCATCGCCCGACCGTTGCAGATGTTCGGCCAGTACGGCCGCCTGTTGATCTGCTTTTTCCTGTCTCTTGTAGACCTCTGCCAGAATTTTTCGGCCGCCGTTCGCGCTGGTGTCTTCCGGAAACAGTTTAATCAGTTCCAGCAGCTTGGTTTCAGCAGAATCCAGTTCGCCGGCTCGAATCAGAGCTGCAGCTGCGGTCAGTCCTGCCGTATAGTGACGAGGATTCTGCTGCAGAGCTTCCAGATCGAGTTTGTGCTCACCGTCTGTTTCAATCGCAAACTCCACGTCCTTTGCATAGCTGTTGGCAAGGCCGGTCAGATATTCGGCAAAGGCGGTATCCAGCTCTGCCAGCCCTCCGGCGCGCCGTTCCAGTGCATCGTTGATGATAAATCCGTTCTCGAGATCGTTCAGAATGAGGACCAGGGCCTCAAATCCGTGCTGTTCGACAATGAACTCCACGACCATGGATGATTCGTAGTACGCGAAGTTCAGATCTTCGCCGGATTCAGCATGCAGAAACGCACTGCTGAGCTGACTGACGGGCGTCACGTTGCCCGCCTTGACGCGTTCACGAAATCCGGGTGTCATCGATTGCCCCCAGCGAACGTCCGTGCGGCGTTCTTCGTAGACCGATATGCCTTCACTCAGCCATCTTGGAATTCTGTTGTCCGTCATCTGTAGCGTGATGACGTGACAGAACTCATGCCACAGGACAGACTCCCAGTTGCTGGGACTGTTTCGCTGCGACGCCGGGCTGTTGGCGGTAATCAGTTTTCCAAAGCAGACGCCCAGAAATCCAGCGACGTCCGGGATGCCAAAAGTTCTGACCGCAAAATCATCTGGGCGATCAAAGATTTCGACCACGACCGGTTCTGGCGGTGTGTAACCGTAGCGTTCTGATAATGCATCAAAGGCACGGTTCAGCAGGGCTTCGACTCGGCCGCCGTACACGATGGCTTCCTGGCGATTCATGCGAATGATGAAACGTTCGCTGGTCAGAGTTTGAAAGTCGTCCAGGCTGTCCTTTAACTGCATCAGGTTAAACAGCGCCGTGCTGTAGGTGTCCTGTTTCTGAGCTGCTTCCGCCATCTGCCAGCCGGCTTCGTCCCGGCCCAATCGCAGCAGATCCTGGCAAAGTTGAGTTTTCGCGGGTACGAACAACGGATCAATTGACATTGCCACCAGCTGATACGCGGCACCTTCCGAAAAACGATACTTGCGAGACAGTTTTTCTCCGATGATGTGGTCAACGACGGGCGAGGCATCTGAAAAAGCGAGTGCCCGACTGCGGCTTCTGGCTTCTTCGATCGGCTGATTTCGCAAATGGTGAATGACCGCCTGCAGGGCATGAGCCGTGGGGTGCCATGGATTGATCTTGTGAATTTTGGCGAGTGTTTCTGCAGCATCGACATAATCTTCGGCATCGATCTGCCGTTCCGCGAGCTTCTGCAGCACCTTCACGTAGTTGGGATTGATGGTCAGAATCTGCTGAAACAGGGCCGAGGCTTCCTGGGCGGACGCGGACGCAATTGATTCGGCCAGCAGGAACAGCACGTCCGGATTGTCGGGGAACTGTTTCGCTGCGGGTTGCATGACCTCAGCGGCCAGTGCCATGTCGCCTTTATCGATGGCCAGCTGAGCTGCGGCGATGAATCCATCCGGTCGGGATTCGTAATTTCTTGTCGCACGGTCAAAGAAGCCTTCCAGCACATCTTTCGGATCGGCTCCCAGTTTAATGGCTGCCTGGCCGAGGGAGACAAGGTCATCTGCGTCGGTATATCGCCAGGGGGCGCCAGTGGCCAGCTGATTGATTTCATCGAGCATGCGCTCCGATTTCTGACGATCTCCCAGCAGCAGAGCTGTCTCGTACGCCAGCATACGCAGCCGAATGCTCCACGAATATCGAACGATACCGGCGTCGATCGTCGCACCCGCCTGCAGATATCGTCCCAGTTCCAGTTCGGCGGTGGCTTTCAGGATTGGCCACTCCTCGCCGTACCGTCGGCCTTCAATCTGTTCCGTTGCTGCGTCCAGGCACTGTACGTAGCTGCCCACGCGAAGCATTTCCTGGCATTCCGAGATCGTAGCGGCCTGAATGGGCTGGGTTAAACACCCCAAAACCGCCGCCAGCAGCATCTTCGCATTCATAAACACGCTTTCCGGATGTCGGTATGCAGGCCTGTGAACAACGTTGTTTCGCCGGTCCTTTGTCCGGCACGGTTAGCCGATCAGGAATCCGGATTGAAAGAGTAGCATCAATTGTCGGGAATAGAAGTGCGGATCTCCAAACATGACAGTCACGCGGGATACTACGGACAATCCGTCAGCGGTACACGCAATCCTCGCGCCCCAACTGCAGGAAATCTCTGACAGAACCGATACGAACAGCAGAGGACATTGTCGCGTATGGAGATGCGTGGTTCTTTGCTGACGGAAGAATGCACTGGTCCGGCCGACTGATTTCGTACTCCGTTTATTTTCAGGTCAACAGTTCGTGGGTGGCACAAAGTGCCTCAAAACTATCCTGCTGGAAACTTCTCCCGATGCAGCAGCTTCCCGTGTCTGAACTCATGCGGAATTGTTCTCATGCGGTCGTTTCGGAAACGATACGACTGCGTGATGCCGCTGAGCTTCTTGTGACCAATGGTTTTTCCGTTTTGGTGGCCCAAAATGACTCCGGGCAGTTGGTCGGTGTGATTCCGGAATCAGCCGTCATTCGTGAACTGCTGGCAACAAGCAGCCGCGAAGCCAGCGTGTCTCGGATTCTGTCTCGACATGTGGAATCCGTTCGGCAGGATGCGAATATTGGTGGGATCTTGCACCTTTTTCGCTCATCCTGCCATGAAGTTATCCCTGTGCTTGACTTGGCGGGAGAAATTGTCGGTTTGCTGCATCGGCATGACATCGTCAGGATGTTGCTGAGTGACGCCGTTAAACCCGATACTGGGAAGAACTCTGGCGGTGCGTTACCCGATGGCTATAAGCCTCATTTCGTGAACCGCAAGGGGCTGCCGGCAAATGGTGAGAAAAAGCAGCCACCGGGCTCTGCCGGGTGATTGCCGCACGCTGTCGGAAGCCGGCCTTTCTTAGCTCGTCCCGCACCAAACGCCACAGCCCGGCCGACTTCCAGGTGCCATGCTGGGAGCTGGATTTCTCTTTAGCAAATCCGCCTTTTGTTGCATCACCTTCGGAATCAGCGAAAGCTGGCGTCGACCGTCGTGAATTCACTGTGGCCGCTCGAAGGGGCTGAGGAAGTGATTTGCTTAGGTCTTCCTGGTTGGGCCTCGGTCCCGTTTGAGGCTGAATCAGCCGGCATGGCTTGCCAAAACCGCCTCGCCCACCACCATACGGAGCCGCGATTTCTGAATCCGAATTCGCCCCGGTTACTTTGTTTGGCACACTGTATGCGGTATACCGGTCATCAGAAGGTTGGTGACGAAACAGGTCCGTCAGCCTGCTGAAGGATTCAGCAAAAGTGCTTATACTGCGAGCAGACAAGAAGCGGTGCGCTTCATCTTAAGTCTGGCTGCAGGGGGTTGATGAGAATTTCCAGCTTTTTCATACGCGGGCATCAGTGTTTGATGCCGCTCATCGCCCTACAGGACGGAAGGCCGAAGCCGCATCAGGCAGAGCACACCGCGAAGCTTCGCGTTGGTTTGTGGCAGTGAAAGTGTAATTCGGGGGGAGTTAACAGGCATGGCGAAAGCAAAACTGGAGTACATCTGGCTGGACGGTTACAAGCCGACGCAGAATCTCCGTGGCAAGACTAAGGTTGTCGACAACTTTAGCGGCAAACTCGAAGACTGCCCGATGTGGGCCTTCGACGGTAGTTCGACTGAGCAGGCTGAAGGTGGATCATCTGACTGCCTTCTGAAACCCGTCGCGTTGTTTCCGGATCCAGGGCGACTTGGAAACGGATGGCTGGTGATGGCGGAAGTTCTGAACGCTGACGGTTCGGCTCATGAGTCGAATGGTCGGGCCACGATTGACGATGGTGACGACGACTTCTGGTTTGGCTTCGAGCAGGAGTACTTCCTGTGGGATCCCGATCACAATCTTCCTCTGGGTTTCCCGCCGGGCGGTTATCCAGGGCCTCAGGGACCGTATTACTGCTCTGTCGGAGCAAAGAATGCCTATGGTCGTGAGATAGTCGAAGAGCACCTGGAAATGTGCCTTGAAGCGGGCATCAATGTGGAAGGCATCAACGGAGAAGTTGCTGCTGGCCAATGGGAGTTTCAGACCTTTGCAAAAGGTGCCGCGCGAGCTGGTGATGAAACGTGGATCGCTCGTTACCTGTGCGAACGAACCGCAGAAAAGTACGGTCTGGCCATCAACTGGCACCCCAAACCACTCGGTCCTACCGACTGGAACGGGTCTGGTATGCACGCCAACTTTTCCAATTCGACTCTTCGCGAAGCTGGCAACAAGGAAACGTACGACAAGATCTGTCAGGCGTTCGAGCCACGCATCAACGAACACATCAGCGTGTACGGTCACGACAACGATAAGCGTCTGACCGGTCTTCACGAAACTCAGGCGATCGACAAGTTCAGCTACGGTGTTTCTGACCGTGGTGCGTCGATCCGAATTCCGGTTGCGACAGTCGAATCCGGCTGGAAGGGCTGGCTGGAAGATCGTCGTCCGGCATCGAACGCGGATCCATACAAGGTTGCTGCGGAGATCGTTACGACGGTCAAAAGTGCTGGCTGACTGACAAAGACGTCCGGAACGCAGGTCGCCATTGTGTGAACAGCCTTCCGGGAGTCATCGACTCGTTCGTCGGTTGCTTCATGGGCTGCTCGGTGTTTTCCGGGCAGCCCTTTCTGTGCGCTGGAGTATCGTTTCTGGTGCTGGCGAACGAATCCTCGCATTGAAGAGGCTGACGCAGCAACTCGTGATGAAGAAGAACTTCGGCACCAGGAGCGTTGTCCTGGCGGATCTGCAGACCGGCAGTTTCCGCCATTTCCTGACCTTTCCCGATCTATCTTCCCCGGATAACCTTCGTCGCGAGCGACAGTCAGGTGGTCACTACCGCTGACGGTCGACGGAATCCAGATTTTTCCTGCACGACCAACGGAATGGCCGTGCACGGACCGATGATTGCCGATAACGGAAGAAGTCAGGTCCGGATTCGTTTCTTTGGCAGGGATTGCTATGGCAGAAACAGTGCAGCAAGGCAGCTTGGTCTCCAACATTCCGGAGGAGACTTTGAATCAGCTGACTCACGGAGCCGGACTTGCTCTAAGCATCGCGGGTGCCGTGCGACTGCTCACCACCACGGGGACGGACGTCTACCTGAGAGCAGGTTGCTGGATCTATGCCGTCGCTCTGGTCGTTCTGTACGCTACCTCCACACTGTCGCATTCCTTCGACGCCGATCCTCATCGCACTCGGTACCGAACTCTGGATCAGATCGCCATTTTTGGTGTGATGGCCGCGACGTACACTCCTGTCAGCCTGTTCGCCTGTCGCGATGGGTGGTGGAACGTGCCCTTGCTGTTGATCTGGGTGATGGCCGGTGTTGGTGTCTATCTGAAACTTAAGGTCACAAAAACGGAAATGGTTCCGGTCTGGTTCTACGTGACAACAGCCGCGCTGCCGTTATTCGCCGGCCCGCGACTGATGCAGTATACAGGCGACACCTTTTTTTGGGTTCTGGCAGGCGCCTGCTGCTATCTGCTGGGTGTCGTGTTTCTGGTGAACGATACACGAGTGCGTTACTTCCACAGCGTGTGGCACGTGCTTGTAATCCTGGGCAGTATCTGTCACTACGTCGTCATCAGCGACTGCGCCGCACGCGCCGCGTAGTGCAGGATGGTCGTAACCAGGTTCAATCCACCTCTCGGAAATGCATTGCCGCATACCGTTGGTCGACCTCACACGCAACCAGACTCTTCGCCTTGCCGATTTGTTTTGATGCCTGCAACCGCCGTGAACAGTCTGTTCAGCTGGGGCGGCCGCCCTGCCGCTCATCTGCGTTCTCTGCCCTTACATCAAAACGCGTGGCTCGTATTCAAGCAAACCGTCCTTATTAACGCCGACGATGTGCTGTGGCGAAGACAGAACGTAGCCATCGCCGTCCTCGGGAATCAATCCTGCGAACACCTGCAATCGCAGACGACCTGGCTCGAACTCGATTTCCAAATCGTATTGGTGACCATTGACGGTAGCCACTCTTACTTTCGTCCCAACAAGTTGCATTAAACCAGCAACCAGAGGCCCGTCTGGAGAACAATCGTAATCCGAAGTTGCGACGGTCGAGTTGTCACGAAGTACTGTCCATGGTGCACACCCCACTGAAAGGACGTATTCCGCATCGAACAGCCGCTGTTCCACGGGAAGACTCGGGTTCTTGATCTGCGTGATTCGTTTGCGCTTTCCACCTATGGAAAGCGCAAACCTTGATCCGACGCAACCGCCCGCTGAAACGCCCCAACACTCGAGGCCAGCAATCGAATCTAACCACTCTGATACAAGATTATCAATCCCGGAACATCCTTTGACGGACTGCCTATCTTTGAGGAAGCGGCGGATCACCATAGAGCGAGAATACGATGTTTATGTTCGAATGAGCCAATCGTTCCAGCTCATTCGAATCAATTCGCAATTCAGTCAGAACCGCAGAACTGTAATCGTCCCAATGTATCGCAACGTCTAATTCCGCTTCGTCGAAACATACAATGGCTTCGAGTTTCTGCAAAATGTCATCAAGGCGGACCAAATGATTATTCCACATTTCGTCTTCTATCACGGATATGGTCACCCGATTGTTTTGGTGTGATGCCTTCCCATCGGAAGACAGTTTGCTAAGCGAATCAATGACCTCAGCGTTAAGATTGCCGACTGTGATTCTAAGAACGCTAAACACAAAGCATCAGTCCCAAATCGAAATACAGAGTTCAATTCCGGCCAGTGTAAACAACTCAAGGGCTTGCGGGGAAAAGTCAAACCCGCCTTGGTTTGGCCAGAATTCGTAGCTGCAATAGACGTCGATCTTAAGCCCGTCGTCCGCGATCAGGCTTTTAATCTGCTCAACCTTTTCAAGAAACACTCCGCCAATCTGTCGCAGAAGTTCGCCCAGTGTCTCTTCGTCATCTCCTGATATCTCATATCGTTTGAATATGGCTCCGTAAACTTAGACCGCCGTTCTCCCTTGCGATGCGTGTAGGTGGGTTTCACGCCTAAGAGTGCTGATATTCGGTCTGGGTCGCGGATGTCTCCAAAAACACGAAAGCTGCACGAGTCCTGCCTCACTTTTTCCATCACGTACCTCCAAAGAACTCAAGGAATTCGTAGGCAAGGTCCAGCAAATCCCGGAACGTCAAATTATCGGCACCGCCTCGGTCCATACCTCGTTTGACATCTTCGACGTACTTACCGAAAGCATGGCGATCAACGCCGGCCTGTCTCCTCCACTTGCGAGAAATCCGTTGCCGGGACATAAACACAGCACCGCTGAGCGGCCAACGGTGGAACCGTCATTGGCAATTCCGCAGCAGCAATCGCCGGGGCGGCGACCAACGCTCACGTTCGCCTAGTCCCGAATCGAAATACAGAGTTCAATTCCGGCGCGTGTAAACAACTCAAGAGCTTGCGGGGAAAAGTCAAATCCTCCCTGGTTTGGCAAGAATAGGTAACTGCAAAAGACGTCGACTTTAAGCCCCTCGTCCGCGACCAGACTCTTGATTTGCTCAGCCTTTGCAAGAAACACTCCATGAATTTGTCGCAGGAGATCGCCCAGTGTCTCTTCGTCATCTCCTGATATCTCGTACCTCCACATATCGTTTGAATATGGCTCCGTAAACTTCGACCGTCTTTCTCCCTTGCGATGCGTGTAAGTGGGTTCCACACCTAAGAGTGCCGATATTCGGTCCGGGTCGCCTATGTCTCCGAAAACACGAAAGTTGCACGAGTCCTGCTGTCTCGCTCTTTCCATCACGCACCTCCAAAGAGCTCAAGGAATTCGTAGGCAAGATCCAGCAGATGCCGGAACGTAAAGTTTTCGTCACCGCGCCGGCCCATACCTTTTTTGAGTTCATGGACGTAATCACTGAAAGCATGGCGATCAACGCCGGCCTGTCGGGCGGCTTCGTCAACTTGTGCCAAGTCCCGTTTTCGGGACATGAACACGGCACCGCCGAGCAGGCCGGCGGCCTGTAGTGTAGCAGTTCCTGTTACAGTGACTTCCGCTGTGCCGACAACCACTCCACCGACTCCCAATGCTCCGTTGCCACGCAACACGGGCTGAGCGGCCAACGTTGGAAGTGTCACCGTCAATTCCGCAGCAGCAATCACCGGAGCGGCGACCAAAACTACGACGGCGGTTCCTGCAACAACAGCAGTGCCACGCGCCGCGGTGTCGTAGGCCGCTAGATCGGCATCCATATCCCCCGGATTTGTCAGATAACGCCAGTAGTCATCCCAGAAACTCGGTTCCGAACTGGCTGAAGATCCGCTGTAGGAGGCCAGCGATGACGCGGTCGCCTCGATGGCGGCGACATCCGCTACGAATGCACTCCACGCGGTCGCTTCCGCAGCCGTGCGCGCCGAGTTGGCCGCAGCAACGGCGGATTCAAACGCGGTTCTGGCGGCCTGTTCGGCAACAACCCACGCAGCGTCAGCAGCAGTAACTGCTGTCTGATATGCGGCGTCAGCGGCCGCGACAGCGACATCCCACGCGTCACTTGCGGCCTGCATCGCCGCTTCGTAGGCGACCCACTCCGCAGCTTCAGTCGCGTACCACGCTGCGTCAGCAGCGGTGACGGCTGCATTATAGGTTGCGGAAGCCGTCGCCTCCGTGGCATCCCATGCGGCAACCGCTGCGGTCATGGCGGCGTCATAGATCGCTGCAGCTGTCGCTTCTGCTGTTGTCCATGTGGCTGCCGCTGCGGCTGCGGCTGTATCAAACGTTGCCAGCGCAGCCGTTTCGGTCGTTGTCCAATCGGTCTCTGCACTGCTGGCAGCGAGGTCGAATGCGGCACTTGCGGTGGCTTCCGCGGCAACCCACGCATTTTCGGCAGTCGTCATGGCAGAATCGTAGGTCGCCCATGCCGCAGCTTCGGCCGTCGTCCATGCGGCGTCTGCAGCCGCTACGGCGGCTTCGAGCGTTGTCCATGCCGCCGCTTCGGCGGTAACCCATGCCGCTTCCGCTGCGGCGGCAGCGGTGTCAAAGACTGCTGACGCGGCTGCTTCTGCGGACTCCCACGTGGCAAAGGCGCCCGCTTCTGCGGAATTCCATGCCGTGGTCGCTGCACTGATGGCCGCGTCCCAGGCAGTACTGGCGGAATTGTACGCAGCTTCGTACGCTGCCCAAGCCGCATCCGCTGCTGCCAATGCGCTCACGGCAGCGGCATCTGCAGTGGCAAGGGCCGCTGCCGCGTCCGCGATATCGGTCGCCGTGGCCATTGGATCCATACTGACCATGTCGTAGTTCATCATGGCATCCATGGCTGCCATTTCTGCCTCCATCGCGGCTTGCTGCGCGTCCACGTAGGTTTGATATGCAGGATCAACCGTGGCATGGAATGCGGCATCTGCTGCCGCCGCTGCACTTTCGAAAGCGGCGTCGGCCGCATCCATCGTTGAATTGTACGCGGCATCGGCTGCGTCCACGGCGTTGTTGTAGGCGGTACTTGCTGCATTCAGTGCAGAATCGTACACAGCGTCTGCCGCATCCAGCGCCGAATTGTAAGCTGCGTCCGCTGCATCGACGGTCGACGTCCAGGCAGCGTCGGCGGTGGCCAATGCGTTGTCGTAAGCCGTGCCCGCTGCATCCGCCGACCATCCGGGAATCAACGTCGCTTGCACGTGTCATCGATCGTCCGTTCTCTTTCACCACAACGGGACGATGAACGATGGCAATCCATCGTTTGTGCACGGCCGAGCGGTTGTCTGAAATCCGGGCCGGGCGTTCGTCAACGATGATAGTCCTGTCGACTTCGCATCGAACGTCGACGACCACTCTCACTAACGGATAACATGGTGACACGTGATGTGCGCATCACGTTATTTCTCGCTCAGCACGCGCTGGTAAACTTCACGGACGCGTTCTGTCATGAATTCGTGGCGGAACTGCGAGGCGAAACGTTCCCGGCCGTGGGCCCCAAGGCGTTGTCGCAGCGCAGCGTCGCTGGCAAGTCTGACGATCGCTTCTGATAACGGCTCGATCGACCTGGCGGGGACAAGGCAACCGGTTTCGTTATTGATACAAACCTCGGGCGCACCGTCGATATCATAACTGACAATCGGTTTACCACAGATCAGCGCCTGTGGCAGGACTCGAGCAAGTCCTTCCCAGACACTCGTGTGAGCCACCACGTCCATTGCATGAATGTAATTGGTCACCTGATTGGGGGGAATCAGCCCGGCAAAGATAAAGTGCTCGCTGAGTCCCAGCTGGGCGATGCGGTTTTGGAACTGTGATTTCAGAATTCCGTCGCCCACGAACAGGAACCGCACGTTGGGTACTCTGGCCACAATCGCGGGTGCGGCTTCAATGAGATATTCGTGGCCCTTCAGATTGAACAGTCGGGCGATCTTGCCAACGACGACATGCGATTCATTGACTCCAAGCTCGCGGCGTATTTCATCACGTGATCGCGACGGCTGCAGAAACGTATCCACGTCCATTCCGCTGAAGATCGTTGTGTACTTGTCAGGCGTACCAATTCCGGCCGCAAGGTACTGCTGCGACATTGCATCGCAGACCGTTATGAAATGCTGGCACCATGGTTCCGCCAACTTTTCCGCCGTCCGGTAAGCGCTCTGCAGAACTGCTGGCTGTCCGAAGTGAAACGCGGCTCCATGAATGCTGTGCACGCAGGGAATACCCAGTGCGAAGGCGGCTCGACGCCCCAGAATGCCGGCCTTGGAACTGTGCGTGTGCACGATGTCCGGCTGGTAATTTTTCAGCATCCGTTTCAGTGCGAAGTAACACTTTGCGTCCCGCCACGGATGCAGGCTGCGGCGCATCTCAGGCAGTACACGCAGGTCCAGGCGGCGGTCGATTGCGCGCTGCTCCAGGGTTCCCTCCGGGCCAAGACCCGGTCCCGTGATCAGGCAGACTTCGTCGTTGTGGATGTGGTGCTGGTCGTCCACATTGAACAGCGTGTTCTCCTGCGCTCCGCCGATGATCAGTCGCGTGATGATGTGGGCAGTTCGCATGAATCGCGGCTAGAGCAGTTTACGAAAACACGTAGCTCGTTCGGGCTCGTGGGAAACACACATAGTAGGCCAGAAAACGTTTTTCGCGGCCACGAATCAGCGTAATACGCTGTAGCGGAATGGTCTATCGGATGTTGAACAGCAGCAGTGAGATTTTTCGAACGTCATGATTTGGAAGGGCAACATGAACTGCGAAAAGGATTGACCCCTTCAGGTCACAAGCAGCTCATCAGGATAGTCGACGTGCACCAGGTACAGTCCTTCCGGCGTCGCCGTACAACCGGCTTGGCCACGGTCCATGGATGCCACGACGTCCGCCATATATTCATGCGATTCCGTGCCAGTACCGATTCGCAGCAGCGTTCCCACGATCGCTCGCACCATGTTGTACAGAAATCCGTCGGCCATGATTTCAAAACAGATCAGTGGCGATGTTGGATCTTCGTGCGGTCGGGCATCCGTTGGCTGCCAGCAGTGTCCTGCAGAATCACGTTGATCAGAATTGTCACTTTGCCCGTTCTGATTATTGTCTTCCTCAAGCGATGTTGTTTGCTGAACAGAAGCAGGTGTCCACAGTGACCAGTGCGGTACTCGTTGCAGCGTGGCTTCCATAACTGTACGAACGCTGGTGGCCTTATTTGGGTAGTTTGTTTCAAAACAGCGGAAATCGTGTGTCCCCAGAAGGTTTGGCAGAGCTTTCTGCATGGCGGCAACATTCAGCATTCGTCGCGACCGGTGCACGAGGTTTCGTAGAAACGGCGGCAGAACAGCACCGTCGAAGATCAGATAACGGTATCTTTTTCTGATGGCCGAATAAGTGGCGTGAAAGTGATCAGAAACTTCCTGGGACTGCACGATGGCAATATCCTCGGGCAGGAATCTCTGCAGCCCACGTCGAAACTGCGGCCCGGCGATTGTCGATTCGGTGCGAAAACAGGCCACCTGCCCCAGAGCATGAACGCCGGAATCAGTGCGACCGGCGCAAAGCACGTTGCAGCGAACTCCCGTCAACTTTTCTGTTGCACGTTCGACGCACTCCTGAACAGTCTGTCCGTTGGGTTGAATCTGCCAGCCGTGATAGTGAGTCCCCTCGTAGGCGATTGTCAGCATGATGTTGCGGTACATGGCGCGATATTAACGATTCGGAACGGGCTGGGAAGCATGCGTCCTGGAATCCCAGGACGGAAGAAAAGTCCCGGTCCTTCCAGAGACCGGGACTTTATTCATCGACAGCCAGATCCAGATCCAGCCAGACCAGATGATGGTCCGAACAATTGGCGATGTCGGCGTGATTGTCTCCGGGAGCCGGCCAGAAGACGGCCCCCTTCGCAATTGTCAAATCGTTGCTGGGCAGCACATAATCGATTCTCAGATTGCCGACAACGCGGTCCGAAAAGTCGCCGGTGTCGTATTGCGAGGACCCCTTGTGCCGCAGATTCGCGCGGCCCTGAGCTGTCGCAGCAGCGACGGCTCCAGCGCTTTGCGGCGCAAAATCGCCGTTGACTCGAGGATGTTGCAGCAGCTGATTGATGGCGGTGTTATGACTATCACCGTCGACGGGATCTGCGTTCAGATCACCAAAAATGACGAAACTGCGGCCTGGCGGCAGACCACCAACGACCCCCTTGTCGTCACGCAACCACGGCTTGTCGCCGAGTGAAATGTACTCGGCCCACAGACGAATTTCGTCATGGTTGCGACGTCCGTTGCGATCTTCGGGACCGTCGAAGGCCGGAGGTGTGGGATGTGCTGCCAATAAATGCAGCCGTTGACCGTCGATGATGACCGGGACGTCCCAGTGACTTTTCGACGACAATGGCAGCGTATTCCATGCGACCGACGAGTACCATCTTTTGCCGGACTCAGGATCGACGGGCACGGCTGCCGCCGGAAGATCCTTCCACAGCAACCGTCGAAAGGTTCGCACGCCGTTCCGGTCGATCGGGAATCGGGACAGAATCACCATGCCGTACTGGCCGGGAAACCATCCAAAGCCAAGGGCATCTGTCGGACCATCCGTTTTTCCGTCATTATTGAAATCCACTCCGCTCGGCACGCCGGTGTTGACGAGTGCGGTGAACGAATGGGGATACTTCAGCGGTGCGATACTGTCGTTTCCCAGGTCCGCTTCCAGATACTGCTGTTGAAATACTCTTAACGCTTCGCCCGATTCGTCGTAGTCAAACTCGTTCAGCAGAACGACGTCAGGACGCACGGTTCTCAGGATGGTGGCCACCTGACCAGCCTGCTGACTACCCTTGCTCAGATCTTCCCGAAGCTCTCCTGCTTCACGGCGATTCAAGCTAACGTTGAACGTGGCAACACGAACAGTACGTTTCCTGGCAACTGCGAGATCGTCTCCCTGGACCTTGACGCCAACAGTCGCAAGCACAGCGATGGTCGACAGCAGCAGTGCGAGCCCGTTCATTGCGCTGCGTTGTCGCGAGAACACGGACGATTGAAAAAATGTCTTTCGCATGCGGAGGTTGTCGAAGTTGAGTCGGACAGAGCTGATATTTTACAAAAATTCACATCGAAAAACCATGAACGGCGCTCCAACTAACACGAGGTATCGCGGGCCATTAACGAGGGGCCGATTTGAGTTTTTGTCGCGTCTTCGATAAAATCACCGCCGATGCAGCAGCGACCCATCGGAGCGGGCAACGGATTCTGGTCGGTCGCTGAATTCCGGTTGCGGGGCTGCCGCCGTGGAAAAACGCTCGAAACCCGCCGTCTGGGATATGCGCGTGGACCGTCGTCGTCAGTGCATGGGACGCGTTATATTCCATACATCCCGTCTGCCTTATGTGTCAGACAACCTCGAACGTATTTGACCTGACATCACGCCGTGGGGTACACTTTCGGATAGAGAAAACGTCACTTCCCACCCATTGCGAGCCCTTCCCTCCGTTGCTCGCACAAGTCTGTTTGATGCAAGTCTCACCATGCACGCATCTGTGCGCTCAGTACGGCATCGTCTGCTGCTGGTTGTTTTTGTGACAGCCACGACGTGTACCGTTTATGGCGATGAACCACTTCATTACCGAATTGATCAGGCGTTTTACGCGACGGCTGTTGGACCCGTTGCGGAGAAGGCTGACGATCTGATTTTTGCGCGGCGCGCTTATCTGGATCTGATCGGGCGCATTCCCGCAATCGACGAGGTTCGAGCATATCTTGTTCGTCCGGAGGAAAATCGCAGAACGGAGCTGATCGATCAGTTGCTTGCGTCCGAAGAAGTCTCTGGCCACCTGGCAACCACGTTTGACGTGATGCTGATGGAACGTCGCGGTGGCAAGCATGTAAAGAGTGAAGAATTTCGGGCGTGGCTGAAGGCATCCTTTGACCAGAATAAGCCCTTTCATCAGCTGGCGGCGGAATTGATCAGCGCGGACACTTCGGACGCCAGTCGTCCTTCGGCGGCGTTTTTGCTGGAACGTGATGTCGAACCGAATCTGCTGACACGCGAAATCGCTCGCATGTTCTTTGGCATGGATCTGCAGTGTGCTCAGTGCCACGACCACCCCAATGTCGACGACTACAAACAGGAAGACTACTACGGGCTGTACTCCTTCGTCAGTCGTTCTTCTTTGTTTCAGCCGGACAAGAAAAAGCCAGCCGTTATCGCGGAAGCCGCTGATGGTCAGTCACCGTTCAAGTCCGTCTTTACCAGTCGTGAAGCCTTCACTTCGCCTCGTATGCCGGGCGAAGTGGAAGTGACAGAACCCGTTTTTGAGGCTGGTGACGAATACAAGACGCGTCCTGCCAAAACTGTGGCCTCCGTTCCCATGTACAGTCGACGAGCAAAGCTGGCAGAGTTTGTCGCCGGCGGCAGCAATCATTACTTCCGTCGCAACATCGCCAATCGATTGTGGGCGATGATGATGGGCCGAGGACTCGTGCATCCGGTGGATATGCATCATTCGATGAATCCGCCGTCGCATCCGGAGCTAATGACGTTGCTGGCGGACGAATTTGCGGCGACGAATTTTGAAGTGAAGCCGTTCCTGCGTGAACTTGCACTCACGGACGTGTACCAGCGTTCGCATCAGTTCACCCAGCCTGCGAACATCGAAGTCAACAATCTTGCAGCGACCATTGAGCAACTTCAACAGCAGAGGACGACGGCCAATGACCTGACTTTGCAGAAAGAAGACGAGGCTCAGGCGGCACTGGAGAAACTGGACGCCGCCCTGGCAACGGCTGAACCGCAGCGAGCGGCCCTTGCCAAAGTGCGTGCCGTAGCCACTGCAGCTGCCAAAAAACGAGATGACGCAGTGACAGCACAACAGGCAAAGAAGTCTGCTCTGGGGGCAAGACAGGCGTTCGCTGCTGTCGTGAAAGAAACCCTGGACAGAACCAGTGCCGCTGCCGACCTGCTGGCGTCGCCCAGGGATCTGGCAGAGACGGTTGCGATACTAAAAACTCGGGATGCCGGTAATACTGCCGAATTACAGAAACTGCAGCAGGCTCTTGACGCGGCCGTAAAAGCCTCAGCGGCAGCAAATGAAGTGTTGACGTCTGCTCGGGCCGCAGACACGACAGCACGGGACAAGTATACTCCTCTTCAGCCACCGCTGCGTCAGCACCGCGCGGCGATGGTGAAGGCGTTTAAGGAATCGCAGCAGGCATATATTTTGGTGACACATCGAGAACACGAAGTTGAGTACCTGCGGAATCTAATCAGGCAGGCAGAGGCAGCGGCGAAACTGCCGACCACACAGACCGTGGCCGCCGCTATTGAGCAACAATACAGTGTCGCGGTCCAGACCGTTGCAACGTCAGAAATGCAAATGGCTGATGCCGCGAAAACGATGACTGAGGCAGCCACGAAAAAGGCCACAGCCAGCGAAACGGTGACAAAACTCACACTGGCGAAGCAACAGCAACAGCAGGCGAACAAAGCTCTGGCTGCGGCTCTGCAAAACGCAACGGCGGCCGCTTCCGCTCTGCAGGATCAGGCGGTTGCGGGAATGGCCACTGAACTGGAAAAAACGGCGGCGCGCGTTACTGCGAGAATCGGCGAGACCAGCAGTCAGCTGGATGTAGCAACCACAGAAATGGAAACAGCAGGTCAGACGGTGGCCGACATGCAGGCCAGGGCGGATGCTGCGAAGCGGCAGGCTGATGTGGCCCGCCAGCAGGCTGCCGAAGCTGATAAGAAGAGAACCGAATTACAGACCACGGTTGCCACGTTAATGACCACGAAGAGCGAAGCAGAAGCTTCCGTTATTGACCAGTCCACTCAGCAGTTTCATCTGGCCACTGTTGAATGCCTCACGCCCGAACAATTGACATGGAGCATTCTGCAGGCGTCCGGACAGACCGAACGTCAGGTGATCACGGAACTGGCAAAACTCAACAAGGAAAAGCCACTGACGGAAGAGCAAAAGTCGGACGCGGCGGCGTTAGCACAAAGGCAGACTGACGCAGAAGCGGCCGCTGTTGTTTCGCTGACAAAAACGGTGGCCGGATTTGTGAAATTATTTGCCGCTGAGCAGGGGCAGCCGCAGGATGACTTCTTTGCGACAGTTGATCAGGCCTTGCTCTTCGCCAATGGCAGCCAGATGCGATCGTGGCTCTCTCCCTCCGGTGATAATCTGACCGGTCGGTTGCTCAAACTTGAAACTTCTGATCAGATTGCAGACGAACTCTACCTGTCCACTCTTGTGCGCAAACCGACGACAGATGAAATACAGGACGTGTCGCAGTATCTTGCGGCACGTGGGGACAGGAAAAATGAGGCCGTTCAGGAGCTGGCCTGGGCCCTGGTCACGTCTTCCGAATTTCGTTTTCAGTACTAGTATTTTGTTGCGATCAATGTCAGGAGGCGTGTGCCACTGACTCTGCCAGTGTTCTTATGAGCCTCACCACAATGGCGAAGCCCGTGGTACACGTTAATACTGGACCGTTGAATCATTTTCGCAAAGGATAAACCTATGAAAGCCGGATACGCTTGTCAGTCGCCTGAGCACACACTTGCTCGGCGGCAGTTTCTCGGTTCCGTCGCTGGCGGTTTTGTCGTTGGCGGCCTGGGTGCACTTACTAATCCGGCAGCAGCTGCGGCACTTGAACGCAAGCAGATGCGCGTGCTGGTGATGTTTATGTCGGGCGGACTGAGCCAGCTGGAAAGCTGGGATCCGAAACCCAAAACGGATACCGGTGGGCCGTTCCGTTCCATTCCCACAGCGGTGCCGGGCACGCACATTTCGGAACTGCTGCCTCAAACTGCCGTCCACATGGACAAGCTGGCCCTGATTCGCAGCATTGACACGAAAAACGGTGATCATGGCAAAGGTCGTTACCAGATGACCTTCGGCCGCAACCAGATGCCCGGCGTGGCCTATCCGCATCTCGGAGCGGTCTGCGCCAAAGGACTCGAACGAGCCGACAATCCTCTGCCCGGTCACATCAAGATCGGTGGTGGTGCACGAGGAACAGACTCTGCCTATCTGGGACCAAAGTATGCCAGCATCGGCATCGACGGAAAGCCGCCCGCCAATTCAATGCGCGCTTCCAATCTGACGGAAGACGTCGACATTCTCAGAAACAAGTTCCGCCAGAAAGCCAACGAGCGCTTTGCTCAACTGCGTCGCACAGCAGAAACCGATGTGTACACTCAGAGTTTCGAACAGGCTCGTCAGCTAATGGAGCGGCGGGACGTCTTTGATGTGGAAAAAGAACCTGGGTCCGAAAAGGAACGGTACGGTGATTCGCAGCTGGGCAAACACTGCCTGATGGCTCGACGCCTGCTGGAAAACGGTATTCCCTTTGTCCAGGTGTCGCACTCGAACTACGACACTCACAACGAAAACTTCAATTTCCATCTGGAACAACTGGGAGAGTTCGACCGCGCGTTTTCGGCGTTGGTCGGCGACCTGCATGAACGCGGCATGTTGGAGACAACACTGGTGGTCGTCATGTCGGAATTCGGTCGAACGCCAAAGATAAACGCCCGCTACGGTCGAGACCATTGGGGAAAAGCGTGGTCGGTCTGTGTGGGCGGAGCAAAGATTCAGCCCGGAGCGATCATTGGGGCCACCAACGCTAACGGCACGGAAGTCTCAGAACGGTCGGTAGAACACGGTGACCTGTTTCACACTTATCTGTCCGCCGTGGGTATGGAATCAAGTGGTTCTTTTGATATCGGTGGTCGCGATATGCCCGTCGCTGATCCGTCTCGCGGCCCGATCAGCGAATTGATTTCCTGATGCGGGACGGCCCGCCGCCGATGCGAGCGGTAGCTCGAATAGACCGTCGAAGACGGATCTTGAAAGACACCCAGCCACCATGAGTCTTGACGCAAAACAAACTCACGTTCTGCATGAGTGGAAACACGGCAAGCCGATGGTGGCCTGTCGCTTCGATCCACTCGGACGCTTCCTGTTCTCCAGCTCCGAAGACTACACGTTGCAGCGCTGGAATGTGGAATCCGGTGAAAAAATCGCGTGGGAAGCACATGATAGCTGGGTCCGTGATTTCGCATTTTCGCCCGACGGTCAAATCTGTATTTCCGCGGGCTGCGACGACCGCATCATTTTCTGGAACACAGCCGATGAAAAACTGATGCCGGTTCGCACCGTCGTTGCACACAAGGGTTGGGTGCGAGCTTTAAATGTGCAGCACAGCACCGGACTGATTGCGTCGGGCGGGAACGACAACCTCGTGAAGCTGTGGTCGGCTGACGGCGAACCCGTGAAAGAACTGGCAGGCCACAGCAATGATGTTTACAGCGTCTTCTTTCACCCCACAGAAGACGTGCTGCTGTCCGGTGATCTGGCCGGTGTCGTAAATCAGTGGGAAGTGTCGACGGGAAAACTTGTTCGCAGCTTCGAAGCCAAAGATCTGCATTCGTACAACAAAGGTCAGCAGGTTAATTACGGCGGTGTGCGAGACATTTCACTGAGTCCGGACGGTAAGGTTCTGGCCTGCACCGGCCTGCATAAGGCCACTAATCCATTGGGAGCCGTCAACGAACCGCTGGTGCTGCTGTTCGACTGGGCAAAAGGCGAAAAAATTCGCAGTCAGCCCGCTGACGGTGTCAAGGGCATCGGCTGGCGAACAAAGTTTCTGGCCGACGGCAGCGAAGTCTGTGGGGCCGGCGGCAGTGGAGGAGGATACCTTGTCTTCTTCAAGCAGGGTGAAGAGAAGCCGTTCCACAAACTGAAGTTAAAAGACACCGTTCGTGACATGGCTTTGCATCCGAACGGGCTGTTGGTCGCCACAACTCACTTCGACGGCCACATCCGCCTCTGCCAGCTGACGGCCAAGAAGGCGTGAATGCTCGTTGTGTTCACGATTTTTGCGATACTCCCGGTTTTCACCGCAGTTGAGTAGTGCAGAGGCTTGGGAACCACTGAGGCAAGCGCAGTGGCGATTGAAGCAACTGGCGGATCACCGGCGACACTGCTTGAAACCGACTCAGTTGGAAACAGACTGTTTTCCGCAGACAATCTCCACGTCTCTACGTGTAAAATCTCATCTGCGAAATCAACTGACATGGCCAACGAACCGATCTGTCGCCGGGAGTTTCTTGAATCCTCAGCCGCTGCTGTCGCAGCTCTGACAGTTACGAACGTCACCCAGGCGGCGCCGACCGTCGCTTCGAATGGCACCTTTGCTGTTCCCGATTCACTGGTTCACTCACACGAATGGGAATCACTGAACCCCGGTTACTGGCAGGTTAAAGACGGTGCTTTGCGCAGACGGCTGACCAATATCGGTGACCGAGCTCGCAGCACGGGATTCCCGTTTCATTCGGCCACAAAAGGTGAAGTGATGCAGACGGAGTACGATCCGTCGTTGCCGGACGGCATCATCTATCGCCGGGACTGGAAGCTGGTGGGTGAATACAGCATTGAAGCCGTGTTCACATATCGTGCGCCGCGAACTGCGGAATCCGAGGGCGACGACCCGAACTGGAAGATGTACCAGGACGGCTATGGCCGTATGGGCGTTGCTCTTGGTGCAAAGAGCCTGCTGGAAAGCTATGGCAAAATCCACAACGCCATCCGCATCGTCTGGTGCGACGACGACACACTGCAGATTGTTCCACCCAGCCGAGGTCGAAGGAATCAGCAAAGTTCCGGCAGAAACGTTGCGGCCAAGGTCGACGCACGCCTGAATTTGAAGCCGGGGGATCAGGTGAAGATCACGGTGGCCGTCGTTCCGGGAAACGATGGCCAGGCAACCGTGTTGGTTACAATCGCAGCAAATGGGAATGAAGCCAGGGTCCGAAAGGATATCCCACAGCGGTTTGTGCATGGCTACGTTGGCGTGGCTGCTCGGGGCCTCATCGATTTCGAAGTCAACAACTTCCACGTCAAATCCGGGGCGAATAAGCAACTGAGCGCGGCGCAGCTGGACTGTTACGTCTGTTATCCGCTGGGCGACACGCTCAAGCTGGTCGACGGCAAATGGCAGTGCCGTTTTGTCGGATTGTTTGCTGCCGACGGAAAGACGGCAGAACTGCGCGTCGCCGATTCGCCGAAGCCCGCAGAGGGGTGGCAGCAAGTGCCCGTCGCTGGCAGCGGAAAGATTGTCAATCACGAATGGCGACGCAATACGGCGGTCATCCACGCGACGCTTCCGGTCAGTCCTGCGCAGAAAACACTGTACTACACGGTGTGGAAGGATGGCGTTGACGTTACGCCGGATACTCGAATCGGCACAGATGCCTGCGGACCGGGTACCGGACTGGTCGGCGATGTGCCGTCCAGCGGAAGCTACATTGGCCGGTTGCCGCAGCTGCTTGCGCCGTACAGGTTGTGCGGTCTCAGCTGTCATGCCATCACCAGTGGTCTGCAGCAGCAGACACAGGACGGGTGGAAGATTCTGGGCGGGAGCGCCGACTGGCAGGTGCGGGATCAGCCGACCACCGGAGCCTACGAGTACCTGGAAGACTACGATTTTCAGATCATGGTCTGGGAAGACGATGTCTGGTACATGGAACTGGTACTGTATCCACCCAGTACTGATGACGCCTACAGGATTGTCACTCAAAGCATCTGCGGTCCCACAAGTCGGTGGCAGATGATGCGACACTGGAACGTCATCAATCCGGGCGATCATGACTACGGCATGGACGACGTCAAAGGTCCGGAACAGCTGGCCATCCGCCGTGTGCAGGGGTTGGGTCAGGACGTCGAGTATATGCGGCGGAATTTTCAGATTGTGCATCACCTGACGACGGGCGACGAAGAAGCTGACCCGCTGGCCAACCCGAAAAAGTGGCGCGCCTGGAAAATGCCCAACCGGGATTTCACGTTCGTCGTTCTCGATTCTCGACTCTGGCGCAGCAGTCAGGACACGGACATGTGGGACGATGCCGGCTGGGGCGCATTTCAGAATCTCTATGACCGCACGGATCCGACTCGCAGCCTGCTGGGGGAAGAGCAATTCGCATGGCTGCAGCAACTGGTGACGACCGACAGCAGTCGTTTGATTTGTTTGACCGGTATCAACGGCATGCACACTGTCTGGACGGGTACAAACTGGAAGGGCGGGGCGGCTGCGCACATCAAGGGGCCGTTCGATCAGCGAGACCGAGTGACGGCAGATTACGCGGGCTGGGTCAAAGCCGGTGCCGATCGAGTGCTTAAACTGCTCGGTTCACGAGACGGTGTGGTCACCGTATACGGTGACGTCCACAATGGGTGTCTGATGAAAAACGTGGACCACGGCGTTGTCGAATGCAGTTTCGGACCAATCGGTCGCAGCGGAGGTCGTGCCGTGATTCCCGGATTCGGTCCGCAGATGAAGGACTTCGATGGCCGCGATCTGGAAGTGTATGCTCTCTATCACAAGACTCACGCCGATCCGAATCTCAACGGTCACGCAGCGGGAGATCCGTTCTACTGGAATTTTCTGCAGATGGAATTTGACCCTCGTCCGGCAGATCCGGTTATCGGTCTGCGGCTGCGCAACGTGATCGATGCGCCCGCTGATGCAGCACGGGGTGGTGGCCCATTGGAGACCGTCGCCAGCCAGACGGGGCGTCGGCCGAGCAGTCAGCTTCCGCCGATGAACACTCTGCCCAATGCAGAGGTTCGTTTTATGTCCGTGGCCGGCAGCCCCATTCGAGCCACGCGTAGTGACCGCGAAGGAGCAGTCCATGTGGCGGGGCTTGTGGGCGTTGAACCCGGTACAAAAGTCATCGTAACAGCGTTCGACGGGGCACGATCCGCGTCGCTTGTCGTGAAGACCGTTTGACCGCGGAAACAGACCACCCTTTTTTCAGAGACCGGGGCTCTGGTTGACACGACAGCGTTATATCCGGTCGTTAAACTGTTGGCCCCCCTGCTGATCCTCTGACAGCCACAACTTCTTCCACCTGCCGAAAGTTTTCACCGAATGTCTGCAACCACGGAATCGCTTGAAGTCGACCATCAGGAACGCGCTGTGCGACTGGTTGATGCCTGTCAGAAGATTCGCGAACAGGTAGGGCGAATTATCGTGGGGCAGGATGACGTCATCGAGCAGTTGCTGATTGCAATTCTGGCAAGAGGTCATTGTCTGCTGGAAGGTGTGCCGGGGCTGGCGAAGACTTTGATGGTACGATCGCTGGCAGATACAATGAATCTGTCCTTTCGCCGAATTCAGTTCACCCCCGACCTGATGCCGGCCGACATCACCGGCACCGACATCATTCAGGAGAACAAAGAAACCGGCCACCGTGACCTGGTGTTCGATAAGGGGCCGATCTTTACGCAGATGCTGCTGGCGGATGAGATCAACCGTACTCCGCCAAAGACTCAGGCCGCGCTGCTGGAGGCGATGCAGGAACACGAAGTCACTGTCGGGGGGACTACTTACCATCTGGACGAACCGTTCTTCGTGCTGGCAACTCAGAATCCCATCGAACAGGAAGGCACCTATCCGCTGCCGGAAGCTCAGCGAGACCGATTTCTGTTCAACGTGGTCGTCGACTATCCCAACCGCGATCAGGAAGGTGATATTATCGACCGTACGACATCGACTATTTCCACAGAGCCGCAGTCAGTTGTTTCCGGATCGGAGATCATCGAGTGTCAGGGAACGGTGAGACTTGTTCCATTGCCTGAACACGTGAAAAATTTCGTGCTGGATTTGGTGCGATCGGCCCGACCAAGAGATGAATCGACGGCACCCTGGGTTCGGGAACTGATCGAATGGGGACCGGGGCCCAGAGCCTGCCAGCAGCTGGTGCTGGCGTCAAAAGCGAGGGCGCTGCTGCGGGGGCGACATCATGTTACACGTGATGATGTGGAATCACTCGCCCTTCCCGTGCTGCGACATCGCATTGTGCCGACGTTTAACGCAGAAGCTGAAGGCGTCAGCGTCGATGATCTGATTCGTCGTTTGCTGCAGGAGCTTCCTGAAACTTCAAAACAACTGCTGTGACGGAAACCATGCCTAACGTTTCTGATGTGCTGACTTCCCACGACATCGGCAGGTTCACAAATCTGCAGGTGCTGGCCAAACAAGTGGTTGAAGGATTCTGTTCGGGACTGCATCGTTCGCCACACAAAGGCTTCAGCGTTGAGTTCAAGGAACATCGTTCTTACTCGCCCGGTGATGACATTCGCACGATCGACTGGAAGCTGTTCGGCAAAACGGACCGTCTGTACATTCGCGAATACGAAGAAGAAACAAATCTTCGCTGCACCATCCTGCTCGATTCAAGCGGATCGATGGCTTACAGCGGCTCCCGCACTAACGGAGTCACCAAACACGATTATGCGGTGAGTACTGCAGCATGTCTGGCGTATCTGATGCTGCAGCAACAGGACAGCGTGGGACTGGTTACCTTCGACAAACAAGTGCGACGATACATTCCTCCCCGAGCCCGTCCCAAACATCTGCAGGCGATTATCAACGAACTGAAGAAACAGAAACCGGAATTTGAAACGGAACTCGGCGACGTGTTTCATGAGATGGTGGCGAAAATCCATCGTCGTGGACTGTTGATCATTATATCCGATCTGTTCGGGGACGTGGACCAGTTGATGAAGTCGCTGGCTCACTTTCGTCATGCCAATCACGACATCATTATGTTTCAGATTTGGGATCCCGATGAACTGGATTTTCCGTTTCGCCAGTGGACTCAGTTTGCATCGCTGGAAGCGGCAGACAATCGGCACCTGGTCGACCCGGCTCAGGTTCGTCGCGCCTACCTGGAGAAGTTGGAACAGTTTCGCGAACACCTTACGTCCGGCTGCAACAGGCACCGCATCAGTCTTGTCCCGATGACCACAGATCAGCCCTACGCGGATTCACTGGCCGCATATTTGGCGCTCAGAAGGAAGTCGAAGTAATCGAAGTAATCGAAGTAATCGAACAAATCGGCTATATTCCGTGTTGATTCAATTTTTTGGCTGAGTCCGGTCATGTATTACTGGTTTGCTGCCACGATCCTGGTCACGGCCAACGCGGCCTGCGTCGGTGCAAATATGCTGATGCTGCCCGGCAATTGGTTCATGGTTGGCACGCTGTGTCTGTTTCTGCTGACCGCCGGAACGACAACCGGCCCCGACTGGACGACACTGATTGTTGTTGTGGTTTTGGCTGTTCTTGGTGAGATTCTTGAAATGTTCACCGGGTCTGCGACCGCGTCGAAAAAGGGAGCCAGCCGCCGCGCTGTCGTTCTGTCAATGGTGCTTTCCATGGCGGGAAGCATCGCAGGCGCGTTTGTGATTCCGATACCGGTCATCGGCACTGCGATCGGAGCCATCGCCGGGGCCGCTGTCGGCGCCTTCGCGGGGGCCTGGATGGGCGAGGCATGGAAGGGAACCGAGCCGATGCAGCGAACGGAAATTGGCACAGCGGCTATGAGTGGTCGAATGATTGGCATGCTGGCAAAGTTGTCCATTGGCGCCGCGATTTTCGTTTTCCAGGTCGTCAGCCTGTTTTGAAAGCTTTGCCAGCGAATGCATCTCTTCGTCGGCTGGCTCCGGCAACAAGAACAAAGTCTATCGACGAATGTGGTGTTTAGTTCTTGAGGGTTGCGGTTAGCTGCGAAGCAGAGGCAGCATCTGGTTGTGGGCGTCAGCCCACAGACGAGTAATGACAAACCCTCAGAACCGCGAAGCGGCGGCACTATGAACCCCTGTGAATTATGGTTTGCCTCGCTTTTTCGAGGCTTGTCTCTCATTTGACGTGAAGAGTTCCCCCAGTGACGCTGGGGGCTACTTGCTGACGCCGCTCCGCGGATAGTCACAGTCCATTCAACGGCTGTGCACGACATTTGTTGTTGAACCCCAACCACAACACTGACACGCCCGCAACGATCCTGCAGCATTCGGCTCCCGGCATTTCCACACAATGAACGGTTTTGTACCCAATCTGAATTTTGAGGACGAGCTCGCAGGGCGAACCCGTCCGATGACCGGCCAGACGAACCGCGTGTGGAACGAACTTGCTCCGCTTATCGGTCTGCTTGCCGAAGATGGAGACCTGGTTCAGGTGAACGATGATGCCATGCCGGAGGATGTCCCGGAATGTCTCGCGCACGTCAGGTTCGTTCGTCGTTCCGAGGCTTCTGCCGACGGTGGTCAGCAGCGCATCATTCCGTGGGGATGGACTGAACAGACTCGGCGCGCAGCTCTGCACGCACAGATGTCGCCAACTGAGATTCCGACAGCCGACGCGGTCACCTACGTCAACTCACGTAATTTCAGTTCCATGTTCGATGTCGTGGCATGTGATCGTGAGGATCTGTTGCCCTTTGGCGACAGCAATTTTGGTGTGATTTGTCGCGACATTGGTGACTGGGAATGCGCAGTGCGGCAGCTGGAGCGTTGTAGTTTTGATCGCTGGGTGGCAAAACCTCAGATCAGTCATGCTGGACGGAACCGATTGCTGGCCAGCGGAACTGATCTGAACCGTCAGCAGCGAGGCTGGCTGGAAAAACATCTGGTACAGCCCGGGGGTGTGTATCTGGAACCATGGGTTCGTCCCGACGAAGAGTGTGGTTTGCAGTTCGACATCATTCCTCCGGATTCGACACAAAAAAACACTGGGTGCAGAGTTCAGCTGGTCGGTGTCAGTGGATTACTGAATGATCACGTGGGTCGATATCAGGGCAGTCTGATTTGCCGGAATGATCTGTTGGCGAAGACCTGGCAGTCGGCCGTGCCACACGGCGAATCGGTGTGTGAAGCTGCCGCGGTCGCCGGATATTTCGGACCGATCGGGATCGACTGTTTCCGTTTTCGCCTGCCCGACGGCTCATTGGCACTGCGAATGTGCAACGATATCAATGCCCGCTTTACGATGGGGCGGCTTGCCCTACAATTGCGTTCGTCGCTGCAATCGTTGCAATATGGGGCATGGTGTCACTTTGCCGTGCCGGATTTTTCGCGGTTTTGCGACCGTGTTCGAAAAGGTCTGACGCAACCTGCCGAAGAAAACGTAAGTATGACTGTCACCAGTCCGATGTCGATTGGTGGGCAA
The DNA here is from genome assembly GCA_014238335.1 of Fuerstiella sp. Taxonomy (GTDB): domain Bacteria; phylum Planctomycetota; class Planctomycetia; order Planctomycetales; family Planctomycetaceae; genus Fuerstiella. The sequence continues at coordinate 36,805 of JABABI010000037.1, forward strand.
CCGATCCGCTCCGGAACCGTTCTGTTTGTCGGAGAATCTCAGGAGCGGCTTGCTCGAGAGGTTAGACATATTCGTGAACAGGCAGCAGGCAGACGGGCCGATTCTTTGCCGTAATCAACCGCTGTCCCATTTGACAACCTGGAATGACGGAAGAAATGCAGAACAGCAGCCCACGTCCCTGGTCGCCTCTGTGGTACGAGTCGCAGAAGGAAGCTCTTGGAGAATCTGCATGCCGCCAGCTGGGGCTGTATGCGATCCCTGAGGATCAGCGACTGTCCGTTGTTATTCCCGTGTACAACGAAGAAAAGACTCTGCGCAATCTGGTGGACCGTGTGCGTGAAGTGCCGATTCGCAAAGAACTGATTCTGGTGGATGACTGCAGTCGTGATGGTTCACGCGACATCATGAAACAGCTGGAAACAGAAGCGGAAGGTGATGACTTCAACCGAATTCGTACTTGCTTCCATGAAGTCAATCAGGGCAAGGGGGCCGCACTCAGGACCGGCTTCCAGAATGTTGATGGCGACATCGTCATCATTCAGGACGCAGATCTGGAATATGATCCCAGTGAATATCCTCGATTGCTGAAACCCATCATCGAAGATCGAGCCGACGTTGTTTACGGAAGTCGTTTTCTGGGCGACCAGGCGCATCGAGTGCTGTATTACTGGCACTATCTGGGCAACAAGTTTCTGACCGTCATGTCCAACTGTTTCACAAATCTAAATTTGACAGACATGGAGACCTGCTACAAGGTTTTCCGTCGCGGTGTCATTGATGAGCTGACGCCGAAGCTCGTACAGAATCGGTTCGGTTTCGAACCGGAAATCACGGCTCGTGTTGCGAGACGACAGTACCGCATATACGAAATGTCCGTCAGCTATTCCGGTCGCACGTATGCGGAAGGCAAACACATTGGCTGGAAGGATGGACTGCAGGCACTGTGGTGCATCGTGAGATTCGGAATTGCCGAATGACCATGCGGCCGTGCTGAACGAAATTAGTATTGCACGACGGCGCAATTGCCTGATTTCCGCACACAACGCAGCCGTGATGCGGATGCTATAACGGTCCAGATTTTGGACCGATGCGTGGACGGGGCTGGACTGAGTATGCGGAGGAAGCCCCCGAGTTTCACTCGTACCTCGCTCCTCCCTCAAAATTCACCGCGTTTCATCAGTGCTCTCGACGGTTTCCCGCGATCCTCAAGAATTGGGGGCACCATTTTCGTCGTTTTTAAACGGCCGATGGTCTGCGTTTGCGGCCATCTTTGTCTTCAAAAATACCGACCCAACGCCGAGGGCCATAAGAAACTATTCAATCTTCTGTAACAGATCTCCAGAGTCTTCGCTGTGGTGAGTAACAACAAGCGGAAACAACAAACCACCGGCAAACTGTTGTTTCCATTCACTCACCATCGCCGGATCTGGAGACTCGAAAATGTTAAAGAACGTAATGTTGGCACTCGTGCCCCTGACCATGTTGGCTGCTTCTGTCAAAGCCGACGACGACCTGAGCATCGATGTGGCATCCATTGCCGACGCGGATGTTTCAATTGTAGAAGCCGGTCTGGATATTGATGTCGATCAGTTAACGGCTGAGGCCGGCACTGAAGACGGTGAAGATGCCATTGAGGCGTGCTTCCGTAGATTCGGATATGGTTACCGTGGTTACCGTGGATATCGCGGCTACTGCGGTTACCGCAGCTATCGCTGTCACAACTACTGCCGCCCATTGTACAGCTACCGAACCATCTGTTACGCACCACCGGTCTACCGCTGCGTCGTAGCCCCGATCTACAGCTACTACTGGGGCTGTCACTAAGAACAGTTGCCAATGAAAAGTGGTCGTGGGGCTCGTGACAATGCCACTCTCTTTGGCGGAAATACGTTCGCCGTGGCCACAAATCAGTGTGAAACGCTGTAACAACAGATTTCATAATACGGGGCACTGGCTGATCGTCGGCCAGTGCCGGTTTCTTGCAAAATGCAACGTCGAACAAGCTTCGAGTTACTGCAAAGCCCGGTGTGTCTGTTGATCGCAGTCGCCGGGCTTTTTTCCGATACGCGGAACGGCGGGGTCTGTCCCGAATTCAACGTTTGCCAATACCTTAACCTATGGGAGAACTGAAGATGAATATTCAAGGTCATGCCACCAAACTGTTTGCGCTGGGTGCACTGCTGGCGCTCAGTATGGGACATGCGAAGGCTCAACAGGCCAACGCCTTACCCGGGCTGAGTCCGACAGCACCGATCGGAACGGCACTGCAACCAGTCAATGCCGGTCATATCAGAGCCAGCCAGGTACTGGGGATTCCAACGTCTTATTGCGGGCACGTTATCAACCTGCTGATGACCAATCGCATGCGTCAGTCATTCGGGAACGCCGGAAATGTCGCTGCGCCGGCATATGCACCGTACCTTCGGGCCGGACAATCGCCTGGCGACCTGCAATTGCTCTGCGTGCATCTGGTCTGTGACGGCGACGCGGCCAAAGGTCCCGTCTTTCAGATCAGTCTGAAGAACAACAGCAATGTACCGATTGGAAATTTCAGGATTTCCGTCGTCGGAGTTCTCGGCAGAATTCACATGCATTCACCGACAGCAACGATCACTGTGCCACGAATGGAGGCCGGCTGCGAAACGCAGATGCAGGTGCAGCTGCCGGTCACCTGCATGTCGCTGGGAATTTCAGGTCAGCTGGTACCGTTCGACACGTTAATCGTGGCAGTCGACAGTTTTGATGAATGGCTGGAATGCGACGAGCTGAATAACGTGCAGATTCTGAAGCGCGCCGAAATTCCTCTGCTGGTCGTGGCAACAGTCGCTCCTCCGGTGGCTGCCGAAACTGTGCCTGTGCAGCCTGCACCGGAAGCTGCTGTTCCGTCGACGCCACAGGAAAAGGCGCCTTCACCATTGGATAATATCGATCTGGACGATCTGGTTCCCGATGAAGCGGAGAAGGCGGGATTTCTTATCCGCTGAGAACCAACAGGTTTGCAGACGCCACGACACAATCGCAGGTTTCATTGAAACGCACCGGATCTGTTCCGAATCCTCCAAAGGCGATGTGCACGGCGCTTCGATATGCACGAGCTCCGGTCTGTCAAAAGACCGGAGCTCTTTTCTCACGCCTGCAGTGGTTGTCCCGCTGCCCGTTGTGAGAAACTGCAGACGCAGCTATAACTCCGCCTTTGGCTGTCGTTCGGGTTGCAACTTTTTCCTGCAAAAGGGGGCCATTCGTTGAGGTCGCCGTGCCCGCACGACAAATCTCTGCAGATACGGACAATGAGATTGATCCCGGATACATATTGTGTGTTCCCGTGTCGTCCATGTTAACCGATTCCTGCAGAACGCCGACTGTTACAAAGAAACGTACGAAGTCCAATGATTGAGGTACAACTGCCTGACGGCGCCATTGTTGAAAAAGACGACAACGCAACCGCTTTGGATGTCGCATCCGGCATCAGCGAAGGCCTGGCCCGAGCCACAGCCGCGGCTGTCATTGACGGAGTCACTGTCGACGCCATGAGGCCCCTGGCTGAACTTACCGAAATACGGCCCGTACCGCTGCATCTGCTGACTACTCGCGACGCAGCTGCTGCTGCTGTCATGCGACACAGTTGCGCTCACGTCATGGCGCGAGCCATCATGCGACTATATGAAGGCGTTGGCCTGGCCTTCGGTCCGGTCAAAGGCAACACCTTCTACTACGACTTCGATCTGGCCACTCCCGTCAGTGAGGACGACTTTCCGAAGATCGAAGCGGAGATGAAGAAAATTGCGAAGGAAGCCGAGCCGTTTGAACGCTTCACAATGAATCGCGACGAGTCTATTCAGTTCTGCAAAGATCTGAATCAGGAGCTGAAGGTCGAACACATCGAAAGCGGTCTGGCGGATCATGAGTCTTTGAGCTTCTATCGTCAGGGCGAATTTGTCGACCTGTGCCGCGGCCCGCATATTCCTCATGCCGGTATGATCAAGGCCTTCAAGATTCTCAGCGTCGCTGGAGCGCATTGGAAGGGCAACGTTGCCAATCGGTCGCTGCAGCGAGTTTATGGCACGGCTTTCTTTGATAAGAAGGAACTGAAGGCATACCTGGCACAGATTGAAGAAGCGAAGAAACGTGATCACCGCGTTCTCGGAAATCGACTGCAGTTGTTCACGATCAACCCGGACGTGGGGCAGGGATTGTGCCTGTGGCTACCGAAGGGTGCGACCATTCGAGCTACCCTCGAGGAATTCATCAAAGCTGAACTGACGCGACGTGGTTACGAACCGGTTTACTCGCCGCATATTGGTCGAGTCGAAATGTACGAAACCAGCGGCCACTTTCCGTACTACCGCGATTCGCAGTTTGCTCCGCTGTTTGGACATTCGGCCGGTCAGCTCGTCGATCACTGGATTCGGTGTCTTGATCCAAAGGACGAGGATTTGCAGCCGCCGACAGCCGATGAGGAAAAGACACTGCTCGACGCGGCCATGGTGCTGGGTTTTAGTGGTAAAGAATTTCCGATCAGCGGCACGAATGATGAAAAACGTGACGTCCTGCGAAAGTGGGAAAAGCAGCAGGAACGCTATCTGCTGAAACCGATGAATTGCCCGCATCATGCTCAGGTGTACAAGGCGATTCCTCGCAGCTATCGGGATTTGCCCGTTCGACTGGCCGAATTCGGAACTGTGTACCGGCACGAGCAGTCAGGAGAACTGAATGGCCTGCTGCGCGTGCGAGGTCTGACTCAGGACGACGCCCATTTGTTCTGTACGCCGGAACAGGTGGAACAGGAATTCAAGGATACCCTGAACCTGGTGAAGTACGTCTTGAATGCTGTTGGTCTGGAAGACTACAGAGTACAGTTGTCCACCAAGGAACCTGGGTCTGACAAATACGTGGGCAGCGATGAGTTGTGGCAGCAGGCTCAGGACACTTTACGCAGGGTGTTGACGGAAGAAGGACAGGAGTTCATTGAAACACCCGGTGAAGCAGCGTTCTATGGACCTAAAGCTGACTTCATGGTGAAGGACTGTCTGGGGCGTGAATGGCAGCTGGGCACCGTGCAGCTGGATTACAACCTGCCGGAACGATTTGAACTGGAATACACGGGCAGTGACAACAAGGCTCATCGTCCGGTGATGATTCATCGGGCGCCATTCGGATCAATGGAACGTTTCGTCGGCGTGCTGATCGAACACTTCGCCGGGGCATTTCCGCTGTGGCTGGCTCCGGAGCAGATCCGGGTGTTGCCATTGAGCGAAAAGACGGACGACTACGCCAAGGAAGTTGCTGCCAAACTACGGCAAAATGGTTTCCGAGTTACCACCGATTTGCAGAGCGCCAAATTGCAGGCCAAGATTCGCGACGCTCAGGTCGACCTGATTCCATACATGCTGGTCGTCGGTCCGAAGGAAGCGGAGCAGAATGCGGTTGCCGTGCGCTGCCGTATCGACGGTGATCTGGGCGTGTTGTCCTTTGACGATGCTGTGTCCCAACTTGTTAACGAACGCGACAAACAAACCATTCGCCAGGTTGTCAAATCCACGTTCACGGCAACTGCAGAAGGTGACGCGGAAGAAAACGAGTATTAACCGGACAAGGCATGGCTGACGAACAGGCACTGGCGAAGCCAGTGGCACCCTTTGTTTCACCGTTTCATATGTTGGGCGGTTACACCCATGACCAGTCGCCACCCAATCGAATCCTCTTTGCTGGGGACAGCTGTCGGAGATGCTTTGGGTTTGCCGTATGAGGGCCTGACACCGGAGCGAGGTCAGAAGCTGATCGGGTATCCCGATCGCTTTCGGTTCCTGCCGGGCCGCGGCATGGTGTCGGACGATACAGAACACGCCTGCATTGTGGCTCAGTGTTTGATCGCGTCCGCTCACGATGACGGCCTCTTTGAAGCGGAACTGGCCGGACGACTGCGCCGGTGGTTTCTGGCGATGCCTGCGGGAATCGGGCGAGCCACGCTGCGATCCTGTCTGAAGCTCTGCGTCGGCTTTGGCCCCGGTAACAGCGGGGTGATGTCGTCCGGCAACGGGCCTTCCATGCGAGCCCCAATCCTTGGCGCGGCGGTTGACAGTCTGGATGTAGTGTTGCGGTTGAATCATCTGTCGTCCCGTATTACTCACACCGATCCACTTGCAGAGCACGGTGCTGCGGCAGTGGCGATTGCCGCATGGGGAGCCGCCCGGAATGGATTTACTGACCATGCCACGTACTTTCAGCTGATACGTGAGCGTCTGACAGGAGAACACGCCGAACAGTTGCTGGCCGCGATGGACAAAGTCGAAGCCAGTCTGGCTACCGAAGAGTCAACTCAGGAGTTTTGCTGCGAGCTCTGTGGTCCGGCGGGAGCTACTGGCTACACGCTGCACACTGTGCCGGTCGCCATTCACGCGTGGCTGAGGTGTCGCGGACACCTGAATGTCACATTGCGCAATGTGATTCTATGCGGAGGAGACACGGACTCAACGGCGGCGATTGCCGGTGGCATTGCCGGGTGTGAGACGGAAGTTACCGACGAACTGGCCAACAGTATTATGGACTGGCCCTGCAATCCCCGCCGGATCATCCGACTCAGCAAACAATTGATCCGAGTGACCGAGACAGGTCTGCCGGAGCGTCCACTGCAGTCATCGTTTCCGATGCAGGCTCTGCGAAACAGCTTCTTTCTGGTTGTCGTACTGTTGTGGGGTCTGCGGCGATTGCTGCCACCGTGGTGATCGGATGAAGTCGACACTAATCAGGTCGTACCGTCCCACCGGGGGCCGGACGTCAATTCCGCTCATGGGACGTTCCTGACACCATTCGTGCGTTTCACCTGAGCCAGGACGAAGTCAACCAGTTCCTGACACTCAAAAAAACCAGGCCACATGTTGTGTCCCTGCCCGGGCGGTATAACAAGCTGCATTTGTCCGCCGAGAGCCTTGTATCGCTTCTGCATTTCTCCCGAATTGGCGTGCAGGGGAACAACTCTGTCCACGTCACCGTGAATTGCAAACAGCGGTACGCCCGCCTGTGCCAATGCGTTCAGGCGGTCAATCGGATTGTGCTTCGTAAGTTGAGCCGTAAGCTCGTCGGCGGTCATGTGAAAGGCACCGCTGGCTCGCTTGACACCTGGATAGCTGGTGATGCTGCAGACCGGATATACGCCCGCAAAGCCTGCAACCTTGTCGGCGTTGTCGACAGCCCACGCCAGCGTCATTAGTCCGCCACGACTACGTCCCATCATCACAGGCGTGGGTGAAAAACCGCGTTGTCCGACCAGTTCTCTGTAGAGGGCAGAATACAGTGCTCGCCCGTCCGGGCTGCCATAGGATTCTCCGACATCAACACCGGCGATTGCGATACCTGCCTGTGTAAATCGATCGAACATCCATTTTTCCGCCTTGCCGGGCAGATTAGGCAGCGTTGGCGCGTACCAGACCCAGGGAATTGGTATGTCTGCGGGATTCGCTGCCGGGGGGATAACGAATGCGATCTTCCCCTTCACCAGAAAGGTTTCACCAGACAGCGGCAACGACTTCTCAGTCACGTCGTCTGCAGGTGCCGTTGGCGCAAGAATAAATGCCAGGGCGACGAGAGAGAGAATGGAGTGCTGCATGAATTGCATTTCTGATAATCGTAGCGGACGGAATTCGGAGTCTATTCGGCCCTCTTGCGGTTCTTCTTACTGGTCTTTTTTTTTCGGGGCTCCTTTGGAGGTCCGTACGTCTTCATAAGAATTCGGTCGACGACGGAGCGATCGTTTCGACTCTGAAAGGCGGGCAGCATCGGATCGTCGGTACGGGTCATGTGAGCGACCAGTTCAGCCTGCAGAAGTTTGATGGTCGGCTGAAGTTCCGGCCGTTCGATGAGATTATGGCGGCAGTCAGGATCGTTCTTCAAGTTGTAAAATTCTTCCGGCACGCGGTAACGAAAAAGGTCGATGCGTGTGGCGATATCGGGATTCGTTTTGGCCGCGTTCTGCATGGCCGCCATTGTTTTGCCTTCATTGTTGTTTCGGTACCAGTGTTTGCCATCGCTGAAGGGATTATAGATGTATCCGTATTCTTCGCTTTGCACGCTGCGCATCGGGACGGCATCACCCCCGGCTTTGGAATCGATCTGAGTGAAAACGAAACTGCGCCCCGCCTGTCGCTGTTGCTTTAGTAATGGCACGAACGAACGACCGTCCAGCCCGTCGGGGCCCGTGACACCGCTGACATCCATGAACGTGGGGAAAAGGTCGACTGTGGACACAAAGTCACGATCATTCGTCGTGCCCGCACCGATCTGGCCGGGCCAGCGGGCCAGCATTGGTGTTCGAGAACTGTGAAACCATGCGTTGCATTTTGCAAACGGCACAGCAATCCCGTTGTCCGAAATGAAAATGACAAGCGTGTTGTCTTCGAAACCGGATTTTTGCAGTGCCTGCATGACTTTTCCAAACGTGTCGTCCAGACGCCGCGTGGAGTTCAGGTAGTGAGCCAGTTCGGCACGCACACCAGGCAGATCGGGCAGGAATCCGGGCACAGAGACTTCGGCAGGATCATAGGTGCGTGAGGGCATCGCGGCGCCCTTCGTCAGTTTTTCAGGATTGCAGTACGGACGGTGCGGGTCGTGGGAATTCACCATGAAATAAAATGGCTTGCCCTCGCGTTTGATTTGCTCAAGGAACGTCCGGCTGCGCTGGAAGTAGATCTCGGGGTCGCGTCCGTTTCCCAGTTCCTTCTGGTCGAATTGGTAGTCCCACTTCATGGATGTCTTAGGCGTTGAATGACCGACCTTGCCCAGAATGCCTGCAAGGTATCCGGCGTTCTGCAGGGTTGTCACGATGTCCGGAACATCTTCTCTGGCCTTCATGAATCCCATTGCGCCCGAACGGTGGCTGTAGCGTCCCGTGGCAATGATCGCTCGACATGGAGCGCAAATGGCCGCGTTGACATGGGCACGATTGAACTTCATCGCTGCGGCTGCAAAGGCATCCAGGTGCGGCGTGAGATCAGCAGGGCGACCGCCGTAGACGCCCAGTGATTCGGCGTGCAGATCGTCAGCTGTAAACAGCAGGATGTTGGGTCGGTTGTTCGCCATCGCGGTGTCTAAGAAAATCGTTAAGAGACACAGGGTTGCGATGTGGCGAAGTGCTGGCAGGTCTGGCATCCGGTAGCTTTCTGGCGGTCGTGGCAACCCGCATGCGGGCAGATCGAGGAAAAACTGGAAACTGTGATTTCGGGAGATTCTACGACTGAACTGCTGCACGATTCCACCAAAACAGCTGGCCCCGGAGATTCGACGTCTCAGAACCTTCAAAAAAGGCTGAAACACATGCCGCGGCTTTCCGCTGAAGGTAACTGCATCAGGTCAAAGACCTACTTACCAACGAATCCTTCATGACTCGGAAATGGTGGCGTTATGAAAACTTCAACAACATACGTAATTACTCGATTCGCCGTGTGTGTATTGGCTGTCGCATCCCTCGCCGACACCGTTTTTGCGGACCGCGAAATCTACAACAAGACGCTGAACTCCACGGCGTGGGTGCTGGCCAAGACCGGCGGCGAAACATCCAGCGGAACAGGAGTTCTGGTGAACGCAGAGAAAAAACTGCTGATCACCAACTTTCACGTGGTGGGCGACGCTCGGGCGACGGTGATCTTTTTCCCGGAATCCAAGAACGGCAAGCCGATTGTGGAACGCTCACACTATCTGAACAACGTCAAGAAGTTGGGTATCCGCGGCCGAGTGCTCGGCGTGGATCGTAAACGCGACCTTGCCCTGGTGGAGCTGGATCGACTGCCCGAGAACGCCGTCGCTATTCCACTTGCCAAAGACACGATCGGGCCTGGCGAAGATGTTCAGTCCATCGGAAACCCCGGCTCGACAGACGCTCTGTGGGTCTTCACTTCCGGAACCGTGCGGTCGGTCTATCAGAAGCAGTTCCGAACAGGAGCCGGCGAACATGACTTCATGGTTGTCGAAACACAGTCCCCCATCAATTCCGGTGACAGCGGTGGTCCCGTGGTGAACAACGACGGAGAACTGGTTGCGATTTCTCAGGCTATTTCTCCCAAAGCACGACTGGTCAGTTACAGTGTTGATGTTTCAGAAGTGAACGGGTTTCTGGACAGCCCATGGAAACCAGCTCCGTTGCCCGTCGAGATTGTCCTGGAGAAAACTGAGCTGAAATTCACGAAGCACGAGACTGGTCACTTCGAAGTGTCGTTCGACCAGAAGGACAACGACATGCAATCCGTGTTTGTGACAAAAGAGGTTGAGTACTTTGAACGAGCAGACGTCCGCAAGGTCTGGGCTCTGGCTGCCACGCTGAAGGAAGCTCCCAGCCTGGCAACCGTGATGAAACTGCTGCAGCAAAGTGCCCGTACCAAGATTGGGGCATGGACGGTCGAAAAGTCTGAAAACGGCGACTACCTTGTGATTTATTGCTGTAAGGTCGATGCAACGGCGACGCCAGGTGCTTTGAAAAGCACGATGGAGTACGTTGCAAAGCTGACCAGTGTGACGAAGAAGGATCTGATCCCGGCGGTCAGCAGCAAGAATGGCGCAGACACACTGGACTCGTGGTTGGGTAACTAAACGAATTCAACTCGGCAGCTGATACCATTTCCGCAACGGCTGCGGTGCCCCATTGATGGGGTGCCGTGAGCCGTTGTTTTTGTTCATTGGACAGCAATCATCGTGACGGTGGTCGCCCGTTATTGCCATCGGATCACTGTTCCTGCATTGAATCGATGAATGTCTGTACCGTCGTCGATGACAAGGCACCCCGATTCGTCGATGCCACGGCACAGACCGCTGGTTGTTGACTGGCCGACCTGCAACGACACGGAAAGACCATTTAGATAACTGTGTGAGTTCAACTCTGCCAACAACGCTGTTTGCCGATCACGCAGTCTTCTGATCGTTTCATCGATTTGCGGCAACAGCCTGATCAGAGTGTCCGTCAGGCCATGGTGCCCGTTACACAGGTCGAAGACACTGGTTGCTCGCTGCCGCACATCTTCGGGCGCTGGAGCCAGTGAGTTGTTCACGTTGATGCCAACGCCGATGACAATCGCTGACCTTTTGTCGACGGTGTGCTGTTCCGTCAGGATGCCGCATATTTTTGCTCCACCGACCAGTACGTCATTAGGCCACTTAATGGCGACTGAGCTGTCAGGCACGAGGTCCGCAACTGCGTTTCGCACTGCCAGCCCCGTTGCCAGTGAAATCAATGGCAACCAGTCGGGTGACAAACCAAGATCAGCGGCATTCAGTACCAGCGAAAACGTCAGTGCGCCAGACGTCGCCCACCACGAATTTGCGCCTCGTCCGCGGCCGGCCGTCTGATTGGACGTTAACACCAGAGCCGGGGACAATGGCAGGAGATCGGAAAGCACTTCGCGGGCCAGTTTGTTCGTGGAATCGAGTGATTCGTGATACTCAACGTGTTGAACGCTGGTTTCGCGAGTAATCCGGCTTAGGTCAAAGCTGGTCATGCGTCTGTGGAAATGTGTGGGCGGATAGGTAAGATTTACAGAATGTTTAACCGCTGGTTTGCGATGCGGTTATTCCCTTGCAGAAACATCCGGTCAAAGCAGCGGTGCTGCTGAGACAGCCAATTTGGATTGCGGCGGTGCCGCGAAGACAATGGAGTCACTCATGATATTTAAGACACTTGTTTTTACGCTAAGCGCTCTGTGCGCTGTTGTTGTGACCGCGTCCGACGTTCAGGCCGCAGAAAAGGGCCCCGATACGTATAAGGCTAGGTTCGAAACCAGTAAAGGCAACTTTACCGTTGAGGTTACTCGCAAGTGGGCGCCGCTTGGAGCGGATCGATTCTATGAACTTGTGCAGAAGGACTTCTACAAAGAATGTCGCTTCTTTCGAGTGGTTCCCGGTTTCATGGTGCAGTGGGGCATCAACGGAGATCCGAAGGTGCAGGCCAGTTGGCGCGAAAAGAAAATAGATGACGATCCCCTGGTCGCATCCAACGGCCGCGGATTTATTACTTACGCAATGGCCGGTCCGAACACTCGCACGTCACAACTATTCATCAACTTCAAGGACAATTCGTTTCTGGACAACAAGGGTTTTCCGCCGTTCGGGCGAGTCATTGAGGGTATGGACGTTGTGGACAGCATTAATGCTGAATACGGTGAACAACCCAGTCAGGGTGCCATGCAGTCCGAAGGCAACGCATACCTGCAGGAAAACTTTCCGAAGCTGGACTACATTAAGTCCGTCAAACTGGTGAAGTAGGGCGGTTGCGGAGCAGCGGAACTTCGGGGACATGCCGCCCCAATCCGGAGTTTAAGGCCGAGACGGACTGTTGAAGTAAGCCATTGGAGAATGATGTCCATAACTATTGCTTCTATTGACGACGTGAGTGCTGCCGAACCCAATATTCGCCGGCACCTGTCTCCTGCACCGTTGATTCGGTCTCACGCTCTGGAAAAGGAACTTGATTTTGCGGACGGGCGTCAGGTCTGGCTGAAGGATTACGGCTGGACTCCCGTTGGATCATTCAAAGTTCTCGGCGCACTCAACTGGATGGAACGCAATGCGGAAGCGATTGGCGATCGCCCCGTGGCTGCTCATTCGTCCGGCAACTTTGCGTGTGGCATTTCGTATGCGGGGATGAGATACGGAAAACGTGTCCTGATCGTGATGCCGGATTCAGCGCCCCAGGTAAAGTTTGACATGGCCCGGTCGTTTGGAGCGCAGATTCGCACGTACAATATTGCTACGGATCACGAAACGGGTGACCGCGACCGTATCACGAAAGAAATTGCCGAACAGGAAAATGCGGTCCAGGCGTCTCCGTATGACGATGTCAATGTGATTGCCGGTAACGGCGTGGGGGGGCTGGAAATCGTTCAGGAACTGCAGCACATCGGTCGCAATGTTTCGCAGTTCCTGTGCCAGGTCAGTGGTGGCGGACTGATGGCCGGTCACGCGCTGGCCATTGCCGCCGGATTTCCTGGTGCGAAAATTATTGGCGTGGAACCGGACGGGGCAGATGATTTTCGACAGTCGCTGGCAGCCGGAGAACGTGTCAGTCTGTCGCGTCCGAAAAGTATCTGTGACGGACTATTGTCGTACGACGTGGGGCATCACAACTGGCCGATTCTGCAGACACATGTGGCCGAATCTGTTGCCGTGCCTGACGATGAGACTCGTCAGGCGATGAAGTGGCTGTACGACAGGCATGGACTGAGAACAGAACCTTCCGGAGCCATTGCCACGGCTGCTGTACTGCAGGGACGCGTTTGTCCGGAAGGTGACGGCGACCTTGTTATTGTGATCAGTGGACGTAATCTGGACGACACAAAGTTTCGGGAATGGATTGCATGATTGAGCGACGATGGAAACGGCACCAGCAAATATTTGACGCTGTTCGTCGGGGGATTCTGTCAGTTCTTGCAGCTGTCATGACTTCGTCCAGCGCCGTGGCCGTTGAGATCAGTTTCAATCGTGACATTCGCCCCATTCTTTCGGACGTCTGTTTTAAGTGTCACGGTCCGGACGGACAACAGCGGATCGGTAATTTTCGACTGGACACGAAAGCGGGGGCGTTTGGCCGTGTGGAAGGTGGGCATGCAGTTGTGCCCCATGATGTCGATGGCAGCCTGCTTTTTCAGAGAGTTACCTCGTCTGACGCTGAAGTTCGGATGCCCCCGCTCGATTCCGGCCGAAAATTATCAGCGCAACAGATCGAATTGCTGCGGCAGTGGATCGCGGACGGCGCGCAATGGCAGGAACACTGGGCCTTTATTCCGCCGCAGCAGACGGAAGTGCCATCCACCCGAGCGACCGACTGGTGCCGCAACCCGATCGATCATTTCGTTCTGGCGAAACTGGAACAGGAGAGGCTGCAGCCATCGCCGCCAACTGATCGTCGCACGCTGATTCGTCGAGCCACACTGGACCTGAACGGTCTGCCGCCGACACCCGAAGCAGTTGACGCCTTCGTCGAGGATGAATCCCTGGGCGCATGGAACCGTGTGGTCGATCGATTGCTGCAGTCGCCACGCTATGGCGAGACCATGGCCATCGGCTGGCTTGACGCCGCTCGCTACGCTGACACCAGCGGCTATCAGAACGATGGCCCCCGCGACATGTGGCGCTGGCGGGACTGGGTGATTGATGCATTCAACAGCAACATGCCGTTTGACCGCTTTACGGTGGAACAACTGGCCGGTGACTTGCTGCCGAATGCGTCGCTTAGTCAGCGGATCGCGACGGGGTTCAATCGCAACCATCGGGGCAATGCGGAAGGCGGAATCATCCCGGAAGAATACCAGGTCGAATATGTGGTGGACCGAGTCGACACCACGGCGACGGTCTGGCTGGGGCTGACGATGGGATGTGCTCGCTGCCACGATCACAAATACGATCCGCTGACTCAGAAAGATTTTTATAAGGTATTCGCTTTCTTCAATAACATTCCGGAAAACGGCCGTGCGATTAAGGAAGGTAATTCTCCGCCATACATCAAGGCACCGACACCTGAGCAGCAGGCAACGCTGAGGAAACTTGATGATCGAATCGCTGCTTCTGTTCTGCGTGTAAAGCGGTTTGCTGGCCGGCAGCAAAAAGAACTGGCCACCTGGGAGCAATCGTTCGCAGGCACAAAGCCTGTTGACTGGACGATTACCGATGGACTCGTAAATCGCTTTGAACTTGATGGCAGCATGCGAAATTCCGTGCAGAAGCTGAATGAGGCAGCGGATTTATTGACTGTCAATGATGATTCTACCGTGCGGTTCGGGCCAGGACAGCATGGCCGGTGTGCCGTTTTCGCCGGAGATACTTATGCCGATGCAGGAGACATCGCGAACTTCGGTTACTTTGACAAATTTTCGATTTCGATGTGGATTAGGCCGACAGAGTCAACCGGCACCATTGTGTCCCGAATGATTCCTGAAGCGCAAGGCAGTGGTTACTACGTTCATCTGGGCAACGGCCGGCTGCAGGTGAATCTGGTGAAACGCTGGCTGGACGATTCCATTCGAGTCGAAAGCCGTGACACGTTGCCGTTGAACGAGTGGCAGCACATCACTATGACCTACGACGGCTCGCGAGTTGCCAAAGGCATTCGCGTCTATCGGAATGGCGAATCGTTAAAACTGCTGGTTCGCTACGACGGGATCAACCAGTCGTTTGCGGCTGAGGAGCCGTTGCGCATTGGCGGAGGTCACAGCAATTTCACGGGTGACATTGACGATGTGCAGGTTTATGACCGGGCATTGTCGGCAGCAGAAGCTGCTCGTGTCGCAGTCGCCGACTCCATCAATCGGATTGTTGCGATCGAACCCGAGCGCCGCAGTGTCGCACAGACTGGCAAGCTGGTTCAGTACTTCATTCAGCATCATGCTCCCGAAGACATTCGCAAGACGCATCTGGAAATTGTCGCTGCCAGGCGTGAGCGGGCGGCGTTCCATGAATCCATTCCTACGGTCATGGTCATGCAGGAAATGGAGCCGCCGCGAGCAACCCATATTCTGACGCGGGGCCAGTACGATGCGCCTGCACAGAAAGTCACGGCCGGTGTTCCGGACACATTGCCGCCACTGTCTGATGGTGCTCCGAACACTCGGCTTGACTTTGCACAGTGGCTGGTCGCTCCCGGCCACCCACTGACGGCGCGGGTGGCAGTGAACAGAATCTGGCAGATGTACTTTGGCACCGGTCTTGTGAAAACGACGGAGGACTTTGGCGCTCAGGGGGATATGCCCAGCCATCCGGATCTGCTGGATTGGCTGGCCAGAGAATTCATTCGCAGCGGATGGGACGTGAAGGCACTGCATAAACTGATCGTGACCAGCGCGACGTACCAACAGTCTTCCACGACGACAGCGGAATTGCGTGACAGAGATCCGGAGAACCGGCTACTGGCACGCGGTCCGCGGTTTCGGCTTCCGGCCGAAACGGTACGGGACCAGGCATTATTCATCAGCGGACTTCTGGCTGAACAAGTTGGTGGCCCATCCGTGCGGCCGTATCAGCCGGATGGACTCTGGAAAGAGATCGCGTCGACCACAAATTATGAACAGTCTCACGGGAAAGACCTTTATCGCCGCAGCCTGTACACGTATTGGAAACGCACCGTCGCGCCGCCCACCATGGTGACTCTGGACGCGACGTCTCGAGAATCGTGCATCGTCAAACGTTCGCGCACGAATACGCCGTTGCAGGCTCTGGCGCTGATGAACGAAGTCACGTTCGTGGAAGCGGCACGCACGCTGGCGCAGAGAGTGATGAAGGATTCAGAGGCAGCAACGGAACCTCGCATCGATCAGGCGTATAAGCGTGTTGTCAGCAGGTCGCCGACAGCCGGAGAACGTGATGTGTTGACGCAGGCGTATGCACGCTACGTGGCATCATTTCGAAATAATCCGCGGGCTGCGGGAAAACTGCTGTCTGTCGGTGAGTCACCACACAACACGAAGCTAAATACGCCAGAACTGGCGGCATGGACGATGGTGATGAGCGTGATTCTGAATCTGGATGAAGTTGTGACGAAGGAGTAGGCAGAAATGAAAATGCCCGATCCACTTAACAGCACTCGGCGTAACTTTTTCGGTCGGTCGACTTGTGGTCTTGGCACCGCTGCACTGGCGTCGCTGCTGCGGAGTGATTTCGCTGACGCCTCACCGTCCAGCGTGGCAGCTGATATACAGACTCATACGCCCACCGCAAAACGCGTTATCTATCTGTTTCAGTCAGGCGCGCCGTCTCAGCTGGATCTGTTCGATCACAAACCTAACCTTGCCGACCTGCGAGCTTCAGAGCTGCCGAATTCCATACGTCAGGGGCAGCGGCTGACCGGTATGACAAAGGACCAGCCGTCTTTTCCAGTCGCTCCGTCCACTTTTCGTTTTCAGCGACGCGGTCAAAGCGGCGCCTGGGTAAGTGACCTGTTGCCGCACACAGCAGAGATTGCGGACGAATTGTGCTTCGTCAAGTCCATGCACACCGAAGCAATTAATCATGATCCCGCCATTACGTTTATCCAGACGGGTGCA
This sequence comes from Fuerstiella sp., assembly GCA_014238335.1. Lineage (GTDB taxonomy): Bacteria > Planctomycetota > Planctomycetia > Planctomycetales > Planctomycetaceae > Fuerstiella. The sequence goes on from JABABI010000037.1 coordinate 53,814, forward strand.
CAGCTGGCGGGACGTCCGTGCATGGGGTCATGGCTGTCGTACGGGCTGGGCAGCGAAAACAAAGATCTGCCCACGTTTGTGGCCATGGTTTCCGGCGCTGGCGGGCAACCGTTGTACGATCGGCTGTGGGGCAGTGGTTTCCTGCCGACTCGATACGCGGGTGTCAAATTTCGTTCTGTCGGCGACCCGGTTCTGTTTCTGTCCAACCCTCCCGGTGTCGACGCTGCAATGCGCCGCGGTTTTCTGGACGATCTGGCTGAGTTGAACGAACTCAAACGACAGAAGGTGGGCGACCCGGAAATCACAACTCGGATTGCTCAGTACGAAATGGCGTTCCGAATGCAGACCTCGGTGCCGGAGCTGACGGATATCTCAGACGAACCTCAGCATACCTTTGATTTGTATGGCGAAGACGCGAAGAAACCCGGGACCTTTGCCTTTAACTGCCTGCTGGCGCGGCGTCTGGCGGAACGAGACGTGCGGTTTGTGCAGCTGTTTCACCGCGGTTGGGATCAGCACACTGATCTGCCGAACAAGATCGCGGTGCAGTGCAAGGACACGGACAGAGCGTCGGCTGCTCTGGTGCAGGACCTGAAGCAACGTGGCCTGCTGAAGGATACGTTGGTGGTCTGGGGTGGAGAATTCGGGCGCACGGTTTATTGTCAGGGAAAGCTGACGGCAAATGATTACGGCCGAGACCACCATCCCAGAGCATTTTCGATCTGGATGGCGGGCGGCGGGATCAATGCCGGTATTACGTTCGGCGAGACTGACGAGTTCAGCTACAACGTTGTTCGTGACCCGGTCCATGTGCATGACCTGAATGCCACCATTCTGCATTGTCTGGGAATTGACCATAGCGGGCTGACGTTCAAATACCAGGGCCGACACCACCGACTGACGGATGTGCATGGTAACGTCCTTCAGTCGCTGCTGGGGTGACGGGAGGGCGAGGTCAGAAGACCCTGCGTTCGGTGCGAGCTGGCTGCGGGAATCAGTCGAGTAGGGTGCGTGCTTGCACGCACCATGTTGCGCGGCCGATTGAAGTCGTCATTCCGGCACGGCTCAATGCACTGTGTTTTCCTTTTGCGATCCTGGTGGTATCTGAAGGCGTAGCTGTGTGCGAATGCGTAGATATGATAACAGCAGGAATGTCTGATTCCCGACACGGGTGCGTGCAAGCACACACCCTGCTGTCTACGCCGATTCATGCCTGCGAAAGACGTGTTCGAGCGTGAGAAACCGACTCGCTCACGAGTCCGAACGGTTCACGAGGCGAGGGGCACTATTCTACACTGTGTTGCAGAACGTTCGTGATGAACGGCGGTAGTTTACTACAGCAGTTTACGCAAACACGTGGCTCGTTCGGGCTCGTGGAAAGCATACAGACCAGGCTGGGAAACGTTTTTCGCAGCCATGAATCAGCTTAATACGCTGTCAACTCATCAGATTCAACTACAGGATACACCACCGATGGCTCAGCGAGCTCTCGTCAGCGTCAGCAATAAACAGGGCCTCGATACTTTTGTTAAGGGGCTGGTGGACCTTGGTTTTGAGATCCTTTCCACGGGGGGGACCCGCCGGTTTCTGGAGGAAACCGGTATTCCGGTCATTGACGTGACGACTTACACCGAATTCCCTGAAATCATGGACGGCCGGGTCAAGACGCTGCATCCCAAAGTTCATGGTGCGATTCTGGGGCGTCCGACTCTGGAGTCGGACGCTGCGGCCATTGCCGAACACGGGATCGTTCCGTTTCAGCTGGTCGTCTGCAATCTGTATCCATTTCAGGAAACGATTGCCAAACCAGACGTTTCCATTCCGCAGGCGATTGAACAGATTGATATCGGCGGTCCGTCGATGGTGCGGTCAGCCGCCAAGAATCATGCTCACGTTGCCATCGTAACGTCGCCGCAGCAATACGACGATGTGCTGCGGAAAGTTACTGAGGGCAGCATGGATGACGCCTTCCGTCGTAAACTTGCAGCCGCAGCGTTTGAAATGACCGCGACTTACGATCGCGGGATTGCCGACTATATGGCCGAAATAACGTCGAAAGAAGATGAAGACAGCTCGACGTGGGGGCAACAATTGACGTTGTCGTTTCGATTGCAGGAGTCGTTGCGCTATGGCGAGAACCCCCATCAGAAAGCAGCGTTCTACGTAGAAGACGATGCTCCGGCCACATCGCTCGCCCGAGCAACAAAGCGGAACGGGAAAGAACTGTCATACAACAATCTGATGGACCTTGATTCGGCCAAGTCCATTGTGACGGAGTTCGATCAGCCAGCGGCCTGTGTAATCAAGCACAGTAATCCCTGCGGGTGTGCTGTCGCGGAATCTCTGGCCGACGCGTTCGAGAACGCTCATGCGGGTGATCCGGTCAGCGCGTTCGGGTCGATCATTGGCCTGAATCGAACGGTGGACGTGGCGACTGCGGAGCGGCTGTGTGAACCAGGCCGATTTATTGAAGCCGTTATCGCGCCGGGGTACGACGCGGCCGCATTTGAACTACTCACAACCAAGCCGAAATGGAAGAAGAACGTTCGGTTAATGGAGGCTGAGTTTTCAGACGACGGGAAAGGTGCCGCGGAGTATCGTCGGGTGTCCGGCGGACTGCTGATTCAGGACCGAGACGACTTGCCTCAGACTGAGGATGATTGGAAAGTGGTCACCGATCGCCAGCCTACCGAAGAAGAACTGGCGGACCTTCGATTTGCATGGAAAGTCTGCCGGCACGTGAAATCGAATGCGATTGTCTTTGCCAAAGGAGGCATGTTGCTGGGTGCGGGCGCGGGACAGATGAGTCGTCTGGACAGTTCCTTTATCGCCGGGATGAAATCCGGAGACCGCAGCGCCGGCGGTGTCGTTGCGAGTGACGCCTTCTTTCCGTTCCGCGACGGCATTGACGAAGCGGCTAAGGCATGCATTAAAGCTGTGATTCAGCCGGGTGGATCTCGCAACGACGAAGAAGTCACTGCGGCCTGCAACGAGCACGGCATGGCGATGATCTTCACCGGCCGACGACATTTTCGCCATTAGAGCGGAATTCGCTCGGATGGCCCGCGGCGAAAGGTGCTTGCTGGAGTCGGCGTTGGTTCCCGCGACCACGAATGTGCAGGTCGGCTGCTGGCGTCGCAACCCGTTGGGACGGTTACGGTCTTGGGGCAGCCGTGGTCGCTCGTCGTCGACTCAGATCCCGGCTGCTGCTCTCCTGCCCTACCCGAGACCACCCACGTCGCGGTGGCTGTGCTGTCGTACTTAATGATGTCCGATTACACAGATTGAACGCCGGTCGCCGGTGCATTGGCGATGGCCGCTGCAATCACCGTACAGTTGGTAGCTCCTGCGCAACGCGCCTCAGCGGATGCTTCGGTGTTCGAACGATCGTCGGAATCGAAGAAGCCTCGACTGCTGTACGACAAGACAGCCATGGTGATGGAGCTGATCGTCGGAGCTGCTGTTTCGATCATCGTCAGCTTGCTGGTTAGTGGCAACGACGATGGCGGACTCATTGCGATTAGAGCTGTCGCGGGTTTCGTGGGGATTTTCGCTCTGCGATTCCGGTTGCAACGTCGCGCGTGGGGCGACGAACGTCAGTCTGCGGCACAGGTGGCCAGGTCGTCACTGCTGAAACGTTTGTTCAGGAGACATTTGTTGCGTTTCTGAAAGGCATGGCCGATTACCGCTGGGAGTGCGAACTGGAGTCGTTCCTGTTTCCGAATTCGTGTTGCCGTATCGTTGACCACTACCGCCGACAGGGCAGGAACAAAGAAGTCCCGGCCTGCGGCTTCAACGCATCAGCGTCGGCGGACAGTGCACCGGATCGTCTGCAACAGGCGGTCGCACAGGATATGCATGCCAGCTGGTACGCTCGCTACAACGAAGCTCGCGACAGCAATGAGCAGGGTCTTGCCGCCGCTGTGCGGGAGTTCGCCTCAAGACTGCATGCTGGCGAAAAAAATTCCGAAATCTCAAGATCGCTGAGGGTCTGTCTTACGCCGGTCGCCGCAATCGAGAACTCGCCGAAGTGCTGGGGACATCGGAGAACGAAATCAATCAGGGGAAGCTCCGACGCGTGAAACGTCTGAGTCAGCTGGTGAAAGAGGCCGGTGGTTCCACTGCGGAAGAAGGTTTCGCTGATGAAGCATTCGGTCATCTGCTGACATCCGTTTGAGAATCACAGCGCCCGAGTTGCCCTAAATGCACGACTCCTGGAAAATTCGTTCTTGGAATCCTTCCCCCTGACCGGGACGATTTACCGATTTTCACGTCCACACTCTGGGCTAAACATTCTGCAACGCGAACCTTGTCGAACTGAGTTTGCCCAGTGAGACGAACTCAGCGAAAGAACGATTGTTCACTTCGACGGTCGGATTTCTGAAAACGTAGTACCGACGGCCACGGATCAGCTCACAGATCGTGTCTGTGAGGGCGACTTCTTCAAATCACTCTGAACAGATTGATCCGCTTCCACCGGTCGCTCAACCGGTGAATTCGCCGGAATGGCTCGCGACGGTGGTCCTCTCGCACAAAACAGCACTTTCGCCCGAAATTTCGCACCGGTTGCCTGCGGTCCGAAAAAAATCGGCGATTTCCGAACCAGGACGTACCTGTCATTGCGTTACAACTATGCATAATTCCGGCACTGGGCGCTGGAATCTGCGTTCGAATGTTGTGTGACAGCGATTCAGCCGTCCTGATTTCACCCATGGAAACAGGGTATGAGTGTCAGGTCACGACTGAATTTATGTCGCGACAACGTTTTCAAGCACCGTTGCATTGTTCAGTGAACAAGGTGAATGACGACTTCTTTGTTCTCTAAATTGTTCAAGTCCACGTTTCGTCGTATTTCGGGACGAAGGACCTCTTTGCGCCGATGGCGAAAAGTTTCATCCGGCTGGTCGGAAAGTCAGCCCCTGGAAACACGAATTCTTTTGTCGGTGACCACATCAGAAACGCTGGTCACGTTCGCTTACGCAGACAGCGAGTACGCAACTCATCTTGTCCTGTTTGACGAATCCGAATCAGAGTTGTTGTCGACTGATCCTGCTTTGGTTGCCGAACGGTATTCTGCCTTCGTTGCAGAACTGGAACGTGAATTTGAAGAATCGATCGATGTGAAGTTCGAATACACAAACGCGCTCAACGGAGTAGCGTTATTGCTGACAGATCGGCAGGCTCAACAGATTTCTGAAATGCCGACCATATCGATCGTGCTGGCGGACGCATCTTCTGAATTGCAGGGAAACAGTGCCGAGTTCACCGGCGCCCCTGGTGTGTGGAACGGTTCGGCGATCGGTGGTGGTCCCGGGACGTTTGGCGAAGGTGTCTTGATCGGCATTATCGATTCAGGCATGGACTTCGACAATGCGTCGTTTGCCGAAGTCGGACCGAACGATGGCTATGTGCATGTGAATCCATTCGGAGATGGCGTCTACCTCGGCGTCGGCGATCCGTCACATCCGGACTACAATGCGTCGCTGCCGTTCAATGACAAAATTGTGGGGGCGTGGAATTACACGAGTGACGCAATCGATTCTTCAGGCGACGCTGATCACGGTGCGAGTGTCGCGGGCATAGCAGCAGGAAATTTCATAACGGTCGGCGTGCCCGGAACGAAACAAACGACGGATATTTCGGGAGTTGCCCCTCACGCGAATCTAATTTCCTATGACGTTTGCACGACGCTTAATGACTGTTCGAACTCGGCTATTCTGGCGGCCGTTGACCAGGCGATTGCTGACGGCGTTGATGTAATCAATCTGTCGATTGGTGGCAGCACAGAAGCACCGTGGGACGCCGTGATGGCATCCGCCCTGCTGAATGCTCACGCGGCCGGAATCTTCGTCGCTGTTTCTGCCGGCAATGAAGGGCCCGGCGCAGCGACTCTCAGCTCCCCGGCAGATGCGCCGTGGGTTACGTCTGTTGCGTCCGTCGGCATAGACGATGTGTCCGGAACTTTCGTGAGTGTTGTCGGCACCAACGTACCGGAGAACCTTGCACGAATTGCAGCGACGCCCGGCGAGAATGTCACGATCTCAGAAACCGTGAGCTCAGATTTCGTCATTCACGCAGCAGATGTTTCGCCCGGCGATCCCCTCGGTTCGTCCGCGTATCCGCCTGGTGTCTTTGCGGGCAGCATTGCGTTAATTGATCGAGGCGTATCGCTGTTCGAGACAAAGGTGCGAAACGCCTGGGACGCAGGTGCGAAGGCTGTGGTGATCATCAACAATGTCCCAGGCTCAGGTGTCACCATGGCCGGGGTAGACGGTGTTCCCATACCTTCCGTTTTGGTTTCTCAGGAAGACGGAACCTCGCTGCGAACATGGCTTCGTGAGAATCCTGCTGCCACAATTCAGATCAACGCGGAACGTACAGCCGATGTTACTGTGACGTCAGGATTCAGTTCCCGCGGCCGGAATCTTCAGGCAGACACGCTGGCGCCGGTTATCGCTGCTCCTGGCGGATCGGAGCTGGTGCTGGCACCTGTGGCGACGTCCGGCGACGACAGCTGGCAGTACTTCAGCGGAACGTCAGCGGCAGCTCCCCATATCGCGGGCGCAGCGGCGCTACTTATTGCACTGCATCCGGACTGGACCCCGGCCGCGATTCAGTCGGCCTTGCAAACCACAGCAACCAGTAGTTCAGAAGTCGCCAAAGATGCCAGCCTGGCGGATGCTGATCCATTCGACGTCGGTTCGGGCCTGGCGAATGTGTCCCTTGCGGCCACGGCAGGTCTTGTGCTTGATGAGACGACGGACAACTTCGACGCGGCGGATCCTTCGCGCGGAGGGAATCCCGCTGAATTGAACCTGGCGAGTTTTGTGGACAGCAACGTTGACAGTTCAACGTCCTGGACGCGATCTCTCACCAGCACTCAGCCATCAACAATTGCGTGGACACCATCTTTTGTGGCTGACGGCGGCCTGACCCTGAGCCTAAGCGACGCATTAATCTCGATCGGTGCCGGAGCAACCACAGACTTCACACTGACGGCCGATGTAGATACAGCGAATAAACAATGGCTGTTTGGTGAACTGACGCTGACGCCGAATGCAGATCTACCGGTTGCCAGGTTTCCTGTCGCTGTTCGGCCAACACCTTTGGTGGGCGTGTCCATTATTCAGTCCGGAAGCGGAACGGATGTATCTGAAAGCGGAGCCGCAGATACGTATGAAATCGGACTTGATACTTCGCCGTCACGGGCCGTCACGGTTCAGGTGAATGCACCGGCAGACGTGCAGGTCAGTAATAACGGCACGGACTTTGGTTCATTGCTGGTGCTGACATTCATGAATAAGACTCGGCAGACGATTACCGTTCGAGCAGCAGATGATGATCGAGCAGAAGGTTGGCGCACCGCCACCATTACTCATTCCGTCACGAGTTCTGCGGCAGGTGATGATTACAGCATAGACACGATCATCGATGATTTGACGGTCCGTGTGTTCGACAACGACGTTGGACAGAATGGTCAACTTACGGCTCCGGAACTGGCCGGACCGTCCGGGCTCATTAGCAGCCCGCGGCCGGTCTTCGAATGGACGAGCGTCGGCGGAGCCCATGCCTATGAAATCTGGGTGACTCCAGCGGGGCATGCCGACGCGCCCGTTCTGGATACGATCGTGCCCGATACCACGTATACGCCGGATATCGATCTGGTCATTGGACGCTATCAGTACTGGGTGCGAACGGTCTATGGAGGTGGTGTCACGTCTTCCTGGGTGGCTTCTTCGTTTCACATCAGTCTTCCCGCCGTGATCGATCCGCTGCCGTTTTTTGCGAGCATCACGACGCCGACAATACGCTGGTCTTCCGTTGCCGGCGCGGTCTCCTACGAAATTCATATCTCGAACGTGACAACCCGGCAGCATCGATTGTTTGACGAACAGAGCCTGACGGAATCGTCGTACACTCCGCCTGTTGCGTTGAATTTTGGCCTCCACCGTATCTGGGTACGAGCGTTTTCCGCTGACGGCTTTGCATCGGCGTGGTCGTCAGCGGTCGAGTACTACATTGGCTCAACATTGCTTGCGCCAGTCGCGCCTACTTTCGAAAGACGTCCCGCATTCACCTGGACAGAACCAGCAGGCGCTGCAGGCTACCAGCTTTTTGTGCGTACCCCGGGCGGTGGTGTTGTCAATCAAAGCGGACTCACGAGCGGAACGTTTACGTCTGGCGAGGATCTGCAGGAAGGGAGTTACTTATGGTGGGTGCGACCGTTTACTGATGATGGACGAGCCGGCTTATGGAGTGAACGGGGAGAGACATACATCGGCGGGCGACCGACAGCACTGGCGCCGGTGGCAAACCTGACAGATGCTTCTCCAGCGTTCACGTGGAGCGGTGTCGAGGGCGCAGAATCCTACGAAGTGTTTCTGAATCGCACTGACGTCGCCGCACACATTCTTCGTACGTCTGACATTCCGGCCGCCACTTTCGAACCGCCGATCCTGCCAGCAGGGGAATATGTCTGGTGGGTACGAGCAAGAGACGCATCCGGGAACTTCGGACGCTGGAGTGCAAGCAGTACGTTCCGTGTGACGCCTGCCGCTTCAGACGTGACTGCGACACCAGCGCAGTCGCAACTGATTTCACTCAGTCCGAAACCCACGCTGTCGTGGCAGGGGGCGGCGGGCGCCGTTTCATATGATGTGTATCTTTTCAATGGTACGCGAGCGGTCGAGCAAACGGGACTGACTGCCACATCGTGGCAAACCCCCGATCTCGGTGGTGAAGTGTGGCGGTGGTGGGTTCGCTCCATCGACGAGGGCGGCAACGCCGGCTCATGGAGTGACGCTGCGACGATTGATACGTCCGGACGGGCGGTCGGACGGTCGCCGTCTGCGACAACCGGTACGACACCAGTTTTCAACTGGACGGAAGTGCTGGCGGCCGATCGTTACATTCTGCAGATCGATAATCTGACGACAGACACTTCGCAGGTCATCAGAGAAGATTTTCTTGTCTCTGCAAGCTACACGCCCGCTGGCCCGCTGGCCGCAGGTCAATACCGATTCTGGGTCAAAGCACTCAGCGATACCAATCCGAATGCCGGATTCTGGAGTTTCGGCGTGGACTTTACCGTTGCCTGACTTGCTGAGAGGCATCGTCTGGCGAGCGGTACGGTTTCCTGTCGCTTCGCCGTTACTTTGTCGTCGCCTTTTTCTTCTTACGTTTGCGTTTCTGAATGACGGGCGGTTCCAGACCATCGTCCGGCTGATTCCAGAGACGATAAGGATCGTCCAGCCGGCGCATTTCAGCCAGTAGCAGGTCTTCCATTTCGGCCAGCTTGTTCTTGTAGGCGGGGTCTTCAGCCAGATCTGTCAGCTTTGCGTTGCCCTTACCGTGTTCAGCAATGAATTCATGCGGGTTGTCGGCCAGATTGAACAGCTGCGTTTCCTGCACTTTGCCATCCATGACATCGTACTTGATCAGTTTCCAGTCACCCTGTTTAACGCACCGCATGCCCGGCTTCGTGCCGCCGTTGTAAACGCCAAATAATACGTCCCGGACGGTGTTTTTCTGGTTCTGCAGAACGGGTTTGAAACTTGTTCCTTCCGTGGTCTCGGGAACTTCTACACCGGTCAGGTCGCAGATGGTGGCTAGTGAATCCAGCAGATAGACGTTGCCCGTGGATCGAGTTCCGGCTGCGACGCCGGGGCCCTTCACGATGTAGGGAACTCGCCAGGTGTGTTGATACAGATTCTGTTTTCCCTGTAGACCGTGACGGCCGATCGCCATGCCGTGGTCAGCGGTGTAAACGATGTATGTGTTGTCGAGCTCTCCCATTTGTTCGAGCTTCTTCAGTACCCTTCCGATTTGAATATCGATGTTTTCGTTGCAGGCGAATTCTCGTCCCAGTTCGTTCTGAATGGTCTGCGGATCTCGTTTGTCCCAGACACCACTCACCGATACTTCGTCTCGGAGTCCGGGATGCCCGTGATGAAACGGGTGTTTGCCAAGGTAGTTAACGGGTAGACCCGGCTGCATTGGATTTGCAGCCGGAAGTTTCTTTTTGTCTGTATGATTGACGGCTCCGTATTTGGCCAGCAGTTCCGGCGTGCCGTCTCGCGTGTCGTGAGGATGTGAGAATCCAAAGTAGATCAAAAACGGATCTTCGTCATTACTGCTCTCGCGGTGGTCCAGATATTCCAGTACCTGTTTGCCGTGCCACTTACTGCCGGTTTCTGCAGTGCCCCCTCGCTTAGTGGCATCTTTGACAACGGTGAACTGGCTGTTGGCTGCGGCGTAACTGTTGCCCTTCTTGCATGTTCGCATGGTGTCGTAGCCGGCAGCATTGAAGACGGCGGCCATCGAATACTGCTCATAGTTCGGCGGACACGTCTTCGCTCCTGGGCCAATCGGCAGATGCCAGACGGTGCGTCCGGTCATCACCATGTGACGTGACGGAGTACAGACGGCCCCGCTGAACGATCCCATGTGGTAAGCCCCGTCCAGCGTCATGCCTTCCGCCGCCAGCCGGTCAATATTGGGCGTGTCGAGTTTCGAATCGGAGTTGTATAACCTCAGATCGAACGGCGACTGATCATCAACAATAATGAACAGCACGTTGGGACGTTTTTGCCCGGGCTCAGCAGCGCTGGTGATAGCTGCGACAGTACAGACAGTCAGAACAGTGACAACGGACGCGGCATGCAACAGCTTTGACATGGGTGGTTCTTCCAGCAGTGAATGGAATGGTGGACACCAGTATGACGGGCGAACTGTGACCGTCCATGATTAATTCACTGGCGTGATTCATCTTTGGCAGGAAACGCGCCCCATGTCCCGGAGGAAGAGAACTTCCCTGTAATGTCGGGAGGGCAGTGCAGATTATCGCCGGCCTGGCGCCCGGGACTGTGTGAAGCGTACGCCTGTCCGGGCGATCGTTCCACGACGGGTGTCTTCAGGTCTGTCTGCCAGTAACAACTGGCGTCACCATATCCCTGATCATACGAGACAATATTGGGACGATCCGCCAGCGCAGCGCCGGCGGGAGTGGACACACCCGCCACGGGAAAATGCAGAGCGCTGCGCCTGTCAGCAAACCAGGCGAACGTTGCTCGAACATTATTTTGGCTCCATTTGTCCTCTGTCTTGTCGATTTTGTCAGTTTCATTGTCACCGTCCAGCAGCTGCCGAGCCTCGCGGGAGAGGAGCTGCGGAATCAACCAGTCGTGAAGCTGGCCGACCCTGGCGGCCGAGAGATTCTGACTGATCATACTGGTCGCGTGGCCCAGAGCTTCGCGAGCGCTGTCGACGTCTCGTCGCCCAGGCCTTTCCAGGGCTATGATCGAATAAGTAAGCGCGCGTGCCGCAGGAGTGGGCTGCCTCGTGAATAGCTGCTGAGTGTAAGTACTGGCTAAATTTTTGCATCCCCGTTGCGGCAGGCGATCAGAGCCCGGGCAGCCCCGGCCCAGGAGCGAAGACGAGCAGGCACTGTGCCCCTTTGATCGAGCGGCTCGCAGAAGACCTGCAAGCCGTCCATGCGGCATTCTCATGGCCGATGACGCGGAACGATCACGAATTCGACAACGACGACGTGGACCACAATTCGGAACAGCTGGAGGTTGCGGCAGAAGGATTCCTTCGCTGCCGTGCCAACGCCTATCAGGCATACTACGAGCATATGCCGTTGCCGCCGAGCTATTCCACGAGGTCCTGATTTGTAGCTGTTTCACCATACGAGTGTTGGCTGGCTGTTCAATTTATTTGTACTCGATACGCGGCAGTATCGGACGAAACAGCCGAACGGCAGAGGCCTGAAACCACTGGAAGGAATAGTCTTTGACCCCAATGCGACGATCCTTGGGCGCCGACAGAAAGGCTGGTTGAAATCGGGGCTGCGGCGATCTCATTCAACGTGAAATCTTCTCGCGCAGCAGGTCCGATGCGGCCTTCCTGCACGCTGGCGCGACAGATGTCTTCCTTCATCCTGCAGGGCTTTCACAGGATCGTAGAATTTGCGATACGCGGCTCCCTGATCCGACACCAAAAAAACCTGGCGTCGCTTTGTGCTGGAAAAAACAGCGATCAGGCCGTAGTAGTCGCGAGAAGGGACCGCATCGTACACGTGGTCATGGCACCGCGCGCAGCGGACGGACAGTCCCAGAGTCGTGCTGAAGAGCGTACCAACGATGTCGTCGAGTTCGCCCGACCGCTCTTCCGGTTGCGGCATGAATGTGTTGTACGATCCAGCCGTGCAAAATCCCGTGGCGGCGACTGTCATCGGATGAGACGGTTTCAGCTCATCACCTGCAATCTGCCATCGAACGAAGTCGTCGTAGGGTCAATCATTGTTCATCGCCCATGTGACGAAGTCACGATAGGGATATGCGTGTTCCCGGATTTCATCCTCTTCATAACCATTGCTGTCGGAATAGCGAGAAACATCCAGCCAGTCCCGCGCCCATCGTTCTCCAAAGACAGGATGCGCCATCGACTGCCGGATGAAAGCATCGTAGTCACTGTTGTTGCCAACTCGTGGCGCGAAACGCCATTGAGAATCGTCAGGCGGGAGGCCATGCATGTCGAAGCAAAGTCGCCGGCACAGATTAGGCGCTGTCGCCGGAGCAGTCGGTTTCAGGCCGGCTGATTTCAGAGCAGAGAGCACGAACCGAGCGATGGCGTTCCTGGGCCACGACGTGTCGCTGATATTGGGTTCATTTGGTCTGTTCAGAGCCGCGAATGACCAGTGGTCCGCATCATCTCGGGTGACAGCGGATGAAGGTATGAGGCCTTTCAGGTCGACGGTTGCCGCATTTACACGCACCGGAAGCGACAGCGCCACAATAGTCTGCTGCCATGCCAATCTTCGTTCGGTTATCGAGCCATCTTCTTCGGCATGTTTCTCAAGATACTCCTCACACTCCTGCCGCTCAATTCGATTCAGAATCCGCCCCTGCGTTTGCGCTATCGCCTGATCGCAGAACTCTCGAAAATCAGCGTTCATGCGCGGTAGAACTGCAACTGCGAAGACCCTATACCCCCCCCAGCGCCAACAGAAATCCGACGACAACTGCAAACAGAGTCCGACGCAGTTTTCCGGATTCTTGTCCCGATGTGTTTGAAAGTGAGTGGTCTATGGCAGAGCTGGCAGTCAGTTCGCAGTTGACCAGGCAGTGACACCGTGAACATAGCTCGGAATTCCGCACTGTGGCGGCATCAGGGATGAAAGTAAGATCCCTCGGAGACACTCAGCAGATTCGTTCAGAGAATCGGACAGTGTTGCACGGGTCCTGCCGTTTATGTGTGCTGGACCAGTCATGAGTGGAAAATCAGCAAACTGAGCTGACTCGTGTGCCCTCATCAGAGGGGCGACTGCGTCCACGATGTAGCTGATCGCGGGCCTGAACTGCTGATCGAGCAATGCAGCGTTGCACATATTGACTGACTGATTCATGATTCTCCGATGATTGAACGTATATTTCGCTTAAGCGACCACGATACGACCATTCCGCGAGAAATTCTGGCGGGAACGACAACGTTCCTGACGATGTCCTACATCCTTGTCGTTCAGCCCAATGTTCTGTCTCAGGATTTTTCCGGCAACCCCACGGGGCTGGAGCCTGGCGCTGTACTGCTGGCGACGTGTGTGGCCAGCGCTCTGGCAACGGCTGCGATGGGTTTGTACGCCGGATTGCCCGTGGCCCTGGCGCCCGGCATGGGACAGAATTTCTTCTTTGTCTCTGTCATTATGGCGATGGGGGCGGGGCAGTTTCCCGGCGAACCCTGGCAGGCAGCGCTGGGAATCGTGTTCGTGTCAGGAGTCCTTTTTGTTGGGCTGACAGTCCTGGGCATTCGTGATGTTGTTCTTGACGTGATGAGTCCCAGCATGCGCAGCGCGATCGTTGTGGGCATTGGCCTGTTTATTGCGTTCATCGGTTTGCAGAACGCAAACATCGTCATCGCTGCACCAGGTCTGGTGGCCTTGAACGTAAAAGAGCTGTTGAGTGTGGACTCGGCGGTTTTCTGGACTGGCTTTACCACGATTCTGGTGTTGAAGATGCGGCGCGTGCCCGGCAGCATGTTGATCGGCATTTCAGTCGCAGCGATTACAGCGTGGGGCTGCGGTCAGATTAGTATTGATCGTGTCTTTGGCTGGCCTGAATTCACTCAGCGTGCTGCGCTGCAGCTTGATTTTCGTGCTGCGTTCACGTTTAGCGGCCTGTCATATGTCGCCGTATTTCTGTTCATGGACATCTTTGACACAACCGGTACTCTGATCGGAGTTTCGCAGCAGGCGGGACTGATGAAGGACGGTCGGGTGCCGCGGATGCGAGAGGCAATGCTGGCTGACTCGGTAGGCACCGTCGCCGGGGCCTGCGTGGGAACCAGCACTGTCACCAGTTACATCGAAAGCGTGGCAGGCGTTGAGCAGGGGGGACGGACAGGTCTGACAGCCTTTACGACAGCAATTCTTTTTGTCCTGGCGATCGGATTTAGCCCGTTGATCGTTTCTCTGGGAAAGTATGCGCCTGTCACGGCGCCCGCGCTGGTGGTTGTCGGGGCGATGATGTTTCGCGCGGTGCGGTCGATTGACTGGCCGGACGAAACGGAGGCAATTCCCGCGTTTCTGCTTATTCTGGCGATACCGATCTTCTTCTCCATCGCAGACGGCATGGCACTTGGACTGATTGTCTGGCCCCTGCTCAAAATCGCCTGCGGTCGAACAGCGGAAGTACCACGGGCTTCCTTAGTAATAGCGGTTATCGTCATCGTTTACTTTGCAGTCATACGCGTCCACATCTGACTTGCCGGCGACGTCACGATATTCGCTCAATCGGCAGATGCCGCTTTCGCGTTACGAGACGTCGGCTGTTCGATCCCCTAGACTGCGTGCAACACAGTCTTCTCTTGGCATGGACGCACAGTATATGTCTCAGATAAGTGACGAAGTGGCACAGGATTCCGAACCGAAGCTGAAGTACTCGTTCTGGGCTGGCGCGCTTCTGGTGCGCGGTTCGGTCACTCCCCGCGTTCTGCCCGACATCTTCAGCTTTGGCATAATTGCGCTTGTCATCGTGCTGGCTCAGCACGTGGCGATGCACAACTGGGGTGTCAGCCTATCGATTCCCGTCGGACCGTTTGAAGCTGTGGGTGCTGTGTTGGGGTTGCTACTGGTTCTGCGAACCAGTTCCGGTTACGACCGCTGGTGGGAGGCTCGGAAGCTGTGGGGCGGTATCGTTAACCAATCCCGGGCTCTGGGAACTCAAGCCGTCAGCTATGTTCCGGACGATGCAACATGGCAGCGCAGATTCATTCGGCTGACCGCCCTGTTGCCATACGCCATTCGAAACAATCTGCGTGGGCGATCGGAATCACCGGAGCTGGTGCGGCTGATTGGCGGTGAGGCAAACCGCGTCATCGCCGCCAGGCATGGCCCGGGAGTCATTTTCGTCGAATTGTCCCGGATGCTGAAGGACGCTGTTGACATAGGTCTGCATCCCAACGCCTTTCACTGCATGGAAGAAAATCGAAGGATGCTGCTGGACCATGTTGGCGGGTGTGAACGCATCAGAACCACTCCCCTGGCACGATCTTCAGCCATTCAGGTGAAACGTTTCATTTTCATGTTTCTCGTGTCTCTGCCGTTTGCGCTTTTGCGTCAGTTTCAATATGAAGAATTTGCCACGACGGTGGTGGGCATGCAGTTTTCGACCAGCGTCTTTCTGGTGCCCACATTTGTAATGCTGGTTTCCTATCCCTTGTTGTCGCTTGATCGCATCGGAATGGAACTTCAGAATCCGTTCGATCCTCGGCGCCTTGACCATCTGCCTCTTGACCGAATCTGCGAGACTATCGAACAGAATTTGGCAGAGATTCTGGGAGTGGAATGCCTGGACCACGAAGAGGCAGATGCAGAGACTCTCGACCGGGGGAAGAAAACCAGGCATCCGTTCGCCTCAGAAACCTATATCTCGTGAACCATTCGGAAATTTGAATCTGCAGTCCTGTTCTGTCCCGAACTGACCTTTCGATCTGTCGATGGCGTGGCGGGTTTGGCAAAGTCGCCCGGAGCAGATCATGAACGATGTACGAACCGTTGATGGACAATTTCCTGTTTAATCTTTGTCATGAGCTCTTCGACAGTCCGCACTTATCGAACGTCTGACGGGTTCCGGCTGCACTTCAGGCACTGGCCGGCAGCGGGGGAGGTACGGGGCGTCGTGTTGGCTCTGCATGGGATTCAAAGCCACTCCGGCTGGTACGAATATTCTTCGCAGCGATTGGCAAAGGCTGGATTTGACGTGTATTTTGCGGACCGGCGCGGTGCGGGCCTGAATGGGTTTCGCCGTGGGCACGCAGATCACGGCGAACGGCTGTTGCAGGACGTTCGACAGCTTGTGCGGCTTGCACGCCGGGAGCATCCTGGTGTTCCGTTATCGCTGCTGGGCCTTAGTTGGGGCGGAAAAATTGCGGCCGCTCTGGCATGCACGTCGCCCGATTGCATGGATCGTCTGGTGTTGCTCTATCCCGGTCTGGCACCTCAAATACGACCTACACGGTGGCAGTTGCTGCAGTTGAAGTTTGCCCGACATCATGACATACGGCACCATCCCGTAACGGTTCCGTTGGAAGATCCACGGTTGATCACGGCAGATGCCGAACGTCACGAATTCATCAACAACGATCCTCTGGTTTCGCGATATGTGACCAGTGGATTTCTGAATTCCGGTCGTGATCTGGACCGAATCGTTGATCGACACGCAGATCGAATACACCATCCGACGCTGTTGGTGCTGGCTGGTGAGGATCGAATTATTGACAATTCAAAGACGAAACTTCTGGTTGATTCGTTCTCCACCAGAGAAGTGACAACGGTGTGCTACCCCGGCGCTCAGCACACTCTGGAATTTGAATCCGTGCGGGATCAGTTTGTTGGCGACCTTGTCGGCTGGCTGCGACAGGACGCATGCAGTTGAGTTGCCCGGTCCGAACGTATCGTCCGAAAACAAGTTGATTGGCGCGCGATCAATCAACGCAGTGCGCAAGCGGTATTCGATGGCTGGACTATGCCGTCACCGCCGCCAAATTCATTGAAGTGCAATGATATTGCGGCACCGCGTGACGTCTGCTGCGATTTGTGTCTTCAGTGTTTCTGCGTCTTTGAATGGATGAAGATTTCTGATTTCAGCCAACAGGTCGACAGTGAACGCTTCTTCATACAGATTCCCTGAGAAATCCAGAACATGACACTCGACCTTGTGTGATTGATCTGAAAACGTAGGGTTCGGGCCGATACTGACAGCAACGCGGTACGACGCACCAGCAATTTTCGTCACGCCGGCGTAGACACCGTCCGCCGGTAACATGACTTCAACCCCGGCAACATTTGCCGTGGGAAAGCCAAGGTCCTGTCCTCGGCCGGCCCCCTTTACGACGTTACCGAAAAGTGAATACGGATGTCCCAGAAGTTCGACGGCGTCCGTCAGCTTTCCTTTGGAAATCAGACGACGAATCATGGTCGAAGAGATCATGTCCTGATCCGTAAGAATCGGGGAAATGACTGTCAGCTCAATTCCGTTTTCGTTGCAGAGTCCCCGCAGCACCTCAGTGTCACCTGTACGGTCCCTGCCAAAATGGAAATCAGGCCCCTCGAACATTCCCACAGCATGCAACTGGTCCCGGACGATTGCACAAAAGAATTGTTCGGGGGGCATATTCAACAGGCCAGCAGTCACTGGCAGTACGACAACTTCGTCTGCTCCATACCTTTGCAGCAATCGTATCCGCTGGTGTACCGAAGACAGACGCGGCAGATTGACCTCGGGCTTCAGCACATTGATCGGGTGCGGGTCGAACGTAACAACGACTGTCGGCAGCGAACGTTCGTCCGCCCGTTGACGGACAGTCGACAGCATGGACTGGTGTCCGCGATGAACACCGTCAAAGTTACCGACGGTGACAATTCCACCAGCGGGGGTTTT
>JABABI010000380.1 GCA_014238335.1 Fuerstiella sp.
TCCGTCCCAAGATGACGCGATGAATTGAGCGAGACCGGAGTCCGTTCCTCCTAGTCGGCGCGCGGCCGGATCGAACCCGGACTCGCATGAGATCATCGCGATCGCGAATCGTTGCGCGTCCTCCGGCCAGAGCTTACAGACGAGCTCAGTGACGAAAAGCGGGAGCCGGTGACCGGAGACGAGATCTCCGGGAGCGTAACCGCCGGGGAGACAGAGATCCGGAACGTCGATATCGAACGTCGAGAGCGGGAGAGAGGTCGAGGTCGACGAGGTCGAGGTCGAGGTCGACGAGGTCGAGGTCGACGAGGTCGACGAGGTCGTGAGGATCGGAGCGGCAGCGGTCTCCGGGACGGACGGATGTCGAGGAAGGTCCGCGCCGAACGAAGCGACGAGGACTCCGGTCCCGGCGAGAGCCCATCCGGCCAGCGCGGCGACGAGGAGACGATTCGTCACGGACGGCCGTTCAGATAGTCGGAGACCGCTTCTTCGTCCGGGAGCTCACGGTTCCCGCCGATCGCGGAGAGTCCGGCCGTGACCGCTGTCGCGGCTCGGACGACGTTGTGCCGGTCG